>NZ_CP076326.1:663335-1326671 GCF_018771565.1 Thermoflexus hugenholtzii | reverse complement strand
ATTTTGACGGGGGCGGCGCTGGTGGTCGGGCTGGTGACGGTGGGGATCGGCTTTGGGATCGTGCAGCAGGCCGCGCAGGTGACGGGGGAGCAGCTGGAGGTGCTGGTGGCCCAGAAGGAAGTCCCTCAGTTCACCGTCCTCCGTCGGGACAACATCGGGGAATACTTCCGGCGCACCCGGCTCCCGGTTTACTACTTCAACCGGCTCCAGGGGCTGGTGAAGGCGGATGAGGATCTGGACGGATGGGTGGTGATGGTCCCGATCCCGAAGGATTCCGTCCTCGCCTGGAGCATGCTGGATCGCAATCTGGGGCTGGAGCCGGGGCGGCGGGCGGTGGCCATCAGCGTGAACTCGGAGACCGGCCTCTCCGGCCTGATCCGCCCGGGCAACCGGGTGGATGTTCTGGTCTCCATGGAAGGAGGGGCCGACGGCGGAGGGCAGACGGTGGTGATGCTCCAGAACATCCGGGTACTGGCGGTGAGCAACCTGCTCCCGCGGGAGGGAGAGCTGACCGGCGCCACCATCGGCCGGCTTCTCCCCAGCGGCCAGCTGGCCCCGGACATGGTGATCATCCTGGATCTCAGCCTTGAGGAGGCGGCCCGGCTCACTTACATGCGCAACTTCGCCAAGGAGATCCGGTTCGTCCTGCGTCGGTTCGGGGACGAGAAGGAGGAGCCGCCCATCCTGATTGACCGGAGCCGGGCCATCGGACCATAGGCGGACAGACCCGAGCGAGAGATCTCCCAGGGGGAGGGGCCCTGATGGAGCCGCGAACGGATCTGATCCCGGTTGTTCTGATCACCAGCGACCCGGACTGGGAAAAGGGGATCCGGGAGTACCTGACAAACAGCGGAAGGGTCCATCTGGTTCGCACGTTCCAGAACCCCGATCAGGCCCTTCAGCTGCTGCCCCATGTCCGTCCCGCTCCGGAGATCGTCCTGATCACCGAGAACGCGGGAGGGGTTCCGGAGCTGAGCACGTGCCGGCAGATCTCCCAGCTGATGCCCCATGTGGCCGTGATCCTCATCGTCAGCGAAGCCCTCTTCGATGATCCGCGCTATCTTCGCAGCGCCATGGCCTCGGGGGCCGATGATGTCCTCCGGATGACCCGGCCCATGCGCTTTCAGGGCTGGATCGAATCGATGGAGCGGGTTCGGGATCTGCTGCGAGCCCGCGTGTCGGCGGCCCGGCGGGAGACCGGCCAGGTGGTCGGGGTTTTCAGCTTGAAAGGGGGAGTCGGCAAGACCACCCTAGCCCTGGGCCTGGCGGACCGCCTGGCGACCACCCCGGAGCCCGCGCGCGTGGTTTACGTGGACCTCAACTGGCACGCCGGGATGACCGAAACCCTGACCGGCCACCCGACCTCCCGGTCCTGGCTGGAGAGCCTGGACTTTCAGCACTGGTCTCCCGCCATCGTGGACGCGTTGATCACCCGCGCCCGGGAATCGCTTTCCTTCGACATCCTCGCCGCTCCCCGGGAGGAGGATCATCAGGGCATGCTGCGGGATCTCTTCCTGCTCAGCCGGCTGCCTCCGGAGGATGCCCCGGATTTGGAGCGGCTGGCCCGCGCGCTCTCGGATGGACGGCCGCTGGAGGATGAGATCCTGCTGGACGTGAATCGGCGCTGCATCCAGCACGTGCGGGTGGAGCACGCCCTGGCCACCGCCCTCCACCATCTCCTCATCAACCTGCGCACGTATTACCGATATGTGGTCCTGGATCTCCCGCCGGCGGCGGACTTCCTGACCCTGCTGGCCCTCCAGCGGGCCGATCGGATCGTCCTGGTGCTTACGCCGGACCTGGCGGCCTTGCGCGCGACCCATCTGGCCATCGATCTGCTTCACCGTCACCACGTGCCGGGGGAGATCGGGGTGGTGCTGAATCGGGCCGTGCGGCGCAGCGAGATCCGACCGGATACGATCCAGCGCCTGTTGAAGGGGGTCAGCTGGGTGGCCGGGATCCCGGAGGATCCGTGGATGGCCAACGACCGCGCGCCATCGGATGTCCTGCGGCGCCCCGGGCTGCTGGAGGCCATCCGCCGGGTGGCCAATCAGATGTTCCCGCTGGAAGGAGGGGGGGCGCAGGGGCGCCCTGCCAGCTCCGCGAAGTCTCGCCAGGGTTGAGGGATGGACATGCGGCGGCGGCGCATCGGCCCCTATCGGATCGAACGAGAAGTCCACCAGGGGAAGCTGGGGATCCTGTATCGGGCCCGGGACGCGGGAGGGAATCTCCGCGCCCTGAAGGTGCTCCATGCCTTTCTCATCCAGGATCGGGCGGGGGTGGAGAGAGCCCTGGAGGATCTAACAGGACGCCTCAAGGATCTCTCCCATCCGTATCTGGTCGCTCCCCTCTCCGTCGGGCATGATCCTGATGAGGATGCCCTTTACGTCGTTTACCCGTGGATCGAGCGGGCGACGCCTTTCGATATGATCCTGCAGCAGGAGGGAGGCCGCCTGTCCTTCGGCCAGGTGGCCGAGTGCCTCTGGCGGGTCCTGCTCGTCCTGCGGGCGATCCACCGCGTCCAAACCCCCCATGGCGGCCTGAAGCTGAGCAATCTGGTGCGGGGGGAAGGGGGCCGGTTCTATGTGACCGATCCCGGGCTGGCCCGCGCGGTCTATCGAACCCAGCCGGGGGTCAGCCCATGGGACGCCCTGGGGACTTCGGATTATCTGGCCCCGGAGCTGATCGAGGGCCAGGAGGCCGGGTTCGCCACGGATCTGTATGCCCTGGCGGCCATCGGCTACCACCTCCTGGAGGGCCGGCCCCTTTTCATCTATGATGATCCGGCCCGCCGGCGGGAGGCCCATCGCAGCCAGGCGCCCCCGCCCCTCCAGCGCTCCGATGTGCCGCCGGCCTTCCAGCGCTGGCTCCTGCGCGCCCTGGACAAGGACCCGCGCGCCCGTTTCCCGGATCCCGATGCCGCCCTGGAGGCTCTGGCGGCCGTCCTTCAGGAGCGGGAATGGGGGATGAATTTCTGGCTGGATTTCTGGCGCGCGGAGGCCCAGGCCCTCTACGAGCTGCGGGCCCTGGACCTGGCCGCGGAGTACGTCGACCGCATCCTGCGTCTCCGGCCCAGCCATCCCGAGGCGATGCTGCTGAAGGAGGAGATCGAGAAAACCCGCTTGCAGGAGGAGATCGCCCGGCAGGTGACGGAGGCCCGCCGGCGGATCGAAGGGGGGCAACTTGAGGCGGCCCGGGAGATCCTTCGGGAGGTGCTGGCCCGCGCGCCGCAGCACCCGGAGGCGGAGGCGCTCCTGGCCCATGTGGAGGCCCTCCTGGCCCGGCCCCCCATCCTGGTGCTGCGAACCTCCACCGGCCGGATCTTCCGGCTGGAGCGCGAGGGGATCCTGGGTCGCTCCGGCCGGGAGGGAAACCCTCCGGAGGTGGACCTGAGCGCCGAGGATCCCGGGCGCTACGTTTCCCGTCGACACGCCCGGCTGTGGCTGGAGGATGGCGCATGGTGGATCCGGGTCTTTCCCGAGACGGTGAACACGACGTGGATGGACGGGGCCCCCCTGGAGCGGGATCGATCCTACCGTCTCCCGGAGGGGGCCCGGTTGCGGATCGGAAACGTCGAGCTGCAGGTTGCTTTCGAACATCCGGGGAGGGAGAACGCATGAAGGGCAAGCATGGGATGCGGATGGCGCTGGCGCTTTCGCTCGGAGCCCTGGCCGGCCTGGGGCTGTTCCTGATCCTCCTCGCTCCTCCCGTCTCCGCCCAAAGAGGGATCCTCGCCGTCCGTGGATACGGGGTGGATGTCACGCAATTCCCCACCGTGACGGTTTTCTTCCAGCTGGTGGATCTCTCCACCGGGCTTCCCTCGAATCAACCCATTAAGGTTGATTCTCTGCTGGAGGATAGCCAGGAGATCCCCAGCGGGGATCAGATCCTGGAGTCTGTTTCCCAGGGCGCGGACATCGTCATCCTGCTGGATGCCAGTCAGAGCATCCTCAGCCCCCGATCCCGCGGCTATACCGGCAAATCCCGGCTTGAGGAGGCCAGGGAGTTCGTTAGTCAGATTGCAAAATCCAAGGATCAGAGCTCTCGGATTGCATTGATCGCCCCAATCGGAGACAATATTGATTTCATTGGCCCGAAAGAATTGACCAAAAATGGCGGCGAGGTTTCGAATCGATTGCAGATGTTTGAGTTTCCGGAACGGCCTAAGGGGAAGGAAGCGACGCCTCTTTTCGATCTGCTGGGCAAGGCCATCGACATCCTGGCTCAACGTCCAGATGCCTTAGGCCGGCCAGGATTTGTGATCGTGCTTTCCGATGGAATCGATTTCCTGAGCGATCAGCAGGTGGCGGATGTAACAAATCGAGCGTTTGGCCATCGCATTGTGGTCCATGCGATTCAGATCGGGCCGGCGCAAGGCAAGGGCAGCGAGCAGGCCATGCAGAACCTTCGCCGCATTGCGGGTCAGACCGGAGGACAGGTGCTTCTCTACGGGATGGATCAAGAAGCCCTAGCTTCGTTTTATAGTTCTCTTCCCTCCTGGGGACGAGTCTGGGCTTTGCGCTATCGCTCTCGGGTTCGCCAGGGAGGCACTCATGAGATCCGTGTGCGCCTGAACGCCGGGGGGCAGTTGATGGAGGTGAGGGAGTCCTATGCCATTCATCTGGCTCCTCCCGCGGTGGAAATTCAGTGGGAAGGCCAGGAGGAGGGACGCGGAGGGATAGATTCCCCGATCTTGGCCAGCGAAGTTCCTTCTTTGCCTATCACCATACGTATCCGACGGGTCGACCAATGCAAGAATTGCGATCTCCTCGTTCGACAGGTCCGGATCGGCGATAGCCCAGTGCATTTCGAGAGGACATCATATCAGCGCACTGATTCGGAGATCCTGATCGAGGGTGTTGTGAGTCTGGCTCAGGCTCCCGGCGGCGATAATCCGCTGCGGGTTGACGTGGAAGACAGCCAGGGTCTGTTCAGCACAGGGGAGGGACCATTGATCCGTCGGCAGGTGGCGCCCACCCCGGCCGGCCGGGGGATCCTGGACCTCTTGCCGCTGGTCTCGTGCATGGTGGCTCTGATCTCCCTGTTGATCGCCATCATCGCCTTCACACGGGTCCCCCGGTTGCGCGAGGCCGCTGTCTCCATGACCCAGCCCATCGTGCAGCGCATCAAGGAGGTCACGGAGCCTTTCTTCCCCTCCGGGGCCGCCCGAGGCGAGCCGGCGCGCGCCTGGCTCGTGGTGGTGGAAGGCGATGCGGAGCGGCGGACCATCCCCATCCGCAGCACCCATGTTCGCCTGGGCCGGGACGAGACGCTGGTCAACATCGTCTTCAACGATCGCTCCGTCTCCCGGCTGCACTGCCGCATTGAGGAGATGGAGGAAGGGGTCTTCTACATTTACGACGAGGGAAGCACCAGCGGCACCTATGTGAACTACGAGCAGGTCCCCATCAACGGCACCCGCCTCCAGGATGGGGATCTCATCAACCTGGGCCGCGTGCAGCTGCACTTCCGGCTGCGCCTGGATCAGGAGGAGATCGGCCAGTCCACCAAGAAGCCGGTCCAGCCGCCCCCGCCTCCGCCGGGAGAAGTCAGCGATGAAACCCGACCTTTCTCCGAGGCGGATGATCGGACCCGAGTGTTCCAGGAGCCGGATCAGTGAGGGCTTCAAAAGCCGGCACTTTCCCTAACGGAGGCGTAAGATGCCGATCGAGGTTCCCGAACGGATCGATGTTTTTAAGATCGAGCGGCCGCTTCATGAAGGCGGGATGGGAGTGCTGTATCTCGCCCGTGACACCCGACGAGGGGCCCGGGTAGTGCTGAAGGTCTCTCGACCTGTAAAGGCGGCTCGGGGGGGAAGAGGGGATACGGAGCGCACAGCGGCCGAGCAGGCCTTCTATGAGGAGGCCCTGCAAGGAGAGGTGGAGATCCTCCGCGAGCTTCACCATCCTCACATCGTCCGGCTGTATCCGCTGGAGGAGGGACCGCGAGCGGTTTACAGCAAACGCATCCCCGAGACGGGACAGTGGTATTTCGCGATGGAGCTGCTGGAGGGGGGAAGCCTGGAGGAACTGCTCAAGCGGCGCTCGCCTCTGCCCATCGAGGTGGCGGTGGAGATCGGCTACCAGGTCGCCATGGCCCTGGAATACCTTCACGCCCGGGGCATCGCCCACCGGGACATCAAGCCCAACAACATCCTGTTCCGACGGCCGGTTCAGGAGGGCATCGAGGCGGTGCTGGTGGATTTCGGGCTGGCCCAGCGCCAGCGGGCGCGGGGGCTGGAGGCGGGAACCCTGCTTTACATGGCCCCGGAGCAGATCGAACAGGAGAAGGGCGGCACCGCCCGTCCCGATCCTCGGCCGGCCGATATCTATGCCCTGGGGGTGGTGCTGTATCGCATGGTCACCGGGCGTTTGCCCTTCGAGGGGCGGAGCCGCGAGCAGCTGACCAGCGCCATCCGCAAGAGCATGCCCACCCGTCCTTCCCTGCTGCGCCGGGAAACCCCGGCGCCCCTGGACGATCTGATCTTCGAGATGCTGGCGAAGGATCCGGAGCGGCGGCCGACGGCCTCCCTGGTCGCCCGCCGGCTGAACGAGGCGGTGCCCTGGCATCGGCGCTTTCTGGAAGAGGACGGCAAGCCGGAACGGACCTCCCCACCGCCTCCGGCTCCAACCGGTCGCTCCTTGGGGCGGAATCTGCTCATGTTCTTCCTGTTGGCCCTGGCAGCAACAGGCTGGGGGCTCTATCTCTCCACCGGGCGGGGTGTTCCCACGACGGAAGCTACCCCAACGCCGGTGGTGCGGATCACCCCCACTCCCATAGTCTTGCCCCAGGGCGGTTCGATGCCCTCCCCGACCCCAACGACGCGCGTCGAGCCAACCTCCACGCCGGTCCCTACTCGCACTCCGACGCCTACCCCGATGCCGCCGCCTTCGTCCCCAACCCCCACATCGTGAGATGGGTGGGCTTGTTGAAATCCGACAGGGAGCGAAGCAAGGAGGTGGGTAATGGCCCTTCGAGTTCGTGCTGATGCTGCGAAAGCGCGGGGATCCGCGACCCCGGATAACCGCCTGGAGCCCCGTCTGGTTCATGCGACCCATCCGGGCATGAGCGGAAAGAACAACGAGGACGCTGTGAGGGTGGCGGAGCTTCAGGGGCCCGGCGGACGTCCCCGTCATGTGGCGGTGGTGGCGGATGGCATCGGCGGTCACGCCTCCGGGGAGGTGGCCAGCAATCTCGCGGTCCAGCACATCCTCCATTTCCTGGAGCAGAACCCCACGGCGCCCCTCCCTCAGGCCATGGAGCAAGCCATCGCTCATGCCAACCGGGAGGTCTTCGCCGAAAGCCAGAAGAAGGCTATCTGGAAAGGCATGGGCACTACCGTCACCCTGGCGGTGATCGAGGACGGCCGCCTCTACCTGGCCCACGTGGGGGACTCCCGGGCCTATCTCATCCGGGGCGATCGCATCGTCCAGCTCACCGTGGACCACACCTGGGCCCAGGAGGCCATCGAGGCGGGCCGACTGACCCCGGAGGAGGCCCGAACCCATCCCAACCGCAACGTCCTCAAGCGTTACGTGGGCATCCAGCCCGAGGTGAGCGTGGATCTGCGGGTGGCCTCATTAGACGGAGCAGGCCCCCCCGATCCTCGCTACCAGCCCATCAGCCTTCAGCCCGGCGATGTGGTTCTGTTGTGCACCGATGGCCTCCACGATGTGGTCTCTGACGAGCAGATCCTGGAGATCGTGCGGACCCACTCCGCCGAGCAGGCGGCGAAAGCCCTGGTGGCGGCGGCGAACGCGGCCGGAGGTCCGGACAACATCTCCGTGGCGATCATGGAGATGCCGGGGCGGCGGATCGTCGCTCCACCCCTTCGGATCCGGCTGCCGCCCTGGGCCATCCCGGCGGGGCTGGGCATCCTCGCGGTGGTGGCGGGGCTGGTTCTGGCGTGGGCTGTGCTGATGCGGGGGGGATCGGAGCAGGAAGGTGGGAGCGTTCGTCCCCGCGGCACCGCTACGCCGATCCTGCTGCCGGGGCAGTCCACAACGGTGACCCCTGAGCGGGCGTCCGGGGAGATAGAGGCGACCTCCACCCCGGTTCCCACCTCCACGTATACGCCCACGTCCACGCCGCGCCCGAGCCCCACCCCCACGCCCACCGCGACTCCCACCCCCACATTCACCCCGGCGCCCCCATCCCCGGGGCCGGAGTCGGGTGGCTCTCCGCCACCAACGAATCCTCCTCCGCCACCAAACCCTTGACGTTGGAAATTCCGAGACCAGGTTAGAGGAGGTGAGGGATGTCCGACTCTCGGCGTTGGAATCGATTGCTGGGGCTGGTGGCCCTGGGGGTCCTTCTGTTTCTGGGATGGATGGCCCTGGGCTCGGCGTCCGTCCACGGTCAGCCGGCAGATCCCTCGTTTGAAGCGATCACGGCCACTGCCGCGTCGCCGTTGCGCATCTCCGACACCATGCCCGGCGGCGCGATCACCCGGGCGATCTGGTTCGCCGAGGCTGGCCTGCTTACATTCACTGTGGAACTCTCGGGAACTCCGATGCTCACCCTGACCGCAGGCCCCGCCTTTGAATGGACCGTTCCCCGCTCCTTTACGGCCTCAACGTCGCCGGCCGTTTTCGCCTTCACCTACACGGTCCAACCGACGGATCCCCTCGCGCTTTACACAGTTGTCTTCACCGCGGAAAGCAGCGCGCTGGGGCTGGCTCAGGTCGCGCTGGATGTTCTGCCGGATGTGAGCCCTCCTACGGTGACCCTGGAATCCTCCCTTCCCCATCTGATTACAACCATCCATCCCTCGCCGCTGACGCTGACCGGAACCGTCACGGATACCGCCCAGGTGGGGGACAGCCGCATCCCCGGCTCCGGCGTCCGGTCCGTGCGCGTCCTGACGGCCACCGAGACTGAAGCCGCTTTCGATCCGGTTGCCGGGGTCTGGGCCGCCAGCTGGCCGCTGCCTGCCAGCGATCGGGTCACCCAAACGCTGCGGATCACCGCCACGGATTTTCTGGGGAATGCCTCCTGGATCACCCGCGAAGCGGTGATCGAGCGGCGGGGGCCGGCGATCACATGGATCTCGCCGATCGCCGGGGCGATCTTCACCCAGGCTCAGCTCCCGACCCCGGTGGTGATCTCGGGAACCGCTTCGGATGCCTCCGGGGTTCAGGAGATCCGCGTGCTGACCGACACCGAATCCCTGGCAATCTGGGATGGTTCGACCTGGCAGGCCTTGTGGAGCCTCCCTCCAGACCGGGACTGGGTCACCTACACCTTGCGGGTGACGGCTACAGATGGGGTGGGCAACTCCTCCACCGTGACCCGGGCCGTCGGCGTGGACACCCGGGCCCCGGAGGTCCCCCTGCTGTTCAGTCGTGTCCCTACCGATACCTGGACGCGGCTCCCGGATGGTCTCCCCATCACATGGACCGCTGTCTCCGACAATGCGGGCGTGTGGTATGAGGTGCAGCTTTCCGGAGATGCCTCCGACAGCCAGCTGACCCGCACCACGGCTGTGACCTTCCCAGTGGGATCCGGGATCTACACGGTCACCCTGGGAACCCAAGATGGATGGGGGAACCGCCGGTCGGCGACCTCCCAAATCGGGCCGTTCAAAGTGGATAACACGCCACCCTCGGTCTCTCTGGATCTTCCGTCCACGGCGTATCGCACGTTTCCGGTTACGATGACGGCCAGCGATAACCACAGCGGGATCGTCTCTTACACGGTTGCCTACACATGTGATGGATGTGCCGGCTGGACCGATTTTCTGACCGGCACCACATCCCCGCTGGGATCCATCGCGGTTTCGCGAATCTTCTCCGCGCCGGTTTTCTATTTCACCCAGACCCTGGTCTACACCTTCACCGCCCGGGTGGAGGATGCGGTGGGGAATATCGGCGCAGCCACGGGAACTGTTCGCGTTCGCCCCGCCGTGATCGCCCTCCCCCTGGTCCTGCGGAATTACTGCCCGCCGGTCACTATCGAAATCGAGCCCAATAATACGCGCAGCCAGGCCAATTGCATCCAGGTTCCGTCCACGGTTCAGGGGTATGCCAATGATCCGGCCGATCAGTATGATTTCTTCCAGTTTTATATAGATACGACGGGGCCTATCACCTTAACGCTCCAGGTGCCATCTGGAGTGGATCTGGATCTGTATCTTCAGCATGAGTCGGATGTGGGCGTGCGATGGACGGCCTGGTCCAATCGAACGGGCGCGGGGGTCAATGAGCAGATCGTTTATCCGGTCGATGCCGCCCATCTCGGCCGGTTCTACGTGCTGGTCTATCGATACAGTGGGCTCAGCGCGTCCCCTTATTCTTTGACGGTCACGCGCTGAAATGGGAGGCTGGCGTCCCTTCACGGATGGTGTGGGCTCCTTTTCCGGGGTCCTTTTGGCGCGGGGGAAGAAGCCTGCTGGCCTCTCGAAAGCTTCATCGCGTGATCTGTTCCGAAGAGGAGGAATACGATGGCGATCCTGGAGCGACTGGAGGCGTCCCGGCGCGGGGATGGGGCGCGGACGGAGGAGCGCAGCTCCCTGCGGGCGCTGGCGAAGCATTACCGCCGCCGCCTGATGGAGGAGGGAGACCTGGGGGCCCTGCTCCAGCTGCCCCGCCCCATCCTCCGGGCGCGCCTGGAGGCGATGCTCGCCCAGATGATCCGGGAGGAAGGGGAGGTCCTCTCCCCCACCCTGCAGTCCGAGATTGTCAACCTCATCCTGGACGAAACGGTGGGGCTGGGGCCCCTGGAGCCGCTGCTCCGGGACCCCCAGATCACGGAGATCATGGTGAACTGGAGGGCCCGGCCGGGCGAGGAGGGACAGGCCGAGGTGTTCGTGGAGCGCTTCGGCCGCCTGGAGCGCCGGGAGGACGTGGAGTTCGAGAACCGCGAGCACCTGCTCCACATCATCGACCGGATCCTCTCCCCCCTGGGGCGGCGGCTGGACGAGAGCAACCCCCGGGTGGACGCCCGGCTGGCGGACGGCAGCCGGGTGGCGGCCGCCATCCCCCCCATCGCCGTCGACGGCCCCGTCCTGAGCATCCGCCGCTTCCGGGAGCGGGCCTTCACCATGGAGGATCTCATCGCCAACGGCACCCTCACCGAGACCATGGCCGCCTTCCTGAAGGCGGCGGTGCGAGCCCGCCTCAACATCCTGGTCTCCGGGGGCACGGGCTCGGGCAAGACCACGCTGCTCAACGTGCTGGCCGGCTTCATCCCGCCTGAACAGCGGGTGATCACCATCGAGGACATCGCCGAGCTGCGCTTTTACGAACAGCACCCCCATGTGGTGCGCCTGGAAGCCCGGCCCCCGAACGTCGAAGGCAAAGGGGAGATCACCATCCGGGATCTGGTCCGCCTCTCCCTGCGAATGCGTCCGGATCGGATCGTGGTGGGGGAGGTGCGGGGCGGGGAGGCCCTGGACATGCTGCAGGCGATGAACACCGGCCACGAGGGCTCCATGACCACCGTGCACGCGAACTCCCCCCAGGAGGCCTTCTCCCGGCTGGAGACCATGGTCATGTGGGCCGAGGCGGCCCAGCAGCTCTCCCTGCGGGCCATCCGGGAGCAGCTGGCCACCATCGATCTGGTGGTTCAGATGGCCCGCCTCCCCGGCGGCGAGCGCAAGGTGGTGGCGATCACCGAGGTGCAGGGCCTCAAGGGAGACCAGCTGATCTTGAAGGACCTCTTCCTCTACTACCAGCTGGGGGTGGACGAGATGGGGCGGGCCTACGGGTATTTCACCCCCACCGGGGTGCGCCCCCGCAGCCTGGCCCGCATGCGCCGCTGGGTGGACCCTGCGGAGGTGGATCGGATCGAAGCGGCCCTGCGCGTGGATCCCCTGGAGGGCCGCCTGCCTCCGGACGTGCTGCGGGATCCCGCCGTCACCGAGATCATGATCAACGGCCCGCGTCAGGTGTTCGTCGAGCGCCGCGGCCAGCTCCAGCCGGTCCCGCCGGACCGCCTGAACATCCGGGATGAGCTGCAGCTGCTGGAGATGGCGGCGGTGATGGCCGCCCACGCCGGCCGGCGCCTCGACGAGAAGCGCCCTCTGGTGGACGCCCGGCTGCCGGATGGGAGCCGGGTCAACATCGTGCTGCCGCCCCTCTCCCTGAACGGGCCGGTGATCACCATCCGGCGCTTCCGCAAAGAGCTGATCCACCCCGAGGACCTCATCCGGCGGGCCTCCCTGGAGCGCCGCATGGCCATCTTCCTGCGGCGGGCGGTGCAGGCCCGACTGAACATCTTGGTCATCGGCGGCACCGGCAGCGGGAAGACCACCCTGCTCAACCTGCTGGCCTCTTACATCCCGGAGGAGGAGCGGCTCATCACCATTGAGGACACCGCGGAGCTGCGCCTGAACCGGCCCCACTGGGTCCGCCTGGAGACCCGCACGGCGGATGAGTTCGGGGAGGGGGAGATCACCATTCGGGATCTGGTGATCAACGCCCTGCGGATGCGGCCGGATCGGATTATCGTCGGGGAGGTGCGGGGCGGGGAGGCCCTGGACATGATCCAGGCCATCAACACCGGCCACCAGGGCTCGATGACCACCCTGCATGCCAATTCCCCGGAGGACGCCTTCGCCCGGCTGGAGACCATGCTGCGGATGGCCCGGGAGGGGGCGGATCTCCCCGAGGCCGCCCTCCGTCGCCTGATCTGCGCCTTCAACCTGGTGGTCCAGGTCGCCCGCCTGATCGACGGCACCCGCAAGGTGATTCGGATCGACGAGGTGGTGGGGGTGCGGGAGGAGCTGATCCGGACCGAGCCGATCTATGTGTTCCGCCCGGTGGGGACGACGGAGGATGAGGAGAAGGTGCGGGGCTACTTTGCGGCCACCGGATATCAGCCGGCCCTCTGCCTGCGGCGCTTTGAGGAGCACGGGGTCTCCTGGTCCCCGGATCTCTTCGACCCGAACCCGAAGATCTGGGTGGAGGGGGAGCGATGGATCCAGGCGCCGGAGGTCGATGAGGAGATGACCGCGTGACCCTGTGGTTGCTCCCCATCGCCCTGCGGATGGCGCGCCGGATGATCCCCGTCGCAAGCCCTTGAGCTCGCTGTGAACCTGGAGGAAGACTTGCCGCGCTCGTGGGTTTCCCGACTGCTTCTCCTTCTCGCCGTTTCCGGCTGGCTCGGCGTCCCCTCTATCCCGGCGACGGCCCAGGGCCGGGGCGATGCGATCGACCTGGTGCTGATCGCCGACCGCTCCGGCCGCGCGCCGGGCCCCGGCATCGGCCAGGCGATGACGGACGTGCTCCTGCTGTGGGCGGCCACCGCCGCGCCGACGGACCGATTGCTCCTGCTCCGCGGAGGGCCTTCCCCGCGGATGGTGGGCGGCGCGCTGCGGATGAGGGATCCGGAAGATCGGGCGGCCTTCCGCGCCCTCCTCCGTCGTCTGAGCGGGTTCGACGGCGGGGAGGCCAACTGGCCCCGGATGGTGGATCTGAGCGTGCGAAGCCTGAGCCAGCTTCCGGAGCCCGCCCCTTTCGTCGGCCTGCTCGCCCTGGCCCGGGCGGATCCGAAGGCCGCGGAGGCCCTCGCCGGGGCCGCCGCCCGGCTGGCCGGCCCGCCGGCCCGCCCGCTCTTCGCTCTGGGGCTGGAGCAGAGCCTTTCCCTCCTGGATCAAACCCTCGGTCAGGCCTCCGGAGGCGCCGCGACGACGCGCCTGTCGGACCCGGAGCGCTATGAGGCCGCGCTGCGCCTCTGGGGCGCCCTCTCTCCCCATCGCTGGACCACCTGGATCTCTCTCCCGCCGGGGCTGGAGCAGCGCCTGGTCCTGCCCCCCGGCGCCGCCTGGGCGGCCTTCGTCCTGGTTCGCCCCACCCCCTCCGCCCGCCTGGTGACCCTGGTTCACGAAGACACGGACTGGCTCGGCCCGGCCGCCCAGGCGCGCATCGATGTCGTCCGCACCGAGCGCCTGGAGATCGTCACCCTCCTGTCCTTCGGGTCCTATGAAGGAGAGTGGCGGGTCCGGATGGAGGGGGATCAAGAGGCCCGGCTGGGGGTGGTGGTGAGCCTGAGGGAGCCGTTGCTCCTGACGGAGCCGGGCCCCTCCCGCCGGCTGCTCGCCCCTTCCGGCGCGCCGATCTATCTGGAGACGACGCTCCCCCAGCGGCTCTCCGGCGCGGCCCTGGAATGGCAGGCGGGGGAGATCCGGGCGCCGTTGCGCGACGATGGGGGCGATGCGGATCGCGAGGGAGGGGACGGCCGGGCCGGCGGCCTGATCCCCGCCGAAGCCCTCTCCGGGCGGGTGGAGGGCGCCTTCCGCCTGAGCTGGGCGGGCGGGGTCTGGGAGCAGCCGGTATGGCTGGACCGGATGGCGGATCTGCCGGCGCTGGAAGCGCAGGCCCCGGCCTCCCCGGCGCCGGGGATGCCCATCACCGTCACCGTCCCCCGTCCGCCGGGCGTGGAGGAGGTCCGCTGGCGCTGGGTGGGATGGCGGGTGGGCAACGCCCGCTATCAGCCCCCGGAGCGGATGGAGGCCCTGGCGGATCGATGGGAGTGGGTGTTCCGTCCGCCCGCAGGCGGGCCGGTGCGTTTCCTGGCTCTGGGAGAGGTGCGGGCCCTCGGGCCGGCGGGACCCCGGGTGTATCCTCAAGCCGTGGTGGCGGATCTGCAGGTGGGCGCTTCGACGGAGGGCCGCCTCTTCGTCGCCCTGGAGCGCTCCCCTCGGGCGCTGAACCTGCCCGGCGAGCTCACCCTGATCATCACCTCCACCCTCGATCGGCCGGCCCAGCTGCGTCTGGAGATCGTTGAGGAGGGGGCCGGGGTTCAGGTTGCGCCTTCCACCCTGTCCATCCCCGCCCGGGAGATTGTCCGCCGCAAGATCCGGGTGTCCGGGGAAGGGATCCGCCAGCCCCGGGAGATCCGGATCCGAGCCCGGGAGGAGAAGGGGGCGCCGGTGGAAGGAGGGGAGTGGCGCCTGACCGTCGCCGCCGGCGGGGATGGAGGCTTCTCGCCGATCTGGCTCTGCCTGATCGCGGCGGCGGGAGCCGGAGGCTTCGTCCTCATCCGCGTTCTCCTTCGACGTTCCCGGGAGCAGTGGCCATGACGTCGGCGATGCAAGGGATCGGCTACCTGATCGGGTTGATCCTCACCGGGGTCCTGGCCGGGCTGGCGGTGGGAGCCCATCTGGTCCACTATCTGGAGCGCCGGGAGATCGGCCAGCGAGCGCGGTCGCTGGTGATCCGCTCCGCGGAAGCCCGGAGCTTCCTGCTGGAGCTGGGGGCCCGGTTCGACGCGAGCGCATCCGGTCAACGGCTCGCCCAGCGCCTGGAGGCGGCGGATCTGTCCTTGCGCCCGCACGAGGTCCTGGCCTTGCAGGCCTTCGCGGTGTTCGTGGTCCTTTATTTGAACGCCCTCTTCCTGAATTTGTCGTTCTTCCTGGTCCTCTCCCTGGCGCTGTTCGCGGTGCGTTTCGCCACGGGGCGCTATCTCGCCCACCGGGCGCGGCAACGGGCCATCCGCTTCGCTGAGCAGCTGCCGGACGTGGCAGACGCCCTGGCCCGGGGCCTGGGGGCCGGGCAAACCATCGTCCAGGCCATCGGCGAGGCGGCCGATCGCCTCCCTCCGCCGGCCTCCGGGGGCCTGCGGAAGGTCTACCAGCAGCTGCTGCTGGGTTATCCCCTTCACGAGGCCCTCGAGCATCTTTACCGGCTCTATCCTTCCGCGGACCTGGAGCTGATGATCACGGTGATCCTGGCCCAGCAGCGGGCCGGGGGGAACCTGACCCGGGTTCTGCAGCGTCTGGCCATCACCATGGCGGAGCGGCGCAGCATGCAACGGGAGATCCGGGCCCTCACCGAGGAGCCCCGTTTCAGCGCCATCCTGGTGATCGCCCTCCCCATGGCCTTCCTGATCCTCTTCCGGGCCCTCATGCCCGGCATGATCGACGCCCTGATCACCCAGCCCCTCGGGTGGGTCATCCTGGGCTTCAGCCTCGCCTTGCAAATCGGCGGCTTCCTGCTGATCCGCCGCATCACCCACGTGGAGGTGTGAAGGGGATGGTCGAGCTTTTCAGTTGTATGGGCCTGGTGGCAGTGTTCCTGACGGCGGCGGCGGTCTGGCACTGGGCGCTCCCCTCCGAGACCCGGTTGCGCCTGGAGCAGACCTATCCGGCGGCCGTCAGCCGCTCCTCGCTCTCCGAGCGGATCCACCGCTGGTCGCTCCGGCTGGCTCGGGAGATCCCGGCCTTCTGGGGCTTGCTGGGGCGGGAGCGTCTGGCCCGGACCCTGGCCCAGGCCGGCTATCCTTACGGCCTGACGGTGGAGGCTTTCTACGGGATGCATGTGCTGGGAGGCCTCGCCGGGGCCGCCTTCGGGGTTTTCCTCTATTTGATGGACATCCTGCTGGGCTTCGGTGGTTGCATGCTGATCGTGGCCGTCCTGGCCGCAGCCGGAGGCTTCCTGGCCCCGACGTTCTGGATGAACCGCCTGGCGGAGCGACGCCAGCAACAGATCGACCGGGCCGTTCCGGATTTCCTGGACACCCTGGCGGTGTTGCTGGAGGCCGGGTTGGCCTTCGAGGCCGCCCTGCGCCATCTAACGGAGCGCCTGCAGAACCCGCTGGGCGAGGAGCTGCGCCGCTTCCTGCATGAGCTGGAGATGGGCCTCCCCCGCATGGAGGCGTATCGGGGGTTGCTCGCGCGCAACAATGCCCCGGCCTTGCGGATCTGGGTGGAGGCCATGCAGCAGGCGGAGCGCCTCGGCCAGCCGCTCACCCCCACGGTCACCCGCATCGCGGCGGATATGCGCGCCCGCCGCATCCAGAAGGCCCGGGAGTGGGTGGGCCGGGTCGGCCCGGTGGCCTCGATGCTGGTCGCCCTGATCATCGGCCCGGCGGTGATGTGCATGCTGGCCGGCGGCATGGTGCTTCAGCTGCTCGGTCAGGGCCTCTTCCCGCGCTGAGGGGACGGCGAGGGCGCTCCCTTGCGACCGCAGGTCCGGGAGAGTTTCCGGAGGAGGACGGATGCCGGAGGATGGGGAGCAGGATGCCGAGGCGCTGATCGCCCGCAGCCTGGAGCGGGCCCGGCGCTGGGAGGCGGAAGGGTTCTGGGCGGAGGCGAGGGAGCTCTACGCCTGGTTGATGGACCGCTTCCCCGCGCACCCGGACCGCGACCGCTGGGCCGAGGCCTGCCATCGCTGTGAGGAGATGCAGGCCCTGGAGGCGGACTGGGCCGCGGCGGAGGCCGCCGCTCAATCCGGCGATCGCGAGGCCGCATATGCGGCGCTGCGCCGCATCGTGGCGCGCCGCCCCGACTTCCAGCGGGGGGATCGCACGGCGCGTCGCTGGCTGGAGGAGCTGGAACAGGCCCGAAGGGCGCGGCAACGACGCCGATGGGCCTTCCTGCTCACGATCCTGTTGGCCGTCCCGGCCCTCGGTTTCGGCGCCGGGATGGCCATCGCGGTCTCCTACCTGCGGGAGTTCGCCGGGCGGCTCCCCGCCCCGATCCGTTCGCCTGCCCCCGGCGAAACCGCCACGCCTTCCCCGGAGAGGCCTTCCCTCCCCACGCCCTCGCCTTCCCCGGAGGCCGTTGCGGAGGGCGCGACCTTCGCCCTCCCGAAGGAGCCCCTGGGGGCCGCCCCGGATCGGATCGAGGCCCTCGCCCGCTGGGGGGCGGAGGGCGTGCCGGCGGGAGCGACCCTTTCCCCTGATGGGCGCTGGATCCTGTTTTCTCTCGGGAATAAGGCGAAATGGCTGGATACGGAGACCCTTCAGCCGATTCACGAGCTGGCGATCCCGGGGGGAGATCCGATCCTGGAGGCGGCCTTCTCCCCCGATGGCCGGTGGTTCGCCCTGGGGACCGAGGGGGGGCGGATCTATCTGGGATCGCCCTCCGGGCCGGCCATCGTCCGTTCCGTGCAGGCTCCCGGCCCCTTCGTGGAAAGCCTGGCCTTCTCCCCCGACTCCCGGCATCTGGCGGCGGGATGGCTCGGGGGGATCGGCCTGTGGGAGATCCCGGCGCTCACGCCCCGCTGGACCTTTCCTCTCCAGGATCGCAAGGCCACGATGCGCATCGAGCGGGAGAAGGCGACGACTGAGTGGACCTTTGGTTTGAACATTCGGGTCTTCAGCGTGCAGTTCTCGCCGGATGGGGCGCAGCTCGCCGCCGGGACCAGCGCGGGGGCTGTCCACCTTCTGGATCCCCGCACGGGGGAGGAGCGTCGCCGGCTGGAGCCGGGCAGCGAGTGGATCGTCCCGGTAGCCTGGAGCCCGGACGGCTCCTTCGTGGCGGCCGGCGGATCCGATGGCCGCATCTTCCTGTGGCGGGGGCCGGCGGCGCAGGCGGTCTCGCTGGCCGGCCACGAGGGCCCGGTGACCGCCCTCGCCTTCTCCCCGGATGGCCGTGTTCTCCTCTCCGGCGGCACGGATCGAACCGTCCGCTCATGGTCGCTCCCGGACGGAGCGGGACAGGTCCTGTATGCGGATCCGATCGCCTGGGTAGACAGCGTGGAGGGGACGCCGGAGGGGCTCCTGGCCGCGTTTTCGGACGGCGCCCTGCGGCTCTGGACGTGGCCGGAGATGCGGTTGCGGCAGGAGGCGCGCTTCCCGATCGGGATGCATCCGGAGGCCCTGGCCTTCGACCCCATGGGGCGCTGGCTGGCCGCGGGCTTCGGCGACGGCACCCTCCGCATCTGGCCGATCTCCTCCACGCAGCCGATCGCCGCATGGGGCGCCCATCGCCTCTGGGTGACCGCCATCGCGTTTCACCCGCAGGGGGAGTGGCTGGTCTCCGCCGGGGCGGATGGGAAGATCCACCTCTGGACCCTCCCGGATGGGCGTCGGATCGCCACCTTTGAAGGCGATCCATGGTGGCGCTCGGATCTGACGGTGTCCCCCGATGGGGAATCGGTGATCGCCGGGGGCAACGACTTTCGACCTTATCGGTTTTCGGTCCCCGCAGGGAGCAGGACGCCGGTGGGAAGGGGCTTCGGTTTCCTGAAGGTGGGGGACGAGGCCGGCCGCCCGTTGAACGTCTTTCGCGTTCCGGGGTTGGGCTCTCATCTCGCCCTCAGTCCGGACGGCCGATGGCTGGCGGTCTGGCTGCCCACCGGGGAGGTCCATCTGGAACCCCTGGCGGTCTTCGGCGCTTCCCCCCGCCGGATTCCGCTGGAAGGGGGGATCCGGGCGACGATGGCCTTCAGCCCGGACGGCCGATGGCTGTTCGTCGGAACCGAGTTCGGGTTGTGGCAGCTTCCGCTCCGGGAGGACGGGCCGCCGCGGAAGCTGATTTCCGAAAGGCCGGTTTGGAGCCTGGCGCTCTCTTTGGATGGGGCGCTTCTCGCAGCGGGCAGCTTCGCGAGCGAGATCCATCTGATCCGCGCCTCCGATGGGACGTCGCTGAGGACGTTGCGGGGACATGAGGGGGCGGGGGCGGTGGTCGCCCTGGCGTTCTCGCCGGACGGACGGTTGCTGGCCTCGGGGGCGGAGGATGGGACCATCTTCCTGTGGGGAGCGCGGTGAGATGGGGGAAGCCGGGGAGCTGGGCCTGCCGGTCGTTCTGCTGATCGAAGATGACCCGGATCTCGGCCCCCTGATCCGGGACGGGCTGGTTCGGTCCGGCTTCGCGGTGGAGCTGGCATCGACCCTGGAGGCGGCCCTGCGACGGCTGGGCCGGGAGCCGATGCCGGAGCTGATCGTGCTGGACCTCTCCCTTCCGGATGCGGATGGCCTGGAGGCGTTGCGCGTGCTTCGGGCGCTGCCGCTGCCGGGAGATCCGCCCTCCATCCTCGTCCTCACCGTTTATCGGGATCCGAAGCTGCGGGTGGAGGCCCTGGAGGGAGGGGCCGATGATTTCATGACCAAGCCCTTCCAGAGCGAGGAGCTGGTGGCCCGTTTGCGCGCCCTTCTCCGGAGACGCATCGGGCGGATCCGGATGCCCCGATCCGTGGGCCCTCTGGAGCTGGATCCGCGCCTCCGGACGGTGCGCTGGGGGGATCGTTGCACGATGCTTTCGTTTTCGGAATGGATCATTCTCTGGCGGCTGGCGGCGCGGCCCGGGATCTGGATCCCGATCAAGGAGCTGGCGGAGGCCGGCCCGGAGGATCCCGTCTTCCTCAGCGAGGGAGCCGTCCGCGTGCTGATCCACCGCCTTCGTCATCGGCTCCGGGAGGCCTTCGGGGATCGGGTGCAGATCGAAAGCGCGCGCGGCGCGGGCTATCGTCTGATCCTCCGAAGCGGATGAGAGGAGGCGGATGGGCTGGAGGGCGCAATACCTGATCATCACCGTCCTGGGCGCCGTCACCACCTACCTGGTCCTGTTCCTCTCCATCCCTCAGGAGGTGGCGGCGCTGCTAACGGCCCAGGAGCAGGGATACCGGGAGGCGGCCGGCGCCCTCCTGACCGCCTACGTCCGGGCGCGGGCGACCGCAGGGGTCGCTCCGGAGGTCGCCCTGCAGGAAGTCGGTCAGGCGCTGGCCCCTTACACCCTGTATGCGCTGCCCCCGGCGGAGCTCCCGCGCTTCCCGCAGGTCGTTCCCCTGGGGATCTCCCTCTCGGATGGCCGGCAGCTGGCCATGGGCCCGGGGTCGGCCCTCTGCCCGAGCTGCGGCGCCCCGGGGTTCTACTTCCGCCTGTTCAGGATGTCGCTGCTGGTCTGGATCGCCGTGCTGGCCGTTCACGTGTTCCTCTGGGCCCGTTTTTCGTTCTGGCTGCGGCGCATCCGGGCGGCGGCCCGGGCCATCGCGGCCGGGGATCCGGCCCCGCCCCTCCCTCCTTCTTCGTCGGACGAGCTGGGTCAGATCGCCGACGCCCTTCAGGAGATCGCCCGCTCCCTCCAGCGATTCCGGGAGATCCGACGGCGGTTCCTCCTGGTCGCCTCCCATGAGCTGCTGACCCCTATCAGCCTGCTCCTCGGCGAGCTGGAGGCCGTTGCGGAGGCCCCGGAGGGCTCCGAGGCCCGCCTTCGCGTCCGCCGGGCGGCCTTTCACGCCCGCCATCTGGCCCGGCTGATCGAAGACATGCTGGTGATGGCCCGGGAGGATCGAGCCGTCTTCCCGATCCGCCCGGAGCCGGCGGATCTGGCGGAGCTCCTGCTGGGGACGGTGGAGGGGATGCTCCCCCGCATCGAGGCCTCCGGACGCCGGCTGGTGGTGGCGCTGGAACGGGTCCCCCTGCCGGTCCGGGCGGATCCGGCGCGGTTGCGACAGGTTCTGGAGAACCTCCTGGAGAACGCCCGACGCTACAGCCGGCCGGGGGAGGAGATCCGGGTGACGGCGGGGGCTGGGGAGCAGGCCATGGTGGAGATCCGGGGCGGGGCGAGCGGGGAGGGGCGCGGGGGGATGGGGCTGGGCCTGGAGATCGCCCGCGCCCTGGTCGCCGCCCACGGCGGATCCATGGAGTTCCTGGAGGGGCCGGGCGGCGCGTGGACCGTCCGCCTGCTGTTGCCTCTGGACCCGGGGGCATCCGAATCGTTGGGGGAGGAGGGGTGATGGACGGGGTGGAGCTGGCGGTGCGGGTGGGTGTGACCGGGATCGCCCTGGGGGCGGCGTGGACCGATCTGCGGGATCGGCGGATCCCCAATGCGTTGACGTTGCCGGCGATGGGCGGGCTGGTCCTTCTGCAGGCGCTGCGGGGCCAGGGGGGGAGCGCCCTGGCCGGGGCCGCCCTGGCGGCGGGGGTCTTCCTCCTGCCGGTTTTCCTGGTGGGCCCGGAGCGGGCGGGGGCGGGGGACCTCAAGCTGGGGGTGGTGCTGGGGCTGGCCCTGGGCTTCCCGCGGGTGATGGAGGCGTTGCTCATCGCCTTCGGCGTCACGGCCCTGGGGGGAGGGGCGCTGTGGGCCCTGGGCCGGCTCCCGCCCGATCGCACCCTGCCGATGGGGCCCGGGCTGGCCCTGGGGGCCCTCTGGGGCCTGTGGGGGCCGGGTTGAGAAGGCCAGCCCCGGATTTTCAACCTTGATTAATTTATAAGGTTGTATCTCGGTTATCAAAACTGTAACGTTGTGTTAACGGAAAATCCGGGGGGTATCGGCTAACATGGAGATAGACCGGCGGGTGGAGGCTTCTCGGGGGCCTGCATCGCCGGAATCCTAAACCTACAGGAGGGTTGCCATGTGGACGCGGCTTTCGGATCGGGCGTTGTCCCTGTATGTGCGCCTGCGGGTGGGCCTCGTGGGGCTCCTCGAGGACGCCCGGGGGCTGCAGACCCTGGAGTGGGTGGCCCTGGCCATCGTCATCCTCGCCCTGTTGGGCGCAGCGGCTGCTTATCTGAAGAACTCCGGCGAGGGCACGGTCGGCAAGGCCATCGCGGACGCGATCAGCTACTTCTTTGGGAAAGCTACGCAGCAAGCTGAAAGCACTCTGGGCAAGTGACCCAGACCCAGTGAGGGTCGGAAGGGTGGGGGGGACGAAGGGGAATCGTCCCCCCCGCTCCAATTTGAGGATTTTCAGTCATCGAAGCGACGCCCGGGAGCTCCGGGCCCGGCATCAGCGACCGGGTGGGGCGGACCGGATCGGGAAGGTGGGGTGGTTGCCGGGGTGGTTGACCCCCTTCGGGCAGGCCTTAGGTGGAAGCGGATAGGGGACCGGATCGATAAACGGGGAGGTGAGACGGTGGCCTGCCGGTTGTTCTTCCTCGGCGGGATCTCTCGGCGATCCGGGTCCTCAGAGACCTCGCCCTCGGGTCCGGGGAGGCCGCTGGGGCGGCGCGCGCTCACGATCCTTCCGGTTCGGATGGGCTTTCGGGTGATCGATGGGGCCCTGGCCGCTCTGACCGATGCGAACTCGATGGCGCGGATCGGAGCCCTGGATCCGTTCTCGAACGGCGTTTTGATCCGGAACGAGCGGATCCTTATCGGCGCGGATGCGCTCACTGCCTGGGCCCATCGCTCCGATGCGCACGGGGTGGTGACCGGGCGTCTGATCCGGTCGTGGGAGGATCTATGGGATTGGAGGCTGCGGTCATAGAGGCGGGTGAGGGGGGCGGCGCTGAACCGGGATCCTTTGGCGTAAGAGAGGAGGCGAAGGATGCTCTGGAGGTGGGTCCGGGGGTCGAAGGGTTTGCAGGCGCTGGAGTGGGTGGCGATTGGGCTGGTGGCGCTGGCCCTCCTGGCGGCCCTGGCCTTTGGGCTGAAGCGAACCGAGGCCGGGCCGGGGGAGGCCCTCTCCGCCGCCGTGAGCGCTTGGTTCCGCTGCCTCATTGGGCAGGGGGGTGTCCTTTGATGGCCGTGCGCATCGAGAAGGCCGGCCCTTGCTGGACCCAGCCGGTTGAGTGTCTGGCCCGGTGGGGGGATTGTCTGCTTCGAGGGGCCTGCGAGGGGGCGGATCCGAAGGATCTGCTGGGCCTGCTGCCGTGGCTGGCGGTGGTGGGGATCCCCGTGGGCGGGGTGGTGTTCGCCCTTCTGCCGCCCTGGGCGAGGCGGCGGCGGTGGGCGTGGCCCCGCCTCACCCTCCCACCCCCGCGCGTGCCTCTGGTGCGGTGGGTCTCGAATGTGGGAAAGGGGGTGGCGGATCGATGGGAAAATGCGACGCAGGGGGTCGGGCGGGTGTGGGAGGGCTTGAAGGCCACCGTGGAGGGCGTGTGGGGGAAGGTTTGGAACAACGTCCTGGCTTCGATGGTGGGTATATTCATGCTTCTCGGAGCTGGATTTCTGGCTGATCGAAGGCTTTCCGGAGATCCAGGGGAGGGGAATGGTTCCGGAATCCCCTTCCCGAAACGGGCGTTTGCTGTTGCTGTATTGGTGCCATTTCTTTTGCTTGTTGATGTCTCATTGTTCCTTCTCACATTAAGCAACACGGTTTTCTTGTTGACCTTCCCTGACCCTGCATCCAGGATCCTGTCTCTATCTACAGAGATTGGTCTCATCATGTGCGACCTATTCCTGGTTTTTGTGCACTTGCAGCTTGCTCATTGGGCGATTACGGGGAGGTGGATACGAAGCGTAGAGGATCTGACAGACTGGTCGCTGCGGCCGTGAAGGAGTGGAGGTTCAGGGATGGGGATCGAAGGGGAGGGATGAAGAAGCACCCTGGGATGGAGGCGATGGCCTTGTGGAGCGGGTTCTACTTCAGGGGGCTCTATCCGCAACCCGGACCTCTGGGGACCTCGCCCTCGGGTCCGGGGAGGCCGCTCTGGCAGCGCGCGCTTACGATCCTTCCGGTTCGGATGGGCTTTCGGGTGATCGATGGGGCCCTGGCTGCTCTGACCGATGCGAACTCGATGGCACGGATCGGAGCCCCGGATCCGTTCTCGAACGGCGTTTTGATCCGGAACGAGCGGATCCTTATCGGCGCGGATGCGCTCATCGCCTGGGTCCATCGCTCCGATGCGCACGGGGTGGTGACCGGGCGTCCGATCCGGTCGTGGGAGGATCTATGGGATTGGAGGTTGCGGCCATAGAAGGGATTTTCGGGATGGCACGGCCTTCCGGCTGGCGAGGTGGAGGAATGAAGGGTTTTGAGGTTCAGTTGGGGCGGAGGAGGTGAGCGATGATGCGCAGGTGGATCCGGGGGTCGAAGGGTTTGCAGACGCTGGAGTGGGTGGCGATCGGGCTGGTGATCCTGGCCCTGATCGGGGCGGTGGCGCTGGCCCTGGCCCGCCCGTCCAGCGGGGTGGGGGAGGCGGTGACGGAGGCCATCGCACGGATGTTCCGGTGTCTGACGGATGTTTCGGCCTGCATCGGGCCGGCATCCGGGGCGACCCCGGTTTCGATATGGGGGGCGGTGGGGGAATGCTTCGTGCATCCGGAGCGCTGCATCGGGCGGTGGTGGACGTGCATCCAGCGGGGGACGTGCGGTCCGGCGGACTGGATCGGGTTGCTGGGGTTGCTGCCCTGGATGTTGACGCCCGTTGGGGTGCTGGCGGTCGGCATTCGGGCCGTGCCGATCCCGTGGTGGAAGCGGGTGGGAGATTTTGTCAACTCTTTGCTGGATGAGGCCGTCGGGTTCTATCAGACTGTGCAAGATATCCTAAAGGTCAGGCACTTGCAGTTCATCCGCCGACCGGGGGGCAGGGTGAGCATCCGGGCCCTGCGGCCGCGGGGAGCTCGGGAGGCGTATCGGGTGGGGCTCCGATCCGATTGGGGATTTGTTTCGCGTCGGGGAGGGCTTTATAAGCCCCAAACGATTGCGAAGGGGACGGCGAAGGGGCTGCTGAAGTCTTCGGTTTCGAAGGGAAGCCTGATCCTCAGCGGGGTGGTGTCGCTGGTGCAGAACCTGTGGGAGTTTGGGACGGATCCTTCTCAGGGAGCGACTTTCTGGGATCGGACGGTGAAGAACCGGAAGTTCTGGATCTCGACGGGGGTGGATTTCGCCCTCGGCGTGGCCACCGGCTTGGCCGCTGCCGCGATCGTGGGCGGTGCCCTTATTCTTGTCGCTCCCGTTGTCACCGTGCCTCTTGCGGCTGCAGTAGGGCTTACGTTCGTGACTTCAGTTGTGCTGGGCATTGCCCTGGATAGACTGGGTGTTCCGGATCGGATCAAATCCTGGCTGGGGGGGGCGGTGAGATGATCCGGTGGCGGAAGCTTTTCCGAAAGCGGCGTTCGGAGATCCTGTGGGGGGTCGCCGGGTTCTTGTATTTCCTGATCCTCCTCCCCCTCATGGCGTGGCTGGCGAATTCGGCGCGGCTGCGGAATTTCAACCGTTTCCCCTCCTGGGTGGAGATCTTCCCCCCCCTCGTCATCAGCCTGCTTTTCCTGGCGGCGCGGCTCAGCGGGGAGCGGCGGGGATGGATTTCCTGGCTTTCCCGAACCCTGTTTGTATCCCTTCTGGGCCTGTGGGTGCTTTCCTATTCGGTGGTTTACTGGCCGCTGCTTCTGCCGAAGGGGTGGGGGTGGGCGCCGGCGGTCACCTATGGGCTGGGGCTCGTGGCGGGCCTGACGTATGGGTGGCGGCGCGGGTGGGGCGCCCTGATGGATCGGATGGACCGGATGGGCGGGGTGGTGCTGGTGCTGAGCGGGGGGAGCGCGGCGGGTCCTTTGGGGGCGCATTTGGGGATGCAGGCCTCCCGTTCGGGGGGGTATGGGCTGGTGGATGTCCTGCTGATCCTGGTGACGACAGGGATCGGATACTGGCTGTTTTTTGCGGGGATCGCCCAGAACTGGCACCTGCGCCCGCTGGGCCCGGGCTTCGGGCGGCTCCTGAGGAGGAAGGCATCGGGCCTTGAGGAAGGGCGGAGGGTGGCGCCATAAAAGAGACGGGGAGGTGGGGAGATGGAGGCGTGGATCTGGATGATCGCGGCAGGGATCATCGGGGCGTGGATCGGGATGGGGCTGAGCCGCTGGCTGCGGCGCCGGGGGCAGGCCCGTCGATCCCGCCGGTGAGCGGGCGTCGATTCCATGCAGGGAAGGAGGCGAGCGATGGGGATCCTGGACGCATTGTTCGGGAAGGATGACCTGGGGGAGGGCATGCAGAGGCTGTTGCGGGGGGAATATGAGGAGGCGATTGAGCGGTTCACCCGGGTTCTGGAGCGGGATCCCGGGAATGCTCAGGCGTGGTTTCATCGGGGGATGGCGCATCTGGAGAGCGGGCGGCCGGAGGCGGCGATCCGGGATTTCACGGAGAGCCTGCGGCGGAGGGAGGAGCCGGAGGCGTATTACAACCGGGCGATGGCCTGGCTGGATCTGCGGGATCTGGAGCGGGCGCTGGCCGATCTGGACGCTGCCCTGCGGCTGGATCCGGAGGACGCGGAGGCCTGGAACATGCGGGCGATTGTGGAGGCGGAGCGGGGGAACTATGCGCGGGCCTTGCGGGACATCCGAGAGGCGATCGAGCGGG
The DNA here is from genome assembly GCF_018771565.1 of Thermoflexus hugenholtzii. Classification (NCBI taxonomy): domain Bacteria; kingdom Bacillati; phylum Chloroflexota; class Thermoflexia; order Thermoflexales; family Thermoflexaceae; genus Thermoflexus; species Thermoflexus hugenholtzii. Next base: position 1,299,990 of record NZ_CP076326.1, on the reverse strand, counting down.
GACATCCTTCCGGGTTTGTGAATCAGGCGACCATCCTGGAGCGGGCGGGGCGGCTGCGGGAGGCGCTGGCGAGCCTGGATCGGGCGATCGAAGAGCGACCGGATGATGTGATGGCCTGGGCGAAGCGGGGTCTGCTGCGGGAGCGGTTAGGGGATCTGGAGGGGGCGCGCCGGGATCTTCGGGAGGCGTGGCGGCGGCGGAGGAAGCTGGAGGAAGAGGGCCGGGAGGAGCTGCTGGCCCGAGTGGAGGAGGCGCTGCGGCGGCTCGGGTAGGCGGGGCGATGCCCTACATTAGCGGATCCGCGAGAGGAGGTGAACCATGATGCGGAGGTGGATCCGGGGGTCGAAGGGTCTGCAGACGCTGGAGTGGGTGGCGCTGGCCCTGGTGGTGCTGGCGCTGCTCGGGGCGGTGACGGCCTATCTGAACGGGCCGGGCGGGGCGCAGGTGGCGGCACCGATTCAACAGGCGTTGCAACGGTATGCCTGGTGTCTGGAGGGAGCGGGGGCGTGCCCGGGGGCGGGAGGAGGGAACGCCTTTAGGACGAACCCGCCGGGGGTGAACCCGGTAGGGACAAATCCACCGGGGGTGAACCCGCCTGGGGCGAATCCACCGGAGGGGAAGCCGCTGGATCCGGGATGGTGCGCGACCCATCCGGGGGATTGTTTCTCGAATTTGGGGAAGTGGGCGGCGGATAGGTGGGAGGGTGTGAAACAAGGGGCCGCACAGGCATGGGAGGGCCTGAAGTCCACGGCGGAGGGGGTGTGGAAGTGGCTGGATGAGCATAAGGGACTTGTGGCGGGGGGTGTGGTTGGCCTGGCTGCCGCCGGTCTGATCTTGGCGACTGGCGGCCTGGCCTTACCGGTGGTCCTGACGGCCCTGGCGGCGGGAGGAGGCGCTTTCCTGTTCGGCTGGCTCTATCAGCAATCGGGCCCCAAACCCGGTCTGCAGGGGTGGCTGGAGGCGTTTGCCCTTGCCGGCACCGGCGCAGTCATGGGCTATCTGCTTGGCCAGGGCGGGGCAATGCTCGCCGGGCTGGTAAAGGAGGCCGGTTGGACAGCCATTTGGAAGTTGTTCATCGGCAAAGGCATCGTCGGCGGGGTTTCATCGGGAATCAGCTATGGATTGCTTACTCCTCGAGATCAGTGGTCAATCGGTGGGTTGGCCACAGCGGTCGGAGTCGGGATCATAACGGAGATGCTGGCGCAGCCGGCGGCGAAGGCGGCGGTGGTCTCCATTCTGGGAACGATTGAGGCCACGCGCCGGAAGGAGCTGACCTGGCAGACTCCCCTTCGGGAATTCGGCAAATCGTTCCTTCTGGAGCAGCCCGGCAACAAGGCATATAACCGGCTCTTCGGCCGGAGCGTGGGGAAGGGCCTCGGCTGGCTCTCAGGTAAAGGGATTTCTATCTCCCCACCTAATTTCGTAATGCGGGTTGCAAACCGAGTCTCGTGGGATGTGATCAAGAGCAAACTGTTCGGGATGTAAAAAGGAGGCCAAAATGTCCAACAAATCGTTCGATCCCAAGATTTATCCCCTAAACATCGTGGGCTTTGTGATCATGGTGGCGGATCTCATCGCCCTGGGTTACTGGATGTTTGCGATCTGGAAGCCTCGGGCGATGGCTTTGATCGCAGCCGGGAAGTGGACGTGGTGGGATGAGGTGATGGAGAAGCTGATCCTGATCGGCTTCTGGGTGATCGCCTATATGGGCTACACCATCGGCGCGTTGCCCGACAACAAATGGGACTGGCGGCGGGCGGCCAAGTCGGGGCTGGAGGCGTTGATCTCCGGCGCCATCGTGGGCGCCCTCTACGCCTTGATGTCGCGGCGCTGAGCGCGCTCCTGCCTTTCCAGGCTGTTCCGGCGTGCGAGGGATTACGAGGCCGGAGAGATCGATCTCAACGCGATCGGATGGCCGAATCGTATGGGGGCCGTCCTGTTGGCGTGATCATGGAGCGAGAGGAGGAGGCAAAGCCATGCGAGGTCTTCGGGATGAGCGCGGCGCGGAGACAGTGGAGTTGATCGCCGGGCTTCCGCTCCTGTTTCTGTTCGTGCTGGTCGGGTGGCAGCTCCTCGCGGTGGGCTACACGGCCATGGTGGCCTCGGCCGCCGCCCGGGAGTGCGCCCGGCAGGAGGCGGTGGGCGCCAGCGGCGTCGCCGCAGCCCAGCGGGTGATCGGGGCCTGGGCCCCCGGCGCCCAGGTGCGGCCCCTCGGAGGCGGAGACGCCCGGGGATGCCAGGTGACCCTGCGGCCGCCCCAGGTGCCGTTGCCCTTCCGCCTTCATGAGCGCATCCAGCTGCCGCCGGTGGTGGTCACGGCCTGGATGCGCTGGGAGAGGAGGTCCGGATGGTGAGGGCGTGGTGGCGGGAGGAACGAGGAGCCTCGACGCTCCTGTTGATCATCCTGGGCTTCCTGCTGGTGCTCGGGGCCGCCGTCCTCTTCAACTTTGCTTTGCTCGGCTACGTCCGCCACCGCGCGGTCACCGGGGCGGACGCGGCGGCCCTGGCCGGGGCGGAGGAGATCGCCCGGTATCTGAGCACCACATGGGAACTGTGCGCCCCTGCCGGGACGCCACCCGCGGAGATCGTGAGGGAATACGACATAGCCCGCCCCCAGGCGGCGGTGTGGTCCCAGATGGGATTCGCCCAGGCTTCCGCATATGCGGCCGCCAACGGAAGCCGCCTCACCCACTACCGGGTGCGCTGGGGAGCCGAAACCTGGAACGTGCAGGGATATCCGCTGCGGCAGATCCTCGTGGACGCCTCCGTCCGGCGCCCCTACGAGCTGGCCGGGCCGGTGGTGGGCGGACAGCGCGGGGAGATGGGGGCCGAGGCCACCGCGGAGGTCTACCTGAGCCGCTATGAGTTCCAATCGTGGGATTGCAGCCCCAACCCCGACACCCCCATGGTGTATTACTGGTTCCGCTTCACCTGGCGGATCCGCCTGGTGCGTTGATCCGAATCTCTATTCTCAGGAGGTGGCTTATGGAAGCGTGACGTTTCGAGCTGGCCTCTCCCTTCCGTCGCCTTATGGCTCAGCTGATTGAATATCTCATCGGCCTCGCCGCATATGGTGTGCTGTTCCCCATGGGTTTGCTGGGCGCTCGGATCGGCCAGGATTCCCCGGAGGCACAGGCGGTCATTGGCGGATTGGGCCTCCTGCTTCTGTGCGGAGTCTTCCTGATCCTCGTAGGGCTCCAACTCTATCTGTGGAGCCAGGGGATGTCGATCGGGAAATGGATCCTGGGCATGCAGGTGGTGCGCGAGGATGGGCGCCCAGCTGGTTTCGGAACGATGCTGGTTCGCGAGCTGATCGGGAAAACCCTATCCTCCATCGTGTTCGATCTGGGGTTCATTTGGGTTTTCCTGGATCGGGAGCATCAAGGCTGGCATGACAAACCGGTGCGGACCTGGGTGGTACTGAAGCGCTCCTGAGAGGCCAGCGGTTCGACGGGGTGTGTCCCAGAATCGTAGGACAACTGCTCGCAGTTGTCCTACAAAGCGGCCAGCCCGACAAAATCGGGACACACCTGTTCGACGGGTTTGCCCCAGCCGTCCGCACGGATCCGCCTATCGGCGCATAGGCCGACGGGATCCTGCTTCATCCATCCTGGGCGCTTGGACGGCCCGAGGGCGAATCTGCCTGACACGATGGGGGATGACAAACCCTCCCCCATCGTGCTTATCATTTATTTAGAAGTTACGCAGTTGGATCCGTCCTTCTCCCCATGCGACGGATGGGTTATCATCATGATGGAGGCGGCAACGATGCCGACGGTCTGCCTGCGATTCCGATTCGAGGAGCACCCCAGAATCCGCGCCCTGATGGAGGCCTGCGCCGACATCCAGCGGCAGACCGTCGACTACGCCCTGGAAAACGGCAAAACCGCCACCTTCACCCTCATCCAGGCCCTCTACCCCTCCCTGCGCGCGCAGCATCCGGATCTCCACTCCAACCTCATCTACGGGGCGATCCGATCCGGCGCCCGGATCGTCCACGGCTTCCGAAACCAGCAGCGGAGAGGGAAGACCCGGGCGGACCGGCCGGAGATCCGGCGCCCCTCGATCTATCTGGTCCGGCAGACAGTGAAAATCGAATGGGATGGCGAGACCCTGACCGTCACGATCCCGGTCTCCCCCCGGGATCCGGAGCCCATCGTCCTCACCTTCCGCCCTCATCACAAGTATCGCCGGCTGCTGGATGAATGGAAGGCAGGGCGGGCGCGGATGGGGGAGCCGACGCTGACGGCCCACTCCCTCTCCATCCCCCTCAAGTTCCCGGATCACATCCCCTATGAGCCGGAGGGGGTGATCGGGATCGACAGCAACGAGGGGAATCTGACGGCCTTTGTGACCTCCACCGGCGAGATCCGGGAGATCGACACGGGGTATGTGGGGAAGGTCAACCGGGACCATCTGCGGCGCGAGATCAAAGGGACAAGAGGGAAGCACAACCCGAAGGCGAAGAAGAAGATCGCCTCCAAGCATCGAAGGATTCGCCGGGAGAAGGTGGAGAACTTCTGGCATCATCTGGCCCTGGCGCTGATCGCCTGGGCGCTGGGGATGAAAGCGGCTCTGGTGCTGGAGGATCTTCGGGGGATGAAGGAGCGGATTGGGGAGGGGAAGTCCAGGAGGATGCGGCAGCGCCTGCTCAATTTCTGGTCGATTATGAAGTTCCACCGCATCCTGGAGCACAAGGCAAGATTCTACGGCGTTCCGCTGGTTTTTGTGGATCCGCAGAACACGTCCCGGGCGTGTCCGGTATGCGGCAGGGTGGGTGAAAGGCTAAGGGGACGCGTCCTGGCGTGCCCTTGCGGGGCGAGGATGGGCCGTCACGAGGCGGCGGCGGTGAACATCGCCCGCAGGGGGATAGAATTCCTCGAGGGCCTGGGCCTTCGAGGCAGGGGTCGGTGGGCGACCCCGGTGGCCGGTCCTCTGGCCTCGGGCTAAAAACCCAAGGCCACGACCGGAATACGCAGAAAACGGCGTAAGTCCTATTATTATCGGGACCCATCGCAATCACTGATCCGGGAGGGAGCAAATGCTCCGGGGCCATACGGATGATCGACGGAACGCCGGGTGGTGGCGCGCGCTGGCCTGGGCCCTGGCGGCGCTGGCCGGGCTGGCATCGGGGTTCGTCGCCAGCCTGCTCAGCCCGCTGATCGCCTGTTTCTGCTGCGGGCCCTTCGGAGGCGTCCTCTCCGGGGCGGCGGCCTGCGTGGCCCCGCCGGGGGCCTCCCGGTCGGAAGCCTCCCGGGTCAGCGCCCTGGGCGGGCTGGCTTACGGGGTCGGCGCCTGGATCGGCCTGGCCCTGGCGATCGCCCTGGGGCTGGCCACGGGAGCCGTTCAGCAGGCGCAGCGGGAATTCCTGCGCCGGCTGGGAGGAGAGGCTTCCCCGGAGACGGAGACGGCCGGCCTGGCGATCGGGATCGCCCTGGTCCTCTGCCTGGGCGCCGTCGGGCTGCTTCTGATCTCCGCCGCCGGAGGCTGGCTGGGCGGGAAGGCGGTCCAGGCCCTTCGAGGCCGTGAATCCTGATCCCGGCGGAGGGATCCCGATGCCGGCCGAACCGATGCGCGATCGCTGCCGAGCCGGCGAAAGCCGGGCGGGTTGTTGTGGTGAGAGATTTGAGGCTCCGCCAGAGCGCTCTCGCTTCGCGTCGGAACGAGGGAGTGAGGGATGACGAAGGAGCAGGACATCGCCTTCTCGCTGGCCTTCTCCGGATGCAGTGCCCTGGCGTTCCTGCTTCTTCTCGGGTTCGCCCTCCTGAAGACCGCCCGGCGCTTCGGGAAGGGGGAGGCCGTCCCGGTCCTCGCCTTCCGCATCCCCCTTCCGCTTCGGGAGGTCGCCGGGCGGCTGTCGAAGGTCTCGGCGGAGCTCCCCGATCTTCCCAAAGGCGCCAGGTCGCTGATCGGGTTTCTGGCCGAGGAGGACCTGGCGTTGCTGTATTATCCTTCCGTCATGGAGTCGTCCGCCCCGGAGTTGGCCGAGGAGCTCGTGAGACGGATCGCCGGCTTCGAGGGGGCGGCCCTTCTGTGGGAGGGGAATCCCGGGGAGACCCTGGTTCTGTTCCTCGCGGGGCCCATCCGGGCATCTCCTCCGTCCGATCCCTCCGCCTCGCCGCCCTTCGGCGCGCCGCCCGGAAGCTGATGGGGGAGCTGCGGCGGATGACGGGCATCCCCTTTGAGGAGCAGCCTGTTGAGGAAGCCGAGCGGCTCCATGCCCGCCTGCGGAACGAGAGGTGGGGGCTGGGGCGTCGGGCGCGGGCGGTCGAGCGGGCGCTGGTTCTGCGCACGTTTCCCCTCACCCCGCAGGCCGCCCTCCAGGGCTTCCTCGCAGGGGCTCTGGCGGCCTTCTCCGCCCTTCTTCTGGCGGCCCTCCTGGCCGACCGGCTGGGACGGCAAGGGAGCACGGCCTTTTTCTTTCCCGTCATGGCCCTCCTGGGGGTGATAACCGGCGTGATTTGGTTCGGGTTCTGGGCGACTGTAGAAAGGACCCGGGTCGCCGTGATCTCCTTCGAGGCGCCGGATCCGGAAAGCCTCCGGGATGCGGTCCGCCTTCCGTGGTGGGCGGTCCCGCTGATGGCCGCGTCGGGGCCGCTGGCGGTGCTGATCGCCGCAGCAGGGGGGAGGGATGGCGAGCTACTGGCCCTTTTCTTGCCATGCCTGGGCCCAGCGGCCCTGGCGACGGCGCTTCTCTTTCTGGCCGAGGCGCGGGGGCGAAAGGAGGCGGGATCCCGATGAACAACGGATTATCCTGGAGCAGATGGCTTGCGGCGGGGGCGCTTCTGCTCGGCATCGCCGGCGCGGCGTGCGCCCTCGGCTTCGCCGCTGGGATCCTGGCGGGCCCGGAGCTCGCCCGAAGGCTCCCCGCCGCGACGGCCCCTGCCTCGGAAGCGGCGACCCCCACGGCCGCCGCGGCGACGCCTTCCCCCCGTCCCTCGCCGACGCCGGAGGGCGAGGCGCTCCCCACCCTTCCCCCGGTGCCTACGCGGACCGGCTCGCCGACCCCTTCACCGGAGGCCCCGGAGGCCTCCTCCGCAGATCTCCCGGAGCCGCCCTCCGAGCCGGACTGGAGGGCCGGGCTGGCCCCGGGGGAGGGCTGGGCGTCGGACCGCCCGATCTATCGGATCAGTGGGGTTCTGGAGCCGGATCGGGGGCGCCTGCGGGGCCGCCTGATCCTTTCGTTCCCTTACCGGGAGGGGCCGCCCCTTTCCGCCCTCTGCTTCCGGGCCTGGGCCCATGCCCCGGCCTCCGGCAACTCCCGCCTGGAGGTGGGGGAGGTCCGCATCGGCGGCCGGATGATCCGCCCCGCCTGGAGCGGCGACCGGACGGCCTTCACGGTCACGCTGCCGGTCCCCCTGCGCGCCGGCGGGGAAGTCGCCCTGGAGATGCCCTTCACGGTCACCGTGGGGAGCCGGGCGGGCGGCTACGGGCTGATGCAGCGCACACCCGATGGCCTCCTGGTCCTCTACTACGGCTACCCGGAGCTGGCCCGGATCCGGGAGGGCCGTTGCCTTCTGGACCCGCCCTGGGAGAACGGGGATCTGCACCAGGCGGAGGCATCCCATTTCGCGCTGCGCCTGCGGCTGCCGGAGGGGACCGCCCTGGCGGTCGGCGGCGTCCTCGTCCGGGAGACTTCCGGACCTGCCGGATGGCGCGAGGTGGAGGTGGTCGCCCCCTACGTCCGCAACCTGGTCCTGATCGCCGGGGAGATGCAGGAGATCACCCGGGAGCGGGACGGCGTCCGGGTGAGGGGCTTCTTCCGGAAGGCCTCGCCTTCGGAGGCCCGCCGGGCCGTGGAGGACGCTCTGGATGCCCTCGCCCGTTTCGGCGAGGCCTTCGGCCCGTATCCCTTCCCCGAGCTGGACCTGGTGGAGGTCCCCCTGCGGGGCGGGGCCGCCGGGGTGGAGGCGGGGGGCCTGATCATGATCGGCGAGGACGTCTTCGGGATGGGGGATCTGGGCGGGATGCTGGGCGGAGCCTCCGGCGAGCTCGACGTTCTGGGCTTCGTGGTCGCCCATGAGGTCGCCCACCAGTGGTGGTATGGGATGGTGGGCAACGATGCGCGCCGGGAGCCCTGGCTGGACGAGGCGATGACGAACTGGTCTTCGGCCTTCTGGGTGGAGCGGGCCCGCGGCTCGGAGGCCGCCCGGACGGCCTGGGATCTCCTGGTGCTGCTGCCGTATCGGCTCCGCCTGACGGAGGGAGATCTGCCCCTGAACCTCCCGGCGGATGACTACTCCATGCTGGATTACGCGGCCATTGTGTATGGGAAGGGGGCGTGGATGATGGAGGCCCTGCGCCGGGAGATGGGGGAGGAGCGCTTCTTCGCCTTCCTGCGGCGGTATCTGGAGAAGCATCGCTGGGGCTGGGCCACTGGGGAGTCATGGCGGGAGACGCTGGGGGAGGTCTGGGGGAAGGAGCGAGCGGAGGCCTTCTTCCGAAAGTGGGTGACGGGGAACGGGATCACCCCGGCGGATCTTCCCCCGAGCGAGCTGGGCGCCCTCTTGGAGGACCCGAGCCTGGGGCCTCTGCTGCGGTCGCTCCTGGAGGCGATGATGGAGGCCCAGCCATAACGGCGCCGCCCGCGAAGAAAACGCGCGAGGGGTGTGTCCCAATTTGGTCGGGCCTGGCCCCTTTGTAGGACAACTGCGAGCAGTTGTCCTACGATTTTGGGACACACCCACGCGCGAGCCCGGCGGCGCCCATCGATGGGCCGTGAAGCGGAGGCTGGAGATGCCGGCGTGGATGGATCCGCCGTCTTTCGCGGGCAAGCGCCTGGGCCGCGTCCTTCCCTGGACGGCCCTGGGCGCCCTCGCTTTCGGCCTCCTGGCCTACGTCCTCATGCTGGGGGCGGTCGTCGTCTGGGCGGAGAAGGTTCTGCTCTGGCCGCGGCCTCTTCCCTTCTCCCTGCTGGCCGCTCCGCTCCTTCTCGCCTGGAGCCTGGGGTGGGCGATCTTTTTCTTCCTCCTCACGCTGTATTCGTGGTGGGCCTGGCGGGGGTGGCCCCGGCGCAGGCGGCGCCGCTTGATCCACCGCTGGCTGGCCGCCCTCCTCGCCGGCTGGGCCCTCTCCTTCATCCCCCTGGTCCCGGCGCTGTGGCTCTGGTGGGCGCTGCTGCCGCCCCCCTGGCGGGAGGCGGTGGTGGGGACCACCGGCCTGGGATACGTCCTGGCCTGGGCGCTCCCCCTTCTGGCGCCGCGCCTGGCGGGCCGCCTGGCCTTCGCGCTCCGGCTTCCGAGGCCCTGGCAGATCGCCCTCCTTCCGGCGGCTCCGATGGCGGGGGCGATGATTGGCCTGCGCGGGGGCGATTACCGGATCTGGCTGGCCGCCCTCGTCGGCGCCGCGATCTCCCTGGGGATGGCGACGTTCACGGCGGGATGGCATCTGAGCGATCCGCCCTGGCGCATGGCGGAGAAGACCCCCGAGGACGCGGATCCCCATGGGAAAGGGGACGGCTGAATGCGGGAGCCGAAAGGCGCCGAGCTCATCCGGATGCTGGCCGGATTCTTCGCCCCGATGTCGCGGCGGTGACGCGACATCGAAGTCAGGCGGAAGGGAGGCAGGGGATGGCGCACCTGTGGCGGATCTCCAGGCGGTCGTCAACCTCGACCGCGGTCGCAAATTGCAGACAGGAGGATTCTATGAAGAAGATGCCAAACGGCTCATTCTCGGAGCGCCCTGCTGCGGCGCGCGCTCCCATGGAACGCATTGGAGGACTTCGGGGCGGATCGGCTGGCCGCCTCCTGCTCCTCGCTCTCGCGCTGACGGCCATCGCCGTCCTCTCGGGATGCGGCCTGCAGCCGGCCCGTCCCTCCCAAAAGCCGGCGACGCCGACGTCCGCGCCGCGCCCTTCTCCCACGCGGACGGCCCGCCCGACGGCGACCCCGGCTCCGGAGGCCGGGGCCCTTCCTCAGGGACGGTTCGCCGTCGGCTTCGTCAGCCGGCCCAACGCCGGCATCGTGATGGAGATCCCCGCCTTCGAGATCCGGGGGGAGCGGCTGCGGGTCTACGCCGCCTTCGCCCACCGGGGCGAGCGCAGCTCGGAGTTCTACGCCCCCCTGGAGCCCGGGAAGTCCGCCGAACTGTATGCGGGGGACAGGCGGCAGCGCCCGGTCGGGATGAGCGAGAACTTCGAGGAAGATATCTGCCCCGAATACCCCCGCATCCCCCGCAAGACCTGCCTCTGGATCGTGGGGGCCGTCGAGCGGGGCTGGTTCGAGTTCGAGATCCCGAAGGACGCCCAGCCGCCCTTCACCTTCCGCTTCCCGGGCTTCAATCCGGTGGAGCTCCGGCCCGCCAGCCCCCTCTCCAGCGAGGTCTGGGGGGATCTCCCCGCAGGCCCCTTCCCGCAGGGGGAGTGGGCCTTTGAGGCGGGCAACCGCTTCCGCCACTCCAGCCTCCCCGTGGACATCGTCTTCCGGCGCATCCGGGCGGACGCCGGGGGCCTGGAGGTGGAGCTGCAGATCCGCCAGCCGAAGGGGCTGCTGGTCCTCGGACAGCTGCCGGGGCCCGCGGAGATGGGGGTGGTGGACGCCGCGGGGCATCAGATGTTCCCCGTCCGCTTCCCCGAGGACCTGAAGGGGATGAAGCCGCCTCAGGACGCCTCCCGGATCGACGTCGCCCTGCGCTATCCGCTCCCGACGGCCCGGGGACCGCTGATCTTCCGGCTGGCGGGCTGGCCCCTGGTCCGCTTCGATCCCGAAGCCGGGACGCTGGTCGAGGTCGACTGGGACGGACGGGCCTTCGTCCTGGCACCCACCCCCACGCCGTCCCCGGCGCAGATCGCCCGCGGAGAGATCGCCGCCCTGCTGGAGCAGATCGCGGGGGCGGTGGGCCGGTCTTCGGAGGCCTTCCGGGCCGCTCTGGATCCGAAGGCGGAGGCGGATCCGGACCTGCTGCAGGCTGTGGCCTCCGGCGGCGGCTGGCCGCTGCGCGCCCCGCGCCTGGAGGTGACCAGCGGGGAGTTCGAGGCGGAGGAGGCCCGGGACGTCCGCGTGGAGCTGTCCACGAGCCTGGAGGGCTTCCCGGAGGAGGAGCGCTGGCGCTACCCGGCAAAGGCCGAATTCCGCAAGACGAACGGAGCGTGGCGGATCGTCCGCTGGGAGTGGGAGAGCGTCCCGCCGTGGGCGCGCCTTCCCGGCCGCCCCTGGACCTCCGAGCACTTCACGCTGATTGCCCCTCCGGATCTCCCGGAAGGGACCGCCCGGGCGGTCCTGACGGAGCTGGAGGGGGCCTATCAGAATCTCTCCACGCGGCTGCCGCAGGAGATCGTCCGCCCCCGGTATCTGGCGGTCTACGCCCCCGACCGCAAGACCTTCCGGGACCTGACCGGGAAGGATGCGCAGATGTTCCTGGGCGTGGCCTTCTACCGCACCGTCCCGGTGGAGGCGGACGGGGAGGTGGTGGGCTTCCGCACGGGCGAGACGATGATCGTCCTCAACGCCGAGGGGGTGAAGGGCTACCGGGCGACGGATCCCATCGGGGGGCGGGCGGCGGTGCTGCGGCACGAGCTGGTCCATGTGATCCTGGCCCCATGGACCCGACCCTGGACTCCCGGATGGCTGGTAGAGGGGGCGGCGCTGACCTACGCCGGGCAGCCCTACTGGCGGCAGCTGCGGGAGGAGATCCAGGGCCTGGGGAACATGACCTACACCACCCAGTTCGGCCACATCGGGGACATCTTCGGGACGGCGACGGCGCGCCAGTATGCCATGGCCTCGGCGATGGCGGAGTTCGTCCGGGAGCGCTATGGGGACTCCGCCTTCCTCGCCCTCTATCGGGCCTACGGCGATATCCCGGTGGATGTGGTGGAGCGGCACATGCCGATGTTCGGCATGCAGATGATGATTCAGGCCTCGATGGACGCCATCGCCAGGGAGTCCACGCCGGGCTTCCTGCAGCAGCACCTCGGGGTGGACCCCGCGGCCTTCGAGGAGGAGTTCCTGAAGTGGTGGAAAGCTAGGCGCTGAGCAGCGAATGAGCCACGCGGGCTTGGAGGCCCCACATTCCGGAACCACCTGAAGGATTCATCGCGCGCCGGATGGGCGATCCGTGGGGTGCCTTTTTTGAGCCAAAACTCCGATTTCCTCGGTCTCTTGTGGCAGGTTGCACAAGAGGCGGCGTAGGATAAAGCGCGGATCCGGCTTACCCGACTCGAGGGAGGACAGGCCGGCGCGGCGGGTGGCGTCCATCGAAAAGGCAGTTTTTGTAGGAGGGGCTTCAGCCCCGAACCTCCGTCTTCGATGACGCAGGGGTTGCGGTGAAGGCTGCTTCGTCGATCCCGAGCTCCTGGCTCTCGATGGCGCAAGGGTCGCGGCGGAAGCCGCTCCTACGAAAAGATGGTTTTTGGTAGGAGGGGCTTTAGCCCCGAACTTTCAGGTCTTCGATGACGCAAGGGTTGCAATGAAGGCTGCTCCGGCAACCCCGAGCTCTTGGCTCTCGATGACGCAGGGGTCGCGGCTAAAGCCGCTCCTACGAAAAGATGGTTTTTGGTAGGAGGGGCTTTAGCCCCGAACTTTCAGGTCTTCGATGACGCAAGGGTTGCAATGAAGGCTGCTCCGGCAACCCCGAGCTCTTGGCTCTCGATGACGCAGGGGTCGCGGCTAAAGCCGCTCCTACGAAAAGATGGTTTTTGGTAGGAGGGGCTTTAGCCCCGAACTTTCAGGTCTTCGATGACGCAAGGGTTGCAATGAAGGCTGCTCCGGCAACCCCGAGCTCTTGGCTCTCGATGGCGCAAAGGTCGCGGCTGAAGCCGCTCCTACAAAAAACGGCTTTTGTAGGGGGATTTCGCTCCGAACCTCCGCCTTGGACGGCGCAAGGGTCGCGGCGGAAGCACGCGATGTATCGTGGTGAGGGGATGTGGCCGAAATGAATTTCGGCTTACGCGGGGGGCTTCAGCCTCGAACGCTCGGTCTTCGATGGCACAAGGGTTGCAGCGGAAGCCGTTCCTGCGCTTACGGCAAGGAGGCCGAAATGGATTTCGGCTTACACGGTGAGGGGATGGTCTCCATTCCGTCCTCAAAACCCTGTAGGGAGGTGAAGCGATGGCGCGGTTCATCCGTTTAACGGTGGTAGTCGTCCTCCTCGGCGCGCTGCTGACGGCCTGTGGCGGCGGCGCAGGGGGGACCGGCGGGACGGGCAGTCTGGTGATCGAGATGGGGGACCTTTACTTCAAGCCGAACACATTGACCGCAAAGCCCGGCCAGACCCTGCAGATCACCCTGGATAACCGCGGCTCCCTGGAGCACAACTTCGTGCTCTACGACGCCGACGGCCAGACGGTGCTCTTCGAGAAGGACGCTATCCAGCCCGGCCAGAAGGCGAACATCTCTCTGAAAGCGCCGGAGAAGCCCGGCGCGTATCAGTATGTGTGCACGGTTCCCGGCCACAAAGAGGGCGGGATGGTCGGCACGCTCACGGTGCAGCCCTGAGGGGCGAAACGCAAGCCGCCCGGCCTTGAAAGGCCGGGCGGCTTCTTTCACGCGAACAGCACGTGCTGGCGGAGGAACTCCAGGACCTCCCGATAGAAGCGGGCGATGGTCTCGGCGCGGCGCCAGCCGTGCCCTTCCCCCGGGTAAAGCCGGTAGAGGTGGGGAACCCCCCGCCGGCGCAGGGCCTCCACGATGGCCTCGGCCTGGCTCGGCGGCACGACCCGATCTTCCTCTCCCTGGAAGATGGCCACGGGATCCCGGATCCGATCCGCATGGAAGATGGGGGACCATTCCCGATAGCGCTCGGCCGCCTCGGGGAGGGGGCCGACCAGGGAGTCCAGGTAGTGGGCCTCGAACTTGTGGGTCTCCGCAGCTAAGGTGAACAGGTTGGTGACGCCGAAGAGGCAGACGCCGGCCCGGAAGAACCCGGGATGGCGGATAAGGGCGTTCAGAACCGTATAGCCGCCGGCGCTGCCGCCTATGATCACCTGACGCTGGGGATCCGCCAGTCCCTGTTCGGCCAGGGCCCGGGCGCCCCCCACGGCGTCCTCCACATCCAGAAGGCCCCATTTCCCCTTCAGGGCATCCCGGTAGGAGCGCCCGTAGCCGGTGCTCCCCCGATAATTCACTTCCAGATAAGCGAAGCCCCGCGTGGCGAAGAACTGGGCATCCGCGTTGTAGCTCATCACCCGCTGGGAGGTGGGGCCGCCGTGGATGCTGATGAGGGCCGGGGGCAGGCCCACTCCCCGCACCTCCGGCGAGGCCGGTGGGTAATACAGGCCGTGGACAGCCGTCCCGTCCGGCGCGCGCCATTGAATGGGCTGGGGGAAGGAGAGCGCCTCCGGCGGGATCCGCTCCGCGCTGGCGAACCGGTGGATGCGGAACCGGCCGTCCTCCCAGGTCACCACCCGAGGCGGGAGGACAGGGGAGGAAGCGATCATGGCCAGGGCCTCCCGGTCCGGGGCCACCGCGAGCTGTTCGAACCAGGTGTAGGGGTGGAGGTCCAGGCGCGTGATCCGTCCTTCCAGATCCACGACCTCTAAGGAAGCGATGGCGTTCTCGTTGCGGCGGTAGAAGAGGCGATCCCCCCGCGGGCTCCATCCATAAACCCGCAGCCCCTGAACCCAGGCCGGGGGCGCCAGGGTGGTCCCCTCCACCAGGATCCGTCGGGCGCCGGTCTCCAGGTCCATCACCACCAGCGCGTCCCATTCCCCGTCGGTGAGGATGTAGCTCAGGAAGCGGCCGTCCGGGGAGAAGGCGGGCTGGAAGACCGGGGTGGTGGCATCCCCGGCGATGACCTCCGGGGAGGAAGGGCGAGGCGGATCGCCCTCCAGGCGCGCCAGGCACAGGCGCGCGCCGTCCCAGGGCATGTTCGGGTGATCCCATTCCACCCAGGCGATGAGGGGCCGGGTGGGGTGCCAGGCCGGCTGCATGTAGAAATCCGCGCCCTCGGCGACCTTCTGGGGCCAGCGGCGTCCTTCCGCGTCCACCAGGGCCAGGAGGTCGGTCTCGCCGTCCGAATGCACGTAGAGCACCCAGCGCCCATCCGGGGAGAGGGTCGGCGAGGCGGCGTTCCCGAAGGGCGGGGTGATGGGGTAGGGGAGCCCATGGGCCAGCGGGAGCCGGTAAAGCCGACCGTCCTCCCCGACGTAGATCACGAGGCCGTCGCCGGCGATGAAATCCCCGCCGCCGTATCCGATGCGGGCCCGCACCGATTCGATCTCCGTGAGATCCCGCGGCGGCCCCTCGCCCTCCCGGGCGACCAGGACGCCGCGGCCGGAGCGCTCCTCCCGCCAGATCAGAACGCGGCCGGAGCGATCCCACTGGACGTCGGTGATCCGGAGCAGGCTCGCCATCCGCTCCGGCTCCAGCGGGCTGGGCCAGAGGCCATACGGGAGAACCCGGCGCATGGCACATTCCTCCGGGTGAAGATGCTGTCATGGTAGCCTGATTGGCTCTTCCCTGATAGAGGGCCCGGGGAGGTTCTTATGGAGATGCGGACCCTTCGGGGGGGCGCAGCTCGATGGGCCGGTTGAAATCCGAGAGGGTGATCTGCCAGACCGTGGGATCCTGGGGATCGCTGTCCAGCTCCATCAGGCGGACCCGCAGGATGCGGAACGTGCGCGCCTCCACCCACAGGTCGGCGCGCAGGCGCCCGGCGATGAGGCCCAGGGACCACTCCTCCAGGGGACCACTCAGCACCTCGCCGTGGAGGTGAAAGGCCTGGCGGCCTTCCAGGGTCTCGACCCCCACCAGCCGGAGCTCGACGCGGGCGAGCAGGGCGGGCAGGCCCTGCTCGGCGTCGAAGAAGAGCCGGGGATCGATGACCGTGCCGCGCTCCGGGGGCAGCTCCTCCCAGCGCCCGATCCCCGGGAACGCCACCCAGGTCCGCTCGCCGATGCGGAGCACCCCGAGCTCGGTGACCATCCCCAGGGTGAAGACCCGGGCGGTCCCCCGCAACCCGTTCGGACGGACTACGTCTCCTTCCACCCGGCGCAGCATCATCGTGCGGGCGGCGTCCAGATAATCCGGCGCCCCCGTTCGCTCCAGAAGGAAATGGACGGTTTGGATCTCGGCCATCGCCCGGGCAGCCCGTTGCAGGATCTCCGGGGCGGAGAGGGCCGGAGCGGGGGGAGCCGGGCGACACGCGGTGATCGCCATGAGGCTGAGCCATCCGAGGAGGCCAAGCGCCTGCCCGATCCCGCGCTTCATCCTCAGGTCTCCTTCCACCCACAGCGTGCAGCCGTCCTTAGGGGAGCGCAGGCGGGGCGGGGGACGAAGGATCCCCGCCCCGCGCAGCCCGCCGAAGCCGGACGACCTGGCGCCCTTGCCTCAGGAGCCGGGAGGCGCGATCCGGATGAAGAGCACCCCCCGCTGGATCTCGGCGCCCTGCGTGGCCTCCCCAGCGATCCCGATCCCCCGGATGGGATCCAGGAAGGGGCGGGCCTTCTCCCGGAAGGTGGCGCGCTCCGCTCCGGGGATCCATCGTTCGATTTGATCCCAAAGGGCAAGGGTATCCAGGAAGAACAGGGATGAGATCTGCCGGGGCAGCTGCTCCCGGATCTCCCGGAAGCGCGGGTTCCCGGTGATGGCGCGGGCCGGCCTGTAATAGCCTTCGAAGGCGTCCGCGGGAAAGACCATTTGCACCGCCTCCGGATCCACGGTGTAGGCCAGGATGCGCTCCCCGGTGGGCGCGGTGACGATGCGGAAGGCCTGCCGGCCCCGCGTGGACTCCTCTACCTGAACGCCCATCATCGCCAAGGCGTCCTCCATGCGCTCCAGGCCCGCGCGGGCCGCCTCCGGCTGGTCGGTCCCGATCCAGAGCGAAACCCCCACTGGGATCTCCGGAGGGGTCCCCGCCGGCGCGGGAAGCGCCGCCAGGATCAGATCCCCGGTCATCCAGGCGAGGAGGTCTTCCTCCAGCCGGATCCCCAGGGCCGCTTCCATGTCCTGGAGCTGGCGGCGGGCCTCCGGGTTCCGGCGGAGGATCTCCAGGCTCTGGCGCAGGCCCTGTCCGATGCGGGCGGCCTGGAAGAAACCGAAGGCGTTCTCCGGGATCCGGCCCAGGAGCGCCTCGGAGATCGGCGGAGCGTCCAGCGAGGCGCGAAGGTCCTGGGGCACCTTCGCCCGGTCGATCACCGCAATCGACTGGAGACGGAGGCCCTGGGCTTGCAGCTCCACCGCGAAGCCGGCGCCTTCGACGGCCTGGAGGATGGAGGCCTGGGCTCCCAGCACGGATTCGGGATCCGGCGCGCCGGGTTGCAGGCGGCGGAGGGCTTCCCGGAAGAGTTTTTGCAGCTCCCGATAATCCAGATAGGCTATCATCACGCTCTGGGCAGGCAGGGCCTGAATCACTTTCCGGAAGCGCGGGGAGGCGGTGATGGATTGGCCTTGTCCGGCGGCGCGATCGGCCACCCGCTGGAAGGCCTCCTCCGTCACCGCGATCACCACGAACTCCCCGAGCCGCCCGATGGCCAGGGGAGGCCTCTGGGGCTCCTTCGAAACCAGCAGCTGGTAAGACCGATCGCGGTGGGCGCGGGCCTCCACGCGCCCGCCCTCCTTTTCGGCCAGCTGGCGCAGCCGCTCCAGGAAGGCATCCGCCTTTTGGCGATCTCGGGAGGCGATGAGCAGCGCGAGGGGCAATCGACCTTGCTCCAGGGCTTCCGGGGAGGTGGGGAAGAGGGCCAGGCCGATCTCCGGCCCGATCCATGGCGCGATGTCGGCGTCGAAGTCGATCTCGGACTCCTTTTTCAGTTGATCTTTCCATTCCTTGAGGGCGCGCTGGACCTCGGGGTTCTCCAGATAGGCGCGGCGGATGGTTTCATAGCCGGGCTGGGCCTGGAGATTGTAAGAGAGTGAGATGTAGAGGATCGCATCGTCTGGAACCATCTCCGCGGCCAGGATCTGGGGGCGTAGCCCGAGGAGGGCCAGGACCCGCTCGCGGAGGGGGGCGTAGGCCAGGGCGCCGACGGCGAGGCCCGTCACGCAGCACACCAGCGCCAGCACAGGCAAGAGCGCCAGCCACCATCGTCGGGACATGGAAACCTCCTTTCTTTAAGGGCTTAATCTTTTTCTATGCGCGAAGGGCTCTCCGGAGCGCTGGATCCGGCGGGAGCGCCTTGCCGGAGCGGGTGGAGGGCGGCGGCGGCCGGGAGGGCCAGCCCCATGGTCAGGGCGGCGAGCCCGAAGATCTCCCGCAGGATGGCCAGGGTGATGGCCGGCAGGGCGTCGGGGAGCTCCGCCAGCGTGTAGGCGGTCACCATCTGCTCGAAGCGGGAAGTCCCCCATGCGGTGAGGCCGGCCATCCCCACGCTCATGCCGATCAGGCGGAGGATGAGCAGGAGGCCGGAGACCAGGCCGCGAGCGGTAGGGGGCGCAGCGTCGAGGGCGGCGGCGCTCAACGCCGAGGCGGCGGCCCCCAGGCCCAGCCCGGCCAGGGCCATGTGCCGGAACATCCGCCCGAAAGGCTCCTCGGCCTCCCAGCGCGCGGCCAGCCCGAGGGCCAGGGCGGCGGCCAGGATCCCGATCAGAGCCGGACGGCGGTATCCCCAGCGGCTCGCCCAGCCCCCGATGAGAGCGCCCAGCGCCATCCCTCCGGTGAGCCCGCTCAGGACCTGCCCGCTGCGCAGGGCCGCGCGGCCGAGCCATTCCGCCGGGGTGGCGCCCTCGCCGCGCAGGGTGTTGATGAAGAGGGGGACCTGAACCATCGGGGTGATCAGGCCGATCCCCAGGATCAGGTTCGCCAGACCGGCCCCCACGAGGTTCCGGCGTCGGAAGAGCTCCAGAGGGAGGAAGGGGGCGCGGGCGCGGCGCTCGTAGGACAGCAAGAGCAGAAGGGCAAGGGCGCTGAGCGAAAGCCACGGCCACGCCTGCTCCGGGGCCGCCGGCGCCCGGTTTGCGAAATCCGGGAGGTCCAGGGAGCCGCCCATCCGGTCGAGGCCGATATGGAGGGCGACGAGGGCGGCGGAGAAGAGGGCGACGCCCGGGATGTCCACCGCGAGGGCGCGGGGGGCGCTCCCGAAGGCCCGGCGGCCGATCACGGCGGCGGCCAGCGCCAGAAGGGTGAGGGGGATGTTCAGGGCGAACTGCCATTGCCAGCTCCAGCCGGCCATGGCGGCGGGCAGCCCCAGGGTGTGGTGGAGCCAGGCTCCTGCCTCCGGCCCGTAGCGGATGAGGAGCGCCCCATAGAGGGGCCCCCAGATCCAGCCCAGAGTGTCGATGGCGGCGAGCAGACCGATGGCGAAGCCGCGGCGCCCCTCCGGGAAGCGATCCCCGACGGCGGCCATGGCGATGGGGACCACTGCCCCGCCCCCGAAGGCCTGGAGGGCGCGGGCGGCGATGAGGGTGGGGAGCGCGCGGGCGGAGAGCACAAGGAGCGAGCCGGCGAGGAAAAGGGACAGGCTGAGGACGTAAAGGGGGAGGCGCCCGTAGCGATCCGAGAGCCGGCCCATCAGCGGCATCGCGGTGACATAGGCGATGAGGTAAGCGGAGACGATCCAGGCGGCATCCCGGAGGCCGGAGGGGATGGGGATCTCGAAGTCCACGATCATGCGGGGGAGCATCGTGCTGACCACCGTGAGGTCGTCCGCGGCGATGAAGACCCCGAAGGCCAGCGCCCCCAGGATCCAGTAAGGGGAGTCCCCGGGCCCCTGTCTCTTCGGGCTGTCGATCTCCCGACTCATCGTGCTCCTCACACAATCGTGGAGGTGGAGCCTTTCTCCCGGCCCAGCACTTCGCGGCGCAGGGCGTGGGGATCCTGCAGGATGTAGAGATACACCGTGTCCTTTTTCTCGTCAATCAGATCCCGGAGCTCCGCCTTCACCCGCTCCAAACGGGCGGGGGTGATCTCCCCCTCGAAGGCGGAGTTCTGCACCCAGTGGAGGTGGCGGCGCAGATACTGGCAGACCCGGGCGACGCGTTCCACTTCCACATCGTAGACGATGATCACATACATTGCCTCACCACCACGCTTTCAGTGGCTCGTAGGGTTCCATCCCCAGCAGATGTCGGACCAGTTTGTAGGCCTCCAGGCGGATGAGGGTTCGGTAGCTCACCGGGCGCTTCAGGCGGGGGTGCTGCACGGTCTCCCGCATCCGCTCCTCGAACTCCGCCACCACTTTCTTCCGCCCCTCTTCCTTCAGGTAACAGAAGCCGACTTCCTCGAGGAAATCTTCCTCGCTCAAAGCGCCGCGGTTCATCAGCGTGAAGGCCATGCGATCCACCACGAGCGGCTTGAAGATCTCGGCCAGGTCGAGGGCCAGGGAGAAGCGCCCGGTGGAGGGCTCATGGAGGAAGCTGATGGCCGGGTGGAGGGGGGTGTGGTAGAGCTCGGACAGGGTGGCCGCGTAGAGGAGGCCGTTGCCGAAGGAGAGCAGGGCGTTGATCGGGTTCTCCGGCGGCCGCCGGCTGCGGCGGAATCCCTCCAGGTCCAGGATGGCCGGGAAGGCCCCGTAGTAAGCATCCCGGGCTCGTCCCTCCAGGCCCATCAGCGCCGGCACGTCCGGGCAGCTTTCGATCTCCCTCAAAGCGTGCTCGATGGCGGTCAGGGGGTCCTCCACCGGCAGGCCCTGGCGCCGGTAGTAGAGCAGGTTGCGGCGCATGTGGAAGAGGGCGCCCTCCACGAAGCCGCGGGCCAGGGCGAGCCGGCGGGAGGGATCCGCGGAATGGAGGGCCTGGGCCACCACCACCTGTCCGGCGGCCCGGGTCTCCCGCGGATAGAACGAGCCCACGTAGAACCCGTAATAGTTGAACACGTGCAGGCTGACCCCGTGGCGGCCCAGGAAGCTCAGGAGGCGGGTGTTGAGGTCCAGCTCCCCCATGGCGAAGAGAGCCTCCACGTCCTCCACGGGGATGGCCTGGCGCTGGGCGTGGCCGTCGGCCTCCCATTCCAGATAGAGGGTGTTCTGGCGCCGTCGCAGGCGCCCGCTGCGGAACAGATAATACGCGCGTCCCATCGTTCCCGAAATCTGCTTCTCGAGGTGAGGCTTTCAGCGATCCGTCGCCCTTCGGCCGGTTTCCTCAGCCCAGATCGTCTCAAAGGGGCTCAGGAGATCGCGCCCCAGGCTTTCGGAGAAGGCGCGCAGCCAGCGGCGGATCTCCTCAGGGTCCACGGATTGCTTGCGCAGGATGCTTCGCACATCCTCCCAATCCCGGGGGCGGCCGGCCAGGGCCTTGTGAACGATCACGTCCTCCGGGGCTGCGAATCGAACCGGATATCCGAGAACCGGGACCGCCCGGGCCCGGGCGATGGCCTCTCGTTCGTAGGGGGTCCAGGAGAAAATGAAGTCCACCCGCAGGCCACTTTCCGCATCCAGGGTGGGGAGCACCCAGGTTTGCCGGACGAAGGATCGGGGGTCTTCGATCAAGGGTTGCAGCTGCGCTTCTTGAACCACGCGCCACACCCGATCGAACTCCTCCGGCGTAGCGGCCACCGTGAGGTCGACGTCCCTCGTCAGCCGCGGCTCCCCATAAAGCAGCACGGCCTGCCCGCCAATGATCATATAGGGCAGGCCCTCTCGGTCCAACGCATGCGCCAGTTTATTCAGCAGGGAGGCGGACATCGGCGTTGATCGCTCGGGCGAGCTGGAGATCGACCTCTAATCCCTCTAACGGATCCGCGGGCGGCCAGGCATGGAGCGCGCGGGCGAGCTCCAGCATACGATCGAAGATACGAAAATGAACCTCGAGGTCCGGTGGGTTCCGGCGCTGCCATTCCGCCTCAAAGGCTTCCCAGGTCCGGCGATCTCGGATCATCCGCGATCCCTCCCGTTTCTGGGTTCGAAGCCGGGCGGGCGAGATTGGTTCTTAGGTCTTGCTTCATTTTCGCCTGATGCTGGGTTTGTGCAACGATCGGTCCTCTTCGTCGGAGATTTTGCCGCTCATCCCCAGCACAGGGGCGCGTAGGCGCAGCGGCGGCAGGCGGGCGTCCAGGGGGCGGCCGGCGGGGTGGGGAGGGCCTCGATGCGGGCGATCTCCTCCAGGGCGGCCTCCACCTCGGCCACCGCCGCCGCGTCCAGGATCACCGTCTCCCGCCGGCGCTGGCGGGGGAAGCGCAGCTCCCCGCGGAGGTGGACCCCCCGCCGGGCCAAGAAGTAGAGATAGTAGCGCAGCTGCAGGCGAGCGGCCTCGATGAAGGTGGGGGCGTGCTTGACCTCCAGGATGGTCCCTTCGCCTTCCAGGACGTCGATGGCGATGAGGTTCTCCAGGATCAGGCTCCGGCGGGGCCGGTCACGGTAGGCGCGCTCGTGGGTGAGGCGGCCCAGGGCCACGGCCTCGGCGTCGGCCTCCAGGCGGACCTGGTGGGCGAAGAGCCAGAGCTTGCGCGGGCAGACCCGCAGGTAGTTCATCTTGAGGCCGCCGACCTTCAGGCGCTCGAAATCGTCCTCGCTCAGGCGCATGGCCTGGCGGAGGAAATCCCACAGCTCCTCTTCGCGCTCCGGGTCCATGGGCTCCTCCCCTGCCTCCCACTGGGAGCGCTGCGCGCTTGCCGCGCGGATGATGCGGAACGCCCTTTTCCAGCGTAACCTCCGTGCGCGCAACGCGCATCCGGTTTTCCCCCGAACCCGCTCGGGGATCGCCCCGGGGGTCGGATCCGGCGAAGCCATGACGGGGATCCGGGAAAGACCGGAGGTCGCATCCTCAGGACCGCGTTATCCTGTCATGCGCGGTCAGGGAGGATGAGAGAGCCGTCCTTCAATACGAGGCAGCGCCCCGGATTGTTCGAAGGAGAGGGAGAGACAGGCAGCCTGTCTATCATCTTATGGGGGACTGTGTTCCATCCTCTCCTGGCCCGGATGGGGCAAGCCCGCGGCCCCCGGCAGAGGTTCCCGTGCTCGTAGGGATGGCTTTCGCCGCGGCCCTTGCGCCATTGAAGGAGGGTTTCTTCCTTAGTAGCTTGAACTCATCTGGAGTTCCTGAAACCGCCGCCAAGCCGTCGGATCGGCGCCATATGGGCGGGGCGTATCGCGCCACCGGCAGCCGGTGACCCGCCCATCCAGGATCCCGTGGAGGACCTTGCGGTCATCCACCCGAGGTCTTCCGATTTTGGCCCTGGGCGGCCGCAAGGGCGCAAGGAAGGCCCACTGCTCATCGGTCCGCTCCTGAAACCCCATCGGCCCTCCCCTCCCAGGCAGGTTGTCCAGAGACAGAGTATACTAAAATCGAACACTGGAGTTTTGAGATGAGTTCTTCGACTACTGACCCACTGTGCTGGCAAATGAGGAAGAGGTGTTGAGGGCATTCGCAGAACAGGAACCCTTCAAAAATTGCATTGAAATCGTCGACACCCCGCCGCAGGCTCTGGAAAAAGCGGCGGGTCTTGTGCCGAAAGCCTTTGAACTGCTGGGAGGTGATTGAAGATGAGCGTCCTGCAGGTTGAGCTGCCCCTTGAGGTGTCCGAGGATGAAGCCCGACTGCTGCTCGCCATAAAGCTTTATGAAGTCGGCAAAGTGACCCTGGGACAGGCAGCCAAAATGGCTGGCCACTCGAAGCAGACCTTTATGGAGTTGCTGGGGCGCTACGGCGTTCCGGTGGTCGCCTACTCTCTGGAGGAGTTGAGGGAGGAGGTCCAGAGTGAAAGAGCCGGCCGTGACGGATAGCACATGTCTCATCATACTGGACCGTATCGGTCAACTGGATATCCTTCGCGAACTTTTCGAACCCGTTATGATTCCGCCTGGAGTTCGGGAAGAATTCGGCAAAGCTCTCGATTGGTTGACCGTGGTCGCACCCAGGAACACCGCGCTGATCCGGGTGCTGTCCACTATCGTGGATGAAGGGGAAGCGGAAGCCATTGCTCTGGCCAGCGAGCAGGATTGCCTGCTCATCCTGGATGATCGAAAAGCACGCCGTTGGGCAAAGTCTCTGGGGCTCAGGATGATCGGCACGGCTGGCTTGCTGGTTCGCGCAAAGCAGCAGGGGGTTTTGAGCGAAGTAAAGCCCGTGCTTGAAGCCATGAAGCGGAGCAATTTTTACATGCACCCAGATTTGGAGAAAGAAGTTCTCCGGCTGGCAGGTGAAGCGTGATGGAGCGACAGGAAGCCATCCAGGGCGTCCGTATCGTTTTAACGTCTTACACCGCTTCCTTCCGTGTCCCCTTTTCCATTTCGTTCCCATCGGCGGCGAGGCACCACAAGCCAAAGTCCTCTCAACCGATGAGCACTCCGGGCGGCGCTCCGGTCTGTGGTTCCGGCTCCTGAAGGCCCTCTTCGGGACTGTAAGGGAGATTCGCCTGGAGGCAGCCCAGATCGCTCCGCGGGAAAAAGTGATGCGGATATTCCCGAAGCCAGTAGATGGGGACCGGGACCAGCAGCTCGGGGAGCCTCCAGGCTTCGCCCCGTTCCCGCAGATCATATGCTGTAGAAACGAAAGCCTCAGGCAACACCTCGATGGAGATCATCCCCCGGCGTGCCGTGAACCGGGCGCGCATCTCTTCATCGGAAAGATCAATCGTGTAGCATCCCAGGATCCTTCGGATCTCCTGTAAAGCGGCCCGACCCTCCTGAAGCTCCTTCTGCCACTCCGGAGCGGCCACCACCCGCTCGTAGAGCCGGTGGGTGGCCCGGGCCAGGTCCGCATCCCTTGGGATCTCGGGGAGCTCCTCCAGAAGCTCCCGACTCCATAGGAGGATGTCCTGCCCGTAGATGCGCCGCGCGCCCTCCGACCAATCCCGGTAGATGACAACCGGGGCAGGCCCGCTCCCCCCCTGCCGGTTCACCCGCCCCATCCGTTGCACCAGGGCATCTACTGGCGCGATCTCCGTGATCAACGCGTCGTAGGAGATATCCAGGCTTACTTCCACCACCTGGGTGGCGATGAAGATCATGCCGGGCTCAGGCTGCCGGACTTCCTCCTCTTTTCGTGTCCGATCCAGGAGGGTGAATCGGGAATGAAGCAGAGAGCAGTGGGGCCATCGGTGCTCCTCCCGGAGCCGTCGGTAGAGGTGTTGGGCGTCCCGCACCGTGTTGGCCACGATCAGAACGGTTTTCCCTTCTCGCGCCAGATCGAGGGCGGCTTCAAGCCCGAGCTCCATCAGCTTCCCCTCGCGAAGCTCGATGCGGTGGCGGCGCCGCTCCCAGAGGGCGGGCTCCGCCTCCACCGGCTTCTCCCGATCCAGACGAGGGAAGAGCCGGAGGAGGGAATCGGGAAGGGTGGCGCTGGCCAGGGCCAGGCGAGCGGGGGGTTCCTGCTCCAGGGCTTCGAGGAGCAGTCCCAGGGTATAGGGCTCGTAAGCGTGAACCTCGTCCAGGATCAACGTGGCACCCCGGGCGAGGCTTCGCCGCTCCTCCCAATGTCGCCCGTGAAGATGCGCCAGGAGATATTGATCTAACGTGGCGACGGTCACCGGCCTCGCGAAGACCGAGCCGAAAAGCCGGAGGTCCAGCGGATCCTCCTCCGATTCCCGACGGAGCATATAGCTGGCCCGGCCATGGGAGAGGCCCACCGGATCATCTCCGTAGATCTCGCGCAGGCGTCGCCACATCGCATTGGTGGTGGCCTGGGTAGGCAGGAGATAGAGGATCCGTTCCGCATCGCCGGCCCATAGCAATAGGGCTTCCGTCTTGCCCGTGCCGGTGGGAGCGCGGAGCACGAAGGTGTCCCGACTTGCCGCCGATCGGGCATCCCGCTGAAATTCGTTGAGCGTATGCCCTTTGTTCTTAAGGTATTGCTCTACGGCGGATGCCTTGACGCTTCGGAACAGCATGAAGGGTTGAGGGCTCTTCGCCGAAGCCAGCCAGTCGGCGAGATGGAGGACCGTCTTCACCCGGGCGAAATCCTCAGGGGGCAGGCGCTGCAGGATCCCCCGAAGCGTGCGGGTCTCGTTCCCGAAGCGCAAGGGATGATCCAGAAGGGCGACCGGCGACTGGCTGGCGAGAACCCTGGAGGCGTTTTCGAAGCCCTTCATTGGGGGAAGCCCTTCCACATCGTGATGATGAAGGATCTCCCATAGCATGCGGAGGAGATCGGCGAGGGCGTCCCAGTCGTATTCAGGGAAGGTCTCATAGCCTTTATAGAGCTCCGGACCCAGCGGGGAATGGTGGGAGAGCACGGCGGCGGTGGCCTCATACCTGCGGAACCCTCCCTCCGGGTTTGTGAATCCCCTCCCTTCGGCCGCGAGCACGAAGGGGAGGGAGGCCAGGGCATGTGGGTAGGCGGCGGCCTTCTTCTGACGGGCGATCTGCCGCAAGCGTTCCTGTTCCCGATTGGGCGCTCCACGTCTTTCGGCTTCCTGAGCCGCGCGAACGGCCTGCATATAGTCCTGAAAGCTTCGGGTCGCTTTCCCGATATCGTGCATGGCGCACGCCAGAAGCGCCTTGGATCGGAGGAAAGCGGGAAGCCGCATGCGCTCGGCGATCTCCGCTCCCAGCCGGGTGACTTCCTCTAAATGGGCGAGGAGGGGGACGTCCGGCTTGGCGAGGAGTTCAGCCATGTGAAGTTCCTCCCTTCCCATCGGAGCGCTGGCACCCCGGGCACTTCGAGCTCCAGACCTGTGGGGAGAAAAGTAAGCGGGGTAATGCGATCCGGGTGCCGGATGCCTTTCGCGTCCACCCGGAAGCGGAGGGGAAGCCTCTCCACAACAGGCGGCTCGAGGAGGGTGCCGGGCTTGAGGATCGGCCGTGCGCCGGGCGTTTCTCGGAGGTCCACCGGCAGGATTGTGCCTCGGAAGCGCGGCTCTCCCGGCGTGGCCTCTCCCCATCGGATCGATTCCATCAGCAAGAGCTCATCCTCGCGCCCGAGGGAGAGGGGATAAGCGGGATCCCGGAAAGCTTCCTCCAGCCTGCGCAGCAGGTCCTCCGGCCCTCCGTAGATCAGGGTGTATCGCACGAAGAAGAGCAGCTCGCGGAAATAGGGGGAGCGCTCGGCGATCTTGCCGGACTTGATCTTGAGCACGGTCCACATGTCGCGGGCGCGGCCGGGGGCGCGGTTGGGCTCTTCCTCTTGCCATTCTTCCATCCATACGGAGACTTTGAGCTCGCGCACCAGGCTGTCCGGCGCCCAGAGCTCTCGATCTGAAAGCCCCAGGGCCGCGCCCGCGATGCCCAGAAGCGTAGTAGGCGGCGGCATAGGAAGCGTTCGCTGGTAGTTGTGGTCCAGTGGCCGTCGGAAGGAGGCCACCGGCGCCCGAACGGTCACAAGGAGGATCCGCTCCATAGCGCGCTCACATCTTCCTGGGCTTTCTTCAAAGCGTTATGGACGGTGAGGACAGGCCCATAGGGTTGAAGGGCTTGCCGGATCTCGTCTTCGTTCCCGAAGATGCCGGGCTCCATGCCGAAGATCACATGTTCCCGATAAGAGGCGAACTTTTCCAGCGCGTTCACCAGCGGGATCAGGTCCAGGACGTATTGACCATCCTCATAGCGGGCCGAGAGCGCCTCCAGGAAAACGGGGTGCTTGACGCGGAGCCGCGCGTAGGCGAGGAACTTCGGAGAGAGATCCGCCAGCATTCGCGCCGTGCGCCCACCGCCCCAGAGGAGGTTGAGCGCTTCGAGAAAACTCTGAAGTCGCCTGCGGCGTTCATCGGGGGGAAGAGCCCGTTCGGCGTTCTCCCCGAGCTCCAATGGCCGAAACATACCTACCCGATCCAGCTCAATGAGCACTGTGCCCTTGAAGAGGTTAGCGTAAATCTCCGTCTCGAACATGTTCCCGCCGGCGGCCATCGCTTGCCCGAAGCGTTCAAAGGAGCGGGTGCCCAGGTCCCGGTCGCCCTGGAAGGGAAAGAGCCCCACTGCTGCCGACACGCGCACCGGGGAGGTCCGCCGTCGTCCGCCGGAGGGATCCAGGTAGCCGAACAGATCCTCGTCGATGAACTCCCATGGGCGCACGGGTGGGGTGACCTCCTGTCCGCTGACCTGGGCGAAGGGCTCGGAGAGCGGATACCCCAACTCCTCCAGTCGGTCCCGAAGCATGCGCCGGATCGCCTGACCGGAGATATAGGGAATGGTGCTTCCGTCCGGAAGGGTGATCTTCTTGGTGACCACCACGTTCCCTTCGGTGTGGGAAGCGTTGACGTTGGCCGCCGAAACTTTGGCCAGATATCCGATGACGATGGCTTTGCTCATGGTTAAGCCTCCTCAATCTGGGCTCGTTCCGGCTGGGGTGCGTTCTTGCGCAGGAATGCGTTCATCGCGTAGATGGAGAGGAGCGTTTTCACCCGCACCCATGGGACGCCAGCGATGCGCTCGCCTTTTTCGATGCGTAGGATCGCCTCCGGGATTGTGATTTCGAGCCGAAACTGGGCGTCGTTCAGCACCCGGTAGAAGTCTTCCGGGTTTTTGGCGTTGCGTAGAGCGTAGAGAAGCCCCATCTCGTTGCGCGCCTGGGCTGCCGTGCCCAGGGAATGCCCGAAGCCTGCCAGGACGCGCTGGAATTGTTCGTCCATGCCAAACACCTCCTTCAGGTATTGGTTGAGGATCTCGATAGTCCCCCACACCAGCGGCCGGGGGTTTTTCTCTCGGGCCCGCGCTTCAAAAAGGAATTGCTCGATGAACGGCGAGGGATCGTTGAACTCCAGCACGGCCCACGCGATGCGGTCTCGCCAGATGGTCTCCTGATTCTGTCCCTGTTGCGCCTCGAATTGTCGGAAGATTTCCACCAGCCGCTGATGGGGATTTACCCGCTCTATGCCAAGATCCTGCAACCCTTCGATCCAAGCCTCATAAACTCGATAGAGCCGCTGCAACTGGGAGAATTCCCGCAGCGCTTTCATGCTGAAAGCCTGTCCTGATGTGCCCATCACCGCGTAAAGCGTAAGGGGAGCAGGGGGAGGGACATCCGTAGCCCCCAAAAGCGAGGCCAGCAGCTGTCGGGCTTCATCAGAGAGCTGATCGGATCGGCGCACGTGGGAGAAAAGGACCAGGAGAAGGCCCCATGTGGTTTCGTGGAGATAGGGGCCTGAGAAAGCAACGGGCGCCGTCCCGCTGCGCCCGCCCTCCAGGCGAAGGGGGCCCAGGACTTCCTCATGCAAGCGTTTCAGCTCTTGCAGATCAGAATGAAAAACGAAAAAGTGTATGCAGTCTTTATGAGCCTTCCACAACCATCCTAGGTATCCGGCCAACCCAGCCAGGGCGCAGCGGGCGCACAGCCGCAATCCGCGCTTGGTGCCGGGGTAGAAGGTGCCGAACTTCTGCGGGTCGACCACGAATGGATACATCCACATCGCGGCGTCGGTCAGGGGAGCGGCCTCTCCGCACAGGTCGCAGATGTCCGGTTTTTTGGTGAGCTTCAGGTTGAGCTCAAACTTAGGGGGTTCGGTGAAGAGCGTTTCCTCTTCCCCGTTGATTTTCACTGTGGTTTTGTTGGCTCGCCCCGAGACCTTGATGAACAGGTTGGTCGGATAGACCCAGTTCACTTTGTCGTACTCACGAATTCGGCCACTGGCCCGGTCGTAATATTGGCCACGATTTCCGCTCGGCTGAAGGAGTTGGCCCTGGAGCCAGCTCAGCACGTCCTTGACCGGATGTTCCCCCTCTCCGAAGTGTCGCAGAAGCACCACAAGCCCGGTGTCCACCCAGAAGTTGCCGGTGGGACGATCCCACGAAAACCTTACTGTCACAGTGGTGGGTGCTCGCTTCATTGGGTGATCTCCCTGCGTGCTGCCGTGCAGTGTCCTGATAGAAGGTGCGCCAGTCCACAACCACACGGGCGCCGGGCTAGACGATGTCCGGTGCCGAGTCAAGCAGTTTGCGGAGTTCTTGCGAAATTTTTTGCGCATCCTGCTCAATTGCGCGGGCGCTACGGGCGTTTTCCCTCATGGCACAGTGGGCGAGGTCGTTGCGGAGGTTTCCCAGTTTGTTCCAAAGCTCCCCGAGCTCTTCTTTATTGGAGAGCCGATCAAACCACTCCGGTGGCTCGGCGTTTTCTCCTCGCCGGCGGGCGGCGGCAGCACCGAGCGCTTGTTCGGCTTCTTCCCGATTGCTGTGCTTGAGCCATCCTTCGCGCCATTCTTCCTTTCCCCCATAGAGGGGCACGAACGAGACCACCCACTCCCGGGCAAGCGTGATGGCTTGCACGACAAGCCCTTTCCGGAGGTAATACTCCACGAGCCCGACCTGCCGTTCCAGGTTTTCCCGGCTAAGCGCGTCGGGTTTGGCAAAGGCGAGGGGTTCAAGCTCACGCCGGATCTGCTCGGCCAGGAGAGCAAAGGGGAGGGCCCACCGCTGGAACTCATCCCGAGCTTCCTCCAGAAGCGACAAGAGTTCATGGGCCGTGCGCATGACCTCCCGGGGACGGCTCAGATGCAGGGCTTGCGAGAAGTCCTGGAGTTTCTGCCCCAGCGTTTTGAGTCTGGCTGGCGTGCCCGTGCCTGTGCGCCACAGGGTCTGGTGGGCCGCGATCATTTTGTCAGCGATGAGCCCGGCGTCTCCGCGCTTGAGCAAGGCTTCGGCGCCGCCGGTCCAGTCCATGAGCTCGAGGAGCGGTGTGAGGTCGAAGATGGGCGCGCGATCTTGCGGCTGGGGCGGCGTGCGGAAAGGCTCTCGTGCGTCAAAGGCACCGTAGACGATGCGCTCGACGTTGACGTTTTTCGTCCGCCGCAGATAGCTGGCTACAGCGAAGACGATCATGGGAATGGACCGGAAGGCATGGGTGATATCCAGGATCACCGTCTCCCCTTCCCTGACGGCACCCGATACCCGGTCGAAGATCTCCCAGAGCTCTGCTTCCGAGCGCCCTTCGGGAATGTCCTCAAACCGTATGAGGCCCTTGAGGCGCTGATTCAGCGTTTCCGTGTAAGTAGGTTCTGCCTCGGAAGGTCGATAGTCCCTTGCCGTCTTGGTGACAAAGACAATGACCTCCTTGGGGCTAAAGATCCGGGCCAGGGCTTCCGGAAAGAGCGAGGTGGTGTGAGACGATCCTTCCCACACGTAAGTAACAGTTTGATATCGGCTGGCGCCGAGAAAGCTGAGGGCTTTCATCGCGTTTTCCTCCTTAGATAGAGTGCTCGACAGGTGCCGTTCGGACGCAATGGCTGCATCCTCTGCCCAGATGCTGGTTTTTCGACCCTTTCACTCCACGATCACACCGGATGTTCCGACCTCGATATCCTCCTCAAATCCGATCTCCTCGCTATATGGTCGGCGGCAGATCAGCCAGGCGCGGCGGGAGGGGGGACGTTCCGCCAGATAGAACCAGCCCAGCCCCTGGCGCTGGCTGTGGGCCAGCCACCAGAGAGGAACCGGCGTGAGGAACTCCAGCGGTGAGGTGTCGGGCTGGAGCCGGGCCCAGATCTCATGGGGAATCACATCGATTGTGGGTTGCTCGATACGCCGGGGCTGGTAGCGACGCCCGTGCTCTTCATCGAATCGCACTTCGGAGGGATCCGGCCCGAAGAGGGTGCATTCCATGAACAGCTCGGGGAGCCGGGCCATTCCCCCTTCCAGATCGGCATAGACCTCGTTCGCCCACTGATGGAGATCTCCATAAGAGACCGGACCCTCGCGGAGAAGCTCCCAGCTGCGGGACAGGCGTTCCCCATCGTAGGGATGGGGGACGTCGACCGGGAAAACGATCAGAAGGCCGTGAGGGAGCTCACCTCCCCGGTTCACCCGCCCGCCCCGCTGGGCCAGAGCATCGAGCGGCGCGATCTCCGAGAGGATCCGATCCGCGCTGATATCCAGGCTGACCTCGATGATCTGAGTGGTCACCAGGACGAAGGGCGTGCGGTCGGCCTTCGGGCGCTTCAGACGCTCGATCACCTGCCGCTCTTTCGCCCGGCGGTGGGCGTAGGCAAACCGGCTGTGGAGACAGAGACAGTCCTCCGGCGGCAGGAAAGTGCGAAGCTGCCGGTAAAGGGCCTGCGCCTTGCGCACCGTGTTCACGATGAGGAACTGAACCGCCCCGTTGCGATACCCGTCCAGCACCTCTTCGATCACTTCTTCGTTCACGATCAGGCGAGCGTTCTCGTTCCGGATCAGCGGTTGCGCTCGCTTCAGGACCTGGAAGGGGCATCGGATCATTCCCGCCGCGTCTTCGATCAAGGGGTAATCTTCCAGGCGACCGGCCTGGATCAGGGGGTCGGGAAGGGTGGCGCTCATCACCAGATGGGGAACCCCCATCCCGCGCAGCAAGGCCATGGCCTCCCGCAGCTCGGCCTGCATCTGATCGTCGTAGGCATGCACCTCGTCGAACACCACCGCGGCTCCCTGGAGCATCCCCAGAGCGAAATCGGCCTGAGGGAAGCCGTGCACGAACGAATACAGCAGGTGATCCGCGGTGGTGACCACCAGGGGATAAGCCAGGACCTCACTCCAGAAATTCGCCTCGCGGGCCCATTCCAGCTCAAGGGCCGGATCTGGATCCAGGGGGGCGGGTCCTTCTGGGCCCTGCTGCAATCGGGCCCGGATCCGTTCGCGATGCTCCAGGCTGGAGCGTCCATGATAGAGACCGACCCGTTCCTCCCCGAACATGCGGGCCAGCCGCTCGCGCATGGCGTTGGAGGTCACCTGCGTCGGGAGCGTCCAGATCAAACGGTCCAGGCCTTCGAGCTTCCGACGCCGCAAAAACCAGAGGAGAGCGGCTTCGGTCTTCCCCCGGCCGCATGGCGCTCGCACCAGCCCCCACCGGAACGAAGCCTCCTGCAATTTCTTTTGATAGTCGAACCAGTCCCCTCCGGGGGGCAGGGTGCTTCGCAGTCCCTCTT
Organism: Thermoflexus hugenholtzii; assembly: GCF_018771565.1. Lineage (NCBI taxonomy): Bacteria > Bacillati > Chloroflexota > Thermoflexia > Thermoflexales > Thermoflexaceae > Thermoflexus > Thermoflexus hugenholtzii. The sequence continues at coordinate 1,267,422 of NZ_CP076326.1, read as the reverse complement.
CGGCATCCGATGGCCAGTCGGGGAGGATGGATTCCAGCTCAGCCTCCGGGAGCGGGAAGGGGAGCAGCGGGCCGTTCTCCCCCGGGCGGGCCCGCTCAGCGAAGACGCGGCTGGCCGCTTTATCTGCCGCCTTGAGGTAGGCGAGGAGCGCCACGTAACGGGCGCGGAAGCGCGCCTGCTCTTCCATTGACATCCCGGCGACTTGCTGGGTGATCCTCTCTCGTATCCTCAGCAACGCTTTGGACAGCTCGCCCAGCGTGCGCCGCGAGAGCTCATCCAGCGGCAGGTCCGGAAACGCAGCGGCCCAACCCCAGATCGGAGCAGTCTCCTCGTAGAGCCGACGCAGGATCTCCTGGAGCGCGGGGAGGAAGCTGAGCCGTTTGTGGGGTTCCGGAAGGTTCTGGTAGAGATCCCGATGTAGCTCCGTGTGGTGGGCGGCGACCGCGAGCACCTCAAGGATGGGGGCTTCTTTCAGCAGCGTGGGGAAAGAGGCCTTCCGCCAGGCCATGTCCATCAGCGGCAAAGCCGCCAGGGCGTGGGGGAAATTCCATGAGGTTCGATCGGCCTCCAGCGCTTCCTGGAAGGGGGCGGTGCCTTTGCCCGCATCGTGAAAGAGGACGACCAGCCCAACGATCTGGCGGAAACGATGGGCATCAAGTCCATGGCGGCGGCAGAACCCGATAAGGCCGGGCCTCCGGGCGAGGGCTTCCGCGATGGCCAGGCTGTCCCGGATGTGTCCGTAGAGGGTCTGCCATCGCTCGCCGTCACGCTTCCCCCACAACGCCATGGTGCGCTTCCCTGGGCGTTGTCCCTTGACCTCGATCGAAGCGGCATGCCCGAAGGCAACGGCCTCGCGGGGCGAGGCTCAAACAGGGAGCAGGATCACGCCCTCGGATTCGAAAAACGCCAGAGGCTGGGGCTCGGGGAGCTGGAAGGGAAAGCGGCGCGGCAGCGCGAGCAGTGGCGGCGGCGCCAGATCGCGCCCGCTCCGGAAAGCCAGCGGCAGGCGGATCAGCTCGCAGCCTTCGTAAATGCCGGGCAGCAACCCCCAGACCTCTCGACCCTCAGCTTGCTTCACTTCGCCTATCCAGCGAAGGTTCACGATCACCATGTCGTCGGATCCACCCAGATACAGTGGACGGGCGGGGCGTCGCAGGGCCTCTCCGAGCTCCTGGACGATCGTCTGGGACCCCGAAGCCAGATAAACCCGATAGGCAGGCCGGACGAGGAAAGATTTGCGCACCGGGGAGGAGGGGAAATCCACCGGGCGTTTCCCCTCCTCTTTTCGGCCTTCCCCGACCAGCTTGAGGAGCTTCGCCAGCTCCCGCTGGGGCCGCCCGGGGGACTCCAGCGGCCGGAGGTTGAATCGCAGCGCTTCCTGCAGGCGTTGCCGTTCCGTTTCGTAGTGGGCGTGGTGAACCCCCAGGGCGTTGAGCAGCATGCCGAGGATCGTGGTGAAAGGTGGAACCGGGTAGGTGAGGACCACGCTGGTGGCCGCCACCTGGCGGAAGCAGGCGAAATACGGGCTCTCCAGATCCACGGTCAGCCCATATTTCGTCATGGGCTCACACCCCCAGGGCGGCCTTCGCTCGTGCGATCGCCTCCCGCGGCGTGACGACCTCGATCCCGTGCCGGGCCAGGGTCTCCCGGACCGCCTCCCCGTTCGCGATCACGCCTTCCAGCATCCCGGCGAAAACCGCTGGCCGTTCATCTGCCTTTGCCACATCCTCTTGAAGCTCCCGAAGCACCTGATCGAGCCGTGCCGTATCAAGGATAGCGGCGCCATCCCATCGGATCTCCAGGGCCTTCTGGAGGCGATGGGAATAGTTGGCCTGGAGTGCGACGAGCAGGAGATCGGGGGTGAAGTCTGTGAGCAGCCGGGCCTGTTTGGAATAATCACTGAAGTCCTGCACCGCGCTCAGCAGCAGACCGATGCGCCGCCGGCGCTCCGCCTCATCAACGTAATCCTTCAGGGTCACCCCCCTCACCGTCTGGGCCTTCTTCCCGCGGCCCTTCTCGATCTCCACCAGCTCCTCCTCGCGGCCTACCCGGCGCACATCCACCGCCAGGCCTGCCTTGTAAAGATTGACAGCCATCTCCACGTTCACGATGTCCCCACGGATGGTCCCGGCCTCCTCCTGGACCGCACCGCGGTGGCGTCGGGTGAGGAAGTCCACGGTCATGGTTTCCTCCAGGGGGATCAGGCCCAGGGCCGGGGAGACCTTGACGGGAGACACCCGGACGACGGCCCCCACATCGGGCAGGGTGGTCATGAAGCCGAAGAGATCGCAGAGCACACACTCGGCGATGCGCCCGCATGTTTCTCCATGTTCATCGGCCACACAGGCCTCCTCCGGACGCACCTCGCGGCGGATGGCCTCCTTCAGGTAGAAGCGCATGGCCTGGCCGCTGACGTAAGGATACTCGCGCCCGGCCCAGCGGTATTTTTTCAGATCCACCAGATTGCTGCCGCCCTCGCCCGCGTTCAGGTTGGTCAGCCCGGTGCGGGAGAGCCATACCATAGAGATCGCTTTCACATCCATCGCTCTCCTCCTCTTGAGTTGGGGTTCGCATCGCGGTTTGCAAAAGATGACGCTGAGCGCTTCATGTCCTCAGGAGGACGCTGAAGGGCATCCTGCGGGCCTTTGAATGTTTTGAGCCTCAGCGGGCGGTCGCCTCGGCGGTCTGCCCCCGGATCACCCCTGCGTATTCCAGCCCGGCGTAGATGAAGAGCGTGTGCTTCATGTCGGCGAACCGGCGGGCGTCGTCTCCTGCGGCGTGGATCAGGGCGGTGAGCCGGTCGAGGGCTTCCAGGGAAAGATACTGATCCCGCATCTCCTGGGCCTCCATCCCCACCAAGCGATGCACCACGTCGCTCAACACGCCCAGCAGATCGGAGGGGGTGCGGGCCCGTTCCATCTCGTAAAGGATCGTAGCCCGGCGTTGAGCGCCCGCGATGCGGCCGATCGTCCGCCCCGCTCGTCGCACCAGCTCCAGCTCCTGCTCGTTCATCGTCTTCCGCTCCTCCAGCCAGGTTTGGATCCATTGGTGAAGGCCCTGAACAGCTTCGCTGTAGAACCCCAGCATCTGTCGACGTCGAATCCCGAAGCCTGAGGCGAATCCCCCGAAATCGTTCTGCAGGAAAGCGGCCGCGCGCTCCTCTCGCCATGCGGCGGTTTCCTCATCAATGCGCCGTCCCTCCAGCGTCAGCCATATCCCCGTGAGGATGCCCTGATAGGGGAGGACGTCCGCTTCGATCATGGAGCGCAGGACGCGCAGGATGGCGTCCTCCATGAACCAGTCGGTCGCCGTGATGTCCTTCATCCGACCCTGGGGGATGCGGAGGAGGATCCAGCCATCCGGGATCACTCCGCGCAGGGCGGTCAGCTCGAAGAGGCCCTCCTCGCCGTCTCCCTGGATCTCCCTCAGCACCCGGCTCAGGGCGGCCTCATAGAAGGCCAGAAGCATGGTGAACGCCTGGGGAGGCCAGTCTTCCCGCTCCCGGTCCCCCCAGCGAACCACCACCTGGACGTTGCTGCGGCGGTGGGCGGGGTTCAGGGCGCGGCGATAACGTTGCTTTTGGGTGTGCAGACGGCGCAAGTCGAGGGGCTGCGGCCATGGGAGGGCCAGGAGCGCTGTCCCCTGAGGACCATCGATGTCGCACCGGTAGAGCAGGGCGGTGTCGGACCAGGCCAGCATGCCCAGGAAGGCGCAGACGGCGCAGATCGGCCCGTATTCGTTCAGGCCGCGGAACCCGGCCTCTTCCCACACCGCCTGCCCGCCGAGGGCTTTCGTCTTAGTCACGAAGGGATAGAGGGAGAGCGTGCGCTTCTCCGTGGCCGGTGCCCCACAGAACGGACACGTGAAGCGGGATCGGCGGTTGGAAGGTTGCGAGATCTCTGCCAGGAGCTCCTGAACGAACGCCTCAATCGCCTCCTTCCCCCGATAAAGTTCAGGATGCTGCTTCGGAGGCTGCTGATTGAAGCCGACGAACGGTTTCAACACCTTGCGCCCGGGCTCCGGAATGTAATAAGCGTTTTCGACCTGGAGCGCGATTTGATGGCTCAGGAGGCGGGCGAAGCGCTGGAGCTGCTGGATCTCCAGGCGCAGCCCGTCGGGCTCCAGGCGGACACTCAGGACGGCCGGGTGTTGGCGGGCGATCGCCTCGGCCATCCCGGCCAGGACCTCCAGGCCGTTATCCAGCCAGGGATCGTGGCGGATGGGCAGATTCCACATCGTTGTCATTCAACGCCCCCTCGTATTCACTCCCCCACCTGGATCCCACAACAGGGGACCTGCGCTTGGCGTTTCTGATTCTGATCGAAAGGAGCCCGGGCCGCATCGGGGATAGACCGGAATGGATTCCGGGGCCGGCCGGATAGGGCTCAGGGCCTCTCGAAGGGGATCACCTCCCGTTCGATCCAGTCCTCTTCCTCGGCGAGTTGCTCGAGGGTGCGGTTCTGGCTCCGTGCCTCCTCCAGGACCTGGAGATAGGGCCGGATCAGATCCCACTGCGGCCCCGGCCGATAACCCTCTTCGGTTCCCTGAATGAGCCGCGCTTTCCACAGCGGCGTTAAGTGATCCCGCCGCAGGGTCTCGGATGAATCCAGGCCCCGGCTCAGATCCCAGTATTCGTTTCGAAGGCGGGCGTAAAGGTCTTCCAGGGGAAGGGGGCCGTGTGCCGTCAGAACCTCGAGGATGGCCCGGCGCAGCCGTCCCAGGCCCAGGGGGAGGATGGGCAGATCCACCCAGTAGCCGTCCTCGGCGGTGAAGCGGAGGCATTTCTCCGCCCGCTCATCGGCGGCCTGGACGTAGTAAAGACGGGCCACATCTCCGGAGAGGACGGCGGCCAGCTCCAGGGCGAAGTTCATGACGTTGTTGCCGCCAGTCAGGTTGACCCAGATCTCCTTCCCCTGGCCTCCGGTTCCGGCCAGGGCGGCCACCACGCGGGCGACGCGCTCATAGGTCGTGCGGATATCCCGGCGGTCCACCTCGCACCAGAACACCACGCCCTCCCGGCGCCCGCCGGCGATGGCCGGCCACTCCCGGCGCAGGTGCGCGCGCAGCACCTCTTTCATCGGCCCGCCTTTCCGCAGCGGTCCCTGCGCGACGCGGCCGGGCGGGTTCTCGATGTAATCGAAGGAGGGGAGGTCGCCTTGGAGGATCTCGCGGGTGGTGAAGAGCACGAGGGCCTGCACATCTCCTGCGCTCTGACCCGTCTGGCGCAGGGCGGCCTCGCCGGATCCGGCGAAGAAGGCCTGATCCTCGGGTTCCCATCGCGAGTAGCGGTGGGCCAGGTAGGTCAGCGGCCCGATCACCGTGCCCGGGGAACGCCCCAGGCCCATCAGGTGGTAAACCCCCATGGTCTACCCTCCCCGACGGTGGACATATCGCTCGATATACCGACGGGCGGCCTCCAGCTGGCCCTCGGTTGTAGCGGTGGTGAGGAGCCGAAGGCGAAAGAGGATGTCCGTGCCCAGCCGGACCCCCACGATCAGCGCGCTGGGAGGCTCAGCCTCGACACCCGGATGGCCCTTTCTCCATTCTTCCCCACGCACTTCAATCACGAAGGGGGCGTAGCCGATGAGATCCCAGGCAAAGCGCTCAAGCCGGTCTTGGTGGTGATGGGGTGGAATATGAACGTGGGGCTCTTGTGATCGAGCGGGAGGCAGCGTCTCGACCATATTTAAAATGGTGGCAACCTTGTGCCCGATGGGAGTTGGCGTGCCTTCCGGGCTGAGCAATCCGATGCGAACCAGGAATTGCTTAATCTCTTTGGAGGCGGAAGGGTGTCCGCCCAGTGCGTTCAGGATAGCAGGTAGCATCGGGAACAGCGAGATAAATGGGAGATCCACCAGCTGCGGGCGATCCGTGGGAGGTTGGTTCAAGGATGGATGGAGGCGTTCCGTTAGCTGCTCAGGCCAATCCCGGAGCTTTCGGAGCTCTGCGATCTCTCCTCCGGCTTCCAGCCATGGTGGCGCCCAAATGTGGAACAGCCGTTCGGCGCCATAAAATTGGACGGCCAGGGCCAGGAGGGCGGACATCGCCTTTCGACCTCCCGCGATACAGACGAAAAGCCGATGCTCATCGCGATAAGCCCGTAGCTGCGCGCAGGCTTGCTCCATGAACTCGACCGCGGCTTCTGTAGAATCTATGTCTCCGTAGGACCCTATTTGGATGGGCACAATCCAGCTAATGCCACAGTGCGCAGGAAGATGTTTCTGAAGGAGTTCAAGGCTTTCCTTCACGTCTGGATCCCCGGTATAGAACAACAGGACGCCATCCGGCCGTTCTCCTTCCTCAGTCAGCAAATCCACGGCCTCTGTGATCACGGCGGGTGAGGTTCCTAAGGTCGCCACAAGAAGCCTCTTGGCCATCTCAGAACCTCTTGATAACTTCTTCTGGAGTTAGGACTTGACTATAAGCATTAGACCATGCACCATAATCTTTTGTTACGACGTATGCCTTTCTCACAATTCCTGTGCCTATAATTAAAGCGTCAGGAATGCAACTTTTTCCCAGATTAGAATAGTAATTTTTTATAATATCGATGGCAATTTGTTGGATTTTCAGCGTAATATAAACAATCTTAATATTCAAAAGTCTGCAGATATCGTGGATTCTCCGAACTTCTTCTTCCACTTCTCGCCTTCGCTTATTTGATTGATATAATTCCATGATGCTAATTATGCTTATATAACATTTTCCAATCTCGCTTGCTTTAAAAATGGCATCCGCGGATGTGCTCTTTTCGTCTGTTAAATAGTCAATTAATATCGATGTATCGAACAGAAAGCGCACTGCTTTTATCCCTCCTCGCGTAGTGATCCGCGTAATGTCGTAATGCGGAGCCACCAAGACACATAGCCCAGGACGGCTTGCTGCTCCTGGGTTTGAAGGCGCTGCAAGGTGGCCAGATGGGAACGAACCGCCTGAGCGATCAGGCGGTTGGCTCGCTGGATGGCCGGTCGCATGGTGATGTCCTGGGCCACGCGCTCCGCGTGTTGAACGGCTTTCTCCAGGCCATACCGATCCGCGATCTGGACCCAACGCATCCACTCGTTGCGGGTGACCTCGGGGAGTGCTTGAGCGATCTGCTGGGCCAGGGCGATCTGCTCCTCCCGGTTCATTAATACACCTCCCTCGGACAGGGTTCGTCCTTTGACCGGGCCTCCTGACGGAAACGCTCCCAGGCTTCCTGATCCAGCAACTCCTTACGGGCGAGGCATCGTGCCAGGAGCGGCTTCACCTCGCTGGCGCTCCCGCCATTTAGCAATGAGGAAAAGAGAGCGGAGCCCTCTCCCAGAAGACGGATGCGCCGGGGGATGAAGCGCACCCCTCCCAGGCAGCGCGGCTTAGCCCCTCCCAGTTTGACCACCCACTGAGGATCTTCGGAGTGCAGATCCAGACCTAATGCGCGCGCAAGCAACCCCAGCTCTTCCTCCAGAAGGTTTTCAAAGAACAGGTTGGTCTGAAAGCGGGCTCCCTTCGGCACCGCTTCGAGGAAGCGGTGGTTCTTAGCGGGCTTTAAGTCCAGCCTCTGATGGGCTTTGTTCTGATAGAACTTGCGGCCCCGGATCTGGCGAGGCGGCCAGAGGTCCGCGATCTTGATGATCTCCGGACGCACCTCTCCAACCGGCGTGGCGTCGGCGAAATGCACTCGACCCCGATATCCTGTCGTGCCGAAAAGGCGGCATGCGGGGCAAAGGGCTTCTCGTTCGCCCTTTTTATACTCGCATCCCTCGTGAGCACGGCTGGGCACCGACTCATTTCGTGCCTTTATCCGCACGCATGAGTTCGATAGGGCTTCCACAATCCCCCGTATCGCCCCTTTGAGGCTGGTGCCCGGGATAATCAAGGTTTCGTTCTGTCGTGCGAAAACGTAGCAGACCTGCTCCCGTCCCTGAATCGAGCGCAATTCCAGTTGCCCGCTGCCCACGTAAAGGTAGTCTGAGACCACCTCGATCTCTATCTCCATCCAGCCGCTCAAGCCCTGGAACCGCTCATGGCCGGGCGGGGCGGTCTTCTGAGGCCGACCCTTTAAAGGGATCCAGAAAAAGGGCTTAGGCTCCGCCTGTGTGCGATCCGGCATAGGGCTCCCCCTTTCCGGGTTCCTGAAGCGAACGTGGGCTGATGAAAACCGGCCTTTCATCCCGGTAGTAAATCCGGACCTCCAAGCGGCCTTTCTCCGAACCGCTCGGATAATGCGGGAAATTGGGCTTCACCCGCGGCTCCCCCAGATCCTGAAGATCCATGCTACGGGACTCGATCGTCCATTCCCCTTCCACGGCGGTGAGGCCCTCAACGGGTTGATCCATCAGGAGCAGGGCACGGCGTTCCTCCCCTTCAGACCACCAGCGCAATTCCCCTCGGGGTCCGAACATAGCTCCCTGCTCCCTCCATTCCGTGGGGATCCCGGCACCCATCACCAAGCGGGCTCCATCGGCGACCCAGTGGAGAAGGGGGCCGCCGAGGGCGCTCGCCCAATGGGTCCAGGAGCCCGGAGGATCTTTCAGCGCATAAACGTAGCCTTTCATCTTCCCCATGGCTTCCCTCTATGCGGCACTCAGGGTTTGCTCTAACACTTGGCGAGCGGCCTGGCGCCATGTCTCCGGACCATACACCCGACGGACATAGAACCCGATGGCCTCTGACCGCTCCGGGGTCGGCATCCCCTCGATCCGATGGGGCGCAAACAGCCGGTAGCGCCGGGCTTCTTCATCGTCCGTGAAGGCCCCCAGGCTCCGCCATACGGTATCCTGGGCGCCGGAGCTGAACTCCTCCATCATCGCTTCCACGACTTCCACATGCACCTCTCCGAAACCCCGATTCTTTCCAAACCCCACCTTCACCAGCCCCTGGTTCATGGCCTCCAGGGCCATGGCGAGCAAACCCAGCTGCCAGAGCTCAAAGTTCTCCAGGATGAGCTGACCCTCAAAGGCCCCCGCCACGGCGATCTCCATCTCGAAGGGGCCAGCCCCGACCGCATGGCTGAGGCGTGAGATGGCCACCCCATAGCGGATTTCGGTTTTCACGTCGGTGGTCGGGAGAAGATCGGTGAAAGCGACGCGCCCTTTCAAGCGGGTGTGGCCGAAGATGCGGCAAGCGCCGCAGGAATTCCCATAAATGCGAAAGCTGCTTTCTTCCTTTTCCAGGCGCTTGCCACAGCTATCCGGATCATCTGGAAAGGTAGTGCAGGCCCATCGCCAACTTCCCTGTTCATTGACTGTCCGCAACGCTTTTTCCACAAACCCGCGCACCACGCCCTTGAGCGAGGATCCCGGGATGTAGAGCACCTCGCCTTTTCCGGGATGGAAGGTGCGAACGAACTGCATGTCGGGCAGGGTAGGGTTGGCGGAGATGCCCCCGGCTTTGATGAGCAGAGGTCCCTTCGGGCTCAGCCGAAGCTTCAAACGCAACGCGTTGTAGCGATTTTTATGCATGGCCACCCTCCCTCCTCCACCAACTCATGAAAGCTTCGATGAGCTCATCCTCTTTTCGCTCAGCCTTCTGGCCGGAGCTCAGATAATCCAGGAGGTTGTCCAAAGTCACCTGATAGATCTGGATGTCTGTCAACTTGCCCCAGCCGGGACCCCGGGTGGATTTGCCGCCGATGGCGATGCCGCCCTCCTTCCACATCCGCAGCACAGCGAGGAGAAATCCGAGCTCCCAATTCTCCAGGTTCTCCGCCACGATCTCGATGCGGAATTGAGCACCCGGGACCACGGTCTCAAAATCGTATTTAACGCCCGCGCGGGCTGCGCCCAGGTCCCGGTCGATGCCCACGCCGTCGCGGATCTGGGTCCAGACCGGCAGGTCTTCATGGTTTTCGAGGCGCGCGTCCTTAAAGGCGACCCGTCCGGCCATCCAGGGGGAGCCGAAGAGACGGCAGGCGGTGCAGCTCTCCGAGAACACTTCTCGGGTAAAGATCTCATCGTTCTGTCCGGCCCTTTTCCAGAGCGTCTCTTTGTGGGAGGCATCCACGCAGGGCGCATCAAAGGGATCACAAGCCCAGAAATCGGGCTTTCGATTGACAGCTCGCAGCATGCGCTCGGCCTGGAAGCGCACCACGCCCTTGATGGAGGAGCCGGGGATGAAGGGCTTCCCCTCTGGATCCTTGATCACGGGCATATCGGTGCCGACCGGGTCCAGGGACAGCCGGCTGCCTACGGCCAGGGCGGTCTGCATCTCCAGGATGGCGTGGATCCACGTGCGATTCCGGAACTCGGCAAACCCGCTCATCCCGCACCTCCCTGCTTCGCTCGTTGTAATTGCGTCTCTCCTTTCGCATGCCAGACATGCCAGCGCACGGTGTGCCCCAGAACACGGCGGATCAATTCCAGGTGCACCTTGCGGATGGTTGGCTCCTCTGCAGCGCCCACAATACCCCTGGCGAGCTCCCGGAGGCCTTGAAGTTTTTGAAGCGCCTCGTTGGCCCATGCCACGTAGATCTCTTTGCGCGCGGCTTGGTAACGGATGAACAGCTCGACCTCGGCCCAAGAGGTGCTTTGTTCTGCAACCTCCTGGATGTTGCGCAGCTGGCGTTCTTTGTGCTCCTTGTCGCTCAACGGTTTCTTTTCTTCGTTTCGAAAGATTTCCTTCAGGCTCCGGGCAAGCTCTTCCGCCATTTGCACCAATTCTCCTTCCTTCTCCTTGATCGCCCGCAAGATTTGGGCGTTGCGCTTCGGGTCATCGGTGAACCGGGTCATTTCTCCTCCACCTCCAGATGGAATGGGTGGCAGATCAGGCATTCGCCGAACCCCTCATCCCGGCGCTCGCCGATCCCTTCCTGCTCCAGGCCCTCCAGCATGGACAGAAGGCTGTCCTCTGCGCCTTCCCATCGGTAAACGAACACGCTGCCCATGCGGGCAGCCAGCCGGGTGGGCTTGGGCAGGCCCCAGGCCGTGGACCAGCCGCTGGCGATGTCCGGACGGGTCATCCAGAGGATGGGGCGGAGGGTCTGGTTCCCCAGGCGCAGGATCGGCACCAGCGCGGGGACGCCGCTGTCGTCCCGGAAGATCCCTGGGGCCAGCAGATCGACGGAGAAATAAATCCCCTGGGGTCCATCGGGCATGCGCCCTGGGTTCACCGCCAGGGAACGAATGTCCATCCACAGGCGCCTCAGGGTCTCGTTAAAGGCCTTCAGCCGCTGACCGAGAGGAGGCAGATGCCCCTCTACATCTTCCACCTCGACCCGGCCGTAGCCACGGGTGTGCATGGCCCCGATCGCCATACGGGAAAGGGCTTCCCGGAAGCTCGTTGCAGCATCCTCCCCTTTGTCATCACGGAGGAAAACCCGCCCGACGAACATGAGCGGGCTTGCGCCCGTTTTCATCGGATCATCGGTATGGGAACTGAGGGCGGAAGGGGTATACAGCATGCTTTCCGTGGCCGCCCGGCGGTGGCGGCTGAGGGCTACTTTGGTTTGCGCGTGAAAATACGGGCGGAACATCGTGTGGTATTTCGTGCCATAGACCTCATACACCGCGTAAAAGCCATTAGCCGGCTCCATGCGATCTTTGCACTGTCGGCAACGAACATTGAAAGGAAGGGGGAAGCGAGCGCCCTGTTGTTCCAGCAGGCGATAAGCTAGGGAAGGAAGAAGGATGTCCACGATGCCATGGCCCCTACGATTCGGATGGGGTTCCGTGGCGAACCCTCCCTCGCGCTTGCATTCCAGGGCGCTCATCGGCAAGGGGAGCGCGTAAAGAAATCCCGGGGCTTCGGGGGCCGGGAAGAAGTTCCCGATGCGTAGCCGGGCAACCTGCTGAAGAATGGTCTCCGACGAGGCGCCCTGGCGGAGCAGCCATTCGGCCCAGGCCCCCCGCAGGATACGCCCTGGGATGTATTTCTGGCTGGGTAGGAACTGGGCGTCCGGCCGGATGTCGCCCAAAAGCAGAGGCTCTCGCGGCTTGATCTTAAGCCACATGGGTTCCCTCCCGCCAGGCCCGCCAGATCTCCACCAGCGCGCTCTCTGGAAGGGGCTCGCCGTCGATGTGCGCGTTCACCTTGATCTCCCGGATCCAGCCCAGCCCGCGGGTCTTGCCACCCCCGATGGCGATCCCCCAGCGAGCCGCCAGGGCGATCAACGCGGCGGCTTCTCGCGCCGTTGTCGGATCAAAGAAATCGCCTTCACACCAGGCTTGCCCCCGGATGGGTCGCTCGGGAATGGATGGAACAGTTTCCATGAAGAACAAGCGTTGGGGAAAGGCCGCCCGCCGGTGGCGGCTGATGGCCACGCCTGCCCGAACGGACAGGTCCTCGTCGGCATGAATCAAGGTTGCATCGCTGAAGCGCAGCGGTGAGGGGTGTCGGGGGTTGCCGAACACCCGACAGATCCGGCAGGGCTCCGGTCCTTTGCACATCCGATCCGGCTCGGGCCCGAGACATACCGGATGCCCCCAGGCGCGCAGCAGGATCTCCGCCTTCTCCCGCAAGAAACCCTTCAGGGTGGTGGCCGGGAGAACAGGATCCCCCTGCGCGGTCCGGGCCATGGCTTTGTCCACCCCCGGGCGTCGGAGGTTGCCGGTGGTGTGGAGCGCGGTGTCCAGCGTGATGATCAGCTCCATCTCCAGTCTGGTCATATGCCTTCTTCCTCCTCCTCCACATCGGGCCGCATGGCATGCAGTTCGGCTAGCTCCAGGACATCGAGGAGCAGTGTGCGCCACATAACCGTCTGATTGTTATCGATCCGGTACCAGATGGGAAGCCCCGTGATGGGTCGTCCCCCGCGCTTGCTGAGGATCTCTCCGGCTTGTTCCAGTGTGGCGATTTTTTCTTTCCCTCCCCGTTCCCGAGCGATGTCATACTGGATGAAGCTAAGGGACTGAAACACACCCCGTTCCAGGGCCTCTGCCCAGCGGTGGCGTGTGGTGCGGGGCCATCGGGCAACTTGAGGGATCAACTCCCGGATGCGCTGCGCTTCGTCCAGGGTGTAGGGCCGGGCGGTCAGCTCAACCTCTCCCCCACGCCGGTAAATGCTCAGCAAGGGCTCAACCCTGTCGCTGGCCACCGGAGAGGGAAGCCAGAGAAAATCGATGGCGCTCTTGGGATTCTGGGGATCCTCTTTTGCCCGCTTCTTAGCTCGTTTCAACAAATCGGTGGCCAGACGCTCCATATAGCGGACCGGATATTTCACATCCGCGATGAGGATCCCACACGAGGCGGTGGGCCTCCATTCGGCCTTCAGGTCCTCCGGGAGGCGTTGGCTGACTTCATCTTCAAAATGTTTGAGAAATTCGACGGCCAAATCCCAGGCATATCCGGCCTGGATGAGGACGGTTACATCGTCTCCGCCGATGTTGATGATGTCGAAGGGCCAGTATCCCTCACGCTCCAATGCTGCGCCGCATACGGCCTCCAGGCTCTGGAAGAGGGCTTCTTGGGTCCCTTTCTGAAGAGCCTCGGAGATCTGTCTGTATTTCCTTTCCTCTTCTTCTCCCTTCTCAATCCTGGCTTTCTGAAGCAGGCTGCCGATGTCGTTGCCATCGGCGTAGAAAAAGGCCAGATACTTGCGACGGGCGCTGGCCATCAGATGATCGAGGTCATCGGGCTGTTCGGCCGTGCGATTCTTCTTACATCGATGCCAGAACTCCTGGTTGAACTTCCCTCGAATCTCCCCCTTTCGCTTTCGGCCTTTGTCGTCCCGATGCTTGCAAACGAGGCACAGGGCTTTCCCGTCTTCCATTGGCTCCCGGGCGCTGGCCATACGTTTGCCACAGCGCTCGCAGCGCTTGCCGAAGGGAAGGGCCTCGTAGAACGGGGCGGTGGTTTTCTCCCGTTTGGCCTCCCGGAGACGGGCGTTTAGGAAAAGCACGCGCTGGGCGAAGCCGCCATCGAGCGGCACGCCAGCTGCTGCGTCTCGTATCCGCTGCGCCCAGGAACCCTCCGGCCGAGGCTCCTCCGACGGAGGACTGTGCGTCTCATAGACAATCGTTACGGTGGCAACGAGGGTCTGCTTCAGATAGAGATGCTCAATCTCTCTGCGGATCCTTTCCGCCTCGCCTGGGGGAACCTGAAGCAGAAAACTGCCGCCTTTGCAGTAGATAACATATGAGCCGTATTTCTCTTGAATCTTGCCCTCGCATTCCTGTAGCAGTTCGCTTCCCCCGCGGATCTGAGGAAGAGAGGAGGTCTCAAACACATACTCGCGGATGGTGTCCACATCTCCGGCCATCAGGATGCGATCGCTCATCCCTCAATCCCCTCTCATTTTTATGGCTTAGGTGATGGGATAGCCCAAACCCGGGTCGCGCGGATCCGGCAGCCAGCCGTGTTTCCGGGGCCATCTCCTGACGCGATGGCGATCATCCCGAAGCCGCTGGCGGTGTGTTCGCCGAGGCCGGCCTCGTAGGCCAGGCGCAGCAGCCGCGGATCCCCCTCCAGCGTCAGCCGCAGCATCCACCCCCGAATGTCGGTGTCGTGGATCCGCACGAGCTTGGAGCGATAGGGCGGTTGCGGTCGGATGACGACCTCCCCCCGGATCTCCTGCCCGTAAAAAGCCGCCGCCTTCCGCCGCAGGTTCTCCGCTAACGCCGACGCGAAGCCCGGCTCCTCCGGCGAAAGATACCGCTTGACCAGCCGCCCGTCTGCCCGCCGCCCGCCTGTGGAGACCGTGATGGGCGACAGGGTGACGCAGGTCATCGACCCCTCCAGCGCAGGCGCCGGGACCACCTCAATGCGCTCCACCTGCACCGGATGCGGCCCCAGCGCCACCTCCGGCTCCAGCAGCAGCCCCAGGGCCAGCGCCTCGACCACCGCTTCGATCGGCGAGGAGACCCACCAGGTGACCGCCCCCTCCGCCCATAGCCCGCTCCCATCCGGCCGCAGGCCATGCAACCACGAGTAGGTAAGGGGCTTGTAGGCGCGTCCCTCCGGGCCCTGCCACCCCTCCTCATGAAGCCGATGGGCCACCTGAGGCAACCCCCGCCGCATCGCCGTATACGCCAGGCCCCGCAACCACTCCGGATAGCCCCAGGGCAACCGGCCCGGACGCACGAAGCGCAGCGCGATCTTAAGACGCATCGCTCCCCCTCCCCTCCGACGCCCCCCGCCGGGCGCGCGCGGCCTCCCGCACGGCCTGCAGGGAGATGATCTCCGCCACCTCAAATCGGGGCGGAACAGCCTCCGGAACCGGCCGCATCCGGATGATCGATGGGAAATAGCCCATGCGGCCGTGAAGCTCCGCCAGCAGCACCCCGGCGCTGTAGTTCAACGAGGGCAACAGGATCAGGATGGGTCGGGTCTGCCACTCCTCGGGGGAGAACCCCACCCGATCCACCATGGACACCACTTGCGGGACCAGGGGACGGGCCGGATCGATCTGGGCGTCGATGGCGATGACCTGTTCCACCGGCTGCCCCGCAAGGGCCTCGATCTGCCGCTGCTGTTCCGGTGTGAGTGGGTGCGCAAAGTTTAAAACGACCATGCCGCCTCCTTTGCCCCCAAATGTAGCCGAGCCCGGGAGGCCGGACATCGGGGAAAGACCGGACGCGCATCCGGAGACGACCGGATGCAGGGGCTGGCCGTTCTTCTACGATTAGAAGCCAGGAGGGGCCCCGCTGACCCTGGGGGGCATCAGAGCGGAGCCCCACGGGGAGGGCGGTTTCCGGTCCCGGCCCTCATCGGGTTGTGGAAAGGTCCATGAGCGGCGCGAAGGGGCGGAACCATTCCCGCAGATCCCGATAGGAGAGACGATGGTCAGGGGACAGCCCCCATGTCTCACGGCAGAGCGCCTTGATCGCTTCGAGGTGGGAGTCCACGGTCTTGGGCGACAGGCCCAGGGCCTCCGCGACCTGCGCCAGCCGTTCGCAGCGCACGACCTCCGCCAGCACGCGGCGCTGGGCCGCCGTCAGCCGTTCCCAGACCTGCCGGCAACGCCCGATCCGATCCGCCGGCGACTCGATCTGCCCCAGCTGCAGGGAGGTCAGCTGTCGGAAGGCGGGGAAGTCCGCCCCCCAGCGGGGGAAGGGCACCTCGATCAGGCGCACGCCATCCTCAGGCCGCGCGTGCATCCGTTGGCCGTCCCGCGCCACCTCCAGGAAGGCGCGAGGGGTATACAGGTGCCACACCCGGTCCGCGTAATCCAGATGCACCACCGCGGTGAGGAAGAGCATCAGGGCGAGCAGGCGTCGTCCCCCCGCCAGCACGACATGGAGGGGACGGCCCTGCGCCTTCTCCGCTTGAAGGATCTCCATCATCTGCATCCGGACCACATCGGCGGCGTGCTCATCGGTGATATCCGGCATGGGGCCCCGGAGATCCTTCAGCATGACCCGACGCAGGCGGATGGGGCGGCGGGCATGGGCGTAGAAGCCGTTGGGGAACTCGCGATCCAGGCGTTCCAGGGCGTGACGGGTTCGGGGATCCTGGGGAGCGAGGTGCAACACCACCACCTCAACGATCTGCTCGCCGCGGCTCAGCAAGGCGTCCAGGGCAAAGGTGATCACCTGCGGCTGCCCACCCAGCGTGGCGATCATCGTGCTGGCCGGTCTGTGTTCCATGGCCCACCTCCCGCAGACCGAATCTCCCGGGATACGGAGGATCCCGATGGAGCTGTTCCCCGCTGTGCTGATCGGAGGGCCGCCGAACTCTGGTAAATCCGTTCTAACATATAGTCTATCACAATCCTTGCGGAAGCGTGGCGTGGCCCATTATGTGTTGCGGGCGGCGCCGGATGGGGAGGGGGATTGGTTTCACGAGGCGGAGCCCCGGCTGGCCCGGCAGCTCCGGATCAAGGGGGCCTTCGATGAACGCTGGGTGGATCGGATCGTCCAGGACATCCGGCGTCGCCACCTGCCGCTGCTGGTGGATGTGGGGGGGATGCCGACCCCGGAGCAAGAGCGGATCCTGGGCGTGGTCACCCACGCGATCCTCCTCATCCGGGATCCCGCGGCCCGCCCGGTCTGGCAGGAGCGCGTCCGGCGTTACGGCCTGCATTTGATCGCGGATCTGGATTCCCGCCTGGAAGGCTCCTCGGAGATCCTGGAGGAGACACCGGTGTTGCGCGGGGTGATCACCGGCCTGGAGCGGGGTCGCATGGCGGAGGGGCCGGTCTTCGAGGCGCTGGCCGAGCGGATCGCGGCCCTCTTCCGCTACGACCCGGAGGAGCTGCGCCGCTATCATCTGGCGATGGCCCCCGACGTCGACTGGGTGATCGACCTGGACGAGCTGGCCCGCATGCTGGAGGTCCGTCGGGAAGGGGAGGCCCCGCGCTGGGCCCCGGAGGATCTGCCCCGGATGCTGGATTTCCTCCCCGAGGGCAAGCCCCTGGCCCTTTACGGCCGCGGCCCCGCCTGGCTCTACGCAGCCCTCGCCGTCCACGCCCTCCCGGCCCCGTTCTTCCAGTTCGACGTCCGGCTGGGCTGGGTGGAACCCCCGCGCTTCCGATGGGCGACGGAGGGCGAGGAACGGACAGCGGACCGTTCATCTCCGCTGGCGTTCACGGTCGAGCGCGCGCCCGGGGGATGGCGGCTCCGGGCTGCCCTCCGCCATCCCTATGTGGAGCGGGAGGAAACAGAGGGCCTGTTGTTGCCCTCGATCCCGGAGGAAGGGCTCCTCATCCTGAACGGGAAGCTGCCCCTCTGGCTGTTCACCGCCCTGGCCCGCGCCTGCGCCGGCCGACCGGCCCTTGCGGTCTTTGAGCCCCGGGGGAATCAGGCGGTGGTCATCGCCTCCCGGGACCCCGCGTTCCCGGTCGGGACGGTGTGGAGGATCGAGGATCCCGGGCCTCCGGGGTGAGATCGTGCCGGATCATCCAGTCGATCCGGGACATGGGGCTCCGGCCTGCGGCTACACCGGATGTCCACAACGCGGGCAGCGGGTCGCTTCCGGTTCCAGCTCCGCCCCACAGGTTTCGCACACATACGTGAAGGCGGCCCCGCAGACCGGACAGGCGCGGGCGTCCTCGGCCACCGCCGATCCGCATTCCGGGCACAGGGCCTGCCCGCAGGCCGGGCAGGCGTCGGCCTCTTCCGGGAGCTCCACCCCGCAACGGGGGCAGCGTCCCGAAAGGTCCAGGCCGCAGGAGGGGCAACGTTCGGTCCTTTCGGAGACACGGGCGTTGCAGCGCGGGCAGACGAAGGCGAGCTCGGCCCCGCAGATCGGACACGCGGAAGCTCCGAGGGGGATGATCGCCTGGCAATCGGGGCAGCGCGCGCCGGTTTCCGCCCCGCACCGCGGGCAGATGAGCTCATCCGGCCAGAGCCGGGCACGGCACCGGGGGCAGAGCCACTGGCCGCAGGACGGGCACGGCCCCTCCGATGGGCGAAAGAGCGTCCGGCAGTTGGGGCAAACCGTCAGGGCGGCGGTTTCAGAAGGGCGGAGGGAAGCCGGATGGTCCTCCACGGGAGGAGGCGCGGGGATCGGGGCTCCGCACGATGGACAGCGCTCCGGCGCGCCGAAGAGGGGCTTCTCGCAGGACGGGCAACGCCGGGGGAAAACCCGCCCACAGTCCGGGCATTCCGACGCCGTGCTCAGCAGAACGGCCCCGCAACCCGGGCAGGCGAAGGCCAGCTCGAAGCCGCACCATCGGCATCGCGTCTCCGCCGTGAGGGGCTCTTCGGGTCCGGGCTCCCCGCACATCGGGCACCAGATCGCGCCGCACGCGGGGCACAGACCCGACTCCGGCGCCACGGGCTGGCCGCAGCGCGGGCAGGTGGGCTCCCCGGCCGGCGCGCCGCAGGCCGGGCAGCGGGTCGCGCCCTCCGGCAACGCAGCCCCGCACTGCGCGCACATCTCCCCCAGGGGCAACCCGCACGCCGGGCACGCGGAGGCGTCCGCCGGCACCCACGCGCCGCAATCGGGGCAGGGCTCGGCGCCGCAGCCCGGGCACGGCTCGTCGGGCGGCACCATCGTCCCGCAGCGGCCGCAAGGCCGGGGCCGCAGGGGCGCGCCGCACGACGGACAGGTCTCCGCTTCCGGCGGGACGGGCGCGTCACAGTGGCTGCAGAACCAGGCCCAGACCGTTCCACAAGCGGGGCAGCGATCCGCATCCTCCGGCATGGGGGATCGGCACGCCGGGCAGAAAGCGGCCCCACAGTGGGGGCAAACGCCCTCCTCCGCGAAGAT
This sequence comes from Thermoflexus hugenholtzii, assembly GCF_018771565.1. NCBI lineage: Bacteria > Bacillati > Chloroflexota > Thermoflexia > Thermoflexales > Thermoflexaceae > Thermoflexus > Thermoflexus hugenholtzii. The sequence goes on along the minus strand of NZ_CP076326.1, from coordinate 1,248,354 downwards.
CTCCCGGCCGCAAGCCGGGCAGGGGATGAGCTCGATCATGCCGTGGGCGCTCCGTTGTCTGGCTTCGCGCTCCCCCCGGGCCGACCGGTTCAGCCTTCGGCCCGCTGGGCCAGGGCTTCGGCGCGCTTCCGCCAGTAGCGCAGGTATCCGGCGACCACGCTCTCGTAGCTCACGGCCACATCGTAGAACGCCGGGTCGGCACCGGCGGCTTGCAGCTCGGCGTCCGCTCGGGTTCGCAGCGCCTCCAGGATCTCGGACTCCGTCCGGTTCTCCTCCATCATCTCCCGGATCCACCGCCCCCAGTCCCACAGCCGGCGCTCCAGGTCCTCCCAGTGCCACTCGATGTCCTCCCGGAAAGCCCCGAAGTGGGTCAGGCACAGGGCCTGGGCCTTCAGGGCGCGCAGCCGGGCGATGCTGGCCGACCAGGCCTCCAGGTCCAGCTCCGGTGGCGGGGTGGGCGGGCGGACGTAGCGCACGCCGGGCAGGCGCACCCCTGCGATGTCCCCGGTGAAGAGAAGACCGGTGGTCTCGTCGAGGAAGGCGTGATGGTGGCGGGCGTGGCCGGGGGTCTCGAAGGCCACCAGGGTGTGGCCGGCCACGCGCAGGCGTTCCCCATCCGGAACGACCTGCACGCGGTCGGCGGGAACAGGGATCACCTTCCCCCACAGCGGCTCCAGCATGTCCCCGTAGATCCGGGCGGCGCTGGCGATCAGCCGGGAGGGATCGATCAGATGGGGGGCGCCCACCGGATGAACGTAGATCTTCGCCCCGGGCAGGCGCTGGGCCAGGAACCCGGATGCCCCCGCGTGGTCCAGGTGGATGTGGGTGACGATCAGGTGGCGCAGGGCCTCCAGGGGCACGCCGGCCGCCTGGATCCCCTCCAGCAGGTGCTCCGCGCTGGAGGTCGGCCCGGTCTCCACCAGGGCGGCCTCCCGGCCGTCGTAGATCAAATAGGCCGCGATGACCTGCGGACGGCCGTGGAAATGGAGATCGATGGCCGTGACCCCTTCGGCGATGGGATGCAGGGCGTAGGGCATCGTCCTCGCCTCCTCGGAGCTTGCGACGGGCTCTGGGTCCTCCCGCCGATCTTACCTCGAACCGGGGGGCTCTCCCAAATCCTCGCCCCCAGCCGGGCGGGCCTCAGAGCCCCGGATCCGCCAGCTCCTCCTCGAACGTGACCTCTTCCTTCCCCTGGAGCTTCTCGATCACTTTCTCCACGATCAGGCGGAGGTGACGGGGATGCTGCACGAAATCCAGGCGGTCCGCCGGGATGGTGAGCACAGGGCAGAGATCGAACCGTCGGATCCAGTCCTCATAGAGCCGGTTCAGGCGCTCCAGGTATTCCGGGGGGATCTCCCGCTCGAAGGCTCGCCCGCGCAGCGCGATGCGGTGTTGTAGCGTGGGGACGGAGGCCCGCAGGTAGATCACCAGATCCGGCGGCGGGAGGAACATGAGCAGGGTCTCGTAGAGCTCCCGGTAGACCCGCCAGTCCCGTTCGCTCAGATCCCCCTGCTCATAGAGGTTTCTGGCGAAGACCTCGGCGTCTTCATAGATTGTGCGGTCCTGGATCACCGAGTGGGGACGCTGGAGCAGCAGCACGTGGTGCCGGAGCCGGCGGCTCAGGAAGAAAATCTGGGAATGGAAGCCCCAGCGGGCCATGTCCTGATAGAAATCGGCGAGGTAAGGGTTATCGTCCACCGCCTCGAAGAAAGGCTCCCACCCCAGCGCCCGGGCCAGCCGCTCGGTCAGGGCCGACTTCCCCACCCCGATGTTCCCGGCGATGGCGATGAACTTCTTCCCGGAAAGCCCATGATCGGTCAAGGGGGTCTCCTGAAAGGGATTTCAAGCGTCATCCTTTTTGCGAAGGGTTCGCGCGGGCGGATGTCAGGCGTTCCCGGTGATGTTCCCACACAAAGCGATGGCCCACCGCCCGGAAGACTCCCCAGCCGCGCCACGGCAGGTCCAGGGATTCCAGGCGCCGCGCGATCTCAGGGAGGGTTTCCGGTGGGACCCAGCGGAAGGCGGCGATCTGCTCCCCGAGGTCGGCGGGTCGGGGCTCCCCCTCCGTGCGAACGTAGAACACAAAAGAGACGAAGGGCGTCCCCAGGTCCCGGCGGTCTGCGGAGGGATACAGGGTGTAGGTGATGAGCCCCCACCATTCGGCGGCCTGCACCGGCAGGCCGGTCTCCTCGGCCATCTCCCGATGCAGCGCCTCCCAGGCGGTCTCCCCCCAGCCGATGCCACCGGTGGGGAGGCGATAGGCTTCCGGAGGGTAGAACGCTTTGGTGTGGACCAGGATCTCGCCTCCCGGGCGCTGGATCACCAGGAGCACCTCCCCGCGTCGCCGATCCAGGTTGCGACGCACTTCATCCCACCAGCCGTCGCCGATCACCTCGGCGTGGTGATGGGGCTGAGGGCCGAAGCGGGCGGTCAGCGTCTCCAGCTCGGACGGAGCGATCAGGGGTCGGTTCACGGGAGCACCTCCCGAACGGCTTCCTCCAGCATCCGGCGATCCCGTAGCCGCAGGGCGCCCAGGCGGATCACGCCGTGCAGGGCCCCGAACACGGGCCGTAGCTCGGCGTGGGGCCCCTGCAGCGGAATGATCAGCAGGTCGGTGCGGGGGAAGAAAAAGGCGGTGTGGATCTGAACCGGCGGGTCATAGCGAACCCAAAGGACCAGAGACTGTGGTCCGTGGCGATACTCGGCCAGGGTGGCTTCGGAGAGGCCGATTTGGGGCTCATACCCTTCGAGATTGAAGCCCGAGAGCGCCCGGTTCAGGGCGGCGTTCAACCGGTCGTATCCCGGGGTTCCGGGGACGAACACCACCTCGCGGCCGCCTGTGGTGATCCGGATCTCGGCAGCCTGGGCGTTCAACCAGGGCCAGAACCAGAGGGGATCCCGGTTGGTCATCGCGTTAACCCCCCAGATCAAGGCCATGGCGAGGGCGGCGAGCACGATCAGCGGATCCCGCAGGCGCGGCGTCCGGGGCTCTTCCATCCGGCGATCTCCTCACTCGCAGCGGGAAGGATCCAGGGGAAATTTTCCTCATGCGGATCCATCCGGCAAGCCTGGGCCGTATCGTTGCGCGGGAAGAGGGGGCGGCCCGACGGCTCATCCCGGGAAGACCCCGGCGGTCTCCAGCGGCTGCACGGCCCGCTCCCGAAGCGGCGTGTGAAAGCGATCCGGATGGAGGAGGGCAGTTAGGAGCTCGATCCCATCGATGGTGCGAGGGCCCGGGCGGCTGAAGTAGGCCGAGGCCTCGAGGGCATAGACCTGCCCGTTGCGCACCGCCGGGATCTGCGGCCAGAAGGACAGGCGGGTGAGGAGGGGATAGGATTCAACCGCGTCGGCCAGGCGATACCCGCATGGGATCAGGCCGATGACGTCCGGCGCGGCCGCGAGGACTTCCTCCCATCGGATGCGGCGGGAGGGCTCCCCCGGGCGCCCCAGGACCTCCTGCCCCCCGGCGATCTCCACCATCTCGGGGACCCAGTGGCCGCAACAGAAGGGAGGATCCAGCCATTCGAGGAGCAGAAGGCGCGGTCGGGGGGCGCCGGCCACGGCGTCCGCCACGCGGGCCAGCCGGCGCCGCCACGCCCGGAGGAGATCCTCCGCGCGCTCGGGCACCCCGGCGGCCTCGGCGATCTGTTGCAGGCACGCAAACAGATCCGTCAGGCGGTAGGTGTTGACGGCGATCACCCGGGGCGGCCGGCGGAGCCGACCGGAGGCCCGGAGAGCCTGGCCCATGGGGACGGCGCAGACTTCACACAGGGCCTGGGTGAGGATCAGGTCGGGCTCCAGCGCGGCCAGCTGGGCTTCATCGATGACGTAGAGGGGCTCGCCCCGCCGGGCCTTCTCCCGGACCGCCGCGTCGATGGCGGCAGGGTCGGACAGCCCCTCCGGCAGCGTGCTGCGGGTGAGGCGGGGAAGACCGGCCACCACCTCCGGGGGAAAATCGCATTCGTGGGAGACCCCGACCAGGTGCTCCGCCAGCCCCAGGGCGCAGACCAGCTCGGTGGCTCCGGGAAGCAGGGAGACGATGCGCATCCTTCAGCCCTCCGTGGACAGGACGGGGGCGGCGACGGCGCGGGCGGGCCGCCGCTTTTCCCAGAGCCGGCAGAAGGCGCAGATCCCGGGCGCGGAGGTCGGCTGCCCGCACTTCTCACAGGCGTGCAGCTCCGCCTCGTCGGTCGCGAAGCGGATCTGCCCCTCCTCCCGGGCCTTGAGGAAGCCCAGGTAGAAGCGGAGCTTCGTGCCGGGGCGCTCCTCCTCCAGCTTCGCCAGCCACTCTTTGTAGGCGATGCTCGTGGAGCCCTCGGCGTAGGGGCATTCGTCGTAGATGTAGTCGATGCCCCGCAGCAGCGCGTAGGCGGCGGTCTCCCGCTCGTAGAAGCGGCAGAACGGTTTCACCTTGCGGGCGAAGCCGGGGCGGGAGGCGGGCAGCACCGGGCCCTGGCGGGCCAGGTAGCCGACCTGCCAGTTCATCACGTTGCCGAACAACACCGCCACCTCATCGTCCAGGTTGTGGCCGGTGGCCAGGGCGGCGTAGCCCCCGTCGTAGGCTACGCGGTTCATGATGTAGCGCTTGATCAGCCCGCAGACCGCGCACGGCTTGTCCCGGCCGCGCAGGGTCCGGGCGGCGACCTCCGGGATGGTCTCCCCGTAGACCTCTTTCACATCCACCACGATCAGGCGGGCGCCGGGCCAGCGCTCGGTCACAAAGCGGCGGCACTTCTCATAGGATTGATCGGAGTAGCGGATGCCGCCGTCGATGCCCAGGCCGATGTAAAGGCCGTCGGCCTGGTAGCCCAGGCGCAGCAGCACATCCCACAGGCTCAGGGAGTCCTTGCCCCCTGAGACCGCCACCAGCACGCGCTCCGAGCGGTCGAACATCCGGAACATCCGGATGGTGCGCTCGGTCTGTTCCACGAACCAATCCAGGTAATGTTCCTCGCAGAGGGCCAGCCGATGCTGGCGCATCATGATGGCCGCCTCGCGGCCGCACTTCCGACACCGGATCGCCATGGACGCAGATCCCTCCTCATGCCCTGTCAGGAGTCCAGCGCCATTCTAAACAGGACAGGTCTTTTTGTCGAACATCTCGCTGTCTCGTCCCATCCCCGGACGTCCGGCGGAGGGTTTGCAGTTCAAGGATCAGCGGGGAGGCGAGCGGTTTGGATTGCGACAACAAGCGTTGACATCTATCGACAATCGGAAGCACTGGCGTTATTCTGCCTGCTGAAAGCAGTGCGGTGGAAGATTCGGAGAGCAGAGGATGACCCCTCAGATGATCGAAGCGTTGCTTCGAGATCCTGAGTTTCGCATGAAGTTTTTGGAGCTCCTGGATCGGGATCCGGCGTTTCGGGAGGAGGTGCGCCGCAAGCTGCTCATCGATGAGCTCCTCGCCCTCCCGGAGCGCGTGGAGCGCCTGGAGATCCCATAAGGAGTTCCGCCGCATTCGGAGGCAATTCAAGAGAATAGCCAGCGGGTTGCCGCGTGGAGGGAGCAAGCAAAGATGGCAGAGGGGCCAACCGCGGCATTTCCTCAACAGGTTCGGGAGAACAGCCGCCAGATCGCGGAGCTCAGGGATGAGATACGGGAGCTGCGGCGAAGCGTGATCCGTATGGAGCAGCGCTGGGGGCTGGATCATGAGAACATGGCCGCGGATCTGATGCCCCGGTTCCTGGCTTCGAAAGGCCTCCAGGTGCAGCGAATCGCAATGGTGCCGCTCGAAGGAGAAGTGGATCTGGTTCTGGAGATAGAGGAGACAGAGGGCCGCTGGATGACATGGGTTGTGAGGGTGAAGGGGCGGGTGTGGGGTCCTCACCCGTTCGAGCAGGTGCTGGAGCGGATCCAGGATGCCGCGTTCCGGAGCTGGTTGCTGCGGGAGGGGTTCCCGGAGCCGGTGATCCCGGCGGTCTTCGGGTTGGCGATCTATGCGGGGGCGGAGGCGATGGCGCAGAAGCTGGGGGTGGGGCTCTATGAGGCCCGGCGCGGGGAGGTCGTCGCCCCCCGCATCCCTTCGGCGCCGGGGGCATCCCCATCTTTGCCCGAAACATCGGAATGACGGACGCCGTCCTGAAACCGAAGGGGCCTCGTTCGACAGACCCGCTCAATAGGCCCCCCGTTTCCGGATCACAGCCGGGATGGTCTGGGCCAGGATGGCCAGATCCAGCCACAGGCTGTAGTTGCGGATGTAGAAGAGGTCCAGGCGCACCCGCTCGCTGTAAGGCAAATCCGCCCGTCCCGACACCTGCCACAGCCCGGTGATACCGGGCTTGACGGTCAGCAGGTTCAGCGCCCAGCGCCCATAGCGGGAGATCTCCTCCGGCGTCAGCATCCGGGGGCCCACCAGGCTCATCTCCCCCCGCAGCACGTTGAAGAGCTGGGGCAGCTCATCCAGGCTCCATCGGCGCAGGATCCGCCCCACCCGCGTCACCCGCGGATCGTCCCGCAGCTTGTAGTTTTGCCGGAAAGCTTCCTTTAACTCCGGGTTCTGCTCCAGGAGGGCTTCCGCGTTCACCACCATGGTGCGGAACTTAAAGGCGTCGAAGAGCTTCCCGCCCAGCCCCACCACGCGCCGCCGATAGAACACCGGGCCGGGGGAATCCAGCCGGATGGCCAGGGCGATCAGGAGCATCAGGGGAGCGAGGAGGATCAACGCCCCAGCGGCCAGGGTGTAGTCCATCACCGCTTTCAGGATCTGTTCCAGGGGTGAGAGCCGGAGCCGTCGCCAGTAGAGCAAGGGAACGCCCATCACCTCCCGCACCTCGGTTCCCGTAGCCAGGAGCTCATAGAGGCCCGAGGAAAGGCGCAGGTTGACCTGGGGATGGAAGGCGAAGGTGCGGAACAGCTCCACCAGCGCCTCCCGGGGTAGCGCGCTGGCGGAGACAATGACCTCCCGGATCCCCAGCTGCTCCACGAGACGGGGGAGATCCGCCGGTGTGCCCAGCACCGGCAGGCCGGGCAGCACCTCCTTCCCGCGTGGGAGGTGGGGATCGAGGACGCCGATCAGGTTCATCCCGGAGATCGGGGACGATCGAAGCTGCTCGGCGACCATGCGCCCCTCTTCGTCCGCTCCGATGATCAGCGCGGGGACCTGGAGCCGGCCTCGAGCCCGCAGGGCGTAGACAACCCGCCGGGCCAGAAAACGTTCCCATCCCACCAGGGCGATGGAGAGGATCCAGGAAAGCAGCAGCCAGCCCCGCGCGATCACCAGGGCGGGCTCCATAAAGCTGGCGACGATGGCCGCCATCATCCCCACGCTGGCCGCCTGGATCACCCGCATGTATTCCGATGTTCCATGGAAAAGATGATCGGGCGCGTAAAGGCGGTGAGCGGCGAAGATCAGCAGCCACACAGGGATCAGGGCAGCCATCAGCAGGCCGTAATACCGAACCGGCGGGCTCTCTGGCTGATAGAAGATGGGCAGCCGGGTCTCAAAGCGGATCCAGTAGGAGCAGAAGAAGGCCAGCAGCAGGGCGAAGCTGTCAGCCAGGACCAGGCCGGCCCGCAGCCCCATCCATTCCAGCTCCCGGGCTTCTTCCCACGATCTCACGCGGATCAGTTCGGAAGGCAAGACATCCGGACGCATCCTCAAGCTCCCCTTGTCTCATTCTCGATTTCCGGGCAGAGCCGCTTACAGGGATCCCCCCTCCAGATGTCGCGTGATCTCCTCGGCCGAGCGGCGTGCGTGTCGGGTGAGGGATTCCCCGTTGGTCAGAGCCGGGTAGATCTGGGTCAGGTTGACCAGGAAGAGCCCCTCCACCGGGGTGACGAGAGGGGGGATCCGCCGCCACTGGCCCCGGTGGAAGAGGGGCTCCACGTAGCGTTCCCGATGGACCCGGGCGTGGCGCACCCAGCTCGGATGGAACGAGGGGAACATTCGTTGGAGATGCTCCAGCCATGCCTCCAGGATCTCGGAGTCGCTCCGCTGCAGCCACGGGGAATCCCAGGCCACATACTTGGGCAGGTAGACCAGGTGATGGCCCCCTACATCCCCCGGATCGATGTAATGCGTGGTTTCGATCACCCCTGTGAAGGGCACGGACTCATCAGTGATGTAAACCGTCCAGTAATCCGTCAGGGGGCGGTCCAGGGCCAGGAGCACGCAGATCACCCCCAGGTAGCGCCAGGCGCGCAGATCTTCCACCCACGATCCCTGAACGTCCGGGAGGAGGGGAGGGACGAGGGGAGGATGTAGCGTGATCGCGGCGGCCTCGAAAGGCTCCACCACCCCATCGATCCGGACGCCACGGACTCGGTTCTCCTCCACCCGCACTTCCCGCACGGGGGTTCGAAGGCGGATCTCTCCGCCGGCGGCCTCGATCGCCCGGATCATCGCCCGGATCATGGTCATGTGGCCGCCGACCAGGTAGCCGGCCATCTCCCACTGGGAGACCCCCCGGCGGGTGGAGCGGGTGCGGATCAGGCGGGCCCAGATGTAGGTGGCGGGGAGATCCTCAAAGCGCCCGTCGAACTTGGCGCGCAGCATCGGCCGCCAGAGATGGTGAAACGCCCGCCGGCCGCCCCAGCGGACCAGCCACTCCTCCACGCTGATCTCCTCCAGACGGCGCCAATCCCGGTGAAGGTAGGCCGCGAGGATCGTCAGCCCCAGGCGGATCCGATCCGCCGTCCGCAGGAGAGGGAAAGCCATGAAATCCCGCAGGGTCGTCATCGGATAGAGCCGGCCCTCGTGGAAGAAAGCGGATCCGGTGGGGCGGAACCGCAGCCGGTCGGCGATCCCGAGCTCCGCTGCCAGCGCCTGCATATGGGTGTCGCTGGAGAGGATCGTGTGATAAAAGCGATCCACCTCCACATCGCCCAGCCGGATGGTCCCGGCCAGGCCGCCGGGCTGGTCGCTGGCTTCATACAGGACCACCCGATGCCCGGCCCGGCTCAGGAAGTAGGCCAGGCTCACTCCCACGATCCCGCCTCCGATCACCGCGATGCGCATTTTCCCTCCGGGCCGGGTTATCTGAAGATCGCCCTCACGCGCTGCGCGCCACCAGGCTGACCCCCAGGGCGATGAGCAGCACGCCGATCACTCGCATGGGGTTCAGGGATTCCCCGAACAGCAGATACGAGGCGATGACGATCAGCACGTAGTTGAGCCCTGCGAAAGGGTAAGCCAGGCTCAGCTCGATCCGCGACAGCGCGGTCAGCCAGAACAGGCTTCCTCCCAGATACAGGCTCATCCCCACCACCACCCAGGGGTTGGTGGCCAGGCGGAGGATCAGCGCCGGGAGCCCGGACGGGCTCAGGGTCACGGGCCCCATCTCCCGCATGCCCTGTTTCAGCAGGAGCTGACCGATGACGGCGCACACAATGCTGACCAGCAGATATCCCAGCGCTCCCCTCATCGAAGACCTCCGGATTCTTTGTCCGCCATCTGGAGAGGACCGGTGGGAAGGGAGGGCGCAGTCCTCACCGGGAGGACCAGGCGGGCCATCAAGCGGAGGTGGGCCAGGATGGTGCGCAGGATCTTCATTTTCGAACGCCCGAAGCGGCGAACCCGCAGGGTGGTCGGATATTCCGCCACGCGGAACCCCCGTCGGATGGCCTTGGCCATGATCTCCGCCACCGCAACATAGCCGTCTGTCTCAATGGAGATCGCCTCCAGGACGCGGCGGCGGTAGGCGCGGAAGAGGGCGGTGTAGGTGCGCACCGGAGAGCGCAGGATCATCCGGTAGAGGAACGAAGCGCCGAAGCTGAACAGCTGGCGCCAGGGGGGCACGCCCTCGATCCCTCCGCCGGGGGCATACGGCGAGGCGGTCACCAGATCCACGTTCTCCCGTAGATGCCGCAGCAGCGTGAGGATCTCTTCGAAGGGATAGGTCCCATCGCTGTCGGTCGTGATCACGATCTCCCCCCGGGCCGCCTGGAATCCGGTCCGCAAGGCAGCCCCCAGGCCCCGGTTGTGGGGATGGCTCAGGATCCGCACGAAGGGCCAGCCCGCGAAGATCGCTCGCAGGAGATCCCCGGTGCCATCGGTGCTCCCGTCGTCCACGAAGAGCACCTCCACCCCGCCGTCGCCCTTCAGCTGCTCGATCACCGGCCGGAGGGCCTCCCGGAGGTGGGGGATGGTCTCCGCCTCGTTGTAGCAGGGGATGATCAGGGTATATCGGATCTCGCCAGGCAAGGTGCATCCCTCCCGTGCCGGTCTCAGGGGGTCTGTTCGGACAACGGGCTCCGGATCCCGCGAGGGGCAGCGCCGCCGTTCAACCGGATCGCCTCCCAGCGCTCCAGCTCCGCCAGCAGCGCGCGAAGACGGAGCCCTTCCTCATCTTCCCCGTTCCGGATCAGATGGGCGATCTCCATCCGCAACGCCTGTAAGTGTCTCTCAACCTCTGCACGCTCCATCGTGTTTCGCTCCTTCCGAGAGGGTCTTCCTCCCGCATCCCATCCGCTCATCGCGATGCGGGGGCGCGCCACATCGCCTCGATGGCCTGAAGGAAACCTGCGCCGTCGCATCGGGTCAGGCCGGGCTCCCGTTGCACGCGCAGGGCGCCGTGGGGGACCAGGACGGCGGGGCAGTCGATGTGGCGGATCCAGTAAAGGCCGGCCGGCAGGGCGTTATAGGGGGGGAGCTCCGGGATGGGCTCGTCGAAGGCCAGCCGGATCATGTAGTAGGGCATGTTGCAACCCGCCCGCGTGTAGAAATACGTGGTGGTGAAGAAGCGGCCGGCGTTGATCTCGGTGGGGAACAGGTTGCCCCGCTCGTCTTCCATCAGGTCCACGCTGAAGACGCCGGTCGCCTGCGGATCCACCGCCAGCACACATCGCGTGGCGACCTCGTTGACCCGCTCGTCATGCACGGTCACCGTCACCGCGCTGGTCCCCGTGCGGCCGGAGGGCGCCAGGTGGGGGTAGATGTATTCGATCCGCTGTCGTCCCTGGGAGACGATGAGCCGCCCGTCCTTCCAGAGGGATTGCCAGGCGAACTCCCGGCCGGAGAAGTAGGGCTGGGCGATGAACTCCCAGCGCACGCCCCGGGATCGCCAGTAGGCGATCCAGTGGATGCCGGTCTCGATGCGCTCCACCAGGGTGGCGCCCCGCGCCCCTGCCCCCTCTCGGGCGCGCAACCAGAGGGGGAGCCCGATGATCTCCACCGCCCGCTCCAGATCCTCCGGGGTTTCCACCGGCACCGTGGGGAACGTGTGGATCCCGGCCTGACGCCAGCGCTCCGCCGAAGCCTGTTTGTCCTGCAGCAGCCGGACGGTCTCCTTCCGCGGAAGGAACACGCGGGCCGGGAACCGCTCTCGGTTCTCCGAGAGGGCGCGGACCTCCACGTCGGGCTGGGCGTGGATCAGGTCGATCTCCTCGCGCTCGACGATCTCCGCGATCGCATCCAGGTAATCCGGGTGATCGACCGGTGGGACCAGATAGACCCGGTCGGCGGGCACCCATTCCAGATGGAAGGGGTTCATATCGGTTCCCACGATGTAAAAGGGCTCAGGGGCTTCCCGCCAGGAGCGGATCACGTTGATCCCCGGTGGTCCCCCTGCGCCCAGCAACAGGATGCGCTTCGGACGTTTCTTCATTGGAGCCATCCCTCATAGGAAGTTGGAACGTCGACTACCCATGTCTGGTGGGAGGAGAGGGCTTCGATCAGGACGTCCGCCAGGATGTCCACGCTGTCCACGGTGATGCCCCTCGCACCAAAGGCGGCGGCCAGGGTCGGCAGGTCCGGGTTCCCCAGCGTGGTGCCCACGGCATCTCCGAAGCGCGCCATCTGCATCCGGTGGATCAACCCCAGGGCGTTGTCCCGCAGCACCAGGGCGATCACCGGGAGCCCGTGGCGGGCGCTGGTTTCCAGCTCCTGGACGTTCATCAGGAACCCGCCGTCGCCGCTGACCGCCACGATGGGCTCCTCGGGGCAGGCCAGGCGAGCGCCCAGGGCGGCGGGGAGCGCGAACCCCATCGCGGAAAGCCCGTTGGAGAAGAGGATCCGCTGGCTTCCCCGGATGCGATAGGTCAGGCCCATGGCATACTTGTTGAGCCCGACGTCCACGGTGATCACACCGCGATCCGGAAGCATACGGGACAGCGTCCGGGTGATCGCAGCAGGGGAGAGCGGCGCGGTTTCCGCCAGCGGCCGTTGCAGGGGCCGTTGCATCGCTTCCCGCACGGCGGTCACCTCCAGCCAGGGCTGGCGGTCGGCCGGGGCGAGGGCCGTCAGCTCTTCCAGGATCGCCGCCACATCCCCGGCGAGGGTGAGGTCGGCGGAGAGCAGCGGGCTCTCCCCCTCCATCACGCTGTCCATGCAGACCACGCGCTTGTGGTTCCCGACCATCCACAGGCTGGGCTTGACACCCTCCACCTCGTCGTAGCCGATGGTGAGGATGAGATCACATGCAGTGAACAGGCCCACGAGCTCCCCCCGGGCGTGACGGCTGATCACCCCCAGACAGAGGGGATGGTCCTCGGGCAGGGCTCCCTTGCCCATATAAGTGGTCAGGGTTGGGATCTGGTAGGCTTCGATGAAACGGCGCAGGGCCTCCAGAAACCCTGCGCGCAGAGGGAGATTGCCCACGAGCAGGACCGGGGCCCGGGCCTCGCGAAGCCACGCGGCCATCTGTTGCAGCGCCCGGGGGTCCGGGCGACCGCCCCGGGAGAGCGGACGCTCCGGAAGCTCGCTGCCCAGTTGGAACAGGAAGCACTCCCGCTCCAGCACGTTCACCGGAAGGGTGAGGTGCACCGGTCCGGGCCGTTCCGCCCGGGCAACCCGGAAGGCGTATTCCAGGGTGGGGGGGATGAGCTCCGGGTCGCGGATCACAGCGCTCCATTTGGTGATCGGCCCGAACATGGACACAAGGTCGATATACTGATGAACTCCAGGTCGCATCTGGTCCGTGGGGACCTGATCGGAAAGGGCCACCACGGGGGAGCGGTCCAGCAAGGCGTTGGCCAGGCCGGTGGCCAGGTTGGTGGCCCCAGGCCCCAGGGTGGAGAAACAGACCCCTGGGCGCCCGGTCAGCCGGCCGTAGGCATCCGCCATGAAGGCGGCAGCCTGTTCATGGCGCACGGTGATGAACCGGATGGGGCTGCCCCGGAGCGCCTCGAAGAACGCGACTTCATCGCCCGGCAGACCGAAGATCACCGAGACGCCCTGTTGCTGCAGGCTTTCCACCAGAAGCGCGGCTCCGTTCATGGCTGACTCCTTTCCCTGCTTGGGAACCTTTCCACGATGTCCCTGGCCATCCCTGGATCCCTGGGGCGCTTCAGCCGGATCCCCAACCCGGGGAAGGGATCAGGGAAAGTTCTCGTTCCTCGAGCGGCCGCAGCCGTATTTGATCCGGCCGGCGGTAGTGCTGGCCGAAGCGCGGAGGGCTCTGGCGGAGCACCGCGGCGATCCGCTCCGCTGCGTGGCCATCCCCGAACAGCGGCGGACGGGGGCCGCGGGGCCGGAAGGACCGCCATGCCTCTACGATGCGGCGGGGATCCGTCCCAACCAGGAGGTTCCATCCCACTTCCACGGTCTCCATCAGCTCGGTCTCCTCCCGCAGGGTGAGGCAGGGGATGCCGAGGAAATACGCCTCCCGCTGGACCCCGCCGGAGTCCGTGAGGATCATCCGGGCGTGGACCTCCAGGGCGAGCATGTCCAGGTAGCCCACCGGCTCGATCAGACGGACATGATCCGCTGCTTGCAGGCCATAGCGCTCCAGGGCCTGACGGGTTCGGGGATGAACCGGGAACAGGATGGGCTCCGGGATGGCGTTCAGGGCGGAGAGGATCCCGGCGAGACGGTGAGGGGAGTCGGTGTTGCCGGCCCGGTGGACGGTGACCAGCAAGTATCCGCCGGGCGAAAGGTCGAGCTGCTCCAGCAGGGCGGGCGCTCGTTCCAGCGCGCGGGGCAGGTAGATCCGCACTGCATCCAGCATCACATCCCCGACGAAGAAAACCCCTTCGGTGATCCCCTCCCGGGCCAGATGCTGCACCGCGCGTCGGGTGATGCAGAAGTGGAGATCAGCCAGGCGGTCGGCCACCAGCCGGTTGATCTCTTCCGGCATCCGTTTGTTGAAGCTGCGCTCGCCGGCCTCGATGTGGGCCAGCGGGATGTGCAGCTTCGCTGCCGCCAGAGCCCCGGCCAGGGTGGAGTTGGTGTCCCCCCGCACGATGACCAGGTCCGGCTGTTCCCGGAACAGGACCTCCTCCAGGCGGGCCATCATCTCGCCGGTCTGGCGGCCGTGAGGCCCGGAGCCCACCCCCAGGTTGTAATCCGGCTGTGGCAGATCCAGGTCCTCGAAGAAGATGCGGGACATGCGGTCGTCATAGTGCTGGCCGGTGTGGACCAGCACCTCATGGTGTTCTTGCCGCAAGGCCCGGCTGACCGGCGCGGCCTGGATGAACTCGGGGCGGGCTCCCACCACGGACACGATCTTCAACGTTCGACCTCCGAAAGCTGGGGATTCGCCCCGACGGGGGCGGCGAGGGATGGAAAGCGGAGCGCCACGGCCGCTCCCTGATACAGAAGCGTTCGGATCCGTTCCGCCAGCTGGATGACCCGCAGGCCATCCTGCGCGGAGACCTGAGGCGTCTTCCCGGTTCGCACGCAGTCTACGAAGTGCTGGAGCTCCAGAGCCAGGGGCTCCGCCATGGGGATCCCGATCCGTTCCATCCACCCTTCCTGGCGGTATTTCACCGGCTGGTTGTCGTTGGTGTAGATCGGGATCGTGTAGCGGTAAACCGTGATCCCCTTGTTCAGGAGATCGGCTTCGATGTAAGCCTCGGCCGCGGTGATCTCAATGGCGCGGACTTTCTGCTCGGTCACCCGGGAGGCGAAGAGGGTGGCCAGCTCCCCGTCCGGGAACTCCATGGTCAGGATGGCGTAGTCCACCGCTTCGGAGAACACCTGGCGTCCCACCGGGTAGATGCGGGCCGGCGGGGCGCCGATCAGATCGATGGCCAAATCCAGGTCGTGGACCATGAGATCCAGGATCACATCGGCGTCGTGGTTGCTGACCGCGTAGGGGCTCAGACGCCGGAAGGTCAGGCTGATCAGTCGCATCGCGCCCAGGATGGCCTTAAGCTCGGTGTAGACGGGGTTGAAGCGCTCGATGTGGCCGACCTGGACCGGGACGCAACGGCGGCGGGCGGCTTCGCAGATGGCCATGGCCTCGATGGTGGAGGTGGCCATGGGTTTCTCGATCATGACCGCCACATCTCGTTCGATCAGCTCCAGGGCGATCTCCGCATGGGTGGGCGTGGGGGTGGCGATGGTGGCAGCCTCCACCGCGGCGGCCAGATCCTCCAGGCGGGCGAACGCCCGGGTCTCATAGCGGGCAGCGACCTCCAGCGCCCGCTCACCACAGCGGTCATAAACGCCCACCAGTTCCACCCCACGCAGGGATCCCAGCACCCGGCAGTGCCGCTCCCCCATGGAGCCCACTCCGACCACCCCCACACGCACCGGTTTCATCTCAACCTCCTGTCAGCTCGTCCATCAACGTGTTCACGGTCTCAATGACATACAGGATCTCCTCCTCGCGGAGGGCGGGATGGATGGGAAGGGAGAGCACCTCCTGCGTGGCGCGCTCCGCGACCGGGAGGGAGTCGTTGTAGCCCAGACGCTGATAAAGCGGCTGACGATAGAGGGGGATCGGGTAATGGACGCCGGTCTCGATCCCGGCCTCCTCCAGGCGCTGGCGGAGCACATCCCGGAGCCCGGCCGGGACACGGATGGTGTAGAGATGATAAACGGGAGTGCTCCGGGGGGTGATGGCCAGCTTGTCGACCCCTCGAAGGCGAGCATCGTAAATGGCGGCGAGAGCCCGACGTCGGGCGTTCCAGCTGTCGATATGGATCAGCTGGCCGATCCCGATGGCCGCCTGGAGCTCCGTCATGCGGAAGTTCAATCCGAGGATCTCGTGGACGTATTTGGCGGATTGGCCGTGATCCCGCAGCATCCGCAGACGGCGGGCCAGGCGGGGATCGCCGGTGGTGATCATGCCGCCTTCCCCGGTGGTTATGTTCTTGGTGGCATAGAACGAGAAGCATCCGATGCCGAAGGATCCCACCGGCTTTCCCTGATACAGCGCGCCGGGCGCATGGGCGGCATCCTCAATCAGGGCCAGGCCGTAACGCTCCGCCAGCTCCTGAAACGCTTCCATTTCGCACGGGTTGCCATACAGATGGACCAGAAGGATGGCCCGGGTGCGGGCGGTGATCCGTCGCTCCACCGCCTCGGGATCCAGGTTCAGCGTCATCGGGTCGATGTCGGCGAACACCGGGCGGGCTCCTACGAACAGGACCACGTTGGCGGTGGCGGCGAAGGTGAGGGGCGTGGTGATCACCTCATCGCCCGGGCCGACCCCGAGGGCCATCAGCGCGAGGAGCAACGCCGCGGTCCCGCTGGACACGGCGATGGCGAAAGGCACCTCGTTCCACTCCGCGAAGCGTTCCTCGAACTCCAGCACGCGGGGGCCCTGGGCCAAGCGCCCCGATTCCAGCACCTCCAGGACGGCCTGGCGGGTTTCCTCGTCGATCAGCGGACGCGCCATCGGGATTTTCATGGCAACCCTCGAGGGAACCGGGATCCCACGCACCTGCGGAACGGTTTCATTCATCACGATCGATCGCTCCCGTGAACAAGAATGGGGCGCCGAAGGCGTGCCCTTCGCCCTGGCCTCACTGTAAAAGCGGGGGGTTGGGAGGCTGTATCGAGGGGGTTAGAAGGCGGTAAGCCTTCGGCAACGGGCGACGCCCTTATATCCCGGGGATTGGCCCAAGCCTCGGTTTGGGAGCTTGGCGCGTGTTTCTAACCCGTTTGTGCTGGGATTCTAACCGGACGGCTGTATAAAAGTTCCGATGACAGGTGAGCGGGAGGAAAGAGCAGGATGCGCATCCTGATGGTGCTCCCGTATCCGCCTTCGCCGATTCGGATCCGGCCCTTTGGGTTCGTGCAAGCCCTGGCCCGGCGAGGTCATCGGATCCGGGTGCTGGCGGTTCAGCCTCCGGAGGATCGCGAGGCGGCGTCGGAGGCCTTGAAATCGCTCGGGGTCGATGTGCGCGGTTTCCCGCTCTCCCGAGGGCGCACGCTCTGGAATGCCGTGCGAGCCTGGGCGCGGGGGGAGCCGTTGCAGGCCGGTTACGCGGATCATCCGGGCCTGCGGGAGGCCCTGCGTCAGAGCCTTCGGGAGGGCTGGGAGGTGATCCATGTGGAGCATCTGCGCGGGGCGCTCTTCGCCCAAGAGGTCCCTCCCGAGCGTCTGGTCTTCGACGCGGTGGACAGCATCACCCGCCTGTTCGCTCAGGCGCAAGCCCTGGCTCCCACCGCCCGGGTCCGTTATCTGGCCCGTCTGGAGCTGGAACGGACGCGGCGGTTCGAGGCGGGATGGCTATCGCGGTTCCCCCGCATCCTGATCTCCTCCCCCGAGGACGCGGCGGCGTTGCGTGCCCTGGCCCCGGATGGCCGGGCCTCCCTGGCGGTCATTCCGAACGGGGTGGACCTGGAGTTCTTCCGCCCTCAGGCGGTCCCCCGGGATCCGGCCACGCTGATCTTCACGGGGAAGATGAGCTATCACGCCAACCTTGCGGCGGCCCTGGATCTGATCCGCGACATCATGCCACGGATCTGGGCCCATCGCCCGGAGGTCCGCGTGCAGATCGTCGGCCGGAACCCCCCAGCGTGGCTGCGTCGGGCGGCTCGCGATCCCCGGGTGGAGATCGTAGGGACGGTTCCGGATCTCCGGCCGTATCTGGCCCGGGCCACGCTGGCCGTGTGCCCCTTGCGGTATGCGGTGGGGATCCAGAACAAGGTGCTGGAGGCGCTGGCGATGGGCACGCCGGTCGTCGCCACACCGCCCGTTCAGGGAGGCTTAAGCGCGGTCCCTGGACGGGATCTGGTGATCGCGGAAGGCGGGGAAGCTTTCGCAGCCGCCGTGTTGCGGTTGCTGGACAGCCCGGGGGAGCGAGCGGCCCTGGGGGCTGCCGGGCGAGCCTATGTAGAAGCTCATCATCGCTGGGAAGCCCTGGCGGAACGCCTGGAGGCTGTGTATACAGGAGGCTGAAAGGACGACCCACCGGATCGCCCCTCTCCGAGGCGCTCCACGAGTCATTCGCGTGATGCCATGATGGGCCGGGGGGGACTCGAACCCCCACGGGTTGCCCCACGTGGTCCTAAGCCACGCGCGTCTGCCAGTTCCGCCACCGGCCCGTTCCGCAACCCCTTTCAATTATAGCCTGATCGCCGGAATGGGATCGCCCGAGGTGGGCTCCCCTGCTCCCCTTGTGATCCATCCGTCTTCCGGGATAGAATCCCTCCGGAATTCGCACCCTGAGGCAGGTCCATGCCCGTCGCGCTGTTGCTGGACATCGATGATGTGCTGGTGCTCCCCGTGGGCTACAAGCAGGGGATCCCGGCGACCCTGGGCACCTTCGCCCGACGTCTGGGATGGGAGATCCCGCTTCCGACCGAGATGGATATCGAATGGTTCGAGGCCTCCGGGGTGACCAGCGAGTGGGATTCCACGGCCATCTGCCTGGCAGGCCTCCTGCTGGAGGCGGCCCGCCTGGATGGGCAGTGGATCGTCCCGGATTTCGAGGAGGCGATGGTCCGCCTGGCGGATCGCGCCCTGGACAGCGGACAGATCCGCCCGGATTATGTGACCTGGGTTCGGCGGGCCGGTGAGGCCGCTCAACCCGGGGAACGGCCCTCCCAGGCGGCCCTTCGCCTCTGGCGGCGGGAGGCGCTGCCCTCATTGCCCCGCTCGGAGGCCCTGGAGACGTTGCTGCTCGATCTGCTGGCGGACACCCATCGGCTCTCATGTCCCACGACCGCCGTTTTCCAGGCCTGGATGGTGGGAAGCCGGACCTACGCGGAGACCTATGGCCGTCCGGCACCGGTGGAGGTCCCTCAAGGGCTTCTGGAGCGGGATCAGCCGTTGCTGACTCGGGAGGGTGCCTGTGCCTTGCTGGACCTCTGGTATGAAGGCCGTCTGGCCCCTGCGTTCTATACCTCCCGTCCCTCTCAACCGCCTGACGGGGAGCTGGCGCCGCCGCTCCCGGTTTACTCACCGGAGGCGGAGCTGGCAGCGCGATTGGTGGGGCTGGAGGACTGGCGGCCGGTCGGCCTCGGGCGTCTGTTCTGGCTGGTCGAGCGGGTCGGGCTGGAGGAGAATCCCACCAAACCCCATCTCCTCCACAGCCTGGCCGCCTTCGCCGTGGCCGTCGCCTCTTCGGATGGGATCGAGGAGATCCCCGCGCTGGAGGCCGCTTACGAAACGCTGATCTTCAATGCCCTGATGGGGCCTCTGGTGAAATGGGCCAAACTTCCCTGGCACGTGGTGCTGGTGGAGGATTCGGTGAAGGGGATTCAGGGGGTCTTCCGGATGGTCCGTCGCCTGTATGAGCTGGGCATGTCGATCCGGCTCACCGTCTTTGGGGTCGCTCCCCACCCCGGCCCAAAGGCGGAGGTCCTGGAGGCCTACGCGGATCGCATGGTTCCTTCCGTGAACGATGCCATTGAGGAGATCGCACGGCTGTGTCGGAACGGATGAGGGAGATGGATCTCGAATCGCCGCCTCGCGAACCCGGGGAGGGGGTGGAGTTCCTGACCGTTTGGCCGGATGATGACTGGGCTTCCCTCCGGTTCCGCATCGCCCTCGCAGCCGCCCCGCGGGTGGTCCTGGAGGTCCCGGAGGAGCATCCGGCCATGGGCCCGGTGCTTCTGCGTCGCCTCCAGCATCTCGCCGAGGGGCTCGGGAAGTCCATCGCCCTGGTCACGCCCTCCCGGGAGGGACGGGAAACCGCCCGGGAGCTGGGGATCCCCGCCTTTCCCCATCGCGAGGCCGCCCTGCGAGCGCCATGGGCGGGTCCGGAGGATGTGGAGCCTGCTCCGCCGATCCGGGGCCTTACGGAGCCCCTGCGAAACTGGGCGGAATCGAAACGGCGCCCTCTTCCCCGCTGGGCCCTCTCCCTCAGCCGGGCGGTGGGGGCGCTGGGGTTGCTCGCCCTCCTGACGATGGCGGTCTTCCTGATCCCTTCGGCGGAGATCACCCTGCACCCCCAGGCCCAGGCCATCGGGGTCACCGGCACCCTGGAGGCAGATCCCCGCCTCTCCGCCCGAGATCTCGCCCGTGGGGCGATCCCCGCCTATCCGGTTGCCGTCGTCGTAGAGGGTCGGGCGGAGATCCAGGCTACGGGCCGTCAGGAGAAACCGGCCGGTTACGCGGAAGGAAGGGTCGTCCTCGTCAACCAGCTGAACCAGCCGGTGGAAGTCCCGGCGGGGACCATCGTTCGGGCGGCCAGCGGGGGCATTGCGGTCCGTTTCGTGATCAGCCCGTCGGTGACGGTGCCGGCCGGGTTCGGCGCGACCGCGGAAGCTCGGGTGCGGGCCCTGGAGCCGGGGCCGGTGGGCAACGTGGGGCCGAACCAGATCAATCTGGTAGAAGGGCCGCTGGCCTTCGCCCTGCGGGTGAGCAATCCGGAGCCGCTCTCAGGGGGGAAAATGGAGACGGTGCCCGTGGTCACCGCGGAGGACCAGAAACGCGTGCGGGAGACCCTTCTGGACCAGCTTCGGCAACAGGGCTACGCGCAGATGCGGGCCGGCCTGGATCCGCAAGATTGCGTTCTCCCCTCTACGCTTCAGGTGCGGGTGCTGTTGGAGAGCTACGATCGCCTGATCGGAGAGCAAGCGGACAGCCTGCGAGGGGAGATCCGGGCTCAGGTGACCGGCTACAAGGTGATCCAGAGCGACGTGGGGGCGATGGCGCTGATCGCCCTCAGCCGCCGTGTTCCTCCCGACTCCGAGCTGGCGGCGGAGGGGTTCACGTTCTCCGGTTGCGATCAGCTGCAGGCGAAGGTGGAAACGGGCCCCGAGGGAACCCCGCGCATTCTCCTCACCTTTGAGGCCCAGGGCCGCGCGGTCCCGCGCCTGTCGATCCCGCAGATCCGCCACGCGCTGCGGGGGCGCTCTCCGGGCGGCGCGCTCCAACGGTTGCAGGCCCTTCCCCTCGCCCGGCCGCCGGAGATCCGGATATGGCCCCCCGGCTGGCCGTGGCTTCCGCTCCTCGAATCCCGGATCCGAGTGCGCATCCAGCCGTGACCCTGCTGGCCGTTGTGATGGTGACCTGGAACGTCCGGGAGTGGGCCTTGCGGGCCCTGCACGCCCTGGAGGCCGCCCTGGATCGCTCCGGCCTCCCCGCTCGGATCTGGGTGGTGGATAACGCCTCAACCGACGGGACCGTGGAGGCCATCCGTCGCGCCTTCCCCTCCGTGGAGCTCATCGCCAACGACGTCAACCGGGGGTTCGCGGCCGCCAACAATCAGGCGTTGCGCGCCATGGGTTTCCCCGAAGATCCGGGAGCTCCGCGCTACGTCTGGTTGCTGAACCCTGACACCGAAGTCCAGGGGGAGGCTCCTGCGGTGCTGGTGCGTTTTATGGAGCAGACGCCCCGGGCAGGGGTTTGCGGGCCCCGGCTGATCCATCCCGATGGCGGCTTCCAGCACAGCGCCTTTGAGTTCCCGGGGCTGGCCCAGCTGTTCCTCGATCTCTTCCCCCTTCACCCGCGGCTGCTGGAGAGCCGGCTGAACGGCCGTTATCCCCGCTCCTGGTATGCGCGGGGGGAGCCTTTCCCCATCGGCCATCCTCTGGGGGCGGCCATGCTGGTGCGCGGGGAGGCCATCCGCTCCGTGGGGTTGCTCGATGAGGGATACTGGATCTATGCGGAAGAGGTGGACTGGTGCTGGCGGATGGCCCGGGCGGGATGGGCGCGCTACTGCGTGCCCGCGGCGGTGGTCGTGCACGCAGGCGGCGCGAGCGCCCGTCAGGTGCGCCCGGAGATGGTCCGGGCCCTCTGGGCCAGCCGGCTGCGGCTGTATCGTCGGCACTATCCCGCGTGGAAGTTCCGATTGGCCTGCAACCTGCTGGCCTGGGGGGCCGGGCGGCGGGCCCAGGCCCTCGCCCGATCGCCGGATCCTCAGGCGCCGGCGCTGCGCGCCGCTTACGAGGCGGTGCAGCGCATGGCTCGCGAAGCCTTGCGAAGCCCCTCGCTCCCGTGAGGCGGGGATGCTGGCGGTCGTCATCCTCACCCGGAACGAATCGGCCTTCATCGAGGCGTGCATCGAGAGCGTGCGCTGGGCGGATCGCATCGTCGTCTTCGACTCGTTCAGCGAGGACGACACGGTGGCGCGCGCGCGGGCCTGCGGGGCGGAGGTGCTCCAGCATCCGTTTGAGAACTACGCGGCGCAACGGAATGCGGCGCTGGAACAGGTGGAGGCGGACTGGATCTTCTTCGTGGATGCCGATGAGCGGGCCACACCGGAACTCGGCGAGGAGGTGCGGGAGGCCATCCGGGATCCCCGTTATGTGGGGTGGTGGGTTCCCCGGCGGAATTATCTTTTCGGGCGGCTCACGCGGGGAGGAGGCTGGTGGCCGGATTATCAGCTGCGGGTGCTCCGGCGGGGCTACGCGCGCTATGAGCGCCCGGTCCATGAGATCGTGGTCCTTCAGGGGGAGGCGGGTTATCTCCGCAACCCCCTGATCCATCACAACTACGACTCTCCGGCGGAGTTCCGGGCGAAGCAACGAGCCTACGCCCGGCTGGAGGCTCAGGCCCTGCGCCAGGCCGGCGTCCGCCCTAAACCCTACACCCCGTGGACGATGATGGTCCGGGAGTTCTGGCGGCGGTTCGTCCGGCTGCGGGGCTACATCGACGGCCTGCACGGGCTGCGCCTGGCGTGGTGGATGGCCCGGGCGACCTGGGAGACGTATCGCCTGCTGCAGGATGCGGCGCGCGTCGACGACGGATGAGCCGGACGTCGGCCCGGTCTCAACCGGCCGTGGCCTCGTCCAGGACCTCTATCACGTGCTGGACCGGGATGGAGAGACCGTTGCGGCGCAGGCCCATGGCCAGCTGAAGCAGGCAGCCCGCGTTGGCGGTCACCACTCGCTCGGGGTTCAGCCGGCGGATTTGCGTCACTTTCTCTTCGAGCAGCGCGTCGGCGATCTCCGGATGGGTGATGTTGTAAATCCCCGCGCTGCCGCAGCACAGATCCCCGTCGGGGAGCTCCAGCACGGTCAACCCCACCGCCCGCAGCAAACGCCGGGGCTGGGCGCGGGTCCCCTGGCCGTGGGCCAGATGACAGGGGTCCTGGTAAACGGCCCGCCCGGCGATGCGGCGCAGCGGCGGCCGCAGTCCGACGGCGTCCAGGAACTCCGTCACATCCCGAACCTTCGCGCTGAAGGTCCGCGCCGCCTCCGCCCAGTGGGGATCATCCTTCAGAAGATCCCCATATTCCTTCATCGCCACGCCGCAGCCCGCGGCGTTGACCAGGATGGCGTCGACCTCCTCGCGCGTGAAAGCGGCCAGGTTCCGTCGGGCCAGCGCCTGGGCCCGCCGTCGCTCTCCGGCGTGCACGTGCAGCGCCCCACAGCAAACCTGGCCTCGCGGGATCACCACCTCGAATCCCTGACGGGTGAGGACCCGGACCGTGGCCTCCTGGATGGGGGCCAGCAAGGTGCGCATGACACATCCGGCCAGCAGGGCGACTCGTCCGCGCCGCTCCCCCACCGCCGGATAGCGCCTTCCCGTGGGAAGGAAGCGGGAGGGGAGGCGATCCGGGAGCATCTCCTCCATGTTCCGCAGCGCGGGAGGCAGGCGGGTGATCAGCCCGTTCCGCCGGATCAGGGCGCGGACCCCGCTGGCCTGGTAAAGCCACAGCCCGCGGGAGAGCAGGGCCAGGAGGCTCGGATGGGCAAGGATCCCCCCGAAGACGAGGGCGCGGATCAGGCGCTCTGGGGGTGAGAGCGGGAGCGTCTGGAGGACCTGCCAGCGGGCGGCTTCGACCAGGCGTCCGAAGGACAGGGTGGCGGGGCAGGCGGTCTGGCACGCGCGGCAGGCCAGGCAGACCTCCATATGCTCCCGGAAGTCCGGGTTGATCTCCAGACGGCCCTCCGCCACCGCCCGCATCAGGTAGATGCGCCCCCGGGGCGAATCCGGCTCCCACCCCAGCACCCGGAAGGTCGGGCACTGGTTCAGGCAGAGCCCGCAGTGGGTGCAGCGGAGGATCTCCCCGTAATCCGGCGGGTGATCCGCCGTGAACCCCCGCACCTCCATCCCCTCTCGGACCGTTCTGCAGCGCATCGTCATTTATTTCACCCGCCTGGGGTGAAACTCATGACGGGCTGCTTCCTGCTTCATCGACCCATGACTCGTAGGCCGGCCTTCACGGGCCGTTCCGCCGCCAGAGGGATCTCCACAGGCGTCACTTCCCGGGGAACTCCCGGTAGGGCCTTTCAGGGCGGCCAACCCATAACTACGCAGATTGAGGGCCGCGTTGAGGTCGCGGTCCACCTCCAGCCCACACGCCTCGCACCGGAACACCCGCTGGGAAAGGGGGAGCGCAGGGCCGACCCAGCCACAGCGCGAGCACCGCTTCGTGGACGGGAAGTCCCGCGGCGCAATGAGGAGCACGGCCCCATACCAGGCGCACTTATACTCCAGCATCCGCCGGAAGGCCCCCCACCCCGCATCCAGAATGGCCCGGGAAAGGCTCCCGTTCCGCGCCAGGCCCCGCACGTTCAGGTCCTCCACCACCAGAACCGGCTTGGCTTTCGCCAGCTCCGTGGCGACCTTGTGCAGGAAGTCCCGGCGGATGTTCCGAACCCGGCGGTGCAGCCGGGCCAGACGCAACACGGCCTTCTCGTAGTTGCGAGAGAAAACCGTCCGCCTCCGCTCCTCCCCCGTCTCCGGGTCTTGTTCCACCACCGTCCGCTTCTGCTTGCGGGAGAGCTGCCTCGAACGCCGCTTCAAAAGCCGCAAGGCCCTCTCCAGAGGCTTCGGGGCCTCCATCCGCGCTCCATCCGACAGCACGGCAAAAGCCTCCAGCCCCACGTCGATGCCCACCACATCCTCCGGTCCCCGGACCTCCCGGGGCTCGGGATCCGGGCGCTCCACCTCACAGGTCAGGCTCACAAACCAGCGATCCGCCTCTCGGGAGATGGTCGCCGAGAGGATGCGGGCCTTCCCGGACTGAAGGAGCTCCAGGAGCTGGTCCGTCCGCTCCTTGGTGCGGACCTTGCCGATGCGAGGGAGCTGCACGTGCCGGGGAGTGACCCGGATGGAGCCGGTCAGCCGGGCCTTGTTGTCCGCCAGAGCCTTCTTGCGTTTGAAGCGGGGGAAGCCGGCCCGGCCCTCCCGCCAGTTGCGGACAGCCCGCTCCAGATCCCGGAAGGCCTCCTGGGGGGCGCATTTGGACACCTCCACCCACCAGGGGGCGTGCTTCCGCTTCCACTCGTTCCAGTCCTTGTGGAGGTCCACCGCCGAGGGATCTGCTCGCCGCGCGCTTGGGCTTCCAAACAGCGGGTCAGGCCCCAGTTGTAGGCGAAGCGGGCGGCGCCCACGTGCTTCGCCAGGGCGATCCGGGCCTCCCGGTTGGGGTCCAGCTCGAAGCGGAACGCCTGTCTCACCCGCATCCCATCGCCTCCAGCGCCTGCCTCGCCCGGCGCCGGGCCGACCGACGCCCGTGCAATCGCCCGCAGGCCGAGGTGAGGATTTCCAGGACGTCTTGCGCCAGGTCGTCTGCCACTTTCCCATCCTCTATGACAACAACATGTCGCCCCGAAGCGGCCATAGCCGCTTCCAGCAAGTCAAATCCGAACCGGGCCAGCCGATCGCGATGCTCCACGACAATCCGAACCACTTCCGTTCAGCCCGGAGCCGATTTCGGTCGCCGCTTTAACCTCTGTCCAACCTTGTTCTTGGGCAAAGGCCTGAAGGCGTTGAACTTGCCGTTCCAGATCCTCTTTCTGGTCAGCGGAGGACACTCGGGCATAAAGCACGGTGATACCTTCTGGGTGAGGCGCTTCTACCCAGATGGTCCCAGCAGGCAATGGGCGGGCAGGGACAGGAAGCTTTCCTGCCCGAAACCACCGCCAGGCGGTGATATCGCTTATCCCCTGCTGACGAGCCCAATCCGAGAGTTTCATGGCCGAAATAAATGATAATAAAATTGCCAACAGTTGTCCACCCTCTCCTGCGCCGCCATATGGGTCCCTCCCGCTGGAGCTCAAGGGCCGGCATTCAACTCACCAGCATCTGACATTCAGAGAGAAGTTCGGACACCCACCCAAATGGGGTCAGGTCAACCCCGAATGGAAGCCCCTCGAATGGCCCGAAGCCACCATCGGAAGCCCGCCGAGGTGGGCTGTAGCGGGTCCCAATAATGGCGTGTCCGAACTGCATTCGCTTGTCGAATTGCGGCTACCAGCGTTATAGTGCTCAGAGATCCCCGTTGACCGGGAGCCTTTTCATGCACGTAGAATGGCGTGGACGGATTGTGGTGGATCCTGAGCTGCACCATGGCGAGCCCTGCATCCGCGGGACTCGCATTCCTGTTTCCGTTATTGTAAGCAGCTTGGCCCATGGCATAAGTGAAGAAGAGTTGCTCGAACAGTATCCACAGTTAACTCGCGAGGATATCCGAGCCGCTCTGGCTTACGGAGCTGAGCTTCTACAGCCCAAGAGCATCTAAAGGCTTTCCAGTGCCTCCCGCAGGCGGGCGGCGATCTCCGCCATCTCGGCCTCGCTGGCGTAGCGCTGTCGCGGCCAGAAGAAGCCCCGCAGGCCGTCCCCCTTGCGCCGGGGCACCACGTGGATGTGCAGGTGCGGCACGCTCTGGCTCACCCGGTTGTTGATGGCCACGAAGGAGCCCTCCGCGCCCAATCCTTTCTCCATCGCCCGCGCCAGCCGTTGGGCGTTCCGGAAAAGCGGTCCGATCTGCTCCGGCGGCACATCCATAAGGGTCTCGTAGTGCTCCCGGGGGATCAACAGGCAATGTCCCGGGAACAGCGGCCGGTGATCCAGGAACGCAACGGAGTGGGAATCCTCCAGCACGATCCAGGCGGCCGCCTCGCCGCGGGCGATCTGACAGAACGGACATGGCTTCCGCGCTACCATCCCATGCGCCCCGGGCTCAATCGTCCGTGTGGGTCCAGCTGGGCTTTGATCCGTTGCATCGCGGCGATCTCGGGCCGTTGGGGCGCCCACAGGCCCAGGGCGCGCCGGGCGGCCTCCGGGCCGTTGAGGAGGGTGAAGTGCCCGCCTCGGGCCAGGGCGAAGGATCGAAGGGCCTCGCCCCAGCCCAGGAGCGCCTCCAGCGGCCCATGGGCCCGCGCATAGATCACCCCGGCGGTTCCCTGAGCCTGCCCGATCACCCGAACATCCGGAAATGCTTCCAGCGTCCGGAGGGCCTCCGCCACCTGAGCGGGCAGAACGCCCAGCCGCACCCACAGGCCATCCGGAGGGGGCGGGTAGGGCAGGGCGGTGAGGCGGGGCACGTGGGCCCAGAGCAGGGCGGCCGCGTCCCCGGAGAGGCGCTCCCGGACCTGAGCGGCGGCGGCCAGGTTTTCAGCGTCCCGCAACACGCGCTCCACGGAGGCCGGCCAGCCTCCTGCCCGCACCAGGACCCAGATGCGCGCTTCAGGGGTCTCAGGAAGCGAGACCTGCCGGCGGAGCTCCGCCCAGGCCGCGGCGTTCAGGACCTCAACGGCCAGCGGGAAGCCGGGATGGCGGAGCAGGCCCAGGGTGAGGGGCATGGCATCCTCCGCGCGGGCGAACCCGAAGAGGGCGGTGGCCTCGGTTTTGGGCCGGGGCCACAGCTTGAAGGCGGCTTCCACGATCACCCCCAGGGTGCCCAGGGAGCCGCAGAAGAGCCGCGGCAGGTCGTAGCCGGCCACGTTCTTCACCACCTCTCCACCGCCCTGGACGACGGTTCCATCCGCCAGGACCACCCGAATGCCAATCAGGAGATCCCGAGGGGGGCCGTAACGGGCCCGCAAGGGGCCGCTCAGGCCGGTGGCCAGGATCCCTCCGATGGTCGCCGAATCCCCCGGAGGGGGATCCAGGGGGAGCCACTGGCCGTGCGCGGCCAGCTGGGCGTTCAGGTCCGCCAGGCGGATCCCGGCCTCCACGCGGACGGTGAGGTTGGCAGGGCGATGGCGCACGATCCCGGAGAGGCCGGTCAGGTCCAGGGCGAGATCATAGCAGGAGGGCGCCTCGCCGTATCCCTGGTGGGCCCCGCTCCCCCAGGGCACGACGGCCCATCCGGAGCGAGCGGCCTCACGCAGCGCCTCCGCCACCTCCTCCACGGTGCGGGGATGGATCACGGATCGGGGGGATCGGCCGTCCAGCCGGTAGCGCTCCGTCAGATCCACAGCTCCTCCTCCGGGGGCATCTCCGGGGATCCGGCGCGGTAGCGGATGGGCTCCGCCATCCGCGCCCGGCGGCGACTCCATGTTTCCAGACACATCTTGGTGGAAGGGAACATCTTGCACGGGTTGAGGCGGTTCTCGGGGTTGAAGGCGGCTTTGATGCGGGCCATGGCTTCCAGATCCGCAGGGGAGAAGAGGAGCGGCATCAGATCCCGCTTCTCCAGGCCGATGCCGTGCTCGCCGGTGAGGGAACCTCCAGCCTCCACGCACGCCCGCAGGATCTCCGCTCCGGCCTCCAGGACGCGGCGGGTTTGCTCGGGATCCCGTTCGTCGAACAGGATGAGGGGATGGAGGTTGCCGTCGCCGGCGTGGAAGACGTTGGCGATAACCAGGCCGTAACGCTGCCCGATCTCCTGGATGCGACGCAGCACCTGCGGCAGCTGATCCCGCGGCACCACGCCGTCCTGCACGTAGTAGCTCGGCGCCAGCCGTCCCATGGCCCCGAAGGCTCCCTTGCGGCCGGACCACAGGCGCTCCCGCTCGACGGGGTCGGTGGCCACCCGCACCTCCCGGGCGTCATAGTGCTCGCAGATGCGGGCGATGTGATGCGCCAGATCCTCCAGCCCCTCGGTTAACCCCTCCACGTCGATGAGGAGGACCGCCCCGGCGTCCGTAGGGTAGCCGCAGCGCTTGGCGCTCTCCACGGCCTGGATGGCTGTGCGGTCCATCATCTCGATGGCCCCGGGGATGGTGCCGTCGGCGATGATGGCCGAGACCGCCTCGCTGGCCTGGTCCACGGTGTCGAAGACGGCCAGCAGGGTGACCACGGCCTCCGGCTGAGGGAGCAGGCGCAGGATCGCCTTCGTCACGATCCCCAGGGTTCCCTCGGAGCCGACGATCAACCCGGTCAGATCGTAGCCCGGCCAGTCCAGGGCGGCGCCACCCACCTCGATGACCTCCCCGTCCGGGAGCACTACCTCCAGCCCGAGGACGTGGTGGGTCGTCACCCCGTAGGCCAGGCAGTGGGGCCCTCCGGAGTTCTCGGCGACGTTGCCGCCGATGGTGCATGCCTTCTGGCTGGAGGGATCCGGGGCGTAGTAAAGGCCGTAGGCGGCGGCGGCCTGGGAGACGGCCAGGTTGACCACCCCGGGCTGGACCACGGCCCGCAGGTTCACGGGATCGATCTCCAGGATGCGCCGCATGCGGGTGGTCACGATCATCAGGCCGCCCTGGTCGGCCACCGCCCCGCCGCTCAATCCGGTCCCCGCGCCGCGCACCACGATGGGCAACCCGTAGCGGTTGGCGATGCGCACGGCGGCGACCACCTGCTCGGTGGAGGTGGGGAAGACCACGAAATCGGGGCGGCCCTTATCGATGGAGGCATCGTATTCGTAGAGGAGGAGGTGATGCGCTTCCCACAACACCCCGCGGGGCCCGAAAACTTCCCGCAGCTCTCGCAACACCGCTTCCCGCTTCACATCCCGCCTCCCGTTAAGCCTGTGGGGGAAGAGGAGATGTCCTCCACCTGGATTATAATGGAAAAGATCCGGGGGTGTTCTGTAGATGCCGAGAGCGGCGCCCGGGAAAGCCCAGGAGCCAGGAATGATCCGGCGGATTCGGATCGATGGGTATAAGTCTCTTCGGGGCGTGGAGCTGGCCCTCCGTCCGCTCACGCTGATCATCGGGCCCAACGCCGGCGGCAAGAGCAACCTGTTCGATGCCCTCGGGCTGCTCAGCCGGATGGCGACCCGGCCCTCTCTGGCGGATGCCTTTCGGGAGCATCGGGGGGATCCGCTGGAGGCTTTCTATTACGGCGAGGAGGGGCTCCCAGGCCTGTTGCGCCGGGATCATGTGGAGTTCACTATGGAAGTTGATGTAGAGCTGAGCGATACAGCGATCCGGCGTGCGGAGCAGTTGATGGACATCTATCGAGGCGGCAATGGGGAGTTGCGCCCGGCCAAATCCTCTCGTCGGATCACGGAGCGTCTTCTGCGCTATCGCCTGACAGTGGCGATCCACCCCAAGACCGGAGTCCTGCGCGTTCAGGATGAATCCCTCCGGGCCTTGACCGAAGTTGGCGGGGAGTTGCGCCCCGATGAGCGTCGCCGTCCCTTTCTGGAGCGGATAGGAAATCGTTTGCGGCTGCGGATGGAGGGTCAGGCCCGTCCGATGGAATATGAAATCGGGTTGAATCACACGATTGTCTCCCTCCCGGTTTATCCGCCTCATTATCCCCACTTGGTGGCCTTCCGCGAAGAATTGGCCAGCTGGCAGTTCTATTATTTTGAGCCCCGTCAGATGCGGGAGGAGAGCCCGGTGAAAGAAGTGGAGGTTCTCACCCCATCCGGAGGGGATCTCGCCGCCTTTTATTACACGCTCCAGCGCCGGGATCCGCTTCAGTTTGACAACCTGCAGCGCGTCCTGCGGGCCCTGGTTCCTTCGGTGGAGGGATTTTCGACCGAGCTAACCGATGAGGGGAAAGTCCGTTTGAAGATCCGGGAGGGAGGAGTGGATTTCTCCGCTCGCTTGATCTCTGAAGGCACGCTGCGACTGCTGGGGCTCATTGCGATCCTGAGCCCCTCCAATCCGGCTGCTGTCATCGGCCTCGAGGAGCCAGAAAACGGAGTCCATCCCCGGCGGTTAAAGATCATCGCAGACCTGCTGCGGGAGGCCTCTCGACGCAGGCAGGTTCTCATCAACACGCATTCCCCTCTTCTTCCGGATTATCTGGGCGATGAAGCTCTTCTCATTCGATGTGTCCGGAGGGACGGAAGCAGCTCGTTTAAGGAGCTCACGGAAGCCGTGGGCCTCTTTCGCCGTCCGGCTGTGGGCGAGGCGCTGGAGGAGGAGGAACCCTCGATCTCGCAGCGCATCTTGCGTGGAGACTGGGGATGAGTCGGGTTCTTCGGGTGGTATATTTCTTTGAAGATATCGCTCACGAGCGCTTTGTGCGGAGCCTGACGAAGAGGGTTGCTCGGGAGTGCGGGGTAGAGATCGAAGAGGATGTTCGGAACGCAACTCATGGAAGCAAGGTCTGGAGCGAGTGGCGACAATTCCTCAGAGAGATTCGGAAAGGGTGGGTGCCACAACCGGATGTGCTGGTTGTTGTAGTGGATGGGGATTGCAGAGGCGCTGCGCAAGTCCGTCGTCAGCTGGAGGAGGAAGCGGTTCGGATCGAGCCCCGTCTTTTCCGCTTGGTTTGTGCGGTTCCGGATCCTCACATCGAGCGCTGGTATCTGGAGGACGCCGAAGCGCTTCCTCGGGTGGTGCCAGGGGCTCGCCCACGCCCTCTCCGTTACAAATGTGAGCGCGATCGGTATAAAAATGCGCTGCGCAATGCGATCCGTGCGGCGGGGGTGGAGCCGATCCTGGGCGGCGCGGAATACGGCGAGGCGATCGCGGAGGTGTTGAGGCCGGAGAGGATGGATCGATCCTTCCAGAGGTTCTGGGAAGACTTGCGCGCGGCCCTTTGTGCTTTGCACGCAGCCTTCGGTTGATCGGGGGCGTGTTCTAAAATCGCAGGACAACCTGCAAGTCTTCAGGAGGTTCGTAATGGTCAGGCGGGGATCCGGGGGGAAGCCAGCGCCTGGCCCGTGGGAGATCTCCCGCGGGTGACGAGGGAGGCGGTTCCCCGCTCCGGCGGGGCTAACCCGGCTTCTGAGCCGGGGAAAATCGAGGCTTCGGCGGATGCCGCCAGGGGTCCGGCCGCGACCCCTACTTCCCCCCTCCAGAAGCCGGCCGACAAAACCGCCGGGCAACCGGCGGGACAAAACGGCCGGCAGCGGCCCTCGATCGATCCTCCTGACAGGCCCTCCCGGCCGGACGCTGGCCCGGGAAGGGCGAAGGATGGTCTTCCGGAAAATTCCCCCTTCATTTCGGGAGGCTGCCATGTGCGGCATTGTCGGATACGTCGGGCACCGGGATGCGGTGCCCATCCTGATCGAGGGCCTGAGACGGCTGGAATACCGGGGCTACGACTCCGCCGGGCTGGTGGTGGTCCAGGACGGCCGGCTGGAGGTCCGGCGGCGCGCGGGGAAGATCCGCCAGCTGATGGATCTGCTGGAAGCGGAGCCGGCCTCCGGGTTCATCGGGATGGGCCACACCCGCTGGGCGACTCACGGCGCCCCCGCGGATCATAACGCCCACCCGCACCGGGATTGCACGGGGCGCATCGCCGTGATCCACAACGGGATCGTGGAGAACTTCCTCGAGCTGCGCCAGGCTCTCCAGGCGGAGGGCCATCGCTTCACCTCGGAGACGGACACCGAGGTCATCGCCCATCTCATCGAGGCGCACCTCCGCGCCGGGGCCGACCTGGAGACCGCCGCCCGCCGCGCCTTCCAGGCTCTGCAGGGCGCCCATGCCATCGTCGTCCTCTCCGCCGACCACCCCGATCGCCTCATCGCCGTCCGCATCGGCAACGCCGGAGGGGTGGTGATCGGCCTGGGAGAGGGGGAGATGTTCGTCGCCTCGGACATCCCGGCCATCCTGGAGCACACCCGCCGCATGCTCTTCCTGGAGAGCCGCCAGATGGCCGTGGTGCGCCGGGACGACGTCCGGGTGTGGACTTTGGAGGGGGAGCCGGTGCACCTGCCGGTGCAGACCATCCCCTGGGATCCCGTGGCGGCGGCCAAGGGGCCCTACCGGCACTTTATGCATAAGGAAATCCACGAGCAGCCCCGGGCCGTCACGGATACGCTGCGGGGACGGGTGGATTTCGAGCGCGGCCGGGTGACGCTGGAGGAGGTCCCGCTGAGCCCCGAGGCGGCGCGGCGCATCTCCCGCATCGTGATCGTGGCCTGCGGCACTTCCTATTATGCCGGGCTGGTGGGCAAGTTCTACTTTGAATCCCTGGCCCGCATCCCCACCGAGGTCGATTACGGCAGCGAGTTCCGCTATCGCGACCCCGTGCTGGATGCGGACACGGTGGTGCTGGCCATCTCCCAGAGCGGGGAGACCGTGGACACTCTGGCGGCGATGGAGCGAGCGCGGGAGGGGGGCGCGCGGTTGTGGAGCATCGTCAACGTCATCGGCTCCCAGGCCCACCGCATGGCGGATGCCTGCATCCTGATGCACGCCGGCCCCGAGATCGGGGTGGCTTCCTCCAAAGCCTTCACGACCTCCATCGTGGACGAGCTGCTGCTGGCCCTGCGGCTGGCCGAGCTGCGGGGGACCCTGAGCCCGGAGGAGCTTCGCGAGCACGTCCGCGAGCTGGCCCGCCTGCCCGACCTCCTGGGCCGGGTCCTGGACCGGGAGGCCGAGGTGGTGGAGGTCGCCCGGGCCTTTTACCGCTATGAGGACTTCCTCTACCTGGGGCGAGGGTTGCTTTACCCCATCGCCCTGGAGGGGGCGCTCAAGCTGAAGGAGCTCAGCTACATCCACGCGGAGGGGTATCCGGCGGGGGAGATGAAGCACGGGCCCATCGCCCTGATCGATGAGCGCATGCCGACGGTGGCCCTGGCGTTGCAGGACCCCGTGACTTATGAGAAGATGCTCAGCCAGATGGAGCAGGTGCGGGCCCGCCGGGGGCAGGTGATCGCTCTGGTCACCGACGGCGACCGGGCGGCATCCGCACGCGCCGATGTGGTCCTCTCGGTGCCGCATGCTCCCCGCTGGCTTCAGCCGGTGGTGGCGGTGGTGCCGTTGCAATTGCTGGCCTACCATATCGCGGTGCTGCGCGGATGCGATGTGGATCAGCCCCGCAACCTGGCCAAAAGCGTTACGGTGGAATGAATCCGCTGGGGACGAGGTCAGGGGAGCAGATGTCCTGGACCGTGGTGATGGTCGGCCCCTTCGGCCTGCGCCCGCGAGGGACGATGGCGGCGCGGGCGCTGCCGATGGCGAAGGCCCTGGCCCGCCGGGGCCACCGGGTGGTCCTGGTGTTGCCGCCCTGGCCGAACGTCGAGGACGCGGGACGGACCTGGGAGGAGGAGGGCGTGCGCATCCTCTACGCGTCGCTCCCTCCACGGGCGTGGCCACCCCTCGCCTGGACCCACCGAATGGTCCGCCTGATCCTCCGCGAGCGGCCGGATGTGGTGCACGCCTTCAAACCCAAAGCCTACGCCGGGTTTGTCCACTGGATCCTCCATCAGTTGCGCCGGGCGGGGCGCTTTCGGGGTGCCCTGGTGGTGGACACCGATGACTGGGAGGGCCCGGGGGGATGGAACGATCGGAACCCCTATACGCCCTGGCAGCGGCGTCTGTTCGCCTGGCAGGAGCGATGGGGGATGACCCGCGCGGACGCCCTGACGGTGGCCAGCCGTGCCCTGGAGACCCTCGCCTGGGCCATGGGAATCCCCCGCCGTCGGGTGTTCTACGTGCCCAACGCTGCCCTCCTCCACGCCCCGCCGCGGGCGCAACCCCCGGGACCGCCTTGTGTCGTCCTCTACACCCGTTTCCTGGAGTTCCGCCTGGAGCGCCTCGTGTATGTGATGGGGGAGCTGGCCCAGCGCGCGGAGGATCTCGTCTTTCTTTATGTAGGCAAAGCGCTCGGTGATGAGGAGGAGCGGTTTCGCGTCGCCCTCGCCGAGGCTGGCCTGAGCGGGCGGGTCCACTGGGAAGGCTGGGTGGAACCCGCCCGACTCCCGGAGGTCCTGGCCCGGGGTCATGTGGCCCTTTATCTCATGGACGACGACCTGATCAACCGGGCCAAGTGTCCGATGAAGCTCATCGACCTGCTCGCCGTCGGGCTCCCGGTGGTGGCCGACGCCGTGGGTCAGGTCCCCGAATACATCCGTCACGGGGAGACCGGATGGCTGGTCCCCCCGGGGGATGCAGCGGCCATGGTCGAGGCGGCCTGGATGTTGCTGCAGCGCCCGGAGGAGGCGTGGCGGATAGGGGAGAACGCGCGACGGATGATCCTCGCCGCCCATCAGTGGGAGCACCGGATGCCGATCCTGGAGCAGGCTTATGCCTACGCCGTGGAGCGAGCGACGGCGCGTCCTTGAACGGGCTGCGCGAGAGGCCCCCCGCGGGGTCCGCTGGGCCCTCACCCTGGCCTGGATGGGGGTGATCTTCCTCCTGTCCGCCCAGCCCCATCTGCCCCAGGCTCCCGAGCCGTGGCTGGACACGCTCCTTAAGAAAACCGCCCACGCCCTGGAATACGCGATCCTGGCTGCGCTGGCCCGCTGGGCGCTGCAGGCGGAGCCCGTGAGGCGCCCGGGCCTGCTGGGATGGCTGTGGGCCGTCCTCTATGCGATCACCGACGAGGTCCATCAAAGCGTAGTCCCCGGGCGTCACCCCAGCGGCTGGGACGTCCTCATCGACAGCGCGGGCGCCTGGCTTGGAGCAGGGGGATGGCCGATGGGGCACGCCCTCAGAGGCCGGGAAGCCGCCCGCTGGGAGGAGCCGGTTTCCTCCATCCGGGGGGACCCATGAAGTCTTCGCGCGGTTGGCTGGGCCCCGGATGATCGCCGAGAACCGCCGAACGGGAGGTTGCGGATGCCGCGGCTGAACCACGTCGCTATCGTGGTGGAGGATCTCGAAGCGGCCCTGCCCTTCTTCCGGGATCTGCTGGGCCTGCCCCTGGCGCGGGTGGCGGACGTTCCGGCCGAGCAGGTCCGCGTGGCTTTCTTCCCCATGGAAGGGGGAGAAATTGAGCTGGTGCAGCCCACGGATCCAGAGTCCGGCGTCGCGAAGTTCCTGGCCCGTCGGGGCCCGGGCCTGCATCACATTTGCGTGGAGGTGGAGGATCTGGATGGGACCTTGAAGCGGCTGAAGGAGGCCGGCGTGCAGCTCATCCATGAATCCCCCCTGGTGGGGAGCGATGGGACGCGGTATACCTTCATCCACCCCCGCAGCGCCTTCGGGGTGCTGGTCGAGCTGTATGAGCGGGCGTCCGGCTCGTAAGGGAGAGCCCGGGGATGGAGGTGGTGTTCGACGGCCGGGTGATCCAGGATCGCTTCCCGGGGATCGGACGCTACGCCTTCCGCCTGCTGGAAGCCATGCTCTCGCTGGAGCCGGGTCTGCGGCTGCGTCTGCTCTACGTGCCGCAAGCGCCCAACCGACGCTGGGATCTGCGGGCGCTGGATCGGTTCCCGGCCGTGCAGCGGATCCCGGTTTCCATCCCTCCTTTTGCGCCGGCGGAGCATTGGGCGATCCCCTGGCTTCTCCGGCGATGGCCGGAGGCCCTGGTCCACGTGCCCCACTATGCGGTCCCCCTGGGTCTGCTCCGGCGGTCGGCTCCGCTCGCGGTGACGTTGCATGATTTCGCCCCGCTGCGCCTGCCCGCTGCCTGGTCCGCGCTCCAGCGGTGGCTCTACCGGTTCTGGCATCGATGCGTCCTGGCCCGGGCGGATGCGGTCTTCGTGATCTCCCGGGCCACGCAGGAAGACTTGTTCCGCCTCTTCGGCGTCCCCCGCGGCCGGGTGGCAGTGACCCCTGAAGCGGCCGACCCCCATTTCTTCCCGCGCCCTCCCCAGGAGGTGGCGGAGGCCCTTTCTCATTACGGCATCCGGCCGCCGTATGCCCTCTGGGTGGGAGTGAACAAGCCATCGAAGAACATCGATCGATTGCTGGAGGCATGGGCGCGCGTGCGGGAGCGGCTTCCGGATTCATCGGCGACGCTGATCCTGGCCGGCCCGCGGGATCCCCGTTACCCGCTGCGGCTCCGGCCGGGCGCGCGGGATCTGGGGATGGTCCCTGAGGAGGATCTGCCGGCCCTCTACACCGGCGCGCGGCTGTTCGTTTTCCCTTCCCTCTGGGAGGGTTTCGGCCTGCCGGTCCTGGAGGCGATGGCCTGCGGGGTGCCGGTGGCGTGTTCGGACATCCCGGCGTTGCGGGAGGTGGCGGGGGAGGCGGCGATGTTCTTCGATCCCCGGGATGTGGAGGGGATGGTCCGCGTCCTCGAGGTCGCCTGGCGAAGGGCCAAGGATCCCGTGTGGCGGGCGGCGGCGCGGGCGCGCGCCGGGCAGTTCTCCTGGCAGGAGACCGCCCGGCGTACTCTCGAAGTTTATCGCGGGCTGGGGTGAACGCAGGGAAGGCTCCGCATCCGATCTCAGAGAATCCGCGCGCATCCCCGATCGCCTGCTGGTCCCTCTCCAACCCAGAGGCCTGAATCCCTTTCTGAAAACGTATCCTTCTAAACGGTGCGCGTCTCTCTACCCCCTGGATATAGGCCGAAAGGAATTTCGGCCTACAAAAGCCCCACAACGCCTTTGTTTCCCGACGGGCATGGCTTTCGCCGGGATCGATTTGCTCCCCTATCAACGGGCAGGGTCCTGTGTGATCGGTGCTTCCTGTGAGAGAAGCTTTAGTCCCAAATCGCATGTTCTTGATCCCGCAAGGAGTTCGCGGCTGAAGCCGCTCCTACGAAAATCCGTTTCTGTTGTAGAAGGGGCTTTAGCCCCGAACCTCCGTCCTCGATGACGCAAGGGTTGCGACGGAAGCCGCTCCGGCAACTCCCAGCCTCTGGTTTTCGATGACGTAAAGGTCGCGGCTGAAGCCGCTCCTATAGGTGGTGATCTTTTTGGTAGGAGGGGCTTTAGCCCCGAATCTCCGTCTTCCAGAAGGCGAAGGTTGCTTTCTTGTGGGAGGGGCTTCCATCCCGAACCTCTGTCTTCGATAGCGCGAGGGTCGCGGCTGAAGCCGCTCCTACAATACGGATGCCGGGATGAATTTCTTACGCAGGGCGCTTTGGCCCTGAACTGCCGTCCTCGAGACGGCAAGGGTCGTGTCGAAAGCCGCTTCTGCGAAGCGATGGGGATTGCCCGGAAGTCCGGGATCTCTCCTGTCCGCATGGCCGGGGCGCTGGGAGGATCCCCACGGTATGCTGAGCGTGGAGACCTGAAGGAGGAGAGGCGATCGGCCTCGCTCCCCGGGCAACCGAAACAAAAGGAGGTCCCAATGGAGCGCGAGTTTCCGAATCCGTTGGTCGCCTTGTCGGAGGCCCTGGCAGAGGCCGCCGCGCGAGGGGCGGCGGCCACGGTCACAGTGGACGCGCGGGATCGCTGGCCAGCCAGCGGGGTCGGCTACGCGGCAGACCTGGTGCTGACGGCGGACCATGTCATCGAGCGAGAGGAGATCCGGGTGGTGTTGCCGGACGGCCGGGAGCGGACAGCCGTCCGCATCGGCCGGGACCCCGCCACGGATCTGGCGCTGTTGCGGGTATCCGAGGGATCGGTTCCGGTGCTGGAGATCGCGGAGAGGGAACCCCGGGTGGGCCAGATCGTCCTGGCCCTGGGGCGGCCCACCCCGGAGGGCATCCAGGCCAGCCTGGGGGTGATCACCGCGGTCGGCGGTCCGCTCCGCACGCCCTGGGGCGGATGGCTGGAGCGCTATCTGCGCACCGATGCCACCATGTATCCGGGCTTCTCGGGAGGCCCGCTGATCGATGGGGAAGGGCGGGCGGTCGGGATCAACACCTCCGGCCTGGCCGGGATCCCGCTGTCCATCCCCATCCGGCTGGCCTGGCGGGTGGCGGAGGCCCTGGCCCGCGAAGGACAGGTCCGCCGGGGCTACCTGGGCGTCCGCACGCAATCGGTTCCCCTCGCCCCGGCGCAGCAGGCGGCCCTGGGACGTCCTCAATCCCATGGGTTGCTGATTGTGGGGGTGGAGGAGGGGAGCCCGGCAGCCCAGGCCGGGTTGCGCCCGGGGGACATCCTGACGGCCTTCCAGGGCCATCCGGTCCAGGATGCGGAGGATCTCCAGGCCCAGCTCTTCGGGGATGTGGTGGGTCGCCCGGTTGAGGTGGAGGTGCTCCGGGGGGAGGAGCGGCGGACGCTGTCGCTGATCGTGGGGGAGCGTCGGGAGACACGGGAGGAAGCACAATGGCCTTTCCGGGGTGGACCGTGGCGGGGCTTCCGGCGGCGGTGGATGCCGCCCTGGGGGCCGTCCTGGAGCAGGTGATCCCGGGCGTCGTGCGGGTGTGGAACGGCCGCGGGGGGTTCGGGGCCGGCTTCCTCGCGCGGCCGGGGCTTGTGGTCACCAGCGCCCACCTGCTCGCCCGCGGGCCGCATCGGGTGACCCTGTGGACGGGAGCGCACCTGCCCGCGGTTCCGGTGATCGTGGAGCCGGAGCTGGATCTGGCGGTGCTCCGGCTCCCACAACCGGTGGGGCCCGCGCTTCCCCTTCGCGATCCGGCCACGCTTCGGGTGGGATCCCTGATGCTGGCCCTGGGGCATCCATGGGGCGAGCCTTATTCCGTCACCCTGGGGGTGTTCAGCGGATGGGTGATCGTCCGAACCGGCGGCCCGCGCGGGACGCTCCGTCTGTTGCGCACGGATGCGGCGCTGGCGCCGGGGAACTCCGGTGGCCCGTTGCTGGACGCCTGGGGACGGGTGGTGGGGGTGAGCGCGATGGTGGTGGGCGGGGATCAAAGCCTGGCGGTCCCGGCGGACGCGGTAGATGGGTTGATCCGGGAGGGGAACGGATGATCCGCGCGGCCGTCGTGGCGGCCGTTCCGGCCCTCCGGGCCGGTCTGCGCGCGATGCTGGAGGGGGAGGAGATCCGGGTGGTGCAGGAGGCCTCCTCCCTGACGGATCTGGGGCGCTCCAGCGCGGAGGTTGTGGTCGTGGCCGGGGCGTTCCCGTCCCGGGATATGGGATGGACAGGGCGAGGGCTGCCCGGCGAGGGGCCGGCAGCCCTCTTTCTGGTGGAGGATCCGGAGGAGGGGGAGCGGTTGCTCTCCTTCGGGGCAGGGCTCCCGGTTTATGGGGTGCTTTTCCTCGAGACCCCGGCGGAGGCGCTGCGGGCGGCTGTGCGGGCCCTGGCGGAGGGGCTCATTGTGATCGATCCCCGTTTGATGCCCGGGTTCGAGGCGCGGCTGGGGGACATCGAAGAGCCGGGCGAGCCGCTCACGCCCCGGGAGCTGGAGATCCTGCGGCTGCTGGCCGACGGCCTGGCCAACAAAGAGATCGCGGCCCGGCTGGGCATCCGCGAGCGCACCGTGAAGTTCCACGTCTCCTCCATCTATCGCAAGCTTCACGCCGCCAACCGCGCCGAGGCCGTCCGCCAGGGCCTGCGCCGGGGCCTGATCGCTCTATAGACTTTACTGTTCGCCTTTTGCTCGGGGGAGCAAAGGAGACCGCTAATGTAGATTGGGCTATCATGAGTTACGAGGATGCCAACCAGGAGGAGTGCGACATGGGCGTGATCCGCTTGGGCCTTCGTCAGTTCAGGGATCGTCTGGGATATTACCTTCAGCGAGTCAAAGAAGGAGAGACAATCATCCTGATGGAACGCGGTGAGCCGATTGGGCAGATCCTTCCCTTCTCCGAAGATCCTCGAGGCCGCATGATTCAATTGATGCGTGCGGGGCTGATCGAGTGGAATGGCCACCTGCTGCCCCCCTATCAACCCGCAGTCCGGCTTCATGGTCCGGGGACGCTTGCGGAACGGGTTCTGGAGGATCGGGAATGAGAGTCCTGTATCTGGACACCAGCGCTCTGGTCAAGCGTTATGTTCAGGAGGCGCACAGCGATCAGGTGGCCCGGCTGCTGGAGGGAGAGGTGCTTGCGGGAACCGTTATCCTCGCCCAGGCGGAGATGGCTTCCGCAGGTTCGAGCGGCCGAACAAGAGGGGTTGCTGTGCTGGGCGCCTGGATCCCGGGCGGGATCGATCGGGTGAGAAGGGCTTGCGGGCTGGATCCAGGGCCGGGCTTCAGCGGGCTTTCGGGCGGGTCTCGTCGATGAGGGCGGCCAGGCGACGGTAGGCCTGGGCGCCGGGGTGGCTGGCCATGAGCTCCAGGAGGCTTTTGCCGGCCACCGGTGCCTCCGCGAAGCGGATGGTCTGGGGGATGAAAACCGGGAACACCTTCCGACCGAAGGCGGCGGTCAGCTCCGAGAGCACATCCCGATGGTGTCGGACGTGGAGCTGGACCATCGTCGGGAGGATGCCCAGAAGCTCCAGGGAGAGCCCCAGTTGCTGACGCAGCCGCCCCACCGCGATCAGCAGGCCCTTGAGGCTACGGAGCGATAGATAGTCCGGCCGGATGGGCACCAGGAAGGCGTCGGCGGCCGTGAGGGCGTTCACCGTCAGCGGGCCCAGGCCGGGCGGCGCATCGATCAGGATGTAGGCGTAGCGTTCCTGGGCCGGCCGCAGGACCTCCCGGAGCCGATGTTGCCAGCGGGGCCGTTGATGCAGGCTCATCTCCGCCTGATGGAGCTGGAAGGTGGCGGGGGCCAGATCCAGACCCGGGCGTATGCTCCGGATCACCTGGGCCAGGGCGATGCCTCTGAGCAGCGCGGCCTCGATGCCGGAGGGGAGGTCCTCGTTGATCCCGAAGGCCGCCGTCAGGGCCGCTTGAGGATCCAGATCCACCAGCAGGGTGGGCGCTCCCCGTTCCGCCAGGGCCACCCCCAGATGAACCACCGTGGTGGTTTTGCCCACTCCCCCTTTCTGGCTGACAACGGCGATCGTCCGGGCCAATCCTGCCTCCCATGTTTCGTCTTTCGGATTCCAACCCGGCCCCGGGTTCATCCTGGAGCCGGGATGCGCTCACGTTCCCTCGGACGGGATGGAGGAGGGCTCCGGTCCTTCGAGGGCGCCCCACCAGCGGCGGAGGCGCTCGGCGATCTCCCGTTCGTAGCCCTGATCCGAGGGCCTGTAGAACCGGATCCGGGGGAGGCCGACGGGCCAGTAGGACTGGCGGATGAAGTGCCCCGGGAACTCGTGGGGATATTGATAGCCCTGGCCGTGGCCCAGGGCCTCCGCGTCCCGGCTGGCGTCCTTGAGGTGCGCGGGAACCTCGCCGGCTCCATGCGCTCGCAGGAACTCCAGGGCCCGGAAATAGGCTCCGGCGCTGTTGCTTTTAGGGGCGGTGGCCAGGTAGAGGGTGGCCTCCGCGAGGTGGTAGGCTGCCTCCGGCATCCCCACCCACTCCAGGGCCTGGGCGCACGCCGCCGTGACCACAATGGCCATGGGATCCGCCAGCCCGATGTCCTCCGCTGCCAGGATCAGCAGGCGTCGCATGATGAAGCGGGGATCCTCCCCGGCGTCCACCATCTTCGCCAGCCAGAACAGGGCGGCGTCGGGGTCGCTGCCCCGGATGGACTTGATGAAGGCGCTGATCGTATCGTAATGAGCTTCCCGGTCGTAGGCCAGGGCTCGCCGCTGGACCACTGCCTGGGCGATGTCCATCGTGATGCGGATCACCCCGTCCGGTCCGGGGGCGGTGGCGCTGACCGCCAGCTCCAGGGCGTTCAGAGCGCTGCGGGCGTCCCCTTCGCTGAGCCGGGCCCAGAAGCGGAGGACTTCCTCTGGGATCTCGATGGGCTGTCCGCCGTAGCCGTTCTCGGCATCGGTCAGGGCGCGGCGCAGCAGAGCCAGGATCTCCTCCTCGGTGAGGGGACGGAACGAGAACACTCGGGAGCGGGAGACCAGGGCGGGGACGACGGCGAAGTAAGGGTTCTCGGTGGTGATGCCGATAAACACCACCGTCCCGTCCTCCACGTGAGGAAGCAGGGCGTCTTGCTGGACCCGGTTGAAGCGGTGGAGCTCATCGACGATGAGGAGGGTGCGCTGGCCGTAGAGGCGGCGGCGTTCGCGGGCTTCCTGGATCACCCGGCGCAGATCGGCGAGCCCGGCGGTGACCGCGCTCAGGTTTTCCACATGGGCGCCGGCAGCCTGAGCGATGAGCAGGGCCAGGGTGGTTTTGCCCGTGCCCGGGGGACCCCAAAAGATCATGGAGTTGAGCAGTTTGCCCTCTTCGATCAAGCGCCGGAGCGGGGCTCCGGGCCCGATCAGGTGGTCCTGGCCGAGGAACTCCTCCAGGCGCCGGGGCCGGAGGCGGGCCGCCAGAGGAGCTTCCCGCTTCCAGGCCTCCGCCCGCCCGTGTGTGAACAGGTCTCCTGTCCCCGTCATGGACGGGTCCCCTTTCCGGAGCGCACGAGGTTACGGTCTTCACCGGGGCGGCGGCGGAGAGGACGGAGGGGCGCCGGGTTGAGGATCCATGGGTTCCCGATGGGCCCCCCGAGGACGTGCTCGACAGTGCTCCGCGCGGATGATCGCCAGGATGTCCGCCACCGCCTCGTCCAGATGCTGGTTCCGGTTGACGACCACGTAATCGAACTCCGCCCAGTGCTTTAATTCCTCCTCCACCGCCTGGAGCCTCCGGGCGATGGATTCCGGGCTCTCGG
This sequence comes from Thermoflexus hugenholtzii, assembly GCF_018771565.1. Classification (NCBI taxonomy): domain Bacteria; kingdom Bacillati; phylum Chloroflexota; class Thermoflexia; order Thermoflexales; family Thermoflexaceae; genus Thermoflexus; species Thermoflexus hugenholtzii. Next base: position 1,205,127 of record NZ_CP076326.1, on the reverse strand, counting down.
TGCCGCGGGCGCGCAGGCGCTCGATGAGCTCCTCCCGGGAGGAAGGGATGACGAAGATGAACACCGCTTCGGGGATCAGGCGGCGGAGGGTGGCGGCGCCCTGCACATCCACCCGCAGGATCACATCCTTACCGCTGGCCAGGGCGTTCTCGATCTCCCAGCGGGGGATGCCCTTGTAATCCCCGTAGACCACCGCGTATTCCAGGAACTCCCCGGCCCGGATACCGGCCTCGAACCGTTCCCGGGAAAGGAAATGGTAATCCACGCCGTCGACCTCGCCGGGGCGCGGGGGACGGGAGGTGGCGGTGACCACGAAGTGAAAGGGGACCTGTAGCTCCTTCATCCGCCGGATCAGGGAGTCCTTCCCGGCCCCGGAGGGTCCGGAGATCACCACCACGAGGGGCTGGGTCGGGCGCTGGGCCAGCCCCTCAAGGGTGACGGCCGGAGAGAAAACCGTTTCCATGGTTTCCGCGCCTTCCCGTTTGCTCATCTCGCTCCGCATGCGGTGGGATCGCTTCTCATTTTACCTGAACCCGGGCGCTCCCCGCCGGACCCCTTGGATCGGGCTATAATCAGAAATTGCCTCCACGGTGGAATCCTGTTGGGGAGGGTTCCGCATGCCGATCTATGAGTATCGTTGCCGTCGGTGCCGGCGTCGGGTCACGGCTTTCTTCCGCACTTTTTCGGAGGTCGACCACAGCCAGGTCACCTGCACCTACTGTGGGAGCTCCGATCTGGTCCGTCTGATCTCCCGGGTTCGTGTGCTTCGCTCGGAGGAGGCGCGGCTGGAGTCTTTGGCGGACGCGGACTGGATCGGGGATGTGGACGAGAAGGATCCTCGCTCCATCGGCCGCTGGATGCGGCGGATGACCCAGGAGCTGGGGGAGGAGCTGGGGGATCTGGGCCCGGAGTTCGAGGAGGTCATCGAGCGCCTGGAGGCCGGCCAGACGCCGGAGGAGATCGAGAAGGCGATGCCCGAGCTGGCCGGCGAAGGCGAGGGAGGGGAGGAGGAGGGCGAGGGATCTGCCGGAGAGGAATGAGGGGTGAATACGGTCCGTCAAGAGAGTCATCGAGTGCGTTCTCTGGGGTTCCGGCTCGCCACCTTATTGCTTCTGGGCGGGTTGGGGTGGGGGCTCTTCGGACCTTTCCTGTCTCTCCCCTATTTGTTCGACGATCCGGTTGTCCTGCGGGCGGCGCGGGATGCCCGATGGGCTGAGATCTGGACCTCTCTTCGCTGGCCGGTGGGTTACTACCGACCCCTCGGCCTCACGCTCTGGAAGGCGGCAGACCTGTTATGGAGGGAGGGTGCTGTCTTCGCCCTTCGGGGATTGGGATTGACGTTGCACATTTTCAACGCCGCTCTGGTGGGCCTCCTGTATCGGCGCATCTCCGGATCCGGGTCACGATGGGCTGCGCTCCTGGCGGCGTTTTGGTTTCTTCTATTCCCGTTCAGCTTGCAGGCGGTGATTTATCCAAGCGCTCTGATTCATCCGCTGGTTGCCTTCCTTGCTCTATTGGGGGCCCTGCTGGCTTCTACCCATACTCTGCGTGGGATGGTTGGAGCGCTTTTCCCGGTGGTGCTGGCCTCCTTCGCGGCCGAGCACGGCGTCATGGCGGGCTGGCTGGTCTGCTTGGCGACGGTGTTATCTGGTAAGCGCCTTGTGGCTACTGATTCCCGCGTTCGGATCTGTGCCTGGATCTATGGAATGCTCCCTATGGCCTCCCTGGCGCTCTGGGTTTCCCTTGCTGGGCCCGGAAAGGCGATGCGAGGCCTACCGGTTGCGGATTGGGGACGGAACGCGCTTTATTTCCTTCAAGGACTGATCACCCCGCTTCCTCAGGCGATCCCCGCTGGCTGGCCGGCCGGGTCTGCGGCGCTGGCCTTACTGGGGCTGATCGTCCTGGGGGCGCTGGCTTTTGTGTTTTATCAGTCCGGTTACATATCAGTCTGGGTGGTAGGAGTGGGATGGTATGGGCTGGCGGTGCTTCCGGCGCTGCTGACGCGACCCTTCGTGTATGTCATGGACGGCCCCCGCTTGATGTATCTGGGGGCAGCGGGAGCGGCCTGGATCTGGGCTGAGGGGATACAGTGGCTTGCCCGGCGCCCTTCATGGGGGAGGATCCTCGCCGCTGTTGGAATCGGTGCCGTGGCCCTTGCCCATGGCGCTTTCCTAAAGGACATGCTTGAGCAGATGAAGGCAGGCGGCGCTCTGGTCCGGGAAACCTTGAGACAGGTGCGGGAGGTTCCCCCTGGTTCCACGCTTGTGTTCATCAATTATCCCAGTTGGCTGGCCAGCTCATCGGAGCGCTATCCATTCGGCCACGAAGGGATCCCTCTCATCCCAGACTATGTGGGCATCGGGGCGTTCTTGCACGCTAATCTGGGGGAATCATGGGAAGTCCTTCCCCTCTCATTCCCGGACGTTCTGCAACCGTGGCGCTTCCGGTATGGGACGCTGGGATCCTGGCCGGGCTGGGAAGGAATGGCGGAGATCGTGCAACGCGCGGACGCCGTTTTCCGGGTGGATTATCGAATTGAGGGATCCTTGCGTCTCGTGCGAGTCGGTGGCCGCAGGCCGTGTCAGTTCGAGTGGGCATCTTTCGGGCCGGGGTCGCTGGTTCTGTGCGAAGCATCTGTGGAGCGGGGAAAAGGGGAGCTGATTGTTCTGACGACCTGGGCGCTTCGCGCTCCGGTTCATGAGGACTGGACGGTTTTCCTTCACCTCTATGGGCCCGACGGTCGTCTGGTGGCCCAGGAGGATGGCTATCTCATCGGCAAGACGTTGCCGCCGCGCTGGATGCGCGTGGGTGCCAGCGTGCAGGATATCCGGCGCCTTCCCATATCTCCGACAGCATCCCCCGGCGCTTACCGAATCGGATTAGGGGTTTACCGATTGGATACCGGCGAGCGCGTGAATTTCCACTCGGGCATGTTTGTCCCTCAAGAAGATCGAGTCATTCCACTTGCAGCAATTGATCTGCCATGAGCTCCTCTCGAAGCGGCGAGTTAAAGAGCGGGGCGGCATACCTTGTCCTGGCCCTTGTGGGGTTGCTGGTTGCATTCGCCCTGCGCGTCCATCGCCTGGGCGAGGCAAACGTCTGGTGGGACGAAGGGTTCACCATCGGGCTGGCTCGCCGTCCGTTCCCCGAGATGATCGGGGGGACGGCGCGGGACACTCACCCGCCGCTTTACTATGCGCTGCTCTGGCCCTGGATCCGACTGGCGGGGGATGGGGAGTTCGCCACTCGATTCCCATCGGTGGCCTTCGGGGTCCTCACCGTGGCTGCAGCGGGGGCTGCCGGCCGCCGGCTGGGCGGACCCGGCGTCCAACTCCTTGCCCTCTGGCTTCTGGGTCTCTCCCGTTTTCACATCTGGTGGTCCCAGGAAACCCGGATGTATGCCCTGGCGGCCCTTGGGATCGCCCTCTCCGCGTTCTTTGCGCTGCGGGTCGCATGGAAACCGGGCTCCTTCCGGATATGGGGCGCGTGGGCGCTGAGCAGCTCCATCGCCCTCTTCTCGGTCTACCTGGCCCTCTTCGCCTGGATCCCCCAGAGCCTCAGCCTGCTGTGGGCCATCCCCCGGCGCGCTTGGCCGCGATGGCTGCTCGCCCACGGGACGCTCGCGCTCCTGATGCTCGGGTGGCTCGCCTTCGCCCTGCCTCGCATGGCCACCTGGTCGGCGGGCGGTCCGCCCCCCGGGTGGTCCGCCGTGTTGCAGTTGAGCGCGGTGCTCTGGACGACGGGGATCTCGACCTATGTGGAGCGATGGGCCGGGCCCGCCGTGGTCCTGATCTCCGGGATGCTCCCCGGGATCGCCGTCGCCGCGCGGGAAGCCGTGCGCGCGACGCGCCGGATACGGGATCTGTTTCCTCTGGCCCTGCTCAGCGTCGGGCTGGCCCTCCAGCCCGTTGCGGTCTGGCTGATCACCCGCCCTCGGTCTTTCCTGTATACGCCCCGCCTGGAGGCGCGTTACTTCCTCCCCGCTCTGCCTTACTTCAGCCTCTTGCTGGCGTTCTCCATCGCCCGGGCTTTCTCCATCCCCCGCCTCCGACCTTTCGCCCTTGTGCTGGCGCTGGGCGCCTTCGGCCTATCGCTGGCCTCGCTCCCAGCGTATTACGCCAGCCGCCACTGGCGGGCGGATCCGGCCCTTCTTCCCTTCCTGATCCGGGTTTACGCCCGACCCGGGGATGGCGTGATCCTGGTCTCTGGGGACCGCGCGCCGGAGTTTCAGTATTACTACGAGCGGATCGATGGGACGAACGGCCTCCCGCCGGTGTATCCGGTCCCCCGGCAGGCTGTCCCGGTTCGATCGGACACGGTGGAGGGGGAATTGGAGGAGATCCTCCGGGCCCATCCGCGGATCTGGCTGGCCCGGGTGGAAAGCCACCTCCAGGACCCTGAGGGCTGGGTGGAACGGTGGCTGGATGCCCATCTCCACCGTGCGTTGGAGTTCCCCTTCGGTCACAACGGCCTGGTCCTGTATGTGGCCTCTCCTCAGGAGACTGCAGTCCCTGCGGAGAACCTGGCTCGCTTGAACGAAATCCATCGCCTGAAGGATCCGCCTGGAATCTTCCTCGGATACGATTGGGTGGGGCGTGTGTTCCGGCCCGGAGAGACCATGCGCATCGGCCTTTACCTGCAGCCCGGCCGTCCGCTCTCCCTAACGGTGGAATGGATCCGCAGGCCCGATCAGCAAGTCGCTCGGACGGAGCTCCATGTCCCGGCGGGGTCAGGGATCCGGCGGAGTTCGCTGGAACTTCCCGTCACCCCTTACACGCCTTCGGGAGATTACGTCGTTCGGGTTGAGGCGGAAGGAGATGGATCGGTGACGATCCCGGCGTTCCGGGTGGAGGGGACGATCCCTCCTCCTTCCCCCTCGGAGATCGCCCATCCGATGTCCGCGCGCCTGGGGGATCGAATCCGGCTCCTGGGTTATCGCCTGTATGGAGTCCGAGAGGGGAATCCGCCGGAGGCGGCGCCAGGGGATACGCTGTTTCTGGACCTCTATTGGGAGGCGGAGGGTCCGATCCCCCGTTCCTATGTGGTGTTCACCCATTTGATCGGGGAGGCCTGGAACCCGGCCACCGGGAACCCGGTGTGGGCTCAGGACGATCAGGTCCCCCTGGAGGGGGCGTATCCGACCACCCACTGGATCCCCGGTCAGCCGTTGCGGGATCGCTATGTGCTTCGATTGCCGGCGGAGATGCCTGCCGGGGACTATCTCCTGGAGGCCGGGATGTATGTGCTGGAGACCGGGGAGCGGTTGCCGGTGAGCGGAGAGGGGGCCGATCCGACCGCCCGCCGCCTGATCCTCGGCCTCATCCGCGTGCGCCCGCGGCGGTGAGCCGAGCGCTTCCTCTCTTGGCCCCCTTGCCCTTCCACAGGGCTCAGGTCAAACTTTTTCTGAGAGCACCGCTCGGGCCGGAAGATCTCCGCCCGGCCTGAATCCGGTATAAAGCGTTTCAAAGGGAGGTTTCCGGTGGAAGCGCTGAAAGAAGCGATCCGGCGTTATGGACGTCATCTGGGGAACGGCATCATCAAAGTGGATGCCTTCTTGAACCACCAGATCGACCCTGCCCTGATCGCCGCCTGTGGGCAGGAGCTCGCCCGACGGTTCCGTCATCTGGAGCCCACCAAGGTGCTGACCGCGGAGATCTCCGGGATCGGGCCGGCGCTGATGACCGCCTACGCCCTGGGGGTGCCTCTGGTTTTCGCCCGCAAGCACAAGCCGCTCACCATGGGGGACGACATCTTTTTTGCGACGGCCCCCTCCCACACGAAAGGCGGGGATGTGACGTTGCTGGTGGCCGCCGACTATCTGCGGCCGGGGGATCGGGTCCTGATCGTCGACGATTTCCTGGCCACCGGGGCGACCATCCTGGCGCTGGCCCGATTAGCCCAGGCCGCCGGCGCCCAGGTGATCGGGATCGGCGCCGTGATTGAGAAGCGCTTTGAGGGCGGGCGGGACCGACTGCGACCTCTGAACGTGCCCATTGAATCCCTGGCGGTGGTCACCGGCGTGGAGGGCGACCGGATCCTCCTGGAGGGAGACGAGGCGACGGATCGCCCCGGATGACCGCAACCGACGGAGCACAGCCGATGGAGCCGATCCCGGTTTTGAAAGATCGACGGATCGTCCTGGGGATCACAGGGGGGATCGCAGCGTATAAGGCGGCGGACCTGGCCAGCAAGCTGACCCAGGCCGGCGCCCGGGTGGACGTGGTGATGACCGCTGCCGCCACGCGCTTCATCGCCCCGCTCACCTTTCAGGCCCTCACGGGCCGGCCGGTGTATACCGATCTCTGGACACCCACCCCGGAAACCGCGTTGCCCCATATCGCGCTGGGCGAGGCCGCGGACCTGGTGGTGATCGCCCCGGCCACGGCCGATTTCCTGGCCAAGATGGCCCATGGCCTGGCGGATGATCTGCTCAGCACGTTGTGCTTGGCGGCCCGGGCGCCGATCCTGGTGGCCCCCGCGATGGACGTGGGGATGTGGGCCCATCCGGCGACCCAGGAGAACGTGGCGCGGCTTCGGGCCCGGGGAGTGGAGATCATCGGCCCCGCCTATGGCCGCATGGCTTCCGGCCTGGAGGGATGGGGACGGATGGTGGAGCCCGCAGAGCTCCTGGGGCACATCCGCCGGGCGCTGGGACGGAACGGCCCGCTGGCCGGCCGCCGGGTGGTGGTCACCGCAGGTCCCACCTATGAGCCCATCGATCCCGTCCGCTTCGTCGGGAACCGATCCTCGGGGAAGCAGGGGTTCGCCCTGGCCCAGGCCGCCCTGGACCGCGGCGCGGAAGTGGTGTTGATCGCCGGACCGGTCGCCCTGGAGACCCCCGTCGGGGCCCGCCGCATCGATGTGGGGACCGCCGCGGAGATGGCGGAGGCGGTCTGGCGGGAAGCTGAAGCCGCCGATGTCCTCCTGATGGCCGCCGCGGTGGCGGATTACCGCCCCGCCCAAAGCCAGCCTTTCAAAATCAAGCGGGGGGAAGGGCTCACCCTGGAGCTGATCCCAACGGTGGACATCCTGGCCGGCGTGGCCGCCCGCCGCGCCTCCGCCGGCAAACCCCATGTGATCGTGGGGTTCGCTGCGGAAACCCGCGATCTTCTGGAAAACGCCCAGGCGAAGCTCCGGGCCAAAGGGCTGGACCTCATCGTCGCCAACGATGTGACGGAGCCCGGGGCCGGGTTCGCGGTGGACACCAATCGGGTCACCCTCATCGACGCCCGGGGCCGCATCGAGCCGCTCCCGCTGATGAGCAAAGCCGCCGTCGCTGAGGCGATCCTCGATCGCGTCGTGGCGCTGCTTTCGGCGACCGGGGGAGGATAACCGTCCCGGTGAACGTGGCTCATCGCCCGTAGCGCCCAATCAGTCGCCCGATCCCCCGGATGTGGCCCTGGATGGCCTGCTCCACCGCTGCGGCGCCGGCGCCGGGCGGAAGATCCGGGGAGATGTCCAGGGCGTAGAGCGTGAACCGGTAGCGGTGGGCCGGGCCCGGCGGCGGGCATGGGCCCCCGTATCCGATGCGCCCGAAGTCGTTCCAACCCTGGAACCCGATACCTTCCACCGCAGGCTCCGCCGGCACGCCCTCCGGGAGCTCCGTTCGATCCGGCGGGATCTGATACAGCACCCAATGGATGAACCGTCCTCCCGGCGCATCTGGATCGTCCATGATCAGCGCCAGACTGCGGGTTCCCGGCGGGGGCGCGTCCCAGCGCAGAGGAGGCGAGCGATCCGCTCCGGTGCATGTATACGCTACGGGAATCAGATCCCCATCCGCGAAGGCCGGGCTGCGGAGCCGGAGCTCACGGATCTCCTCCCCCGGCGTCGCAGGGGCAGGAACGGCGGTGGGTGAAACCGGCACGGGGGATGGCTGGCCTGCCGGAGTGGGCGAGGGGAGGATCGTTGGGGAGGCCGGCAAGGGCGATGGCCGGCATCCGAACCCGAGGATCAGCAACAACCCGATCCGCCCGCAAGCTCCGATTCCCCTCATCAAATCCTCCTTCCGTTGTGTGGTGAAGGGATGATGCGCCTTTCTCCGGCCCCGTCCGGCTTCATTTTCGCCCGTTCTGGGGAGGGCGGGAAATCCCGGCAGAGGCTCTGGAAAGTTCGCGTGATCCGGGGTATGCTGAAAAGGGGTTGCTCCTTCAGCGCCTCGAAGCGCTTTCACGGGCGGAGGGAGCGATGGAGGATTTCGGACTTATCCTGCTGGGTTATCTTCTGGGCTCCATTCCCACCGCTTACCTTGCCGGCCGCCTCCTGCGGAGGGTGGATCTGCGGCAGTGGGGCAGCCGCACGATCAGCGCGACCATGGTGTATTACCACGTGTCCCGCTGGGCCCTTCTCCCGGTCGGCCTCCTGGATGTCCTGAAGGGAGCCGCGCCGGCTCTCCTGGCCATGAGCCTGGGACGTCCCCGGGGCGTGGCGGTGGCCGCCGGCCTGGCCGCTGTGCTGGGGCATAACTGGCCGCTCTTCCTGGGCTTCCACGGCGGTCGGGGCATCGGGCCCTTCCTCGGATGGCTGGGGGTGCTGTTCCCTCCCGGGGCGCTATGGATCCTGGGAGGCCTCGCCATCGGGCGAGGGCTGCGTCTGACCGCGGTGACGGCTCTCCTGGCCATCGCGGCCCTGCCGGGCTTTGTCCTCCTCCTGAACGGGCCGTCGGAGGTCGCGGCAGGGGCGCTGGGCATGCTGGGGATCACTGTGGTCAAACGCCTGGAGGCCAATCGGGAGCCGCTCCCGGTGGACCCTGCGGAGCGGCGGCGGGTGCTCTGGCGGCGTCTCTGGCTGGACCGGGATGTCGCTTCCTGGGAAGCCTGGATGTTCCGCCGCCCGGGCCGGCCATAGTTCTTCTCCCTCCGGTCCCTGCAGGCCCTGGGGATCCTCACACGCCGGACGCTTCGAGGCGCGGGGGCGCAGCCCTGCCCGATCCCTTCTCTGAGGGAGAGCCATGGCGAGGATCGCGGTGGTCACCGATAGCGTGGCCTGTCTGCCCCCGGAGCTGGTCGAGGCCTATGGGATTCGCATCGTCCCCGTGCGGATCATCCTGGGCGAACGGATCTTCCGGGATGGCATCGATGTAACCGCGGAGGAGGTTTACGCCTGGCAGCGTGCCGGCATCATGCCCACCTCCTCTCAGCCCTCCGTCGGGGATTTCCTGGAGACCTATCGGGAGCTGGCCCGGCAGGCGGAGGGGATCGTCTCCATTCATGTTTCGGCGGCGATGACCGGCACGTATAACGCGGCCCTGCTGGCCGCCCAAATGGTCCCCGAGGTGCCCATCCGGGTGATCGACAGCCAGGCAGCCACCATGGCCCAGGGCTTCCTCGTGCTGGAGGCGGCCCGGGCTGCGGAGCGGGGAGCATCTCTGGACGAGATCGTCGCTCGGGTGGAGGCCCTTCGCCCCCGCCTCCGCTTCTTCGCGGTCCTGGAGACGGTGACCTATCTCATCCGCAGCGGGCGGGCGCCGGCCCTCGCGGCCCTGGCGGTGGACGTGTTGCAGATCAAGCCGATCCTCACCATGCAGAACGGCCGCATCGAGGTGCTGTCGAAAGTGCGCACCCGGCGTCGGGCCATCGAAGAGATGGTCGAGCGAATGGCGCGGGATGTGGGGGATCGGCCGGTGCATGCGGCGGTCTTCCACGCGGCGGCCCTGGAGGAGGCGGAAGCCCTGCGGCAGCAGATCCTCGCCCGCTTCGACTGCCGGGAGTGTTACCTCACCGCCTTCTCCCCCGTGATGGGCCTTTACGCCGGGCCGGGCGTGCTGGGGCTCGCCTATTACACTGAGGAGGATCGCTAAGGGAAGAAGGTGGGAGATCCTTTCACGGCTCCCAGAAGAACTGCATCAGCACCGCCACGTAAGGCTGGCCGTCCACATACGCGATCCCCACCACCCAGGTCCGCCAGTCCAGCTCATTGCCCGGTGTCCCCGGCCGGTGCAGGCTGTAGAAGTTGAAGGCCCGGTAGGCCTCCGGCCACGCGGGCTGATAGGTCACCGGCGGCACCAGCAGGCCGCAGTGCCGCTCATGGGGGCGATCGATCACATCCAGCAAATCCGGCAGCACGGCCTGGCGGAAGGGGCCGACGATCTCCATGGCGCTGGCCGGGTGAACACCCCAGCGCACCGGCGTCTCGTCTGTGAACAGGGTGACCGCCTGCTCCGGCCGGATCCGAACCGCGTCGCTGAGGCGATTGACGTGGAGCTGCAAGCCGTGGACCGGGCTGATCAGCGCGGCAAGCGCCTGACCGTCCCGCCCTCGGATCGCGGCCTCCAGGCGGTCGATCAGCGCCTGGACCTGCGGATCGGCACAGAAGGCCTGGGGGGAAACTTCCTCCGTCAAGAAAGACGCGTTCACCCATCCGATCCGCCCGTCCGGCAGCCGGACCTCCACCCAGCGGGCGCCCTGAACGGTCTGCTCCCGTCCCGTGGGCAGCAGCCCGGTCGCGTCCGGGGGCAGCTCGGCCAGGATCGGCTGATCCGGACCCGGTCCGGCGCGCGCGTGAAGCCGATCGGTCGGTTGAACCCGCACCACCGCGAGGGGCCGGAGCGGCGGGGCGGAGGTGGGGGTGAGCATCGCGGTGGGCGTGGCCGTCGGCGCTTGCAGCGGCGGAGCCGGCGTGGGCGTCGGGCTCGGCGTCCCCCCGGCCTGGCAAGCCAGAAGCAATCCGGCAATGCTGACAACCATAAGCCCGCCAAAGGATTTCATGAGGATGCTCTCCGCATTTAGCGATTGGGTAAAACACGCACCGGGCGTGTGTTCAGAATTCGTTCATCAGCTGTCACCAGGATTAGATCATAAACGAGCGCTGTGGCTACCAGGAATCGATCCACTGGGTCCTGGTGGGAGAGATTCACACGGCGGCTCTGAATGGCCACTTCCCCAGTGAGAGGGGCTTCTCGAAAAGGCACGATGCTGAGCGCCTGTCTGATCCACGTCAAGGGCTCTGGCTGAAGGACCACACGACCTTTTTCCGCGAGAATCAAAACCTCCCAGACCATGATTGGAGATAACCACAGCTCATTTGTAGGATCTTGGAGCACGCGGGCCACAGCGGAGGTCAAACGTCCGGGCTCCAGAAGGCTCCAAAGGAAAATATGCGTGTCCAGTAACAGTTTCATTTCTGGAGGACTTCCCACTCTTGTTCGTTTGTGGCAGGGCTTAGAATATCGCCAACGATCTTTCCGGTTCCTTGGAGAGCGCCTAACCATGAGGTGGGCCGCTCAGAGATGGGAGGTGGTAAGATCTGAGCGAGGGGTTCCCCATGGCGCGTCACCAGGATCGGCTCTCCGGTGCGTTTCACGCGCTCCAGGAAATCCAGAAAGCGGGCTCGAAGTTTCGAGATCGGAACTCGCTCCACAATTACTCTCCAGGCAGAGCTGCAGATCCAAGCGCATCGTAGCATGATCTTTGACAGCGGTCAAGACCCTTAAAACGCGGGCTGGGATGGGGGGCGAGATCTCCCAGAGGATCCCCTGGATATTCGGTGAGGTGTAAAATGGCTCGCGTGCGGTGCTATGCCGGCTCAACCTATCCGGAGCGCCCGGAGGCCTTTGAATGGGAGGGGGCGGAAAAACGGGTCGCCCGGATCCTGCAGCGGTGGCGGACCCCCGAGGCCATCGGCTTTCGCGTGCGCACCGAGGATGGCATGATCTTCGATCTCATTTACGATCTTCGATGGGATCAGTGGACGGTGATCCCGCTGATCGCTCCCTCGCCCTGATCGCGTCCTCACGGGGTCGCAGCAGCAGGAAGGCCAGGCTGTAGCCGGCCCCGGCGATGGGGATGGCGAAGACGAACCCCCAGAACCCGAACAGACGCACTCCGATCAGGACGGCGATCAGGGTGAGCAGGGGCGGCAGGCCGGTGGCTTCCCCCAGCATCCGGGGGACCAGGAAGTGAAAAAGGACCTGCTGGTAGACGAGCAGGATCAGCCACATCCAGAGCCCTGCCGTCCACGCGCCCTGAAGCCAGAGCGTGAGGGGCGGGCCCCACAGGGCGATGGGCGCCCCGATGATGGGGATCAGGATGATGAGGGCGGAGAGCAGCGTGATGAGCCCGGCGAAGGGCGCCTCGAAGGCCAGCATCACCAGGAGGGTGACCAGCCCGTTGAGGAGTGCGATCAGGAGCTGACCTCGCAAGAACCCTCCGAAGGTGCGATCCAGGATCCGTGCCGTCGTGTGGATCTCATCGTGGTAGTGGCGTGGGATCAAGGAAAGGACCTGTTGGGAGATGTTGCGCCAGTCCAGCATCGTGTAGTAGCTCAGGGCCAGGATCAGCAGGAACTCCACCACGCCCCCGCCGACCTGTCGAGCCGTCTCCACCAGGACCGGGAAGAGCCACCCGGCCCCCTGGCGCGCCAGATCCTGCCAGGCCTCCCGGGAGGGGAGGAGGGCCAGGGCTTCGGGCGGGATGTTCAATCGCATGGCCAGCTCCCGTTGCACCCGGACCATCTCCTCGGGCAGGTGCTGAAGCCGTTGGGGGAGGAGGGCCGCCAGATCCAGGGCCTGGCGGATCAGGAGGGGCAACCCCAGCAGGAGGGCCAGCAGGAGCAAGCCCAGCAGGCCAGTGTAGATCAGCGTGGCGCCCAGGGCGTAGGGGACGCGGAGGCGGGCGAGGCGGCGCAGCGCGGGGGGCGCCCCCCGCTGAATCAGGCGCTCCAGCCACGCTTCCGGGAACAGCCCGCGATCCATCCAGGCGACCACCGGGTGCAGGATGTAGGCCAGCAGCCCCGCCAGGGCCAGCATGCGGGCCAGGTCGGCGAACAGGCGGAACAGCTGCCAGAGCCGTTCGCTGATGTAGATCAGCGCCGCCAGGCTGATCAGGATCAGCACGAGGCGCGGGATGCGCACGCGTCAGTGCCCCTGAAGAAGGGTTCCGGATGGATTTTACCGGCTTCCCCGGGCTTCAGCGGCATCTTCCAGGGGGAACAACTTCGCTTCAGGAAGAGGTTCCGAGGAGGCGAGGGGCCGGGCGCTCCTCTACATCTTCGAGGAGCCCGCCGTGCCCCATCGTGGCGATCTCCTCACGGGTGAGCCGCAGGCCGGCCATCAGACGCGGGATCACCCAGTCCACTACGTTCCGGTGCCGGCTCCGGGCGCAGCCCGGTGCCCCCAGGATCGGGACCTCCCCCCGATAGGCGATGAGGAGGAGGTTCCCCGGATCGACGGGGGCCCCGAAAGCCTCCACGGTCCCGCCGATCCGCCGGATCGCCCGGGGGGCGATGTCTTCCTCGTCCATGATCGCCGTCTCCCCGGCCAGGATCAGGAAATCCGCCCCTTGCCGGAGGGCCGCTTCCATGGCCCGGGCCAGCTCGGCTTCCTCATGTCGCACGGTCTGGGTCCCGAGCCATATCCCGCCGCATGCGTCCACCCGTTCCCGGAGGGGCGCTTCGAAATCGGCGATCAGCCGGGGCCAGACAGCGGGGTGGCCGGAGAGGATCAGGGCGACGCGGCGAGGCTGGAAGGGGTAGACGCCCATGAGCGGGCTGTTGTCCTGAAGCAGCGCCTCCGCCTGGGCCACGATCGCCTCCGGCAGGGCGAAGGGGATGATCTTGAGGCTGGCGACGATCTGGCGGGCCCGCACCACGCTCCCTCGCGTCAGGGTCGCCAGCGTGACCCCGGGGAGACGGTTCAGCTGGGCCAGCCGGTCGGGCTCGACGAGGAACACCCCTGCTCCATCCGCAAGGAAGTTCACCCGTCCTCCTGCGGCCGGCATCGGGCGCAGGCCGGGCCCCTCGCAGGCCCGGGCGATGCGGCGGGCCGCTTCCTCCTCCCCGACGTCGCTAGGCTCCGGCTCCGCGACCACGACCTCCTGATACCCCTCCGCTCGGAGGCGGGCGACGTCCTCCGGCGTCAGGCGCCGACCTTTGCGGAAGATGCGGTTCCCCTGGGCATCGGCGATGTTGTGGGCCAGGATGCGCCCGATCGCCTCTTCGATGGGGACCGGGCCGAACTTCATGCGGGAGCCTCCTGGGCTTGCGGGGCGCGGACACGGGGGATCCGCCGGTTCCGCTCGGCGATGATCTCCGCCATGATGCTCAGGGCGATCTCCTCCGGGGTTCGGGCCCCGATGTCCAGCCCGATGGGGGCGTGGAGCCGGGCCAGGGTGGCCTCGTCCAGCCCTTTGCGGCGGAGGCGCTCCAGCCGGCGGGCGTTGGTCTTGCGGCTGCCCAGGGCCCCCACATAGAAGGCGGGGCTCTGCAGGGCGGCGATCACCGCCGGATCATCCAGCTTGGGATCATGGGTGAGGATGGCCACGGCGGTGTGGGGGGTGATCAGGTCGGGGAGCACCTCGTCCGGCCAGGCGTGGATCATCCGATCCACATGGGGGAAGCGCTCCGGGGTGGCGAAGGTCCGACGGGGATCGATCAGGTAGACCCGCCAGCCCAGGATCTTGGCGATGGCGGTCAGGGCGATGCCGATGTGGGTGCCCCCTACGATGAGGAGGAGGGGCGGGGGCACATAGGACTCAATGTAGATCTCGACCTCGCCCTCGGAGGTGGGCAGGCTGACGGCTCCGGAGTGGCCGAGGGCCAGATAGCGCCGCGCGATCTCCTGAACCCGGGCGTCCAGCTCCGGATGCCCGGCCGTCAGGCCGTCCCCGGCGGCCTCCACGATCCATTTGGCGCCCAGCCAGGCCTCCGGACCCCGGATCACTGTGGCCACCGCGATGGGCTCCTCCCGGCGGATCGCCTCCCGCACCCGCTCGAACCAGTCCATGGCCTCGCTCCCTTTGCGTTCACGGGAGGGGCTCGATGAAGACCTCGATGGTGCCCCCACAGGCCAGGCCCACGTCCCAGGCCATTTCGTCGCTGATCCCGAAGCGGACCAGGCGAGGGCGGCCGGTGCGGAGCACCTCCTGGGCGATCTCGAAGACGGCGCCTTCCACGCAGCCGCCGCTCACGGAACCGGCCATCTCCCCGCCGGAGGAGACCACCATCTTGGCCCCCACGTCCCGCGGGGCGGAGCCGATGACCTTCACCACCGTCGCCAGGGCGACCTGCTCCCCTCGCGCTTTCCAGCGCTCAATCGCCTCCAGCACCTCTTGCATGGAAAACCTCCAGCGGGGGGTTTTGCTCAAAGCTCGCCCTCGAACAGGTCCCGCACCGGATGGCGGAAGCCGGGGAGGACGTCGCCGCCGTCCAGCTCGGCGGACTCGTCGAGGAGGCGGAGGGTGCCGTCGAACTGGAAGGCGGTGACGGTACGGCGGGCGGGGTCGACGACCCAGACCAGGCGGGTGCCGGCCTCCAGCCACTGGCTGACCTTGCGGAGGAGGTCGGGGTAGCGGTCGAAGGGGGAGAGGATCTCCACCGCCAGGTCGGGGGCACCTTCGAAGAAGCCGAAGGGGAGGCCTTCCGGGGGCAGGCGGTCGGCGCGGATGAAGGCGATGTCCGCTGCCTGCACCGTGTCCGGATCCCGCCGCAGCACGAACCCCACCTCGCCAGTCACCAGAATCCCGATGGGGTGCTCTCGCAGATACGACCACAGCAGCGCGACGATCCGGGCCTCCGTGTATCCGTGGCTGAGTCCGGTGGGGCTCATGGGGACGAGCCTCCCCTCGATGAGTTCGTAGCGCGCTTCCTCTCCCAGGGCCAGGAGGTCTTCCGCAGTCCAGAGGCGTTCCGGAGCCTTCACCGGCATTGCCATCAGCCCCTCCTCTTGCTTCAGGTGAGCGGAGAGAACAGCTCCCCAACCGGATAACGGAACCCGGGGAGCACTTCCTCCCCCTCCAGCGAATCTGACTCCCCTAACAGGCGCAATGTCCCATCCGGGCGGAAAACCATCACTCCGTGATGCTCTGGATCCACCACCCACACCATCGCCGCCCCTGCCTCCAGCCACTCGCTGACCTTCCGTAGAATGTCCGTATATCGGTCCGATGGCGAGAGGATCTCCACCACCAAATCCGGCGCGCCTTCGAAGAAGCCGCGGGGCAGATCCCCCGCAGGCAGACGTTCCCTCCGTACGAAGGCGATGTCCGCCGCCCGCACCGTGTCCGGATTCCGCCGCAGCACAAACCCCACCTCGCCGACCACAATTCGTCCCAGTCGTCGGGGATGGACGAAAGCCCGCAGGGCTGCGGCCAGGGCAAGCGCCACATCGCCATGCAGGAACCCGGTGGGGCTCATGGGGACGAGCCTCCCCTCGATGAGTTCGTAGCGCGCTTCCTCTCCCAGGGCCAGGAGGTCTTCCGCAGTCCACAGGCGCTCGGCTTCTCGTGGGATGGCCATCGTCGCCTCCCCGGTTCCCATCGTCGGTCACTCCGGCCCCCCGGAGGGGACAGGCCGGGCCAGCCCGGAGCGGCGGGCGGAGCGACGGGCGGGGAGCCGTTCCAGATGGGCGGCCAGCTGCTCCAGGCTGGCCAGGTTGTGCACCGGCAGGAAATCGTCGATGTAGGGCAGGGCGGCCTGCATCCCCCGGGTCAGGGGCTGATACCCCGGGATCCCGAGCAGGGGGTTCAGCCAGATCAAACGATAGCACGATTTCTGAAGCCTTTCCATCTCCTGCCTTAGGAGCTCCACGTCCCCGCGGTCCCAGCCATCGCTGATGATCATCACCACCGCTCCGCGGCCCAGCACCCGCCGGCCCCAGTCGCGGTTGAAAACGTGCAGGCACTCGCCGATGCGGGTCCCTCCGGACCAATCCACCACCGTGTGGCTGACCTCGCGGAGGGCTTCGTCCAGGTCCCGGTGGCGCAGGCAGCGGGTGATGCGGGTGAGGCGGGTGCCGAAGACGAAGGTCTCCACGTGGCGCCGGGTGTGGCTGAGGGCGTGCAGGAAGTGGAGGAGCATGCGGGCGTAGCGCTCCATAGAGCCGCTGATGTCGCACAGCACCACCAGCGGCCGGGGCTTGCGCTTGTGGGTGCGCCAGAGCAGGCGCACCCATTCCCCGTAGTGGCGCATGCTCCGGCGCAGCGTTCGCCGTAGATCCAGGTGCTCTCCGCGGGGGCCCGGGCGCAGCCGGCGCGTCTCCCGTTCGGAGATCTGCCAGCGCAGGCGGGCCATGAGGCGGCGGACCCGCTGGATCTCCTCCTCGGAGAAGCGTTCGAACGGTTTGCGGCGCAGGATCTCGATGGGGCTGTAGGTCATCGCCCGATCCGCGAGGATCACCGGCGGGGCCTCGGGGTTCTCCGATCGCGGCTCGGGGGCCGGGGGATGGCCCACCTCCGCGGGGCGGGGTCGGTTCTCCTGCCGGCGGATCGGCCCGGGGGCCGTGGAGAGGAGGCCGGGCGGGAGCTGACCTCCCATGAGGGGATTGCGCCAGAACCACTCGAACACCCGGTCGAAGGTCTCCAGGTCCTCCCGGCGGCAGACCAGGGTGCAGCGGGCGGCATGGTAGAAAAGCTCCCGGTCCTCCAGGGGGAGCCACTCCAGGGCGCGGATGAAGGCCACGATCTGGCCGGGGGTGATGGGCACCCCGGCCGCCCGCAGGGTGCGCCCGAATCGAACGATGTGATGCAGCAGGTAGCCCCCCATTCCCTTCTCTCCCCGGGCGAGGCCGATTCCTGGGGATCAGGTGCCCCCGGAGGCCATCTCGGCCCGCAGGAGGGCTTTCGCCAGCAAGTCCTGGGCGATCTCTCCGCGCACCTTGAGCACGTCGTCCTGATACTTCAGCAACACCCCGAGGGTCTCATCGACCACCGTCGGGTCCAGCTCCGTCCGATCCAGGGCCAGCAGGGCGGCGGTCCAGTCCAGCGTCTCCGCCACCCCGGGCAGCTTGTAAAGATCCAGCCGTCGGAGCTCCTGCACGAAGGCCACGATCTGTCGGGTCAGGCGTTCGGGGGCCTCCGGGATGCGGGCCTGCACGATCTGGATCTCCTTCTCGAAGGAGGGGTAATCGATCCAGAAATAGAGGCAGCGTCGCTTGAGGGCGTCGTGGATCTCGCGAGTGCGGTTGGAGGTGATCACCACCACCGGCGGCTGCTCCGCCCGCACTGTCCCGATCTCCGGGATGGTGATCTGCCAGTCGGAGAGCAGCTCGAGAAGGAAAGCCTCGAATTCCTCGTCGGCCCGGTCCAGCTCGTCGATGAGCAGCACGGGCGGGCGGCCGTTCTTCGCCTCCAGGGCCTGGAGGAGAGGGCGTTTGATCAGGAAATCCGGGCTGAAGATCTGCTGGCGGATGCGCGCCTCGTCCCGTTCCCCGGAGGCCTCCAGCATGCGGATCTGAAGGATCTGGCGGGCGTAGTCCCATTCGTAGACCGCGCTGTGGACATCGAGCCCCTCGTAACACTGGAGGCGGATGAGCTCGGTTTCGAGGAGATCGGCCAGGACCTTGGCGACTTCCGTCTTGCCGACGCCGGGCTCGCCTTCCAGGAAGAGGGGGCGGTTCAGCCGCAGGGCCAGGAAGATGGCCGTGGCCAGCCCGCGCTCGGCGATGTAGCGATGGGCCTCCAGGGCCCGGATCACCTCATCAATGGAACGGGGGAACACCGGTCTCTGCCTCCGGAACGGGTTCTCTGGGAACGCGGATCACGGATTATTCTAACACGCTTGCTTGGAATTCTGTGTGGGAAAAAGCACGGGGCGGGCCTCCAAAGGGCCCGCCCCGAAGCCCTCCTTCTCCTTTTGATGGTCATCCGGCCGCCCGTTCCGCCGCCCGGAGCAGGGCGCGGCGGGTCAGCACGGCGCAGAGGTGGGCGCGGTAGGCGGCCGAGGCGAAGGGATCGCTCAGCAAGCCCTCCGGGCTGACCATGTTCTCCGTGGCCGCCCGCACCGTCCCCTCGTCCAGCCGTTTGCCGGCCAGGGCCTGCTCCACGTTCGTGGCCCGGAAGGCCTTAGGGGCGGCGCCGGTGACGCCAATCCGGGCCTCGCGGCAGATCCCGTTCTCCACCCGAACCACAACGGCCACCCCCACCACGGCGTAGCGGGAAGCGGGGTGCGGGAACTTCTCATAGGCCCAGCCGGTTCCCTTGCCCAGGACGGGGACGTGGACCTCGGTGAGGATCTCGCCGGGCCCGAGGGCGGTGGTGAGCATCCCCACGAAGAAGTCATCGGCGGCGATGGCCCGCTCCCCGTTCGGGCCCACGGCTTTGATCGTCGCCCCCAGGGCCAGCATGGCCGCCGGGTAATCCGCGGCCGGGTCGGCGTGGGCCAGGCTCCCGCCGATGGTGCCCATGTTGCGCACCGGCGGATCCCCGATGTGGGCGGCCACCTCCGGCAGCAACGGGCACCACTGCTTCAGCTCCTCGGAGAACTCCACCTCCCGGTGGGTGGTCAACGCCCCGACGACCACCGTCCCATCGGTCCGGCGGATCCCCTTCAGCTCCGCCACCCGGCGGATGTCCACCAGCGCCGGCGGGCTGGCCAGGCGCAGCTTCATCAGGGGGATCAGAGAGTGCCCGCCCGCCAGGAGCTTCGCCTCCGGATGCTGCTTCAGGAGGTTCAGGGCCTCCTGCAGGGTGCTCGCCCGGTAGTATTCAAAGGATGCCGGATACATCGCCCCCTCCTCTCCGGTTCGGATCCGTGGATGGGAGGGGGAAGGGCGTGGAAGCCCCTCCCCCCTTTCGCCTATGCGGCGCGGGCCTCCCGGATGGCCCGCCAGATCTTCTCCGGCGTGAGCGGCATGTCGATGTGGCGGATCCCGAAGGGCGCCAGGGCATCCATCACCGCGTTGACCACGGCGGCCGTGGCGGCGATGGTCCCGGTCTCCCCGATGCCCTTCACCCCCAGCGGGTTGTGCGGGCACGGGGTCACGGTGTGGTCGATCTCGAAGGACGGCAGATCGTCGGCCCGCGGGAGGGCGTAGTCCAGCATAGAGGCGGAGAGCAGCTGGGCGTTCTCATCGTAGACGGCGCCCTCCAGCAGGGCCTGGCCGACGCCCTGGGCGATGCCCCCGTGGACCTGTCCTTCGGCGATCAGCGGGTTGATGATGCGTCCGGCGTCGTCCACCGCCACGTAGCGCAGGATCTTCACCTTCCCGGTCTCCGGATCCACCTCCACCACGCAGATGTGGGTGCCGAAGGGGAAGGTGAAGTTCTTGGGATCATAGAACGAGGAGGCCTCCAGCCCCGGCTCCAGGCCCGGCGGGTAGTTGTGGGCGAGATAGGCCTGGAGGGCGACCTCCTGGAAGGTCTTGAAGCGGTCGGGCACGCCCTTCACGTAGAACTTGCCGTCCTCGAAGACCACGTCCTCCTCGGCGGCCTCCAGCAGATGGGCGGCGATCTTGCGGGCCTTCTCCTTGATCTTCTGGAGGCTCAGGACGATGGCGCTGCCGCCCACCGGGGCGCTGCGGCTGCCGTAGGTGCCCATCCCGAAGGGGACGCTCCCCGTGTCCCCGTGGACGATCTCCACGTCCTCGATGGGGATGCCCAGCTCGTCGGCCACGATTTGGGCGAAGGCGGTCTCGTGGCCCTGGCCGTGGGTGTGGGAGCCGGTGTAGACGGTTACTTTGCCCGTGGGGTGCACCCGGACCAGGGCGCTCTCCCAGAGGCCGGCCTGGGCGCCCAGGGAGCCCACCACCTGGGAGGGCGCGATGCCGCAGGCTTCGATGTAACAGGAGAGGCCGATGCCGATGTAACGGCCCTGCTTGCGGAGCTCCTCCTGTTGCCGGCGCAGCTCTTTGTAATGGATGATCTCCAGGGCTTTGTTCAAGGCGCCTTCGTAATTGCCGCTGTCATACTGGAGGGCCACCGGGGTCTGATAAGGGAACTTGTCCGGCGGGATGAAGTTCTTGCGCCGGAACTCGGCGGGATCCTCCCCCAGCTCCCGGGCGGCGATGTCCATCAGCCGCTCCACCACATAGGTGGCCTCGGGCCGCCCGGCCCCCCGGTAGGCGTCCACCGGGGTGGTGTGGGTGAAGACCCCCGTCACCTCGCAGTAAATCGTGGGGATCTCATACTGGCCGGAGAGCAGGGTGCCGTAGAGGTAGGTGGGGATGGCCGGAGCGAAGGTGGAGAGATACGCCCCCAGGTTGGCGATGGTCTTCACCCGCATCCCCAGGACCTTCCCCTTCTCATCGACCGCCAGCTCGGCTTCGGTGATGTGATCGCGGCCGTGGGCGTCGCTGACGAAGCTCTCCATCCGCCGCGCCGTCCACTTCACCGGCCGGCCCACCTGCCTGGCCGCCCAGGTGACGATGGTCTCCTCCGGGTAGAGGAAGATCTTGCTGCCGAAGCCGCCGCCGACGTCGGGGGAGATCACCCGGAGCTTGTGCTCGGGGATGCCCAGGACGAAGGCGGCCATGAGCAGGCGGTGGACGTGGGGGTTCTGGCTGGTGACCCAGAGGGTGTATTCGTCGGTGGCCGGGTTATACTGGGCCATGGCCGCCCGGGGCTCGATGGCGTTGGGGATCAGGCGCTGGTTCACCAGCTCCAGCTTCACGGTCTTATGGGCCCGGCGGAAGGCCTCTTCGGTCTTCTCTTTGTCGCCGATGGACCAGCGGAAGCAAACGTTGTCGGGGGCCTCGTCGTGGACGGCGGGGGCGCCGGGCTGGAGGGCCTTGGCGCCGTCGGCCACGGCCGGCAGGACCTCATACTCCACCTCCACCAGCCGCGCCGCATCCTCCGCCGTATAGCGGTCCTCGGCGATCACCACCGCCACGATCTCCCCCACGTGGCGGACTTTGTCCACGGCCATGGGGTAGTGGGGCGGCAGCTTCATCCCGGGGAGCAGCCAGCCGCAGGGGAGGGACTTCACCCCGCTGTCCACCATGTCCTTGCCGGTGAACACGGCGATCACCCCGGGATGCTTTAGGGCTTTCTCCTTGTGGATGGCCTGGATCCGGGCGTGGGCGTGGGGGCTGCGCACCATCGCCGCATAGACCAGGCCGGGCAGGGTGAGATCGTCCACGTAGGTGCCGCGCCCGGTGATGAAGCGCGGATCCTCCCGTCGTTTCATCGCCACACCGAAATAGCGCGTCGCCATCGCCGCCCTCCTTCGCGATCTCCGGGATGGGAGGAAGACCGGACTCAGGCCTGCACGCGGAGCTTCTCCGCGGCGTAGCGCACGGCCCGGACGATGTTGTGATAGCCGGTGCAACGGCAGTAGTTGCCCTCCAGGGCGTGGCGGATCTCCTCATCGGTGGGGTTGGGGTTGCGCTGGAGCAGATCGTAGGCGGAGAGGATCATGCCGGGGGTGCAGAAGCCGCACTGGAGGCCGTGCATCTCCCAGAAGCCCTCCTGGAGCGGATGGAGCTGGTCATCCCGCGCTAGGCCCTCGATGGTGGTGATCTGGGACCCATCGGCCTGGACGGCGAAGACCGTGCACGACTTCACCGCCTTGCCGTCCATCAGGACCACACAGGCGCCGCACTGGCTGGTGTCGCACCCCACGTGGGTCCCGGTCAGCCCCAGGACGTCCCGGAGGAAATGGACCAGGAGCATCCGGGGCTCCACCTCCCGCTGGTAAACCTGACCGTTCACCGTGACCGTCACCGGAACTTTCATGGGCCCCTCCTGTCCGCAGGATGAAGGTTCCTGCCTTTCCCCACATCCCGATGGGCCGGAGCCCATCGGCACGGTTGCCGGATCCCTCTCGAAGCGGCGGATTAGGAAGCGGTCAGCAGGGCTTCCAGGTTCTTCAGCCCCTGGTTCACCAGCATCTGAGCCGTGGGCTCCAGGAGCCGGGCGCCCAGGCTCATCAGCAGCCCAGTCACCGTGGCCTCGCCCTCATAGTGCATGACGGTGCCCGCTTCATCGGCGGTGAGGTCGATGGTCCCGTTCGCATCCACCGTGCCCTGGGGACCCTGGGCCTGGATGCGGATGCGATAATGATTCGGAGGATCGATCTCGGAGAGGGTGATGCGGGCTTTATAGCGGCCGCTGATGGGTCCGATCCCGAGGCGCATCTCTGCCTCATAGACGTTGTCTCCCACCGGCTCCAGCCGCTCCACGCCCGGCAGCAGACGGGCGATGACCTGAGGGTTCATCAGGGCTCCCCACACCCGATCGATCGCCGTCGGGAACCGATAGGATCCCTGAAGCCGCATCGGAATCCCTCATCAGGGGTTGCCGTCGAAGAGGCAATGGCGCTTCTGATTATACTGATCAGGCCGAGCGTTTGTCAAGCATCTGCCCCAACCGCGCGTTCTCTTTCCACACTTTGTGAATGAAATCCCCTGATTGTGATACAAGTCACGACATGGTGTTCAAGGAAGCGGATAGGGCTGGATGAGGGTGGGGTCGTCGGCGTGGGGGGTGTTGACCCGGGGGGAGACGGGGTAGGCGATCATCCGGTCGGCGGGGTAGGGGCGCAGGGCCGCCCGCCAGGCGGCGGGCCCGGCGGATTCGTCCAGCCAGATCTCCTCGTGCTCCGGGAGGAGGATGACGGGCATGCGGTCGTGGATCGGGGCGACCCGCTCGTTGGCGGCCGTGGTGATGATGGTGAAGCTCTCGATGACCTGTCCGTCCGGCCCTTCCCAGCGGTCCCACAGCCCGGCGAAGGCGAAGGGCTCCCGGTCTTTCAAGCCGATCCAGTAGGGGATGCGCCCGTGGGGGGCGCGTTGCCATTCGTAGAAGCCGTCGGCCAGCACCAGGCATCGCCGCCGGTAGAAGGCCTCCCGGAAGCTGGGGCGCTGGGTCAGGGTCTCCGCCCGGGCGTTGATCAGCCGGTTCCCGATGGCCGGGTCCTCCGCCCAGTGGGGGATCAACCCCCAGCGCAGCAGGCGGATCCGCCGGGTCCCGTCGTTGAGGAGCACGGGCAGGGACTGGGTGGGGGCGGCGTTGTAGCGGGGCTGCCACGGCCCCTCCGGCCACTCCGCCCGGAACCGCTCCATCAGCCGCTGCGGCTCCGTGAAGATCGTGTAACGTCCGCACATAGGGTCCCCCGTCGCCTTCCGTAAAAGATCTTACCGCGGATCCCCGGCCCGGGCGAACCCGGCGCCTGTCCCGATAGGACGGCGTTCGGGTCCACGATGTAGCGCCACCCGTGATGGGAGATGCCGTCGGTCTCTCCGGGCGCGCAGGGGAGGTGCCGGAGCCACCACCGGTGATGCGCCCGGATGTCCCCACCGCCCCACTCGGCGCAATCCACCCATCGCCCCCGGCCCCGCAGGTCCGGGAAGTGAAGCCAGTCGTCGCAGTAGCTCCAGACCGGGCGGGGGTTCCCCCAGTCGTAATCCCGCTCGCTGTTCGGGGCGAAGTGGACGGTGCCGACCTCGGCCTGCCCGGGCGCGATGCGATCGTAGCGGGTGAAGCGCCGCCACAGGTTCCGCTCCTCGGGGATCCCGGCGAACACCCGCTCCATGATCGCCTCGGCCCGATGCCCGAAGTTCTCCAGCATCTCGCCGACTCCGCGTTCGTAGGAGAAGCCCATGATCACGAACCGCCGCCCGGCGGCCTCGGCCCCCGGGAGCGGCGGGGCGTTGCACCAGAAGGCTCCCGGCCCGGCCATGCGGGACTCGTAAAACCCGAAGTAGGGGCCGCCGAACAGCCAGATCTCGTCGATCTCCCCGCGGGCCACACGGCCGATCCCATCGCCGGCGGCGAGGATCGCCAAGTAATCGGCGGTGTCCGGCTCGTGGGGCGGCTGCCGGCCCTCCAGGACCGCCCGGTAAGTCTCCAGAGTGTAGCGGAAGCCGTCGATCTTGGGCGGGAAGATCGGGAGATCCACACGCGCCGCCACCTGATAGCGGACCGTTCCCCGGCTGCACTCCTGCAGGTCCGCGATGTAACCTTCCACCAGATCCTCCACCCGGTTCCAGCCCATGGCCCGGGAGAGGGGGAGGCCGCCGGGGCCGGGCGGATCGAACACCATCAGGAGGACGCGTGGGGCGAGGACGGGAACGGCCGGCATCCGGGACCTCCTATTCGCCATAGGCCAGGCGCTCGATCAGGAAGGAAGGGAACCCCAGGCGGCGCATCTTGGCCTGGGTTTCGGCGATCGGGTAAGGGACCCGCCGGAACGTCCAGGTCATCGCCTCCAGGTCCAGGATGGCGTAGGCGGCCCGCGGGTCGCCGTCCCGGGGCTGGCCGACGCTGCCCGGGTTGAGGAGCCACCAGCCGGAGGCGAGGTCGAAGGGCTCGTCATAGCGGGGCTCCAGGATGTGCAGGCGGGGCTTCTCCCGATCCGGCGCGTGGTAGGCGATGGCCACGTGGGTGTGGCCGAACAGGCCGATGCGGGTGGGGAGCGCCTGGAGGTTCTCCCACGCGGTGTAAGGATCCAGGATGTATTCCCAAATCGGGGCGCGGGGGCTGCCGTGGGTCAGGGTGAAGCCCTCGCGCTCAGTCTGGGGCGGGAGGCCCATCAGGTATTCGATCTGGCGCGGGGGGAGCTGCTCCCGGGTCCACTCCAGCACCCGGCGGGCCGCCGGGTTAAATGTATGCAGGGGGATCCGCCCGAGGACGCCCCAGTCGTGGTTGCCGGCGAGGGCGACGGCCGCCAGGACCTGGAGGCGATCGATGCACGCCACGGGGTCCGGCCCATAGCCCACCAGATCCCCCAGGAACCAGAGGGCGTCCCATGAGCCCGCGTCGGCCAGCACCGCCTCCAGCGCCTCCAGATTCGCGTGAATGTCGGAGATCACAAGGATGCGCATGGGCGTCTGAACGCTATGGGGTTAGGGCCACGGTGGGAGAGATGATGGGAATAGGCGTCCCCGTGGGAGTGGCGGTAGGCGGTGGTGCGGCCGGTGTGTTCGTAGGCGTCACCGTAGGGGTAGGAGTGTCTGTAGGTGTTCCAGTGACGGTAGCTGTTGGCGTGGGCGTATGAGTTGGCGTGGCAGTTCCGGTAGAGGTGGGGCTCGGCGTGGGGGAGGGCGTGGCCGTGTGGGTGGCCGTCGGCGTGGGCGTGCGGGACGGCGTGGGGGTGAAGGTGGGCGGAAGCCACTGGGTGGGCGTGGGCAGGCGGGTCTCGGTGGGGCCGAAGGGCACGGTGAAGGTGGGCAGCACCACCGGGGTGAGGGCCAGCGGCGTCAGGGTCGGGAACGGCGTGGGGGAGGGCGGAAAGGGAGCCGCCGGCCGGGCCATGGCCAGCAGCACCCCACCCAGGAGATAGCAGGGCAGGGTGGCCAGGATGATGCTGATGAACACCACATACAGCGTGCGGGTCCGCGGCGGCAGCTGATCCAGCCAGTTCATCCGAGAGCGCTCCGGAAGAAGGATGGCTTCGCCCCCATTGTATGCAGGCCGCGATTCCCCGCAATCGATGGGAGGTGAAGGGAGGCGCCACATGTAGGGCAACTGCTCGCAGTTGCCCTACATGTCCTGTGGCCGAAAGGGATCACCTGCCCAGAAAATCTGAAAGGCCCCGCGAAAGATCCGGCGCACCTTGTCAACGCCCGCCCGGCGTGTTTCAATGGGCTCCACAGCGCCGGCGCCCGGCGTGGGTCGCCGAGGCACTCATGGACGGAGGCAGCCCTCTATGGATGAGCTGGAGGCGTTGCATCAGGAGGTGCGGGGGTGCACCAAATGCCCCCTGGCCCGCGGACGCACCCTGGCGGTGCCCGGGGAGGGGCCGCGGAGCGCCCGGGTGATGTTCGTCGGGGAGGCCCCGGGCTTCCACGAGGACCGGCAGGGCCGGCCCTTCGTGGGGGCCGCGGGGAACTTCCTCAATGAGCTGCTGGCTTCCATCGGCCTGAAGCGGGAGGAGGTTTACATCACCAACATCATCAAGTGTCGGCCGCCGGGCAACCGGGATCCCTATATGGACGAGATCGAGGCGTGCAGCCCCTACCTGGATCGTCAGGTCGAGCTGATCAACCCGAAGGTCATCGTCACCCTGGGCCGGTATTCCCTGGCCCACTGGCTGCCGAACGCCAAGATCTCCCAGGTGCACGGCAAGCCCATCCGCGTGGGGAGTCGGGTGATCTTCCCCATGTATCATCCGGCGGCGGCGTTGCACCAGCCCGCCCTCAAGCGGACGGTGGAGGAGGATTTCCGCAAGCTGGGGGCCTTCCTGGCCGGGGCCTTGAAAGCGGAGGAGGAAGAGCCCCCGGAGGAACCCCGACAGCTCAGCCTGTTTTAAGCGTTCCGGGAGGGGATCCAGCATGGGATTGCGCGCGGAGGCGCCGTGGACGATTGTGGTGATGGAAGGGGATCAGACCGGGCAGGAGCTGCTGGAGGAGGCCCTGCGGGTCCTGGATCCGGGGGTGATCCGCGTTCCCCTGCGGTTCCTGCGTTTCGATCTGAGCCTGGAGAACCGGCGTCGCACCCGCAACGGGGTGGTGATCGAGGCGGCGGAGGCGATGAAAGAGGCCGGCCTGGGCCTGAAGGCTGCGACCATCACCCCGGAGGATCCGGCGGATGTGGGCAGCCCCAACGCCATCCTCCGGGAGCGGATCGACGGCAAGGTGATCCTGCGGGTCGGCCGGCGCATCCCGGGGGTCCGCCCCATCGGCGGGGTGGTGGGGCCCGTGGCGATCGTGCGCATGGCCGTTGAGGACGCCTACAACGCCCGGGAATGGCGGGAGGGAGAGGGATCGGAGGAGGCCGCGTATCGGCTGGATCGGATCACCCGTCGGACCTGCCGGGCGGTGGTGGAGTTCGCCTTCTGGTATGCGCGCCGCATCGGCGCCAAAGTCTTCGGCGGGCCGAAGTGGACGGTGAGCCGCATCTACGAGGGGATGTTCAAGGAGGAGCTGGACGCCGCGGCCCGTCGCTATCCGGATGTGCGCTATGAGCCCCAGCTGATCGACGCCACCCTGGCCCTCCTGTTCACCCGGGCCGCGGAGCCCCTGGTCATCCCATGCCTGAACCGGGACGGGGATCTGCTGAGCGATCTGATCCTCCAGATGTTCGGCTCCATCGCCGGCAGCGAGTCCCTGTTGCTTTCGTTCGACGAGGATCTGCGGGTGAAGGTGGTGATGGCCGAAGCGCCCCACGGCACGGCCCCCGCCCTCTACCGCAAGAACATCGCCAATCCGATGGCCATGATCCTGGCGGGGGCGGCGCTGCTTTCGTTCATCGAGGCGGAGGCCGCCCAGCAGGCCAGCCGGGCGATCTACGAGGCCGTCTTCGAAAGCGTCTACGATGGGATCGCCACGGCGGATCTGGGCGGCTCGGCCACCACCACCGAGTTCACCGACGAGGTGATCCGTCGGGTGAGCCGCAAGCTGGAGGTCTGGGAGGCCCTGCGGCTCACCGGAGGGGCTGCGCGGCCGGGGCCGGCCGGCGCCTCCGCTTCTTCAGCGACGAGATGAGGGGAGGCCGCCGGAAGGGCCTCCCCTTTTCATCCTTCACCTTCCGCCTTCAGTAGTCATAGCCGTAATTCGACAGAGGGGGAGTCGGGGAGGGAGAGGCGGACGGATTCGAAGGCGCCGCCTCCGAGATCGGCTTCGGCTTCACGATGATGCGGCCGCGCATGCGGGTGTGGATGCTGCAGAAGTATTCGTAGGTCCCCGGCTGCTGGAAGGTGAAGCGGAAGGAGTCCCCCGGGCGGAGGCGGCCGGAGTCGAAGACCCCCGCCGGATACCCCGGTGTCCCGCTGGTGACAGTGTGCGGAACGCTATCCTCCCCGTTGACCCACTCGACGGTCGTGCCCACCTCGACCTCCAGCTCCGCCGGCTGGAAGGCGAAGTTCCGAATGGTGACCTGGGTCCCCCGGGCGGCCGGGCTCGGCGAGGTTGGGGGCGCCGTCGTGGGGGTCGGAGGGGCTGGGGCCGTGGGCGTGGGGGAAGCCGCGGGCGCGGCGCAGGCGGCCAGCGCCAGTCCGATCGCCAGGATGAGGATCC
Source organism: Thermoflexus hugenholtzii (assembly GCF_018771565.1). NCBI lineage: Bacteria > Bacillati > Chloroflexota > Thermoflexia > Thermoflexales > Thermoflexaceae > Thermoflexus > Thermoflexus hugenholtzii. The sequence continues at coordinate 1,176,524 of NZ_CP076326.1, read as the reverse complement.
TTCGATCCCGAGGCATCTCGCACCTCCTGCGCATGGGATGCGGAGAGCCGGGGCATGCCGCAACGTCCTCGCTCTCCGTGATAGAGATACGCAGCGCGCAGGAGGCCGGATGGCCGGTTAAGCCGGAGGAGGCTGGCAGACGGGGCAGAAATAGGTGCTCCGGCCCTGCAGGAGAAGCCGGGCGATGGGCGTCCGGCAGCGCGGGCAGGGTTGTCCGGCCCGGCCGTAAACCCGCAGATAGCGCTGATGGGCCCCGGCCTCCCCGTCCGGCCGGCGATACCACTGGATGGTGGTCCCGTGGTGGCGCAGCCCGGCGCGGAGGGCGGCCCGGAGGCTTGTCCACAGGCGTCGGATCTCCGCAGGGCTCAGGGAGGCGGCCGGCCGCATGGGATGCAGTCGGGCCCGCCAGAGGGCTTCGTCGGCGTAGATGTTGCCGACCCCGGCGATCACCCGCTGGTCCAGGAGCAGGGCCTTGAGACGGCCGCGCCGCCCGGATAGCCGCCGGGCGAGATCCTCGGGCCCAAAGTGGGGATCCAGGGGCTCCGGCCCCAGGGCGCTGAGGATGACCTCCGGGTCCTGAACCCAGTAAAGGCGCCCGAACTTGCGGACGTCGCTGAACCGGAGGATCCGCCCGTCATTCAGGATGAAGTCGGCCCGCGCGTGGGCGTCCGGTTCGGGGCGGGAGAGCAGGAAGAGGCGGCCGGTCATCTTGAGGTGGATCAGCAACGCCCCCTGATCCAGGGCGAACCAGAGGAATTTGCCCCGCCGGCGCAGGGACCGAATGGTCTGTCCGCGGATCCGCTGCGCGAAAGCGTGTGGGGAAGGGACGGCCACGCAGCGCGGCCAGCGCAGGATCACCTTCTCGATGCGGCGGCCGGTCACGCGAGGCTCCAGCTCACGCACCAGCGTCTCGACTTCAGGAAGCTCGGGCATAGCGTTCCGCGCTCCTTCTCAATCGGGCAGGAGGTCCTCCAGGAACCGGATGCGCTCCCCGGCTCCCTGGGCGCGGGCGCGCTCATAAGCCACGGCGGCGACGGCGACGTCCTCCAGGGCGATGCCCAGGGATTTGAACAGGGTGATCTGCTCCGGATGCGCACGGCCCACCCGACCGGCGACCACGTCCCTCAACTCGTAAACCCGCTCCCACTGCAGACGTCCCCGCTCCAGGGGTTCCAGGAAGTCCCCCGCCTCGATCTGCCCCTGCGCTCTGGAGTCGATGACGATGAGGTCCGCCCGGGCGATGGCCTCCTCGTCCAGCTCGCGGCGGAGGAGGGCGTTGGATCCTGCGGCGTTCAGGTGGACCCCGGGGCGCAGCCAGGCTCCCCGGAGCACCGGCTCCCGAGCGGAGGTGATGGTGATGAGGATGTCCGCGCCCTCGACGGCCGCCTCCGGGCGCTCCACGGCCTGCACCGGGATCCCCAGGGTTTCGCGCATGCGATGGGCGAAGGCGGCGCGGCGCTCGGGCGTGGGGCTGTAGACCCGGGCCTCGGCGATCGGTCGGACGGCGCAGACGGCCATCAGCTGCGTGGCGGCCTGGCGGCCGGCCCCGATCATCCCCACCACCCGGGCGTCGGGGCGGGCAAGGTAGCGAGTAGCCAGGCCGGTGGCCGCCCCGGTGCGCAGGCGGCCCAGGCGGTCGGCCTCGATGATCGCGAGCAGCTCGCCGCTCTCCGCGTGGAAGAGCAGCACCACGAAGCGCGTCTGCCCGCCTACCGCCGTGTAAGCCTTGAGGCCCACATAGCCGGACCCCAGATCGCCGGCTGCCATCACGTGGAGCGTCCCGCCGGGCCAGCGGACTCGCTGGCGGGGCAGGTTGACGGCGCGGCCTTCCGCCTGGGCCCGGAACGTCCGCTCCAGGGCCTCGATGGCGTCCCCGACGGACAGCAGGGCCTGCACCTCTTCCTCGCGCAGCAAAAGGGGCATCCCGGGTGCTCCGCCGTGGAGATGCAACAGGGATCACGGAAGCGGCCTTCCGCTTCCTCATCCCCGTTGCTGGATATCCGCCAGCCCGGGGTGTGTCCCAATTTTGTCGGGCTGGCCGCTTCGTAGGACAACTGCGAGCAGTTGTCCTACGATTTTGGGACACACCCCCAGCCCGGGCCAGCCCGCGCATCCTTGACGGTCCGGCGGAGGCTTTTTATAATTTTAGTGACTTTCCCCGGTAGCTCAACAGGCAGAGCAGCCGGCTGTTAACCGGCGGGTTGGAGGTTCGAGTCCTCCCCGGGGAGCAGGGCCGCCGCCGCGGCGGCCTTTTTTGTTCGGCGCGAAGGAGGGGCCTGTGGTTTCCGATGAAGTTTCCGCGGCCGCCTGCGAAGATCCGGAGGGGATCCCTTCGTCCCTGAAGGACGATCGGTGTGAGATCTGCGGCTCCCCGATGGTGGAGATCCACTGCAAGTTGCGTTGTCCCAACTGCGGCCGGATGCGGGATTGTTCGGACCCGTGAAGGACGAGGTGGCTTTCAGGGGAGAGGGAGTTGAAGGGGATGCGGCAGCCGGCGCCCGCGGAGGAGGAGGAACGGCGCGGCCCGACGGAGGGAGACGCCCAGGGCGCTCAAGTGCTCCGGCTGGCTCAGACGGCCTTCCCGTCGGGCGCGGAGGATGGCCCGCGCGGCCTTCGGCCCGATCCCCGGCACGCGGATCAGCTCCTCGTATGAAGCCCGCAGGACCTCCACCGGACGTTCCCGGAGGGCCCGCCGGGCCCACGCCAGCTTGGGGTCTTCGTCCAGAGGCAGGTTCCCCTGCTCATCGAAGGGCAGTTCCTCCAGCCGGAAGCCATACACCCGCAGGAGCCATTCCGCCTGATAGAGGCGCTGGGCCCGTTGCGGCGGGGCGGGCGGAAGACCCTCGAGCGGGGTGTCCGGCACGGGATGGAAGGGGGAGAAGTAGGCCCGGGCCAGGCCGATCTCCCGATGCAGCCGGGCCACGGTCTCCAGCAGCTCCCGATCGCTCTCCCCGGCAGCGCCCACCACAAACTGGGTGGTCAGCGAAGGCCAGCGCCCGGACCCAGGCGGCGAAGGAAGCTCCTCCCGGCGGATCCGCCCAGCGGTCGTCAGCGCCGCCTCCAGCTCGGCGGCGAAGGCCTTGTGAGGGGCCAGGCGGGCCAGTCGCTCGGGGTTGGGCGCCTCCAGGTTGATGGAGATCCGGTCCGCCCATCGCATGGCCTCCCGGATCTGATCCGGCTCGGCCCCGGGCATCAGCTTCAGGTGGATGTAACCCCGGTAGTCATAGCGCCGGCGGAGCAGCTCCACCGTGGCCAGCAAACGATCCTGCGTGCGAAGGCCTCCGCCGATGATCCCCGAGCTCAGGAACAGGCCGTCCACCAGCCCGCGTCGGTGCATCTCCGCGAAGAGGCGGGCGAGCTCGTCGGGCCGGAAGGTGGCGCGGCGGAAGGAGCGGCCGGCGCGGAAGGGGCAATAGAAGCAATCCCGCTCGCACGCGGAGGTCAGCAAGATCTTCAGCAGGCGGACCGGGCGCCCGGAGGCCCGGGCCTCGTAGATGCAATCCATCACAGGTTCCGGCGTCCGCCCGCTCGGGCCGGTCTCCTCGGCGGGCTCCCAGAGCGCCGCCTGGGTCAGCAATCGCCATCGGGTCTCGATGTCCATCGTGGCTCCTTCGTGGGCGGGGCGCTCAAGGGCGGCCGGAGGCCGGGGCCGGCTCCCGGAGATAGGTCCGCTCGATCTCCGCGACCTGGGCCAGGCAGGCGTCGTCCTCCGGGTTGGGGATGTAGCGGGTGCTGAACCAGGCCTCCAGGATCTCCCTGGCGACGGCTTCGGAGGTCCGCCGCAGGCTCATGCAGAGGACGTTGGCGTTGTTCCAGAGGCGCGCCCCCCGTGCGGTCTCGGCGTCGTCGCACAGCGCCGCGCGGATCCCCGGCACCTTGTTGGCGGCGATGCTCACGCCGGTGCCGGTCCAGCAGAACAGGATGCCCTCGTCGGCCTCGCCCCGGGCCACCTTCTCCGCCACGATGCGGGCCACCTCCGACCAGGTGCGCTTCTCGCCGGCCAGCGGGCCCACCGGCTCCACTTCCAACCCGCGGCGGCGCAGCTCCTCCAGGACCACATCCGTCAGATGGGTGCGCTCATCGCTTCCCACAACGATCCGCATGGGATCCCCTCCTGATCTCCGGATCATTCCGTTGCGATCTCCGGCCCCCCGGGCCATTCCGGAGCTCCTCATTCCGGGCACTCGTGCTGGATCCCCTCGATCCATGCGATCACCCGCTGGAGCAACGGGTTCCCCAGGGTTGCTGCGCTCAGACGCGCCCGGGGTTCCAGATCGGCGTCCAGGATCCATACGGCAGGACCCTCCGGGGCCAGCGGAGCCAGCGCGGTCAGCCCCCCGGCGGAGGTCCACACGAAGAGGGCCGCCCCGGCCTGGGCGAGGGGCCCGGCGGCTTCCTCCCACCAGCGGAGGCGCTGGGGGGTGGGGTCCGGCTCGATGGCCACGACGAGGGGCCCTCGATGACGGTAGGGTTGAAGGGCGTGGAACGCGATCCGGGGATCCATGGTCGCCTCCTTCGCTTTGATTTAGGACTTACGCCGTTTCCTGCGTATTCCGGTCGTGGCCTTGGGTTTTAGCCCAGGGCCAGAGGACCGGCCACGGGGGTCGCCCACCGACCCCTGCCCCGAGGGTCTAAGCCCTCGAGGAATTCCATTCCCCTGCGGGCGATGTTCACTGCCGCCGCTACGTGACGGCCCGTCTTCGCTCCGCAAGGGCACGTCAAGACGTGTCCCCTTAGCCTTTCACCTACCCTGCCGCATACCGGACACGTCTTGGACGTGTTTTGCGGATCCACCCAAATCACCGGAACGCCGTAGAATCTTGCCTTGTGAACCAGAATGCGATGGAAAGTCATAATGCTCCAGAAATTGAGCAGACGCTGCCGCATCCTCCTGGACTTCCCCTTCCCGATCCGCTCCTTCATTCCCTTCAAGTCCTCCAGCACCAAGGCCGCCTTCATCCCCAGCGCCCAGGCGATCAGTGCCAGGGCCAAATGATGCCAGAAATTCTCCGTCTTCTCCTGGCGGATCCTCCGATACTTGGAGGCGATCTTCTTCCTGGCTTTCGGATTCTGCTTCCCCCTTGTCCCCTTGATCTCACGCCGCAGATGGTCCCGGTTGACCTTCCCCACGTAGCTGGTGTCAATCTCCCGGATCTCTCCAGTGGACGTCGCGAAAGCCGTCAGATTCCCCTCGTTGCTGTCAATCCCGATTACCCCATCCGGCTTATAGGGGGTGGGATCTGGGAACTTCAGGGGGATGGAGAGGGAGTGGGCCGTGAGCGTCGGCTCCCCCATCTTTGCCCGCCCTGCTTTCCATTCATCCAGCAGCCGGCGATACTTGTGGTGGGGACGGAAGGTAAGGACGATGGGATCCGGATCCCGGGGGGAGACCGGGATCGTGACGGTCAGGGTCTCGCCATCCCACTCGATCCTCACCGTCTGCCGGACCAGATAGATCGAGGGGCGCCGGATCTCCGGCCGGTCCGCCTGGGTCTTCCCCTTCCGCTGCTGGTTTCGGAAACCGTGGACGACCCGGGCGCCGGATCGGATCGCTCCGTAGATGAGGTGGGAGTGGAGATCCGGATGCTGCGCGCGCAGGGAGGGGTAGAGGGCCTGGATGAGGGTGAAGGTGGCGGTTTTGCCGTTTTCCAGGGCGTAGTCGACGGCCTGCCGCTGGATGTCGGCGCAGGCCTCCATCAAGGCGCGGATCCTGGGATGCTCCTCGAACCGGAACCGCAGGCAGACCGTCGGCATCTTCGCCGCCTCCATCATAATGATAACCCATCCGTTGCATGGGGAAGAGGAAGAATCCAACTGCGTAACTCCTATGATTATATGGAGCGGAGGGATGACTGTCGAAGGTTGCGCTTCGGGATCCAGAGGGGACTCGCCGGGGATTCGGTGGATGGGGTAACATAGCGAAGGTGAAGCCGCCGGGCCACAGGAGGGAGACGGCGCAATGCGGGTGAGCTTCGGAGTCCTCCCCGGGAACCTCGTGGGACCGGGATCCGCCTGGGGATGGGGATGGACGGTCCTCGGCTTCCTGGCCCTCTTCGCGCTGTGGGGATGGAGAGCGCAGGATCTGCGGGGGCTGCGCCGGGTGGGCCCCTCCTCACTGGCGGGGTTCGCGCTGCTGGCCCTTCTCACCGCGTTGACGCCGACCCTCTCGTGGGAGCGCTTCTCCGGCCTCCCCTTCCGGGTGGGGTTCCCTCTTTTCCTCTGGCTTCCCTATCTCATCTGGGGAGGGCAGCTGGGCCCCGGTGCGGTGGGGCTGATCGGTTTGCTGGCCGGGGCCGCGGCGGGGTTCTTGCAGGATGGACGTTTCCTGCACCTCCCGTGGATCGTGGCTCTGGATGCCGCCCTCATCAGCGCGCTGCTGTTCCAGAACGATGTAGGGCGCCCCTTCCGCATCCTCCGGCAGCCGCTGGTCGCGGCGGGGATCGGCTGGGTGGGGTGGTGGCTCCTGCAGGCCATCTCATGGGGAGCGTTCTATCCGTCCTGGCCGGAGGCCCTGGATGGGATCTGGACGCTTACGGCCGTGATGGCCCTCCCTGCCGGGCTCAGCGCGCTGGTCTGTGGGGGCATCGCCCAGGCCCTGCATGCCCGGTGGCCGGAGCGCTTCCGAACCCGCCAGCCTCCCCGCTGGCCGTTTTATGCGCTCCGCATCCAGATCCGCTTTCTCGTCTTCTTCAGCCTCTGGGTAAGCGCCCTCATCCTTGCCCTCTTCGGGGTGGTGTCCGCCCTGGCGATCCGGCAGGCCTACGAAGAGCGCGCCCAGGCGCTGGACCGCGGGGTCCGGCGGGCCGCGGAGCAGCTGACCTATTTCCTCCACACCGGGGACACCCTGCTGATGGACCTGGCGGCCCTGGGTGTGCCTCCGGATGCGATGCCCGTCACGGTGGCGCTGATCCTCCAGCGCTTCGTCCAGACGGGGCCGATTTATCAGACGGTGTTGTGGGTAGATGAGAGGGGGGAGGTGCAGGCGGCGTATCCGGTTGAGGAGCAGGGGCGAGGGCTCTCGGTGCCGGAGCGGGCGGCCATGGCCCAGGCTCAGCTCGCTCAGTCCGTGGTGCACACGGCGGTGCACCGCCTGCCGGACGGACAGGCTGGCCTCTCGTTCGTGGCCCCGCTGGCAGGGGAGCCTGTGCGCGGCTTCCTGATCGGCCGCGTGCGGGTGGCTCAGCATCCGGCCCTCCGGGAGGTCCTGGCCTCGCTCTCGGAAATCGCGCCGGCCGGCCAGGCGTTCCTGGTCGACCGGGAGGGGCGGATCCTCCTGCATCCCGAGGCGGGGGTCCTTCTGGATCTGTTCCCGCTCCCCGCGGCGCTCCCTGCCGGGACGCTTGTGCAGCCCATCGTTTCTCCCTCCGGGACTGTGGAGGAGGTGCTCCTCCGGCGGCTCCCGGGCACCGACTGGTGGGCGGTGATCCGGTATCCCCGGGCCGCCCTCATCCGGCGGGCGGCGGAGCGGGCGCTTCCCGCCGGGGGGATCCTGCTGGGGTTCTCCCTCATCGGCGCGCTCCTTTTCGGCATCGTGAGCCGCCTCCTCGCCCGGCGGCTGGAGGGGCTGGCGAGGGCGGCCGGGCGCATGGCCGGCGGAGATCTGGAGGCCCCTATCCTCAGCGACGGGCCGGATGAGATCGGGCAGCTGGCGGAAGCGATGGAGCACGCCCGGCACGGCCTGCGGGCCCGCATGGCCGATCTCTCCTTGCTTCTGGAGCTCAACAGGCGGCTGATGGAGGTGGAGGACCTGGCCCGGGGCCTTCCGGAGGTGGCCCGCGCTCTGGAGCGCGCCACTGCGGCGAACCTCGTCCGGCTCCTGCTCCCGGGCCCGGGTGGCTCCCTGCGGGTGTTCACCGCCGCCGGGGAGGTGCCGCCGGAGCCTCTGGATCATGCATGCTGGGAGCAGGTGGATGCACACACCGAGCCCGTGTGGATCGGCCCTGGGGTCCGCCCGGACGATCTTGCTCCCGCTCTCCGGTCGGAGCGCGCCCCTCGTGTCCTGGGAGTTTTCCCCATCCATCTCGGCGAGGAGCGAGTGGGGGCGGCGTGGTTGGCGTTTCCTTCCTCCCATCGGGCCGGTTCCTCGGAGCGACAGCTGACCCGTCTGATCCTGAGCCAGGCGGCGGTGTTCATCGCCCGGGCCCGTCTGTATGAGGCCATCACGGCCGAGCGGGAGCGGCTCCGGGCCGTCCTGGAGAGCAGCCCGGATCCCTTGATGCTGGTGGACGCGCGGGGGAACCTGCTCGATCTCAACCCGGCCGCCGAGCGCTTCCTGGGGACGCCTACCTCCAGGGCCCTGGGCCAGCCGCTCGCGGCGTTGCTCCGGGACACTGAGCTGCTCGCCCTGCTCCAGGAGGCGGTCCCGCCCGGCCAGGTGCGGAGCCGGGAGCTCCACCGGGCGGACGGCCGCGTGCTGTGGGCGGGCCGCTATGACCTGCGGCTGCGGGACGGACGGGAGATCGGGCGGCTTCTGTTCCTCCGGGACATCACGCCGTTCAAGGCGCTGGATCGCCTGAAGTCCGACCTGATCGCCGCCATCTCCCACGATCTGCGTTCGCCCCTCACGTATATGCGGGGCTTCGTCACCATGCTCGGCATGGCCGGCCCGCTGACCTCCCGCCAGCAGGAGTATGTGGAGAAGATCATGGGCGGCATCGATCAGATGACCCGCATGATCGAGGACCTGATGGACCTGCGGCGGATCGAGGAGGGGATCGGCCAGCGCGGGATCTGCCGCCTGGGAGATCTGATCCGGGACGTGTTCCATGAATTCCGACCCCAGGCGATGGCGCGGGGGCTCCGCATGACCATGGAGGTGAAGGCCCCGGGGGTCGTCCATGGAGATCCGGCGTGGCTGCGACGGGCGATCGCGAACCTGGTGGACAACGCCATCAAGTATACGCCGGAGGGGGGGACGATCACCATCGGGCTCACCGAAGCCGGCGGGGAGGCGGTGATCTGGGTGCGGGACACGGGGATCGGCATCGCCCCGGGGGATCAGGCGCGCATCTTTGAGAAGTTCTATCGGGCGCGTCGGCAGGAGACGGCCCATGTGAAAGGAAGCGGCCTGGGGCTGGCCCTGGTGAAATCGATCGCCGAATGGCACGGCGGACGGGTCTGGGTGGAGAGCCGGCTGGGCCATGGGAGCACGTTCTATCTCGCGATCCCCCAGGCCCTCCCTTCGGATGCCTCTCAGGGCACCCGGAACCGGTAACCTACCTGGCGGACGGTCTCCAGATAGCGGGGGTGGGCCGGGTCTTCTTCGAGGATGCGGCGGAGCCATCGGATGTGCACATCCAGGGTCCGGCTGCTGGATAGGCTTTCGGTTCCCCAGACCCAGCGCATCAGATCCCGGCGCGGAACCACATGGCCGACCCGTCGCATGAGGATGGCGAGCAAGCGGCACTGCTTGGGGGTCAGACAGTAAATCGCGTCCCCGCGTTGCAGCACCCGGCGCACGGTGTTCAGCCGGAAGGGCCCGACCTCGATGATCCCCTCATCCTCCATGGGGTGTTCCATCAGCATCGCCCGCACCCGGTGAAGCAGGCGCCGGGAGGAGAACGGCGCGATCAGGATCCCATCGTCCTGACGGCCCCACAGCGGGGCGGTCTCGCGCTCCACGATCAGCAGGACCGGCGCCTTCATCCGCCGTCGCAGACGCTGATAGAGTTCCATTCCATAGGAGGGGCTCGGTCGGTCCAGGAGGATGAGATCCGGCGGGGCCCACGGCCATGAATCCGCCGAGCGCCGCGCCCGGAGGGCGGCGAGCAGATCTTCCACCACCAGCGTCTCGGCTCTAAACCCGTGACGCTGGAGGACCCGAAGCAGGTGGGCGTCCGGGCCGGTGCCTTCAAACACCACCCAGAGAACCTTCGTCCCTCCGCCGGATGGTTGCATCCCAGGATGCTCCTGTTCCGCGTCGATCTTGAAGGCGTGGGAAGCCGGGACAAGCTCCACGGGCGTTCGCCGCCCCCCGCGTTCATCGGGGGCGCGATCGCGTGAACCAGGCTGGGGAGGATGACGCCTGCTCCGGGAACAGCTCTCGCTCGATCGGCTCCCCCGGTCGGAAAGGGGGGATGGCCCGATGGAAGGTTTCAAACCCCCACAGGCGGCGCCGGAGGAACCGGGGAAGGCGGAAGGACCGCATCCATCCCCCGCCCTGGCTGCGGTGGCAGGCCATAGCCTGCTCCTTGCGATCCAGCACCGCGCGGATGTCGATCCGCGTGGTCACCGGGAGGGCCGCCCGGAGGGCGGCCTCTAAATCGATGTCCCGGTTGCGCCCGAAGCGTTGCGGATCGTAACCCAGAAGCCGGAGAAGGGCGAGAAGCGGGCGGAGCGGCCTCAGAGGGAAGACCGTGTAATACAGGCGGGCCGGGCGATGCGGTAGAAGCCCACGGGCGAAATGCTCCGGGAAAGCCGTCGGATCGCCCGCCCGATGGAACGCCTCCACCATCGCCCGATGCATGTGGATATGGTCCGGGTGCCCATAGCCGCCGTAAGGATCGAAGGTCACCACCACATCCGGGCGGAGCTCCCGGATGAGGGCGACCAGTCGGCCGACGACCTCCTCCAGGGGCGCGCGGATGAAGGCCTGCGGGTGCGCCGCATCCGGGGAGCCGGGCATGCCGGAGTCCCGGTAGCCGAGCAGGTGCAGGCCCTGGAGGCCCAGGATCCGGGCGGCGCAGCGCAGCTCCTCCTCCCGCAGCGCGCCCAGGTCCCCCACCGGGCCGATGCGGGGGTCCGGGGTGCCTGCCTCCCCTCGGGTGGCGCAGATCAGATGCACCGCATACCCCCGGGACGCGTAAAGGGCCAGCGTCCCTGCCGGCCCGAAGGACTCATCGTCGGGATGGGCGAAAGCCGCCAGAAGAGTCCCGCGCGCGATCATCCCAGCGACGTCACCCGTTGCAGGATCCGTTGAAGGAGCGGCAGGCTCTCCCGGATCTCCGCCAGGCCGGGCATCTCCAGGATCAGCATCGGGCGGTTCAGACAGCGGGCCAGCCGGCTGAGCACCGGCTCCACCGGGATGACCCCCTGGGTCAGCGGAAGGTGCCGGTCCTGGGATCCGCTGGTGTTGTGAAGGTGAGCGTAGATCAGCACCGGCTCCAGCACGTTGATCCAGGCCTGGATCGGCACCCGCGAATAGAGATAAGCGTGGCCGATGTCCAGGCAGGCCCCGACGCCGAAATGGTTCACCTGCTGGATGACTTCGACTTGCAGGAAGGGATCGGGCTCCCACATGTTCTCCAGGGCGATGCGGATGCCGGCCTCCTGGGCCTCGAAGGCCAGCTCGGTCCAGAAGGCAACCTGCCGCTCCAGCCAGCGCGGACGGTAAGAAGGCTCGTCCACCAGCGGGTTGTAGTTGAGGTGGAAGTTCACCAGCCAGGCCCCCAGCTCCGCGGCGATGGCCAGGGAGTGGCGGTAGCGCTCCATCGTGACGGCGGCGATCCGGGGATCCACGCTGCCGCTGAAGAGATCCACGAAGGGGCCGTGGAGGGAGATCGGTCCGGTGAACCCGCTCAGGGCCTGGCGGTAGCGCCGAAGCAGGTCCCTCCACTCGCCATCCAGGACCTCCGGGAGGGCGAACTCCTGGAGCTCCAGGCCCAGGCCATGAGCTTCCGCAAACTCCCGCAGGGCCGGAAGATCCGTCAGCCTGCCGCAGCTGATCCCGATCATCGAGCCGCTCGATCGACCGGATCTCTCCTCACCATTGTATCATCAGCCCGCCGGCGGGGCCGAGACAGGGCGACCCCCGGGGCGATGGCCCCTGCAATGGATTGCATAGGCCTGGGAACAGGGTGTGAACAGGACAAAAGCATCTTCCCCCGAGGTTCCGGAGGGGTGGGTCCCCATTTTGTCCGGCTCGGCTGCATGGACCCATCCTTCCGGAGCGCGAGTTTGCACAGGAGGGGACTTCGACGTAGAATTGTGAAAGCAAGAACGGATTCCGGCTCATCCTGGTAAGGAGGGAGCGAGTGGCCATGGAGACGAGCCCTGTGATCGTGGAGCAGCAGGAGGAGACAGAAGGCTCCGTCCGAGTTCCCCTTCGATCTCTGCGTCCGAAAATGCAGGTGGAAGGCATCGTCACCGCTGTGACCCCCGCCGGCGCTTTCGTTGACATCGGCTCCGAGATCCCTGGCTTTATCCATATCTCCCAGCTGGCCCCTCAACCGGTTTTACGGGTTTCCGATGTGTTGAAGCCCGGAGATCGGGTGACCGCCTGGGTAAAGCAGGTGAACCGGAAGAAAGGCCTGCTCAGCCTGACGTTGATCCGCCCGGCGTCCTACGGCTGGGGGCAACTCCGGCCCGGGCGAGAGTTCACCGGGCGGGTCACCCGGGTGGAGCCCGATGGGTTGTTCGTGGACATCGACGCGCCGGTGGAGGGCTTCGTCCCCGCCTCCCAGATCCGGAAGGAGGGGCGGGTGGATCCGACCGGGCTGTTCCATCCCGGCGATGAGGTCCGGGTGTGGGTGGTGAGCGCCAGCCGCCGCGAGCGCCGCCTGCGCCTGACGATGATCCCGCCGCCCTCCGTGAGGTGGGAGGACCTGAAAGTAGGGGAGCTGATCCGGGGGAAGGTGACCCGGGTGGAGAAGTTCGGGGCCTTCGTGGACATCGGCGCGGAGCGGGATGCCCTGATCCACATCAGCGAGTTCGGGGTCCGCAACCTGAAAGACCCCGCGGAGGTCCTTCAGGAGGGCCAGGAGATCGAGGCCCGCATCATCCTGGTGGATCCGGAGAAGAAGCAGATCCGGCTGAGCTTGCGCGGGCTGCTCCCGGTGAAGGAGGTGGAGCCGGAGGTGCCGGTGCGCAAGACGGTGCCCTCCCGTCCGGCTCCGCCGCCCGAGCCCGAGCCCGTAGAGGGAGAGGAGGAGCTCACTGTGATGGCTTATGCCCTGAAGCGGGCGCTGGAGGAGGCCCGGGCTCGCGGACGCTCCGTCCCGCCGCTGGAGTCGATGTCCACGAATTAACCGGACGTCTGAGAGACCTCAGGAGGTTGGGAGATGGACGGAGCCGTCCCATCCCAACCTCCTTTTCGTTTCGGAGTGCCCCGCGATTGAAGAGGGAAGGAAGATGGGAGCCCTGCATGGGGCCGAGCGAATGCCGGTGTTGCGGTTCGTGCCGGTGGCCGATCTGATCCCCCACGAACAGGCGGATCAGGTGCGGACGGAGCCGCTGGTCCAGCGCCTCCGCACGGAGGGCGTTCTGAAGAACCCCCCGGTGGTGGCGCCCATCCCGGGCGAACCGCGCTACGTGGTGCTGGACGGCGCCAACCGGGTGGAGGCCGCCCGCCGCCTGGGCCTTCCCCATCTGGTGGTCCAGGTTGTGGATTACGAGGACCCTCGCCTGGTGGTGGAGGCGTGGACCCACGTGATCAGCGGGGAGGATCCCCAGGCGTTTTTCGAGGCGGTCCGGGGGATCGAAGGGATCACGCTGGAGCCTTCGGAGCGTCTGCACGCCCGCGCGGAGCTGGCCCGCCGCCAGGCCCTGGCCTATCTCAGCTGTCCGCGCGGGGAGATCTATCTGGTGCGGGCGGAGGGGGATCTCTACCGCCGGACGGCGCTGCTTAACCTCCTGGTGGACGCTTATAAATCCCGCTTTCGGTTCTATCGGACCGCCACGGATCAGCTGGAGCAGATCCTGTCTTACTATGATCAGGTGATCGCCGTGGTGGTCTTCCCTCGTTACGAGCCGGCCGAGATCATCGAGCTGGCCCGCAACGGGGCCCGGCTCCCCGCCGGCATCACCCGCCACATCATCCCCTACCGGGCCCTGCGCGTGTTCATCCCCCTCGAGATCATGGCGGCCCCCCTCTCGCTGGAGGAGAAGAACGCGTGGCTGGCCGACTGGTTCCGGCGCAAGCTGGCCGCGCGGGAGATCCGGGTTTACGAGGAGAGCGTGGTGGTTTTCGATGAGTGAGCGGGAAGGGCGCTCCTCCCTCCCGACTCCTCCGCGGAAGCCGGAGCGTTCTCCAGGAGCTCCAGGACCCCGGCCAGATCAGCGGGCAGGGGAGCTTCGAAGGTCACCGGCTCCGGCCGGGAGGGGAGGCGCACCGTGATCGAGCGGGCGTGCAGGAACAGGCGCGGGCAGGGGAGGGCGGTCCGCCGCCCGTAGACCGGATCCCCCACCACCGGGTAGCCTACATAGGCCAGGTGCACGCGGATCTGATGGGTCCGCCCGGTCTCCGGATAGACCTCCAGGAGGGCGTAGCGCCCCCAGCGCCCCTCGTAGGTATGGACCACCCGATAGCGGGTGCGGGCCGGCCGCCCGGTGGGGACCACGGCCATGCGCTGGCGGTGGCGGGGATCGCGGGCGATGGGCGCCTCGATGAGCCCCTCCGGGGGCGGATGCCCGATCACCAGGGCGTCGTAAACTTTCCGCACGGTGCGGGCTTTGAACTGCGCCTGCAGGAAGTGATAGGCCTGCTCATGCTTGGCGATGAGCAGCACCCCGGAGGTCTCCTTGTCCAGGCGGTGCACCAGGCCCGGCCGCAGCACCCCTCCGACCCCCTTCAGATCCGGACAATGAGCCAGGACGGCGTGGATCAGGGTGCCGGAGGCATGCCCCGCCCCGGGATGCACGACCATCCCGGCCGGCTTGTGGATCACCAGGACGTCGGCGTCCTCATAGAGGATGTCCAGCGGGATGGGCTCCGGGGTTAGATCCATCGGCTCCGGAGGCGGGATGTGCACCGTGATCCGATCGCCGGGGCGGACGCGGTGGGCGGGCCGCTGGATGGGCGTCCCGTTCACCTGCACATGGCCGGCCTCGATCAGGCGCTGGGCCGCCGAGCGGGAGAGCTCCGGACAGCGGGCGGCGATGACCCGATCGAGGCGATCGGCGGTTTCGACGACGAACGTCTCGATCCGCATGGCGTCCACGCTCATGCTCGACGGCGCCGTCGGGGCGGGCGCACGCGATCCTGGATCACCGCCCGGATCTCTTCGTCTTCCTTTTCCTGCTGGGCGATGAAGGCGGCGATGAAAGCGCTGCGACGCTGGCGGAGGGCCATCGGCGCCACCGCCTGCAGATCCTCCCGGGTGACCGTTTCCCGGCCGTCGGCGGCGGCGTAGGCCCGGGCGGCCTCCAGGAGGGCGACCTCCGCGCGGCTGGATTCGATGCCCAGCCGGTAGATCCAGCCCATGGCTTCCTGCTCCAGCTCCGGCGGGATGGCCACCCGGGGCAGTCGCTGGCGGGCCTCCGCGATCTCCGCCGCGGCCGCCGCGGTCTCCTGAGCCCACTGGGCCACCAGGGCGTAGGGATTCGTCCGGAACAGGCGCACCCGGCGATACACCTCCAGCCGGTCCCGCGGGTCCGTCAAGCCGCGGACCACCACTCGCAGTCCGAAGCGATCGTGGATCTGAGGGCGCAACGGCCCCTCCTCCGGGTTCATCGAGGCGATGAGGATCAGGCGGGCGCGGTAGGTGGCCGCCAGGGGTCCCCGTCGGACCGTGTATCGGCCCAGGGCGGCGGCGTCCAGGATAGCGTTGGCGATCTCCGGATCCAGAAGGTTCACCTCGTCCACGTAGAGCACGTTCTGATCCGCCTGGGCCAGGAGGCCGCGCCGGATCCGCACCTTCCCCTCCATCGCCGCCTGCTCATCCAGCCCCCCGATCACGTCCTCCAGGCGGGCGTTCAGGGGGAGCTCGATCAGCCGCATGCGATCCGGCGCGGTGATGGGCTCCCCCTGGCCCAGCTTGCGGGCGCAATCCTTGCAGATCATATGAAAGCCCAGGGTGTAGGCAGCCTCCGGCTCGCAGCCGTAAGGGCAGAGGGAGCGCTCCACCGGCGGGAGGAGATCCAGCAAGCCTCGCACTGCTGTGGTCTTCCCGGTGCCCCGGGCGCCCATCAGCAGCACCCCTCCGATGGCCGGGTTGATCAGGGCCAGGACCAGCGCCAGCTTCATCTCGGTCTGGCCGACAATGGCCAGGAAGGGAAAGCGAACGGTCTCTTCCACCGGCCGGTCGACGGGGGGGCGCGCCCGCAGCACCCGGGCCGCCGGGCTCCGTTCCTCCAGAAGCCGGAGCAGCAGGGAGGTGCGAGGGGAGACCTCCGCGGAGATCTCCGGGCTTACCGTCGCCCGCTCAGGATCCTCTCCCATAGCTCCCGATCCTGCAGCCGGAAGGGTTGATACAGGATCACCCGATCCAGCAGGCCTTCGTAAGTGGCTTTCAGGCGTTCCCAGACCCCTTCGGGCGGGGCGGTCAGGGCGAAAGCCTCCAGGACCTCATCGGGAACCTGCGCCGGCATCTCCTCCCAGCGCCCCCGGGCGGCCAGGGCGGAGAGCTGCTCCCCGATGGCTTCCCAGCCGTGGAGGGCCCAGACCCGCCGATAGGAGGGCGTGGAGCCGTAGAAGGCGACCTGGGCGCGGACGAGCTCCCGGGCTTGCTGCATCTCCGCCTCATCCCGGCCGGTGATGACGAAGACGCTGCCCACCCGGAGGATCTCCTCGGGCCGCCGGCCGGCTTTGCGCGCGCCGGCCTCAATCGCTGGGATCAGGACCTCCCGAAGGTAGCGAGGGGTATGGAAGGGATGGACGAAGAAGCCGTCGCC
The DNA here is from genome assembly GCF_018771565.1 of Thermoflexus hugenholtzii. Taxonomy (NCBI): domain Bacteria; kingdom Bacillati; phylum Chloroflexota; class Thermoflexia; order Thermoflexales; family Thermoflexaceae; genus Thermoflexus; species Thermoflexus hugenholtzii. The sequence continues at coordinate 1,159,976 of NZ_CP076326.1, read as the reverse complement.
CACCTCGCCGGCCAGGCGGGCCAGCGGCGGGTTCACCCCCGCCAGGAGGATGGGGATGCGCGGATCCGGGATGGGGCCGGGGTTGAAGAAAGGGGACATCAGGGTGAGCTTGAAGAAGCGGCCCCGGTAGTTCAACCGTTCCCCGTTCTGCCAGCACGCCCACACCGCCCGGATCGCCTCCACGGTCTCCCGAAGCTTGGGGACAGGGGGATCCCAGGTCATCCCGAAGCGGCGCTCGATGTGCGCTTTCACCTGGGTGCCCAGCCCGAGGAAGATCCGGCCGGGCGCCATGGCCGCCAGATCCCAGGCGGTGTAAGCGATGACCGTCGGGCTGCGGGCGAAGGCGATGGCCACGCCGGTCCCCAGGTGGATGCGCCGGGTGTGTTCCGCGGCTAAGGCCAGCGGCAGGAACGGATCGTGGCGGGTCTCGTGGGTCCAGATCCCGTCGAAGCCCATGGCCTCCGCCGCCCGGGCCAGATCCGGAACCTCGCTCAGCCGGTCGTAGTGGAGCGCGGCGTCCAGATGCATGGGATCGCCTCTCGGTGGGATCATTCTTCTGCCATTATAATCCGGCTCGACAGGTTCCCTGAGGGAGAGGATCGTGCGGTCGTATATGGCCTGGTATCTGGTGGCGGGCTACCTGGGGGCGTCGTGGGCGGTCGCCCTGGGGGTCCTCCTCCTCCGCTGGGGCCGAGGCCGCGCCTCGTGGGAACTCCAGGGCGTGGGGGTTCTCCTCCTGCTGGCCAGCGGCATCGGCTTCTTCGCGGGCGTCCCGGAGATCTGGACGCCGGGGCCGGCAGGCACGGAGCTGGCGGCGATGAGCGGGCTGGCCATGCTGGGGGCGTGGGGGGTCTTGCGGGCGCTGCAGGCCCTGACCGGATCCCGGCCCGCCTCCGGTGTAGCGATCTCCGATCCGCATCCTTCACGGGGCGAGAGGCCGGAGCCGGGGGCTGAGGGGGTGAGGAACGCCGGGCTCCGGCCGCTTCTGTGGGGTGGGCTCCTCGCGCTGTTGCTGATCCTCTGGCGCTGGGATGTGCCGCTCTTCTTCGCGTTGAACGCCTATGCCGGCCGGGTTCCCTGGCTGGACGGGCTGGCCCGCTTGCTGATCAACGACTATGCGGTGCCCACGGCTCTGGCCATGCTGGCCTGGTGGATGTGGTGGAGCGGCGATCCGGTGCAGCAGGCGGCCGTCCTGCGGGCCGTCCTCGCCGTTCCCCTCAGCGGCGCCCTCTTGGAGGCGATGAACGCGGTGTATTTCCGTCCTCGCCCCTTCACGGACCATGAGGTGCATCTGCTTTTCTATCATCCCTCGGATTCCTCGTTCCCCAGCAACGCCGCGACGGTGGCCTGGGCCATCGCGGTCTCCTTGAAGACGGGGAACCGTCGGGTCGGGTGGGTGGCGATGGGGCTGGCGGCCGGGATCAGCCTGGCCCGGGTTTATGGCGGGGTGCATTATCCCCTGGATGTGGTCGCGGGGGCGCTGCTGGGGGCCGGGCTCAGCGGAGCCCTCTTCCGCTCCCGGATGTTCCGCGCCGCAAGCCTCCGGCTCGCCCGCCGGATCGGAGGGCGCTTTCGCCTGTAGCGCCTCGGGCCTCTTTGCGCCCCTTGCGCCGATTGAAATCGGCCTCTCCGGGCGCTGCGCGCCGGGCGTCGGCCTCCGCCGACGCAAGCGACGCTCCTCGGTCGGCGCAGGCCGACCGTTGGCCGAAGGCTTTCACGCCGATTGAAATCGGCCTCTCCGGGCGCTGGCGCGCTGGGCGTCGGCCTTCGCCGACGCAAAGGATGCCTTTTCGGTCGGCGCAGGCCGACCGCTGGCTGAAGGCTTTCACGCCGATTGAAATCGGCCTCTCCGGGCGCTGCGCGCCGGGCGTCGGCCTCCGCCGACGCAAGCGACGCTCCTCGGTCGGCGCAGGCCGACCGTTGGCCGGAGGCTTTCACGCCGATTGAAATCGGCCTCTCCGGGCGCTGCGCGCCGGGCGTCGGCCTCCGCCGACGCGAAGGATGCCTTTTCGGTCGGCGCAGGCCGACCGTTGGCCGAAGGCCTCTCGAGGCCGAATTCATTCGGCGCAGGCCGACCGCCGGCCGAAGGCCTCAGCAGGTCGAATTCGTTCGACTCGTAAGGTGCGCCTCTCACGGGTTCGGGAGGAACACGGCCACCCGCGTCCCCCGGCCGGGGGCGCTGGTGATGGAGAGCTGCCCGCCCAGCATCTCCACCCACTGGCGGATGGAAGTCAGGCCGATGGTCTTGCGCTGAGGCGCCTGGGCCATGGCCTCCTCCACGTCGAACCCCACCCCGTTGTCCTCCACCTCCAGGCGCACCCCCTGCGGGGTGAAGGCCAGCCGCACCGTGGCCTGGGAGGCCTGGGCATGCAGGCGAACGTTGGTGAGCAGCTCCTGGACGATCCGGAAGAGCGCGGCCTCCTGATGGGCTGCCAGACGACGCTCCTCGCCGCTGATCTGGAGCTGGAGGGAGAACTTCACTTTCTCTTTCAGGGTCTCCACATAGCGTCGCACGGTGGGGACCAGCCCCAGATCGTCGAGGCTCATGGGGCGGATATCGAAGAGGAACTCCCGCATCCGCTGGAAGGTCTCGGCGACGGCGTTCTTCAAAGCGGCCAGCTCGGCCCGGGCGCGCTCCGGATCCCGCTGGAAGAGCCGCTCGCAGATCTCGGCCTGCAACACCAGGTTGGTCAGGGCCTGGGCAGGTCCATCGTGCAGCTGGCGGACCAGGCGCTGCCGCTCCTGCTCCTGAGCCTCGAAGAGCCGCACGATCAGGGTCGGCTCCACGCTTGGGCGGGCGGAGGCGCTCTCCGCTTCCAGCGCGGCGAGGGTTGAGAGGATGCGGTCGAGAGCCTCCACATACCGACGGAGGTGGGCTTCCAGGCTCTGGAACTTCTCCAGCTGGCCCCGCATCAGCCACAGACGCTTTTGAATGTCCATGGCGGACTGGTAGCTTTCAATGATCTCCTCAGGCGGGGTGCTCCCCGGGCGGCTTTCCATCTGCTTGATCTGATTCGTCAGCTGGAGGCTGCGCTGGGCCAGCCGCTCCACGTCCGCGGAGGTCTGTCGGATGAGCGCCTGCACCTCTGCGAGCTGCCGTCGCGCGGCTTCCTGCTCCTCGCGGCAGTAGGCCATCAGATCCTGGAGCGGGGATGTCGGCTCGCTCACGATTTCTCCTCCGGAGAGATGGGCTCTTCAGGCAGACGGACCCATCCGCGGCGCACGGCCAGGATGGCGGCCTGGGTGCGATCGCTCAGATCCAGTTTACGCAAAATGGCCGTCATGTGGTTCTTCACCGTCTGCTGGCTGATCCCCAGCCGCTCGGCGATGGCCTTGTTGCTGTAGCCCAGGGCGACGTACTGCAGGATTTCCCGCTCCCGAGGGGAGAGGCTGAGATCCTCTTCCGCCTCCGCTTCGCCGATGATCTGTCGAACCTCGGGGGCGGTCAGCACCCGGGATCCCAGGACGTAGCGGCCGGAGAGCACGTGACGGATGTTCTGAAGGAGTTGCTCGGGAGGGGTGTCTTTGGAGCAATACCCGTTCGCGCCGATGCGAACGGCATATCGCATCTGCTCCTCGCTGTCATAGGCGGTGAGGACCAGGATGGCGCCTTCGAACCGGTGGGCGCGGGCCTGCCGGATCACGTCCAGGCCGTTCCGGACCGGGAGATGCACGTCCATCAGCACCAGGTGAGGGGCCAGACGCATGATCATCTCCAGAGCGGCCTGGCCGTCCGCCGCTTCCCCGACCACCTGAAAGCCCGGTTCCAGGGCCAGGGTGTCCCGGACGCCTTTGCGGAACAGGGGATGATCGTCCACAATCAGGACCCGATACGACATCGCCGCGCCTCCTTTCCAGCGGCTCCGCGGCGTCTCCCCCTCCGGGTTGACGAAGCGGATCGCCCGCTTCTGGGGAGTTTGCCCTCATCGGGTTCAAAATATTTTTAAAGTAAAACCGTAGATTTGACAAACCGGGATGCGAGAGGATCATGGGAGATGTCCTGCGGATGCTGGGATGGCTGGTGATGGCCTTCGGAGGGCCGGCCCTGGCCCTCTGGGCGAGGGGGCGCTGGGGTCGGCCTGTCGCCTGGCTGGGGGTGGGGGCGCTGACCTTCCTCGGGGCGCAGGCGGTGCGGTTGCCGCTCCTGGCCGGGCTGACCGCTCTTTTCCGGCAGGGCCTGCTTCCGCCACCCCGGGATCCCCTCGCGTTCAACTGGGTCGTCCTCAGCCTGTCCGCAGGCTTGTTCGAGGAGACCGCCCGCTGGTGGGGGATGCGCTGGGCCCAGCGCCGTCAGGCCCGACACGGACAGATCCTGGGGTTGACGGATGCGGTGGTGTTGGGATTGGCCCATGGCGGGACGGAAGCCTTTGCCCTCGGCCTGGTGGGGTGGACGACCCTGATGGGGATGCTCCTGATGCGCGAAGGGCTGATCCCGATCCCCCCGGGGATGGAAGCCCCCGTCGCCGCTTACTGGGCCACGCCGCCCGGCTGGGTGTGGGTGGGGGTCCTGGAGCGCGGGATGGCCATCCTGCTGCACGTCGGGCTCTCCCTCGTGATCTGGGACGGCGTCCGTCGGGCGCGCCGGACAGGCTGGGCGGCGGCCGTGCTCCTCCACACGCTGGTGAATGGAACAGCGGTCGCCGCCATGTCCCGATGGGGGATAGGAGTCGCCGAAGGCCTGATCGCCCTCTGGGTAGGGCTCTTCCTGGGAGGAATCTTCATCCGGTTGCGCAAAGCTGGGTCGATAACGTAGGAGTTACGCAGTTGACAAGGTGTTCCTCTGACGTTATTATGGAAGTGCGTTATTATGGAAGTGGCCTGCCGATAAGTAGCAGATGACTAAAAGACATGCTTTATGCGAGAAACTCCTTGGAGGCTCCGGCCTCCGGGGCAGGGGTCGATGGACGACTCCTGTTGCCAGTTCTTTGGCTTTGGGTTTCCGCTCGGGGCCACGACCGGAATACGCAGGAAACTACGTAAACCTTATAATGATTTAATAACATCAAATTGGAGGCAAATATGTTTAAAATTAAATCCAAATCGTGGGATCAATATACAATTCAGAGGTTTGGCGAGTATCTGGTTACTGCTGAGCTTTGTCGACGTGGATTTAGCGCTACGCCGTTTGCAGGAAATATTCCGCATATCGATATTGTAGCAACGGATCAATCCGGAAATTTCATATATGTCCAAGTTAAAACTATAAAAAGTAACTCTTCATGGCAATTTGATGTCCGTAAGTTTGCTAATATCGAAATTAATGGGGGTCGTCAAATCCTAAAATCCCCGAAAGACTCATTGTATTCTAATTTAATTTGTGTTCTTGTTCAGCGCGGAAAATTTTATGGAGAAGATCTGTTTTATGTATTAACTTGGGAGGATTTAAGGGATTTGATATACAGGAAATACGAAGAAGAGATAATCAAGAAGCGAGGTGGTCGTAGGCCACGAACTCCCGAATCAACTCATTGTGCGATATATCCAAAAGATTTGAGTGAATACAAAGATAGGTGGGAGCTCTTCGAGAAGATTGCGACGGGTTTGCACCGTGAATAGTCGAAACATCAGCCGGGCGGAGGTTCTGGATCCCTCCGCCCGGCTGATGTCTGCCGATTAGGAAACGGAGACTGGAGCCGGGGTGGGGATGGGGGCGGGCCGTGTGGGGGAGCTCCGGCGGGCGGCCAGGTAGGCGTTGACCACGAGGTCCATCAGCCCGCTGACCCGGACGCCGAGCTGGTAGTAATCGTTCAGATCCCCGAGCTGCAGGCGGCAGTTGTCGCACGAGGCGACGACGATGCGGGCCCCGGTTTCCCGGATCTGCTCGACCTTGCGGCGCCCGGCCCGCATGCGCTTCTCATACCATTCCGGAACGGCGACCAGACCCGCCCCGCCGCCGCAGCAGAAGTTCTCCGCCCGGTTCGGGTTCATCTCCCGGAAATCCTGAACCACCGCCCGCAGGATCCGCCGCGGCTCCTCCAGCAGCCCCCCGTTGCGGCCCAGGTTACAGGAGTCGTGGTAGGTGACCGGCTCCGGGTTCGCCGCGGGATCCAGGGGCAGGCGGCCCTGCTCGATCCACTCCGCGGCGACCTCGATGATGCTGCGCACGCGGAAGGGGAAGTCCTCGAACCAGTTCGGGGCTTCCCAGCGCAGGACCGTGTAAGCGTGCCCGCACTCCGCCAGGACGATCTCCTTCACCTTCAGGCGTCGGGCCTCCTCCACGATCCGCCGGGCGATGGCCTTCGCCCGCTGCAGGTCGGCCAGGAAGTAGCCGTAATTGGCCGCCTCGAACATGCTCAAGGTCCAGTCAGCCCCCACCGCGTGGAAGAGGATGGCCGCGGGCAGGATGGTGTGGGCGCCGGAGAGGGCCACGTAGAGGATCTCCGCCCCCTCCTTCTCCACCGGGATGCGAGCGGCGGGATCCCCGGTCTGCTCTTGAAGCTCCCGCTCCAGCTCCCGGATCTGGTCGATGTAAAATTCCCGGAAGAGCTCCAGGTTCTCCTCCCGGGCGATGGCGGCGTCGGCCAGCTGCACCAGCATCTCGGGGGCCTTCCCGGCGGCGGTCAGCATCGCCCGGGCGGCCCGCATGATCAGGGCCGTGTCCACCCCCATCGGGCAGTTCATCGTGCATCGACGGCAGAGGGTGCAGGCGCCGAAGGCGAGCTCCGCCAGCTCATCCAGGTCCGCCTCGGTGAGATCTTTCGCCCCCACCCACCAGGGGAAGAGACGCCCGATGGGATCATGGTGGCGCCGGTAGAACCGGCGGACCGCTTCCGCCTTGGCGGCGGGGGCGTTGCGGAAGTCCGGCTCGGCGGCGAACACGTGACAGGATTCCGCGCAGATCCCGCACCGCGCGCAGACCTCGAGGGCCGCCAGCAACCGCCGGTCCAGGGATTTCTCGAAGGCGGCTAACGCCTGCTGCACGAGCTCGCTCATCAGGTTCCTCCTGTCAGCGGGAAGGAGATGGTTCCCCACCGGATCTTCCGGCCTCCTAACCCAGCACGGCCCGTCGGCCGTAGAACCGTCCGAAGAAGAAGCGCGAGAAGAAGAAATACAGGCAGTGCCGGATCTTGGTGAGCGGGATGGCGACCAGGGTCAGGGCGGAGAGCCCGTAGAAGAAGGGGAGCGCCCCCGGATCCGCCCAGAAGGCCGTCCCGGCGGCCTGCCACGCAGTCACCAGAACCACCGCCGCATAGTCATCGGGATGGCTCAGGGCCCGGAGCCGTTCATCGAGGATCCGCATCAGGACGCCGATCAACCCTCCCAGGGCGCCCATCAGGGTGAGCCCCAGGCCGACCTGGGCCAGCGTTGGAGGGAGGGCATGACGCCATGGGCTGACGATCAGGGAGGCGAAGGTGGCGAAGATGCCGATGTGGAAGAGCACCCCCCGCACATAGGGGAGGAAATGGCGGCGGGTGCTCTCCTTCGCCCACGGCATCATGCCCCAGGTGAACGCGTAGAGGATGCCCCGCCACGCGGCGCCGCGCGGGGGCGCCCGATCCGGACGGGAGGGATGGGCCAGCAGCCGCCGGAGTCGCCATCCCAGGCCCACCCCGCACAGGGCCAGGGCGATGAGGACGATCCCGCCCCACAGCGCCGTCGTGCTCATTTCAGCCTCCGCACCACGAAGCGGATCACCTTGTCCTGCTTCTCAATCGTGACCAGCTCGTTGCCGGTGCTCCGGCACCACGCCGGGATGTCGGCCATGACCCCCGGGTCGGTGGCGTAGGCCTCGATGAGGCCGCCGACGGGGACGTTCTTGATCGCCTGGTTGATCTTGACCACCGGCATGGGGCACAGCAGCCCTTTGAGATCCAGGGTGAGATCCGGCTTGAGCTCCATCGGGCACCTCCTCGGCAGATCGGATCAAATGAACAGGGTGATCTTCGAGCGGGACGCTTCCTCCAGGAAGGTGGCCACGCCCACCACGTCCTGGACCTCATCGATGAGATCCTCGCGTCGGATCTCCATGACCTCCATGCTCATCTGGCAGGCCAGCATGCGGACGCCCAGCTCCGCCGCGAGGCGGCGCAGCTCGGGCAGCGGGGTCACGTTGTGGGCCTTCATCATCTTCTTGAACATCCAGCGGCCCAGGCCGCCGAAGTTCATCTTGCTGGGGCCGACCCCCTGGATGTCCCGGAGGAAGACGCCGAGCATGCGCCCGAAGAGGCTGCGCCCGGTGGGGCTGGGCTTCTTGATGGCCTGCAGCCCCCAGAAGGTGAAGAACATCGTCACGTCCATGCCGGAGGCCGCAGCGCCGGTGGCGATGATGAAGGCCGCCATCAGGCGATCCATATCGCCGCTGAAAACCACCATCGAGAGGCGGTTCTGGACAGCGCGCTCCGCCTCCGCGGCCGGAACTTCCGCAATCTGCTCCAGAGCCATCGGGGCCTCCTTTCAGGACTGAGCGATGTGCTGGTAGAGATGGATGCGATCCAGCATGACCGCCCGCATCAGGTCCAGGGCCTGGATCACCCGGTGATCCGCCAGGGCGTATTCCACGACGCCGCCCCGGCGGGTGGCGATCACCAGCCCTTTCGAGGCCAGGACCCGGAGATGGCGGGCGATCGTGGACTGGGGAAGCCCCAGGGTCCGGGCTAAGGCCGTGCCCGTTTGCGGGCCTTCCGCCAGCTCGTAAAGGATCAGGATCCGGGTGGGATCCGCCAGGCCCGCGCAGATCTCCGCGTGAAGCTGATAAATCTCCTGCCGGGTCGGCCGCTGCATCCCCCACTCCTCTCCGGTTATCCGGTTAACAGGATAACCGGAGACCCCGCTCCGGGGTTGTGTCTCCTGTCACAACCTTTGGTGCGGAAAATCACAAGCTTGGGGGCTTTGGGATCATATAGGTGATCGAAAAGGGACAAAGCGTTCGGAGAGGGGATGGAGAGACGGCTTCGCTGTCGGGCGGCGTCCGGCGGCTCGCTCATGCCCGGTGGATCCCGGATCCGCCTTTCGGGCCGGAGGCCATTCCCCAGGCCGAAAGGCCAAGGTCATGGGATGCGGAGCGGGGCCTTGTCGGACCGGGAGAGGCCCGTTATAATCCGGGGTGTGCCCTGGCCGGCCGTCCAGAAAGTCACGGAGGAGAGGAGGTCACGATGTCGAAACGGATCCGAATCTGGGCTCTGGCCACGCTGGTTTTCACCCTGCTTCTAACGGCGTGTGCTCAGCCGGCGACGCCTGCCCCCACCCAGCCTCCCGCGCCCACAGCCGCTCAACCCGCGGCCACATCTGCTCCCGCTGCGACGCCGACGAAGAAGCCCTTCCGGGTGGGCTTGGTGACCGATGTGGGCAAGATCGATGACAAGTCCTTCAACCAGGGCACCTGGGAGGGCGTGCAGAAGGCGGTCAAGGAGCTGGGCGTGGAGGCCAAATACATCGAGACCCAGGACCCCAACGATTACATGAAGAACATCGCCCAGTTCGCGGACGCCGGCTATGACGTCATCGTCACCGTGGGCTTCGCCCTCGGGGAGGCCACCCGCGAGGCGGCCCAGAAGTATCCCAACGTCAAATTCATCGGCGTCGATCAGTTCCAGGAGAGCACCATCCCCAACGTCGCCGGGCTGATCTTCGAGGAGGACAAGGCGGGCTTCATGGCCGGCGCCCTGGCCGCCCTGATGAGCAAGACCGGCAAGATCGGCGCCGTCCTGGGCACCGATGCCGTCCCGCCGGTGTGGCGCTTCGGCGAGGGCTACCGCGCCGGCGCCAAATACGTCCGCCCCGACATCGAGGTCCTGGTGGTCTACCACAACGACGTGGGGCTGGATAAGACCTTCACGGATCCCGAGTGGGGCAAGTCCACCGCCCTCTCCCTGGTGGACAAGGGCGTGGATGTGATCTTCGGGGCGGGCGGCAAGACGGGCAACGGGGCCCTCATTGCCTGCGCGGAGACCAAGAAGTGCCTGGCCATCGGCGTGGACGTCGATCAGTATTACACGGTGCCGGAGGCCCGCAGCGTCCTCCTCACCAGCGCGATGAAGGACCTCACCGAGGGGACCTTCAACCTGATCAAGGCCGCTTATGAAGGGAAGTGGCAGGGCGGCAACGTGATCGGCCCGGTGCGCCTGGCGCCCTTCCACGACCTGGAGAGCCAGGTCCCCCAGGAGGTCCGCCAGAAGCTGGCGGAGATCGAGAAGGGGCTGAAGGACGGCACGATCAAGACCAACGTGCCGCCGGCCAAGCCGCAATAAGCCGTCGCCGTCCATCGCCATTCCGGCCCAGGGCACCGGATCGGGGCAGGAGAACCCTGCCCCGATCTTGTTTTGCCTCTCTCTGTGGAAGCGTAAAATCGCTATAATCCCTCTCTGGGGGCGGTTGGCCTCTGGTGAGGCCCCCGGTCTTCAAAACCGGTGTCGGGCCGCGGCGCGGCCCGGGGTGGGTTCGATTCCCATCCGCTCCCGTCGCCGGCGCGCTCAGAGGCCGTTCGGAGCGCGCTTTCCCCGGCGGGCCCGTAAAGGCGCCCACCGAGGCGGTTCATCCTCACGCGGAGGCAGGAGACGATGCGCGCGGTTCGGATCCATCAGTTCGGCGGCCCCGAAGTCCTCCAGGTGGACGAGATCCCCACCCCCACCCCTGGCCCCGGCCAGGTCCTGGTCCGCCTCCGGGCCATCGGGGTGAACTTCATCGATACCTATCACCGAACCGGCCTCTACCGCATCTCGCTCCCCTTCATCCCCGGGCAGGAAGGGGCGGGCGAGGTGGCCGCCGTCGGCCCCGGGGTGACGGAGTTCCGGGAGGGGGACCGGGTGGCCTACGCCGGGGTCTCCGGCTCCTACGCGGAATACAACGTGGTGCCCGCGGATCGTCTGGTGAAGCTCCCCCCCGCCATCGATTTCCCGCAGGCGGCGGCGGTCCTCCTCCAGGGCATCACCGCGCAATTCCTCACCGTCAGCACCTATCCCCTCAAGCCCGGGGAGACCTGTCTCATCCACGCGGCGGCCGGAGGCGTGGGGACGTTGCTGGTGCAGATGGCCAAGCGAAGGGGCGCCCGGGTGATTGCCACGGTCTCCTCCCCCGCCAAGGCCGAGATCGTCCGCAACCTGGGGGCGGACGCGGTGATCCTCTACACCGAGCAGGACTTTGAGGCGGAGGTCAAGCGCCTCACCGATGGCCGCGGCGTCGATGTGGTCTATGACTCCGTGGGAAAGGACACCTTCGAGAAGAGCCTGAACTGCCTGCGCCCTCGCGGCTATATGGTGCTCTTCGGCCAGTCCAGCGGGCCGGTCCCGCCCACCGATCCGCAGATCCTGAACCAGAAGGGCTCCCTGTTCCTCACCCGTCCCTCGATGTGGCATTATCTGCTGACCCGTGAGGAGCTGCTCTGGCGGGCCGGGGAGGTGCTCCATCTGGTGGCGACCGGCCAGCTGAAGGTCTTCATCGACTCTACCTTCCCGCTGGAGCAGGCGGCGGAGGCCCACCGCCGCCTGGCCTCCCGCCAGACGGTGGGGAAGATCCTGCTGATCCCATAGCCTGAATCCGCGCTCCCCGGAGGCCTGTTCATCGATGTTCACCTTCCTGGACCCCTTCGGCCTGCGGTGGACCGCGGGGATCGCCCTTGAGGCGGTCGACGGTCAGACCTGGCCGTCGACCGTTTGGCGTCTGGTGGAGGAACAGCGCTCCCCTTTCTCCGATCTCCACGGATCCGGCGAGGAGCTCCGACAGGTCTTCCAGGCGCCCGGCTGGGAGGCGATCCGTCTCTTGCGCCGCTACGGGGCGGCGACGGCTGTCCGGTTGCAGCTGCGCCGGCGCGCGGCTTCCTCCATCGCCCTGCGCCGGGCGGCGGTGCTGACCGGGCCGGTGGCGGCTCCTCTGCCGCCTTCCCGCTGGCGGTTCTACCGGAACGGGTTTCACTCGTGGAGCTTCGCCGGAACCACCCCGGTGGAAGGCCGGGACGCCGGGACCCTTTTCGGACCCCTGGGTGCCCCTATGACCTTCGATGTGGCGGCTCCTCCCGGACCCTCAGGTGTGCGACGCAGCGATCTGGTTGCCGCCCTGATCGTGGGGGAGCGGGCGCTGATCGTCGGCCAGATCACCACGGCGGATCAGTTCGTCAAGATCGAGCTGGACGCGCGCGGGATGCCCCAGCTGCACGTGTATGCCGAGCTGGACGGGATCTCCGTCGACCCGGAAGAGGAGGTTCCCTCTGAGTGGATCTGGGTGGAAACCCGGGAGGCGACCGATCCCGATCCGTTCGGGGACTATGCGGAGGCGGTCGCCCGAGCGATGCAGCCCCGGATCCCGCCGCATGCTCCTTCCGGCTGGTGCTCCTGGTATTTCTACTACACGCGCGTGCGCGATGCCGATATCCGTTCGAACCTGCAGGCGCTGGCGGCATGGCGGGAAGTCCTCCCTGTGGAGCTGATCCAGATCGACGACGGCTTCCAGGCGGCGGTGGGGGAATGGACCCGGTTCAGTCCTCGTTTCCCCGAGGGGGTGGCCCCGCTGGCCCAGGAGATCCGGGAGGCAGGCTTCACGCCGGGCCTGTGGCTTGCGCCCTTCTTAACGTGGCCGGAGGCGGCGGTCGTCCGGAGGCATCCGGACTGGCTGCTGCGGGATGCGCGGGGCCGTCCGGTCTCCGCCGGCTTCAACTGGTATCGCTGGCTCCGCGCCCTGGATCCCACCCATCCCGGCGTGGAAGAATGGCTTCAGGATCTGATCCGCACGGTGGTCCATCGCTGGGGGTTCCCTTACCTGAAGCTGGACTTCCTGTATGCGGCGGCGCTGCCCGGTCGCCGCTATGATCCGAAGGCCACCCGGGCGCAGGCCCTCCGCCGGGGGCTCCGGGCCATCCGGGAGGCGGCCGGGGAGTCCGCTTTCCTGCTCGGATGTGGCTGCCCCTTAGGCCCCGCCATCGGCCTGGTGGACGGCATGCGAATCGGCCCGGATGTGGCGCCCCACTGGGAGCCCCGCATGTTCGGCCTGAGCCGTCCCTTTCGGGCCGAGCGCAGCCTCCCGGCGGCGCGGAACGCCTTTCGGAACACCCTCACCCGCTCCTGGATGCATCGCCGATGGTGGTGGAACGATCCCGACTGTCTGCTGCTGCGCGCCCGTGCCACCTCCCTCACGGAGGATGAGGTCCGCCTGATGCTCACCGCCGTTGCCTTGAGCGGGGGGATGGTCCTGGTCAGCGACCCGGTGGCGGAGCTTCCGGAGGAGCGGCGAGCGCTCTGGGCGGCGTTGCTTCCCCCCACGGGGGAGCGGCCCGAGGTGCGGGATCTCTTCGAACGGGAGTTCCCCCGGGTGATGCGCCGGGCGGGAACTCTTTGCGGCGCTCCGGCGGTGTGGGTGGGTCTCCTGAATCCGGAGGATCGGCCCTGGCGAACGGCGCTGCCCCTGAGGGACCTCGGCTTGCCGGAGCCGGCTTGGGGCTTTGAGCGCTGGTCCGGCCGGGCCCAGCGGCTGACGGGGAACCTCCCGGTGGACCTGCCGCCGCATGGAGCGGCCCTCTGGCTCCTGCGGCCGATCCGACCCGGACCGCAGTGGGTGGGCTCCACCCTTCGGATCCCGCCGGGTGCGGAGGTCGTGGAAGGGGAGGAGGAAGCCTCCTGGGGGCGCTGGGTGCTCCGCCGGGAAGCCCGCGCGCGGGGGTTCGTCTGGCTGGGGATCCCGGATGAGGGAGGCGTGCCGGAGATCCGATGGAACGGGAGGCCGTGTCCGATCGAGCGGGCAGGGGAGGGCCTCTGGCGGGTCGAGCAGGCGTTTCAGGGGACGGGGGTGCTGGAGGCCCGTCGGGCTTCGATATGATCGTCCGTTGGTCGAATCCACTTCAAAACCCTATGTGGACGGAGGCGCTTCATGGAGCGGACGCTGGTGCTCATCAAGCCGGACGGTGTGCAGCGTGGGTTGATCGGGGAGATCATCTCCCGTCTGGAACGCCGTGGATTGAAGATCGTGGCGCTGAAGATGATGCGGATCACCCCCGAGCTGGCCGCGCGGCATTACGCGGTCCATCAGGGCAAGCCTTTCTATGAGGGCCTGATCCGTTACATCACCTCGGGGCCGGTGGTGGCGATGGTGGTGGAGGGACCCCAGGCCATCGAGGTGGTGCGCAAGACGATGGGCGCCACCGACCCGGCCAAGGCGGAGCCGGGGACCATCCGGGCGGACTTCGGCCTCACCATCGGGCGCAATCTGGTCCACGGCTCCGACGGGCCGGAGACCGCCGCCTTTGAGATCGGGCTGTTCTTCCGCGAGGACGAGATCCTCTCCTATGAGCGGGCCATCGACCCCTGGGTCCTGGAGCGCTGATTCAATCGAGGGCCTGCAGGGCCTGCGTCAGCGTCTCCGGATCCTCCACCCGGAGGGTGCGCACATGCGGGGCGATGCGGCGGATCAGGCCGCTCAGCACATCCCGGGGGCCGAACTCGATGAAGATCTCCGCCCCTTGCTCCACCATATAGCGCACGCTCTCCGTCCAGCGGACGGGGGCGATGAGCTGGCGGGCCAGCTCCGCCCGCAGGGCGTCGGGGTGGCCATCGAGGGGGCGGGCCTCCACGTTCCCGATCACCGGGACGCGGGGCGGGAAGAAGGGGATGGTCTCCAGCACCGACCGGAAGGGTTCCACAGCGGGGGCCATCAGGGGGGAGTGCGCCGCAATGCTGACGGCCAGGGGGATCACCCGACGGGCGCCTCGGGCCCGGGCGAGCTCGCCGGCCCGGGCGATGGCCCGCTGGCCTCCGGAGATCACCAGCTGCCCCGGGCAATTGTCGTTGGCGACCACCACGGCCTCGCCGGTCTCGCGGTGGGCTTCCTCGCAGATCTCCTCCAGGGCCGCCCGTTCCAGGCCCAGCACCGCCGCCATCGCCCCTGGTTGCTGCTCGCCGGCCCATTTCATCCATCGTCCGCGCTCCTGCACCAGCCGCAGGGCGTCGGGGAACGCGAGGGCCCCGGCGGCCACCAGCGCCGAGAACTCCCCCAGGCTGTGGCCGGCCACCCAATCGGGGGGGAGCCCGCCCCGAGTTCGCCACGCCTCGTAAGCGGCGATGGAGACGGTGAGCAGCGCCGGCTGGGTGTAGAACGTGTCGTTCAGCTGCTCCTCCGGCCCCTCGAAGCAGAGCCGGGAGAGGGCGTATCCCAGCCGGCGATCGGCTTCCTCGAAGATCGCCCGGGCTTCGGGGAAGCGCTCATACAGCGCCCGGCCCATCCCGACATACTGGGAGCCCTGGCCGGGGAAGACGAAGGCGAGCCGCGGAGGCATCCTCCATCCCTCCTCGCTTAGGAGTTCCCGCTCCTCGGGTTGGGGGTGAAGGTCTGAACGATGCGATCGATGAGCTCCAGGAAGAAACGTTGCCGGAAGCCGGCGATGAAGGCGATCAGATACATGAAAAGCGGGTTGGCCGGCGCGGGGGTTCCCTGGATGGTGAAGAACCCCACGGTGATGATCATGTAGATGATCATCCCGATCATGCTCCCCAGGATCGGCTGGACGAGATACCACATCACATACTGGCGATCGAAGTCCCGCCGGATGGCCACGTGCCAGTAAAGGCTGTAGAAGATCCCGCAGACCCCGCCCAGGCCGCCCCACATGATCGGCTCCCAGATCCCCTCATAGCCGGGCGGGACCACCCAGGCGCTGTAGCCCCGCCCGGCCGTGAGGGCCCAGAGATACGCCCCCAGCCAGGCCAGCCCCCACAGGAACACGAAGAGCCCGTAGGTGTATGACCAGCGCCAGAGCCGGCGGGCGATGGCATATCGGGTCAGGGCGAGGCTGTAATAATATTCCGCCTCATCGTAGCCATCGGGCTTCAGGAGCGCCTCGCGGGCCTGCTTCAGCCAGCTCAGGGCTTGCTCCGCGGAGCCCGGGTCCGGGATCGCCCCGCCGGCGATGCGCCGGTAGAGCTCATCGATCCGCCCGTGGAGCTGGCGGGTCTGGGCTTCGTCCACGGAACGAGGGCGGGAAGCGGAGAGCCGCTCGGGGGAGGAGGTGGGCACAGGTCCCATCGATGCCTCTCCTTCTTCAGGGGTCTCCATAGATGTCTCGAGAGAAGGCGCGATGGGGCCCACGGCCTCGGGCTCCAGCAGGCCCGGGATGCGCAGCGCCCGCATCGGCCCCTCCGGGTCGATTTGAATCCCCTCCGAAGCCGGAGGAGGGGCCTCCCAGCGCCAGGAGGGGGGAGCGGCCTCGGGAAGCGGCGAGGCCCTCACGGTCGCCGCTCGCGCCGCTTCCATGGCCAGGAAACGAAAGCCGTCTCCGTCTCGCCCCCCTGTGGGAGTCGGAGAGGGAAGGCGCTCCTGGGGATCCCGATCCCCGGACCCGGAGGCCCCGGCTTCCACATCCGGGACCGGTGGCGCTTCCGGCACCGGAGGGGCCGAGGAGGGTTCGGCCGGAGGACGCGAAACCGAAGGCTCTGGCGGGGCAGGGGGCGACTCCGCCGGCTCCACCCACTCGGCGAGGCCAGCGAACAGCGCCCGCCCTTTTCCGCGCAACGAGATCTCTGAGCGCCCTCGTTTCCCCATCGCTCCCTTCGCTCCGAATCCGGAGGCAAGGATCCGCTCACCAGAACCCTTCTTCCTGCGGCCCGATGGGTTCCAGGTATTCCATCTCGACGACGTGACGGGACCAGAGGCGCTCCCCCTCCCAGGCCTCCGCGATGACCGAATAGCGTCCGGGCGGCAGCTGCCGGAAGACGGCGCTCGCCGCATCCAGGGCCTCCCGCTGGTCCAGCGGGGCTTCGAAAAGCTCCATCACCTCGAACACCCGACGGACCTCGTGGGGCGCCAGGGTCACGGTCATCTCCCCCAGGGGGAAGGCCACCGGTCCCTCCAGGCGGAGGGAGACCCGCAGGGAGAGCGGCCGGTCCAGGTCCGAGATCACCCAGACCTCCCGCAGGGGCGGCTGGCCCACCCCTGCCCGTTCCACATAGGGGACGATGGAGACCAGGACCGGGGTGGAAGCCTGCTGCAGGGCGAAATAGCCCTGCTTGGGGACGCGTTCCACGTCCAGCACCGCCCAGGTGATCCCTTCCCAGGGCTCGACGAACATAAAGTGGAAGTAACCGGTGATCTGCCCCTTGGCCCGGCGGTAAGTGTGGATGGCGAACTCGATGAGGCGGGCCTGGTAGCGCTGGCTGTTCTCCACGAAGGCCTCCAGGCTCTCCCCCATCTCCACCCCTGCCACGCGGAAGGTCTGCTCCGGCTGGAAGTTGTGATACATCCACGTCTCCCATTTCGGCGGCCAGGCGTCGGGGCCGAGGACCCGTCGGAGGAGCTCCGCCCGGGGCAGCGCCTGCGCCCCGAACTCCGAGGGCAGCGGCGCGCCGGGCAACGCCTGGAAGTCCCGCATGTGGCCCCAATACCATCCGGGATACGCGTGCTCCCGGAAATCCGAGGCCTCTTTCACCGGTCGGGTGGGATCCGCGGCCCGGATGGCCGCCGCCACCAGGGGCGCCAGGGTATACCGGTTGTGGGTGGGCTCGTTGTGGGCGCACCACAAAAAGATCGAAGGATGCGCCCCGAAGTGCGCCACCATCGCCTGCGCCTGGCGGACGGCCTCCTGGGCGAACGCCTCATCGTCGGCGTAGCCCCACTGCAAGGGGAAGTCCTGCCAGACCAGGATCCCTTCCCGATCGCAGGCCTCGTAGAAAGCCGGGTGGGTGAGGTGGGCGTGCACCCGCACGGCGTTGAGGTTCGCCGCTCTCAGCAGGCGGACGTCCCGCGCCGCGTCCTCCGGAGTGTAGGCGGCCAGCCACTGGGTGGGGATGATGTTGGTGCCCCGCAGGAACACCCGGCGATCGTTCAGGAGCAGCCACGCGCCCTCCTGGCCGAGGGTCCGGAAGCCGATGGGCGCCGCCGCCTGTTGATCCCCCAGGGCGGCCTCCAGCCGGTAGAGATGGGGGAAGCCCCGCTCCCAGATTTCCCAGCGCGGGAGCTCGGGGAGATCCCAGATCAGGGAGATCGTCTGTCGTCCGGCCTCCAGGTCCAGCGTCCGCACCGTCGTGAGGGAGAGGCCTTCGAAGTTCTCCGGGCGGAGGGCGAAAGTGACCTCCGCGCGGCCGGCGGCGAGGGCGTCCAGGGTGAGCTGGATCCGGAGGCGCCAGCCCTGGGGGCGATGGAAGGTTTGATGGGTGAGATGGAGCAGCGCCACCGGCCCGGTCTCGAAGATCGTGACTCCTCCCCACAGCCCGCCGGTTCCCCGCTCCTGCCCGCGGGCGGTGGTGCCGCCGGGGCGGCAATCGTGCTGGCCGAAGATCCCCTTGATCTGCCGCTTCAGGCGGGGCCACACGGTGCCGTAAGGCTCCTTGGGGGCCGCTACGCGGAGCCAGAGGGTGTGGGGCTCCCGGGGGAGCTCCAGGAGCCAGGGCTCGAAGTACCCCTCGTGGGCGCCGAGGAGCCGCTCATCCGCCCACGCGCGGCCGAAGTAATCCGCGCGCAGGCGGGCCCAGCGGCGGGGCCCCGTCGCCGCCGGCAGCTCCAGCCGATACCAGCCCACCTCCGCCTCCATGCCCTCCAAAGCCCATTGATGGGGAAGGGAGACCTCCCGCCAGCCCTCGGAGGGCAGCCCGGAGGGGGTTTCCGCAGGATGTGGAAGGAAGTGCGCTCGCATGATGAAGAGAATCTCCAGCCCGGGATAGACGTGGATCGCCCTCCAGTATACAGGCGGCGGCTTGAGAGGAACAGTCGGAGCGGACGGTCGACCGACGGCGAGACCCATGGTATCCTGAGGCCGATCTCTGAGGATATCCGACGGATGAGCCTGCGAGCGCGCATCGAGACGATGGCGATGCAACGGGCGGGCGGATATGCCCGGTGGCGGGAACGGCTGGCCGTCCAGTCGGCCCTCTGGGGGATGGCGCTGGCCTGGTCGCGGTTCCTGGGGTTCTTTCAAACCCTCCTGCTGGCCGGCTGGCTGGGCCCGGCCGATTTCGGACGGTTCAGCGCCCTCCAGAGCTGGTTGCGCTTCGGCCACGAGAGCGGCGAGTCCGGCCTCTCGATGCTCATCATTCGGGATCTGACCCGCGGCGATACCCCTCGCGTGAGCACGTATATGATCCTGCGGGGGCTCTGGATCGCGGGCCTGTGCGGGCTGGCCGGGCTGGCGGCGTGGGGAGCAGTGGCGCCCCCGGCGATCCGACCGGAGCTGCCGGCGCTGACCCCGCTGCTGTTCCTGACGGTGCTCATCCCGTTGCAGGGCGCCCGCCTGGCGGCGGCTGGCCGGCTGGACCGCGCGGCGGCGGTGGTGTTCCTCACGCGCACGGTGGGGCTCACCGGCATGACCCTGGCGGCGCGGTGGGGATGGACGGCGTTGTGGCTCGGCTTCGCGGGGGCGATGGCCCTGGACGGCCTGGGCCTCTGGCTGGCCGCCCGACGGGTGGGGCTGCCGCTCTGGCCGGCCGCCGGGCGGCGGTGGGCGCCCGAGGCGATGGGGGAGGGGCTCCAGATGCTGGCCTTTGGGATCCTGGGATCCCTCTACGCGCGGGCGGACAGCCTCCTGCTCTTGAGCTTGCGGGGATCTGTGGAGGCGGGCTTTTACAGCCTGGCGTATCGTTTTTACGAGGCCGGGCTGTTGCTCAGCAACGCCCTCGCCGTGGCGCTGCTTCCCCGGCTGGCCCGGGAGGAGTCCCCGGCCCATCGGGCCCGTCGCCTCCTCGGCGCCTACCTGGCGCTTCCTCTGGGCATGGCCATCGGGATGGCGCTTCTGGCGGAACCGCTGATCCGGCTTCCCTTTGGCCCCCGCTATCTCCCGGCGGTCCCGATGTTGCGGTGGCTGGGGCTGACCTGGATCCCCGCCTTCCTTTCCAGCCTGGGGGCGACGGTCTGGATCAGCGCGGGCCGGTCGGGGAGGCTGCTGGTCGTCTTCGCCATGGGGGCGGCCCTGAACCTGAGCTGGAACCTGATCCTGATCCCCCGCTGGGGCGGGGTGGGGGCCGCGATCGCCATGCTCGTTTCCACCGCGGCCATGGCCCTCGCCTTCCTTCCCTCCCTGAGGTCCCGCTGAACTCCTTATCGCACCGGGCGCTCCGGGCCGCGACCGCGAAAGGCGTCGATGAAGGCGGCCGCGGCCTCTGGGTCGAAGGACTCCAGGCGTAGCATGCGGGTCCAGGCGGTCAGGATCACCGCCCGCCCGAGCCCGGGCCGGGGGACGACCACGATCCCATCCCAAGGGCCATTGAACATGCGCGCCCACGCCTGGAGCGTCCGGAGCGCCTCCGGCCCTGGGTCCTCATAGTAGATCACCACGAGGCCGTGTTCCAGGGAGTGGACCAGGCGCTCGGGAGGCTGTTCTATGGTGTAGAAACCCGGGGGAACCGATTCCGGGCTGTGGGGGCCGGAAGTCGGAGGATCCGTTCGATAGGTCGCGCGCTCCCCGGGTCCCAGGTGGGCCCGGCCTTCGTCGGGGAACGATTCCACGCGCTGGAGCGCGGGCTGGCCTCGTAGCACGGCTGCTTGAAAGGCGGCATACGCGGCGCTCTGGGACCGGAACCACCACCCCAGACCGCTGGCGATGAGAAGCAGGAGGGCGATCCCCAGCCCTCCCAGCAGCCATCGATGAGGGGCGCGGTGGATCAGCTTCTTCCCTTTCCTTCTCTTTGCCACCGGGATTCTCCTCCAGGATATGATCCATTTCCCTTATTCTACTTAGCTTGGCGATGGACTTCAGCCGTCTCAGGAGTTCCCCCAAATGAGGAGGCGCCCTCAGCAGCCCCCACCTCGGACGATGGTTTCTCCCCTCTAAGCCATCGGGAGAACCCATCCGCCTCCGGGAGCATCCCAACGATCTCCCGAACTCCATACCGCCCTGCGGATCCAGTGGACGGTTCCGCTACCGCACCGGGCGCTCCGGGCCGCGACCGCGAAAGGCGTCGATTCACCGCTTCCTCCATCCCGAGGCCGGAGGCTCCCCCGCCCGGGAAACCGAAAGCCCTAAGGGACATGCGGAGCGTGGAGCGCCGGAGATCTCTCCTTCGCAGCCCAACACGCCCGCGCGGATCCCCGGTTCCCGAGAGGGCCGCGTCCGCCCTTCATCCCGAACCGATCCTCATCAATCAGGTTATGTAAAGATAAACCCTATCGCATCAAGCGGTTATAAATTATAAACCAGCGTATGAAAACGGTAGGAGCGTATCCGGATAAGGATGATGTGCGGTATAGTGAATGAGAGTGAATGAGAGAAGACCCGCGGGAGGATCCCGGAGGGCATCATGCGGCGAAGGGGACAGGGGTTGGTGGAGTTTGCCCTGGCGTTGCCCTTGTTGCTGTTTCTGGCGATGGCGATCGCCGATTTCGGGCGGATCCTGCTGGTCTATGCGGAGCTGGGCGGGGGCGTGCGGGAGGCCCTGCGGTATGCCATCGTCCAGGCCCCCACCGGCAGCATGACCAAAGCCCAGTGGAGCAGCTTTTGCTATGGGGATCTGCTGGATCGCCTGAAGGCCACGCTGGTGCTGACCCCGAAACAGGCGCTGGTCCCGCAGCGCACTTACTTTGTGTATTTCGAATCCTTCCGCTACGACACCGGACAATTCCAGCCGGCCGTGGAGTGCGCCTCGGTCGATAAGAAGTTCGTGCTGAAGCGGGAGGATCGGGTGGTGATCGATGCTCAGGTGACTGTCTCGCCGGTGACGCCGATGATCCAGGCCCTGCTGCCTCAGGTGACGATCCGCTATCGGGCCGGGCGGACCCTGTTCCCGCCGGACGGGGTGTATTTCGGCCCGAGCCAGCTGCCGAGCCCATAAATAGGGAGGGAGGGGATCCATGGGGCGAGGACGCTCCGGTCAAACGCTGGTGCTGGTGGCGCTGATGCTGACGGCCCTGATCGGGCTGGCGGCCCTGGCCATCGATGGCAACCAGGCTTATGCCCAGCGACGGCGGGCTCAGAACGCCGCGGACGCAGGGGCGCTGGCCGGGACGCGGGCGTTGTGGTTTGCCCAGCATGGGGTTGGCGGTGAGACGGCGATCCTGCAGGCCATCCATTCCGTCGTCGAGGCCCAGGGGATCCCGGACGCCGGCGGACAGCCGGGGGATGCCCAGAACGCGAACGTCCAGGCTTTCTACTACATCTCGGAGGCGGAGCAGATCCCCATCCCGGCGGGCGCTGTCCCTCCAAACGCCCGGGGGATAGCGGTGGTGGTCCGGAACCCCTTCCGGTCCTTCTTGGCGGCAGTGATCGGCCACGCCTGGCTGGAGGTGCGAGCCCAGGCCACGGCGATCTATTCCCCGGGCTGGAGCTCGGGCGAATACGCCCTGACCGCCCTGTGCAAGAATGAAAACACGAACGGGCCCTGCTATCAGAACGCCCTGAACCTGAGCGGGAGCGACATCTACATCAACGGGGGGATTCACTCGAATGCCGGCCTGAACCTCACAAGCGCGGATCCCAGCAAAGCCCCTCACGTGGTGCTGGAGAACGGGGTGTGCGAATATGGAGGAGAGGCGTATGGCCTGAACGACGCCGGGCTGGGATGTGAAGGAGCCTCGCCGATCATCCTCGAGCCGTTGTATACCATCAACCAGTTCCAGCCGGGAGGGACTTACTGGCAGGATGCTGGGCGGAAATTCTGTCTGCAGCCCTCCTCCGCCCAGGGGGTGACCCTGGACCCGACGGCTCCCTATACGCCCACGCAGGGCTCCTGCGGTTCGAACACCCTCAGCACTTACCGGCTGGCGAACGAAGCGCTTTATTTTGTGAACGGGGATGTGACCGTGAAGATCCCCAGCGGCTGGACCACGCCCATCACCATCACCGTGGCCGCGACCGGGCGGATCAATGTGGACATGAAGAACTGCCCCGACATCAACGGGGACAATCTCCCGGATTGTTCCCCGCTGTATGCCTACACCGCGAGGAACCTCCTGTTCTTCAGCCCGGTGAAGGATGCCTCCACGCCGGTGATCCAGGTCAGTTCCCCCAACATTTACTGGAACGGCCTGATCTACGCGCCCGTCGGACTGGTCCGCATGTCCAGCGCGGGCAACATCGTGACCGACGCGGGGGCCATCCTGGCCTGGCGGATCGATCTCTCGGGCAGCAAGATCTCCATCATCGCTCAGCAGGGCCTGGGCCCGCTGGGGCGGCCGCGGATGAAGTTGATCCGATAGGAGGAATGGATGCGGCGAGGACAGGGGCTGGTGGAGCTGGCGCTGAGCCTGACGGTGTTGCTGCTGCTGGTCATGGGGTTGATCGATCTGGGGCGGGCCTTCGTGGCCTGGCTGGCGATCCACGACGCCGCCGCGGAGGGGGCCCTCTACGCGGCGGTGAACCCCTACTGCCGGAACCCCAACGATTCGCTCCCACCGGACGCGGACCCGGACGTCCAGTGCACGGATCCGAACAACGTGCAGTATCGGGCCTACACCCGGGCCCTGAGCGAGACCCGCTGGATCCCCTTCTCCCTGGTGGATCCCAGCCGGATTGCGGTGGTCGTGGAGCCGAACCAGGGGTCTTCGGCCACCCCGGTGATCTATGAGGGGGATCCCATCACCGTGACGGTGATCTACACGATGCCGCTGATCACCCCGCTGATGCAGGGCATGCTGGGCCCGGAGCTCATCATCCGCGCCCAGGCGGTCCAGATCGCCCTCGAAGCCAAGCCGAGGAACCCGTAGGATCCCTCTGCTCTACCCCCGGAGGACGTGGGCCTCCGCTCCACTCCTCCCCCAAGACTTTCCCCCTTGACAAAACAAAATTTTCTTTTAGAATGAAATTAAACTGGTTGGCAGAGAGGAGGTTGTGGAGGGGATTTCGGGAATGCATCCGGGGCGGCCGGAGGTGTTGGAGCGGATCAACCGGTCCGCGATCCTGCAGCGGATTCGGGAACGGCCCGGGCTCTCGCGGGCGGAGCTGGGACGGGTGCTGGGCCTCAGCCCGGCGACCGTCACCCGTCTGGTCGGACAACTGCTGGAGGAGGGTCTGGTGATCGAACGTGAATCGGAGCCGGGGGCTCGCCGGTCCTCTGGACGGCGCCCTCGGGCCCTTTACCTGAACCATGAGGCCTATCATCTGATCGGCGTGGACCTGGGGGGCACATATCTGGTTGGGGCCGTCGCCAACCTGAACGGGGAGATCCGGGCCGAGGTGCGACGTCCCTCCCGACCCAATGGGAGGCCGGAGGAGGCCCTGGGGCAGCTCATCGCGGCCATCGAGGTGCTTCTGAAGCAGGCCCGCGCCAGCGGGTATGTTGTGCGAGGGATCGGGATCGGGGCCCCGGGAGTAACCGATCCGACTGCGGGTCGGGTGATCTGGGCGCCGGCTTTTCAGTGGCGGGATCTCCCGTTGCGGGATGAGCTCGAGGCCCGGTTCCATATCCCCACGTTCGTGGAGAACGATGTGAATCTCGCGGCCTTCGGGGAGAGGTGGTTCGGGGTAGGGCAGGGGGTGCAGAACTTGGTCTGCGTGTTCATCGGGACCGGGATCGGGGCGGGTTTGATCCTGAACGGGGAGCTGTATCGCGGCCATCACTATGCGGCGGGCGAGGTCGGCTATGTGATCCCTGAGCGTGCCCTCCTCCATCAGAAGTATGAAACGTTCGGCTGTCTGGAGACCCTCGCGGCAGGGCCGGCCATCGCCCGCCGGGCCATCGAGCGGGCCAGGGAGTTCCCGGAGAGCGTCCTCCGACCCTTGATCGAAGCGGGCCGCCTGGAGGCGACCGATGTGTTCCGGGCAGCAGAGGCCGGGGATCCTCTGGCCGTTCAGGTAGCGGAGGAGACGATGGACGATCTGGCGATCATGCTGGCGAGCGTGATCGCGGTAGTCGACCCGGAGATGATCGTGCTGGGGGGCGGCGTGGCCCGCGCCGGCCCTTACCTGCTGGACGGTCTCCGCCGCCGGCTGGAAGGGGTGGTCCCCGCTATGCCGGAGCTCCGCCTCTCCGCCCTGGGGGATCGGGCAGGCGTGCTGGGAGCGGTGGCTTATGCCATCTTCGAGCTGGAGGGATTGATGCAGATCCGGAGGGCGCTCCAGTGACGCGGATCAGCCGCTGGGGGATCCGCATCATCGATTTCCACGCCCACTTCCCGGTCCCAGAGGGCTACCTGGCCGACTGGGAGGCCCGTTACGTGACCCGCTTCGGGGCGGAGAAACTGGAGCGCCTGCGTCGGGATGCCCGCTGGTATCAGGAGCGGTGGTGGCGGGCGTATTCCTTTTTCTGGGCGCATGGGAAGAGTTCCTCTGGCCACTGATCATCACCAGCTCGGATGCCAGCCGCACGATCCCGGTTGGCTTGCAGTTCTTCTCGGAGCAATACGGGACGAACATTCACTGGCAGATGGCGGGGGCGTTGATCGCCGCCCTCCCGATGCTGGTGGTGTTCTTCCTGTTGCAGCGTCAGATCATCGAGGGCATCGCCCTGACGGGGATGAAGGGATGAGCGCGCATCCGCTGATCACTCGCCCTCCCGTCCTGGAGGAGCCTCCGCCGTTCCTGCCCACCGGGAACCTCTGGATCTCCCTCCCGCTGATCGATCGGCGGGATGGGAGCCTGTGGCGCCTGGGCGTGCTCCACGAGCATCTCAACGGCCTGCTGGAGGCCGAGGGGGATCCGCTGATCCGTCCCTTCCTGACGGTGGACGGCCAGGCGGTGGACTGGGGGGGCCGTCTGGAGTGGTCCCGCGAGGGCTTCTGGATCCCCACCTGGCGTTTCCGGGCCGAGGACGTGGAGGTCGAGGGTCGCCTGTGGGCCCCTATCGCTGAGCGGGGGCTGGTGTATCAGGTCCGCGTGACCCTCCGCAGCGGCTCCCCCCGGCAGGTCATCCTCGGCTTCGAGGGGCGATGGATGAAGGCGCTCCTCTCCCGCTTCGCCTCCCGGCCCCTCCCCGGGACGTGGAGCGGCGGGCGGGATCCGTGGACCGGAAGCGGGGTGGCCGAGTTCCAGGCCGGCCTTCCGCTTCTGGCCCTGGGCTGGCAGGTGGAAGCCCCCCTTTCCCTGGAGATCACCTCGGAACAGCCCTTTGCCTATCGATGCTTTCAGACGCGGGATCTCCATCCCGGGGAAAACCTGGAAGCCGTCCTTTATGTGGCGGTGGCGCCGGATGGGGACGGCGCCCGGACGGGTGCGCTGCATCTGCGGCGTCGCGGCGCGACGGCGCTCCTGCGCGAGACGCGGCGCTGGCTGGAAAGCCGGGCCCTTCCCCTGGAGGACCCGGAGCTGGCCGCCCGCCTCAACGAAAACCTCTTCTTCGCTTACTTTTTCAGCCAGGGCGACTGTCTGGACACAGGGGCTCCGGTGATGGTGACCTCGCGGAGCCCCCTGTATTACGTGAGCGGGGCCTTCTGGAGCCGCGATGCGTTCCTCTGGTCTTTCCCTGCGATCGTGCTGGTGGACGCGGAGCGGGCGCGTCAGTTGCTGCGGCGCTGTCTCCCCCGTTATCTTCCGCATATTGCGGACCACGCCCTGTATCTGAACGGTGTCCCTCTGTATCCAGGGTTCGAGCTGGATCAGGCCGCCGCGCCCCTCTTGGCCCTCTGGCGATATGTCCGTGATACAGGGGATGTGAACCTCCTCCGCGAGCCGGCGATCGCGGAGGCCATCCCCCTCCTCCTGCAGGAGATCACGGCCCATCGGGATCCGGAGACTGGTCTGTATGAGACCTTCCTGCTCCCGACGGACGACCCCACGGACTATCCCCTGGTCATCTACGACAACGTCCTGGTCTGGGCGGCCTTCCGGGCGGCGGCGGATCTTCTCCGGCGCCAGGGCGCCGAAGTGGAGGCGGCGCGCTGGGAAGCGGAGGCGGAGCAGCTGGCCGAGGCGATCCGCCAACATGGGATCGTGGAGGGGCCGGAAGGGCCGATGTGGGCCTGGGCGCGGGATCGCCAGGGTCGGTGGGAGCTGCGGGAGGAGCCGCCCGGGAGCCTGCGCCTGCTCGCCTATTATGGGTTCTGCGATCCGGAGGATCCAATTTACCGGAACACGGTGCGCTGGTTGGCCTCGCCGGCGAACCCTTATTTCTTCCCCGGACCCTTCGGCGGGCCGGGCTCGCCCCATTTCCCCTTCCCGGGGGTCTTCGACCTGGCCAACCGCCTGCTCACCGATCCGGATCCGGGGATCCTGGAGGTGGTGCGGCGCGCGCCCCTGGACGGGGGCCTGGCATGCGAGTCCATCGATCCGCAGACGGGCATCGTGCGCACGGGGGCGGCGATGGCCAGCCTGGCCGGCTTCCTGGCCTGGGCCCTGTGGGCGCACCAGCGAGGCCATCGCCGGTTCTTCGAGGGTCCTCTCCGCTGATGGCTCAGGAGGTTCCCTCTTCCATTCGGCTCAGGAATTCCAGAAAGCCTTGAAGATCCGCCTCCAGCAGCGACTCCAGACGGAAGGCGTCCTGCCGCGCCCGGGCCACGCGCTCCGGATCCAGGTCGAAGCGATAGAGGGTGCGGAACACGTGCCGGAACCGTCGCAGCTCATCCAGGAGGCGTAAGGTCTCCTCCCGGAGCACGCGGGGGCGGATTCCCTCGATCTCCCGTCCCATCCGCTCCAGCAGCAGCGCATGCCCACGCGTGGGGTCGGGGATCTCGTTCTCGAAGGCCTCTGCGATCCGGCGGAAGATGTTCTCGCATGCGTTGTAGAGGTTGTGCAGATAATAGCCGGCCACGATGGCCTCTTTGGGATACCGGGGATCGTCAGGGGTCTCCCGAAGGGCGCTGTAAATCCGGCGGATATGGGTCCACTCCGCCTGCAGATCCGATCGAAGCACCCGAAGGCGTTCGCTCATAGATCAGTCGTCCTCGCTCCTGCACGCGCTGGGAGAAGGGATCCTCTGGATCCAGCGGGCGCACATCGAAGGCCCAGCCGGGGGCCGCGGTCTCCAGCTCCCGCCAGAAATCGAACAGCCCGTGTCCGTCATCCCCCTCCACGCCCACATCGATGTCCGAATCCGGGCGGAACGCCCCAGGCCGCAGAACCGAGCCAAAGAGGTAAACCCTCCGGATGCCGGGATAGCGCGGCGCAACCGCCCGGATGGCCCGCTCGGCGGCCTCCTGGGCGGCGGCCCGGCGCGCCTCGGCCTCGGCCCGCCGTCGCGCCTCCCGTTCCCGCCAGCTTTCCCGGTAGCGTTCCCAGATCGGGTTCTCCTCCACGCCGGTTGTTCCTCCCGGGCTTTCTACCTTCATTGTAACACGAGCGTAAGGACCTCCGAAGGCGGACAAAAGTAGCATGATCGCTCCGGATGCGGTATGTTGAACTCAAAACCCTGGATTTTGTGTCAGGAGGGGGGATGGGGCTCGGGCGTCCATCTGCTTCGGCTTCTGGATTGGAAGGCCGCGCGCGGCCGGGGAAGATCGTGCTGTTCGGTTCGGGGGAGATCGCTCCCGCGGGGCGGCGGGGGCATGCGGCCGCCATGGCGGATTTCGAGCCGCCGGTGAAGGTGGTGGTGCTGGAGACGCCCGCGGGCTTCGAGCTGAACTCCGCACGGGTGGCCGGACGGGTGGCGGATTTCATCCGGGAGCGTCTCGGAGAGTTCCGTCCCCGTGTCCTGGTCCTCCCAGCCCGCAAGCGGGGGACCCCCTTCAGCCCGGATGATCCGTATCTGGCCGCCCCGCTGCTGGAGGCGGATTACATCTTTATGGGTCCGGGGAGCCCCACGTATGCGATCCGGCAGCTGCAGGGAAGCGTCGCCTGGAAGTATCTGCAGGCCCGTCATCGACAGGGGGCAGCCCTCGGCCTGGCCAGCGCGGCGGCCATCGCGGTCAGCGCATGGGCCCTGCCGGTCTATGAGATCTACAAAGCGGGCCACGATCCCCACTGGGTGCGGGGGCTGGACCTGTTTGGGGACTTCGGTCTGCGGCTGGCCATCGTCTCCCATTGGAACAATCAGGAGGGCGGCGAGGAGGTGGACACCAGCCGCTGCTTTATGGGCCGCGAGCGCTTCGAGGCCATGCGCCGCTTCCTCCCGCCGGAAGTGGTGATCCTGGGAATCGATGAGCACACCATGGCGGTCTTCGATTTCCAGAAGGGGAGTGTAGAGGTGCTGGGGCTGGGTCGGGTGACGATCCAGCGGGGAAAGGAGATCCGCGAGGTGGAGGCTGGGGGGTCCTTCCCCATCGAGTGGCTGGGGGAGGTTCGTCTTCCGCCTCCGATCCCGGTGGAGCGGCCCCCTGGAGCGCCCGGCTTCCCCCAGCCGGCGCTGCCGCCGGAGGTGGCCGCGCTGATCCGGGAGCGGGAGGCTGCCCGGCGGCGGCGGGACTGGATGACAGCGGACGCCTTACGGGAGCGCCTGCGGGCTCTGGGCTATGAAGTGCAGGACACCCGGGAGGGCCCGCGCTGGCGCCCCCTGGACGATCCCACCGCGCCATGGCAACCCCTGGAGGAGACTCCTTCCCCTACCTCCGGGTGAGGAACCAGGGGAAGCCCCTCTGAATCCCCGCGCTCCAGGTCGATCCGGCCCCGTGCGCAGGCGATCCTGGTTCGATTCTTTGCGATCCATCTATGAGCGGTTTTGATCTAAACTTGACTTTTCGGGTAGTCACTCCTTTTGGTATTGATAATGCTTGAAGGTCAAGAACTCTTCCCAGGTCCAGATATGATCGGTCAACCCGATGGCCATCGCCGGCGTCCGCGGCCGATACCGCCGCCCCTCCGGCAGGCCCTCCCCCGCTTCCCGCAAGGCCCGATGGGGCCGCAGCCAGTTGTGCTCAAACAAACAGAGGATCACCAGCGCATCCCAGGTCCCTGTCGTCTTCGCAAAGGCATGGGTCTTACGCGTCAGCGCATTCAACCGATCGCGCAACATGCCATTCAACCGTTCCTCATGCACCGGATAGGGGCAATCCACCGCCTCCCCCAGAACCTGACGCACCTCCACGCGCACCATCCGGCCCTGATGACGACGCTTGACCGCTTGCGTCAACCCCACCCCAGGCGTGAGCACCAGGGGCGGACGCCCCCGCTTTCCCGTCGGTTGCGCGTCCCGATAGACCTGACGAACCGCCCGTCGGTAGACCGGCCGTCCATCGCTGATCCAGATCACGCCCCTCCTGCCAGATGTGCGCTGGCGGGTCTGCGCCACCACCTTCGGCGCGACCTCATCCTCCGAAGACCCAAAGCCCCACGCCACCACAAAACGAGTCGCCCGGTCCTGGCTCAAACATCCCCAACGCGGGCCCACCCCGCCCGCCGAGGCGTCTGGATCTCCAGCCTCTGGACACTTTTTTTGACAAACGACCAGAAAGCATCCACCTCGACCTCGCTCAAATGCAGGTCGTGGACCAGGACCTCGGTGAGGGCCTCAGCGTGTTGGGCGGCCATCCGGAGCCATCGGCCAATGGTTTCATATTTGTGGCCGGTGATCTCCTCAGCGGCGCTCAGGCTCCCCCGACGCATCACCACCAGCAGGGTGCGCGCCACTTCCGCAGGGGTCACACGCAAGCGATACATCGCCGTGCCCAGGGTAGGCCCAAACGAGCGCCCGCAGTTCCGACAGACCCAACGGGGCCGCCCACCCTTACTGCCGTTCTTTACCACATGGGTGGCCCCACAGCGAGGGCAGGGGGGGTTCTGGGAATTGGGCTTTCGATTCATCGGGCCCACCTCCGTCGGAATCTGGCCCCGATTATACCACCGAGCACTACTCAGGGGGGTGATTACCACTTTTCGATCAGGATCGATTAAAATCCGGTGTGGAGGTAGGGATGTGGGCGGCCCGTCGGGAGCAGATTCTCCAGATCCTGAGCGAGCGGTCCTTCGCGACGGCGGAGGAGTTGGCCCGGCTGACAGGCGCTTCGCTGCCGACCATCCGCCGGGATCTGCAGGCCTTGGCGGAGGAGGGGTTGATTGTCCGGACCCGTGGTGGGGCATCCCTGGGGACACCGGGCATCGGCCATGAGGTCCCCTATCTGACCCGGGCTCGGGTTCAGCTGCCGGAGAAGCGGGCCATCGCCCGAGCGGCCCTGGAGTTCATCCGGGAAGGGGATGTGATCGCCCTGGATGTGGGCTCCACCACCTTCGAGCTGGCCCGGCTCCTGCGCCCCCGACGAAACCTCACGGTATTCACTGCTTCGGTTCCCATCGCGCAGCTCTTAGCCAACACGGAGGTCGCCGTCTTCCTCCTGGGCGGCCAGCTGCGCAAGAAGGAGCTCTCTATCGTGGGACCTCTGGCGTTGCGGATGGCGGCCCAGTTCTATTATGACCGCTTCTTCATGGGCGTGGCCGGCCTGCATCCGGAGGCCGGGTGCACGGATTTCAGCCTGGACGACGTGGAGGTCAAGAAGGTCTTCCTGGAGCGGGCCCGCGAGATCATCGTCCTGGCCGATCATACCAAGCTGGGCCACATCTCCTTCACGGCCATCTGTCCGGTCCAGCGGGTGCACCGGGTGATCACCGATGCGGGGGCGGATCCACAGATCGTCGACCGGTTGCGAGAGCTGGGAGTGGAGGTGCGGGTGGTGCCGGTCACGGAGGATCGCGTGGCTGGCCGGCGGAGCCGCGCGGCCCATCGCGCCTGAGCCCCTATGGGCAACAGGCGAAAACCCTCAGGCAGGAGCGGCTCGATGTCCTGGTTGCGGGAGGTCTTCGGAGTCTCCAAGCCGGTGATCGGGATGGTGCATCTGCCGGCCCTCCCCGGCTCTCCCCTTTACGACGCGGCCCGGGGGATGGAGGGCATCCTGGAGCGGGCGCGGCAGGAT
Organism: Thermoflexus hugenholtzii; assembly: GCF_018771565.1. Classification (NCBI taxonomy): domain Bacteria; kingdom Bacillati; phylum Chloroflexota; class Thermoflexia; order Thermoflexales; family Thermoflexaceae; genus Thermoflexus; species Thermoflexus hugenholtzii. Next base: position 1,128,434 of record NZ_CP076326.1, on the reverse strand, counting down.
CTGCATGCCCTTCAGACCGGGGGGGTCGACGCGGTGATGTTCTGCAATGAGAACGATCGGCCTTACGCCCTGCGGGCGGACCCGGCGACGGTGGCGGCGATGGCCGCGGTGGTGGGACGGCTGCGGGCCGAGATCCGGGTCCCCTTCGGGATCGACATCCTCTGGGATCCCATCGCCGCCTTGGCGGTGGCCCATGCCACCGGCGCCCGGTTCGTCCGGGAGGTCTTCACGGGCGTTTATGCCAGCGATATGGGGCTCTGGAGTCCCTCGGCCGGGGAGGCCCTGCGGTACCGACGGGCCATCGGGGCAGAGGGGGTGCGGGTGCTCTTCAACATCAACGCGGAGTTCGCCGCCCCGATGGGGAGCCGGCCCCTGGCTGAGGTGGCTCGCTCCGTGGCCTTCTCCAGCCTGCCCGACGGGATCTGTGTCTCCGGCCCGATGACCAGCCTGCCGGTCCGGGTGGAGGACCTGCAGGCGGTGAAGGAGGCGGTGGGTCCCTTGCCGGTGTTCATCAACACGGGCGCTCGACATGACAACATCGCCGACCTGCTGCCGCATGCCGACGGCGTGATCGTGGGCTCCAGCTTAAAGGTTGACGGCATCACCTGGAACCCGGTGGATCCGGAGCGGGTGCGGTCGTTTATGGCCATCGTGCGCCGGCTCCGAGGGGAGTGATGGGCATGGCACGGGTGGTGGTGGAAGGCCTGACCAAGCGGTTCGGCCGGGTGGTGGCGGTCCAGGACTTCAATCTGGAGGTGGGGGAAGGGGAGCTGGTTTCCCTGCTTGGCCCTTCCGGGTGCGGCAAGACGACGGTCTTGCGCTGCATCGCCGGCTTTGAGCGTCCCGATTCCGGCCGCATCCTCGTGGATGACCGGGTGCTGAACGATGTGCCTCCCGAACGCCGGGGGATCGGGATGGTGTTCCAGACCTACGCCCTCTTTCCCCATATGACCGTGGCGGAGAACATCGCCTTCTCCCTGATGATCCGCGGCCGGCCTCGGGAGGAGCAGGAGCGGGTGGTGAAGGAGATGGTCGCCCTGGTCCATCTGGAGGGCATGGAGGATCGCTATCCGCACCAGCTCTCGGGAGGCCAACGCCAGCGGGTGGCCCTGGCCCGCGCCCTGGCCATGCGTCCCAAGGTCCTCCTGCTGGACGAGCCTCTCTCCGCCCTGGACGCCAAGATCCGGGAGGAGCTGCGGGGGGAAATCCGTCGGATCCAGAAGACCCTGGGGATCACCACCCTCTATGTGACCCACGATCAAGAGGAGGCCCTGGCCCTCTCGGATCGAGTGGTGGTGATGAACATGGGGCGCATCGAGCAGATCGGCACCCCCTTCGAGATCTACAATGCCCCGCGCACGCCCTTCGTGGCCACGTTCGTGGGGACGATGAACCTTCTTCCGGGGCGGATGGAGTCGGACGGCATCTTCCGGTGGAAGGAACGGGCTCTCCGCATCCGCCCGAACCCCGGCGTCCGGGCCGGGCAGGCGGCGTATCTCGCCCTCCGGCCCGAGCGCCTGAGGGTGAGCCTTGCGCCGGAAGGGGTCCCTCCCGACCACAATGCCCTGCCCGGGCGGGTGGAGTGGGTGACTTTCCTGGGGCCGGTCGGACGTCTCTCGGTGCGTAGCGATAGCGAGACGTTACTGGTCGATATGCCATCGGACGAGGCGTTGCGCTTTCCGGTGGGCTCTCCGGTGTGGGTTCACTTCCATCCGGAGACCGCGCAGGTGGTGCCACAGGAGCGATCGTGATGTTGACCTTGGGCCTGAAAGGACCGGATCTCTGGAGCTCCTTCGAGGAGTGGTCTGGGATCCTGAGGGAGGCGGGGTTCTCATGGATGGAGCTCCGCGCTCCGGAGGCCCCGGATCCCGGTTGGGAGGAGCAGCTGCGCGCATGGCGGGAGCGGGATGGCTGGTCCTACTCGGTCCACGCGCGGTTCTTCGGGGTCAACCTATCCAGCCCGAACCCGCGGGTGCGGCGGGCGGCGGTGGAGGTGGCCCTGGAGGATCTGGCCTTCGCCGTGCGAATCGGGGCGCGACGGCTGAACCTGCACGCAGGAGATGTGAACTGGTATGATGTGCCTCCTCCGGATCATCCGGCGCATGCCCGCATGGTGGAGGCGTTGAATCGCTTGCGGGAGCAGCATCGGGCGGCGGCGGCCCGCTCCATTGCGGAGATCGCCCAGGCCGCCCGTCCTCAGGGCGTGGAGGTGGTGGTGGAGAACCTGTATAAGCCGTGGGAGTTGTTATGTAGCCCGGAGGAGGTTGCGACCTTCCTGAGCCGGCTGGAGGGGTCGGTGGGGTTCACGCTGGACACGGGACATGCGGCCCTGGCCGGCTGGCCTCCTGTGGCCTTCCTGCATGCCCTGAACGGACGGGTTCGGCACCTCCATCTGCATTGGAACGACGGTGCCTTCGACACCCATGAGTTCCCGGAGCCCTCCATCCCGGGTGTAGCGGAGGTGTTGCGAACGGTAAAGGAGCGTTGCCCCCAAGCCACTGTTCTGATCGAGATCGCGCCGGGATCAGAGGACGAGCTGGAGCGCTTCCGGAGCTGGCCCGCCCAGGTCCGGGAGCTGCTGAAAGCGCACGCCGGTTGACACTCCGATATTCCGGAGAGGAGGTTCCCATGTGAAGCAAAGGGTTTTCCGTGATGATCCTGGTTGCGCTGTTGCTGGCCGCCTGTGCGCCGGCGGCCACGCCGACCCCGGCTCCTGCCCCGGCCTCCCCTACGCCGGCTCCGGCCTCTCCCACGCCGGTGCCGCCTACACCGACCAAGGCCCTCGAGCAGATGAGCTATGAGGAGCGCATCGCCTTCCTGGCGGAGAAGGCGAAGGCGGAGGGCGGGGTGATCAACTCCTACGGGATGCCGGAGATCTGGGCCAACTACGGTGGCATCTACGCGGAGTTCAAGAAGCGCTTCGGGATCACCCAGCAAGACATCGATATGGGCAGCTCGGTGGTGCTGGCGCGCATGACCGAGGAGAACGCCAGCAAGAACGACGTCGCCGACCTCAAGCCGGCCTTCGCGGCCGAGCTGGCCAAGCGGGGCCTCACCGCCGATTACAAGGTCTCCTGCTGGGACAAGCTCCCCGAGGGCCAGAAGGGCCAGGATCCCAACACCAAGTCCGTCTGGTATGTCGGTTACAAGGGGACCCTGGGCTGGATCGTGAACACGAACCTGGTCAAGAAGATCCCGCGGAGCTGGAAGGAGCTGGAGAACCCTGAATACAAGAACATGATCGCCTATCTGGATCCGCGGGCGACCGGCACCGGGGTCAACACCGTAGAGGCGGCGGCCTATGCGGTGAGCGGCGATCCTTACAATTACAAGGCCGGCGCGGAGTTCCTGGGCCGTCTGCACAAGATGGGCCTGGTGGCTACGGTGGACCCCAAAGTGACGGTGGACAAGTTCCAGCGGGGCGAGGTGGGGATCCTGATCAACTTCGACTACAACCTGCTCAAGTGGAAGGAGGAGCTGGGCGTGCCCAGCGAGGTGGTGATCCCGGCGGACGGGACCATCGCCAGCGGGGGCGGGGTGATCATCGCCAAGAACGCGCCGCATCCTTACACGGCCCGTCTGTTTATGGAGTTCCTCCTCTGCGGCGATGGCCAGAAACTCTACGCGCAGGGCTTTGTTACGCCGATCCGGCCGGATGTGGAGCTTCCGCCGGAGGTGGCAGCGAAGTTCCCGCCTAAGGAGGCCTACGCCAAGGTGGTCATGATCGATTACGCCAAGGATGCGGCCATCTCGGAGGATCTGAAGAAGGCCTGGGCGGAGGCCACCGGAGCCCCATAAGGCCCGGCTCACAGGGGAGGGGCCCCAGGCCCCTCCCCTCATCCGGGAGGAGATTCGCGATGCCCGGCATGAGCGCCATGACCGCCGCGTTGCGCGGGATCCGCGGAGAAGCCCGCCAGGTGAGTCGCTTCCTCTCCACAGAGATGTTGTTGATCCTTCCCTTTGTGCTATTTGTGGGGATTTTTGAGATTTATCCTATTATAAATATGGCCTATCGTAGTTTTTTCGATTTAAATGGTAACTTCACGCTTGAAAATTACATCAATGCTTTCACCAAGCCGCAGTTTCAGATGGCGATTCGGAACAGCCTGCTGTTTGCCGCGGCGGCCAGCCTGGTGGGAGGGATTGGTGGGACTTTCGTGGCCGCCCTGGCGGTTCGGTTGCCGGCACGATGGCGCAATCTGTTGCTCTCCCTCTATGCGTTGCCGATGACTCTCTCGGGGCTGGTGGTGGCTTTCGCCTTCATCGTCCTGCTCGGCCGCAACGGTGTCCTGAACCTTCTGGTCCGGCGCGCCTTCGGCCTCCCGCCAACGGTTTATTTCAACCTTTATGATTGGCCTGGCATTGTGCTGGTTTACGCCTTCTTCCAGATCCCCTTGATGACCCTGAGCATGGCCGCGGTTTTTGAGAACCTGGATCCCAACTTGATTGAGGCGGCTCGCAACCTGGGAGCCCGGCCCTGGCAGGTCTGGCGCTACGTGGTGATCCCGGTGCTGCTTCCCGGTTTTCTGGCCGGGATGAGCATTCAGTTCGCCGGGATGATGGGAGCCTTCGGGACGGTGCTGGCCCTGGTGGGGATGGCGAAGAATCTGCTCTCCCTGCAGATTTACTCCCACGCCTCCGAATCGACTTATAACCTGCCTCAGGCTGGGGCGCTGGCGATGGTGCTGATCACCATCACCGGCGTGGCGCTGATCCTGTTGAGCTGGGGCGCCCGGCGACTCGCTCGGAGGGGGCCATGATCCGCTGGATCCTGTTTGTCTTCCTGGTGCTGTATATCGTGGTGCCCCTTCTGATGCCCATCATCTTCTCCTTCAGCGTTTTCTGGCAGGACATCCTGCCCCAGGGGTTCACCCTGCGCTGGTATGAGGCGATCCTCACCCGTCCGGCCAACTATGAGGCCTTACTGGTCTCGCTGACCGTGGCCTCCGGAGCTGTCCTGCTCAACCTGTTGATCACGGTGCCGGCGGCATATGCCCTGAACCGAGCAGGGCCGGGCTGGGGGCAGCGGCTGCGGGAAGGGGCGGTGATCCTTCCCCTTCTGTTCCCACCTCTGGTGGTAGGCACGGCCCTTCTCCAGGCTTTCACCCGACCGCCTCTGGCCCTCACGGGAACCATCTGGATGGTCATCATCGCCCACGCGATCCTGGGCTTCCCGTTCATGTTCCGCATCGTCCTGGCCGCTTTTCAGACCATCGACGAGCGCACCCTCAGCGAGGCGGCGGCCAGCCTGGGGGCCACTTTCTGGCAGCGGATGCGTTATGTGCTCATTCCGAACGTGATGCCCGGCATCCTCTCCGGAGCCCTCCTGGTGTTCGCCATCAGCATGGGGGAGTTCGAGGTCACCTCGATGGTGGCCGGTTTCACTGCCCAAACTCTCCCCCTGCGTCTCTTCCAGCAAATCCGGAACGATATGCGAATCGCCTCGGCGATCACGGCTTTTCTGATCTACGTTTCCTTCCTCTCCTTTGTGCTGATGACCTACCTGGGCGCGCGCATGCGGCGCATGCGCGCTTCATGAACTTCCCATAAGGAGGTGAGCGATGTGCTGCCGGATTGGACGTCTGCTCATTGCGGTCGCGTTGCTCAGCGCTTGGCTGATGGGCTGTCGCCCGGCCGCCCAGGCCCCCGTCACCCTCACCATCATTATGGAACAGGTCCCGGACACCGACGTGGTCCGCAAGCTCCTCCCCGACTTTGAGAAGGAGAACCCCGGCATCAAGGTGGTCATCGACGCGATGCCCTACGACGCCATGCGGGATAAGATCCTGGCCTCGTTCATGGCCCCTAAGGCGACCTACGACGTGATCATCGTGGACAACCCATGGATGGATGAGTTCGTGGCCGGGAATTTCCTGGAGCCCCTGGACGATCGGATCCGGGGCATCCCGGATTACGATTTCGAGGACTTCGTGGGTCCGGTCCGGGAGATCGGGGTGGTGGGCGGCAAAGTCTACGGCATTCCTTTCTACAACTACGCTGTGGGCCTGATCGTGCGCCAGGATCTCTTCGATGACCCTGCCTATCGGGAGGCCTATCAGAAGAAATACGGGAAACCCCTGGCCCCGCCGACCACCCTGGAGGACTACTTGCGCGTCGCCCAGTTCTTCAAGGAGCAGAGCGGCGGGAAGATCTACGGCGCGGCCATGCAGCCCCAGCGCGGTTACAAGGTGTTCGAGGAGTGGAAGAACTGGCTGTATGCCGCAGGCGGGAACCTGTTGGATGAGCAGGGCAACGTGATCATCGACCGGCCCGAGGCGGTGCGCGCCCTGGAGCTCTACATCGAGATGTATAAGACGGCGGCGCCGCCCAACTCCCTGAACTGGGGCTTCGACGAGGCCCTTCGGGCGATGGCGGCGGGGGAGGCCGCTACGATGATGAGCTATAACTGGATGCTGCCCACCCTGAACAACCCGCAAGGGCCCGCCGGCGCCCTGGCCGGCAAGTTTGCCCTCTACGAGGTCCCCGGCGGGAAGGCGGTGCTCGGAGCTTGGCATTGGGCCATCCCCCGCAACGCGCCGAACAAAGACGCCTCCTGGCGTTTCATCTCCTGGCTCACCTCCAAGCGCATGGAGAAGCAACGGGTGATCCTGGGCGGCGCGCCGGTGCGGGTGAGCGCGATGAAAGATCCTGAGGTCTGGCAGAAGGGGTTCGGCCAGGCCTACTACGAGACGGTGCTGAAGATCCTCGAGGATGCCGAGCCGCTGGCCCGGGGTCCCAAGGCGGAGGAGATCATCCAGGTGGTGGGCACCGAGCTGAACGCGGCGGTAGCCGGGGAGAAGACCGCCGAGCAGGCCCTCAAGGACGCCGCCGCTCAGGTCCGCAAGATCCTGGGGAAGTGAAAGGAGGTCCATGGGTCGACGGGATCGCGCCCTGGGGCGCCGGTTGCTGCTGCCCCTCCTGGGGCTCCTGGCCCTGGTCCAGGGTTATCCCATTGTCTTCGCCGCTTATATCTCCTTCCACGATTACCGGCTAACCGCCCTGGACCAGGTGCGCTGGGTGGGGCTGGCCCAGTATCAGGGGCTGGCGGACAACCCTTCCTATTGGACCGCGATGACGAACACCTTGATCTTCGTCGGCGGGGCGGTGACCCTGGAGCTCCTGCTGGGCCTGGCCCTGGCTCTCCTGCTGCACCGGCCGGTCCCCGGGCAGAACGCCTTCCGGGCTGTCGTGTTGATGCCCATGTTCATCACCCCCATCGCGGTGGGGCTGATGTTCCGTTTCCTCCTCAACTCCCAGCTGGGCATCATCCCGGTGGCCCTGCGCTCCATCGGCGTGGAGATCGACTGGTTCGGCCCGGACCTGGCTTTGTTCTCCCTGATCCTCATCGATGTGTGGCAGTGGACGCCGCTGATGACGCTGTTCCTTCTGGCGGGGCTGGAGGCGCTGCCCACGGAGCCCTTTGAGGCGGCCCGGGTGGACGGCGCCTCCGGCTTTCAGATCCTGCGCCATCTCACCTTGCCTCTGTTGCGGCCGGTGATCCTCGCCGCGGTGCTCATCCGTATGCTGGATGCTTTCCGGATCTTCGAATACGTTTACGCCATCACCCGCGGCGGGCCGGGGGAGCGCACGGAAACCATCCTGTTTCACATCTACCGGGTGGGCTTTCTCTATTTCCGTCTGGGCGAGGCGGCCGCTATGGCCTTCACCCTGGCCCTCGTGATCCTGATCCTGGTGGTTGTCCTTTTCTACATCCTCCGCCGCCAGGAGGCCTGGGCATGACCACCGTCACCCGTTCCTGGGCGATGGCCATCCCTGCCCGACGGGCCCTCACCCGCCGACATCTGGGAATCGGGCTTCGCTTGAGCCTTCTGGGGCTCAGCGCCTTTGTCGTTCTGTTTCCCTTCCTCTGGGTGCTGGCGGCCTCCCTGAAGCCGCCTGTGGAGCTGAACCGACCCTCATTGTGGGGTTTCACGCCCACAATGGCCAATTGGGTAGAGGTCTGGCTCGGCTCTCCCTTCTCCCGTTATTTTCTGAACAGCATCGTGGTGGGCGTTCTCACGGTGGGGATCTCTCTGCTGGTGGGAGCTCCCGCCGCCTACGCGTTCTCCCGCTTCCGCACCGGAGGGACATGGTTGCGCTTTCTCATCCTGGCTGCCCAGATGCTGCCGCCGGCCCTTTTCATCATCCCCTTCTTCCTGATGGCCTATTACACCGGCTTGCTGGACACCGTGTGGGCGGTGGCGGCGGCCCACCTCACTTTCATCGCCCCTCTGGTCACGTGGTTTCTCATCGGCTTCTTTGAGGACGTGCCTCGGGACCTGGAGGAGCAGGCGATGGTGGATGGATGCACCCGATGGCAGGCGTTCCTGCGGGTGGTGCTGCCGACCGCCCGCCCGGGCCTGGGGGCCGCTGGGCTCTTTGCTTTCATCATGTCCTGGAACGAGATGTTCTACGCGCTGATGCTGGCCGGGGGCCATTCGAAAACCCTTCCGGTGGCCATCGCCGGTTACTGGACTTTCCGTGGTGTGGAGCTGGGGAAGATGTCTGTTGCCATCCTCTCCGCCGCCCTGCCGGTGCTGGTGGCTTCGTTTTTCGTGCAACGTTTCCTGATTCGAGGGCTGGGAGGTGGCGCCATCAAAGGTTAAGCCATGTCGCCTTGTTCCGCCCTGTCTTCAATAAGGAGGCCTTTATGGGACGCTGGGTGCTGGGTATCGATATCGGGACGACGGGGGTGAAAGGGCTTCTGATCGGTCCGGGAGGGGAGCGGGTCGCGGAAGCGATGGCCGCCCACGATTTGCGCTCGCCGTATCCGGGCTGGGCCGAGGAGGATCCTGTCGAGTGGTGGCAGGGCGTGCAGACGGTTTGTCGCCAGCTGCTCCACAAGCGGGATCCTCGGGAGATCGTTGCAGTGGGCTGCAGCGGGATGGTCCCGGCCCTGGTGCTCCTGGACGAGGCGGGGCAGGTGCTGCGTCCATCCATCCAGCAGAACGACGCCCGGGCGGTGGAGGAGATCGAGCAGCTGCGCCGGGAGCTCGATCAGGAGCGCCTCTTCGCCATCACCGGAGGCTACACCAATCAGCAGCACGTCGGGCCGCGCCTGATGTGGGTCCAGCGCCATGAGCCGGAGGTGTGGCGCCGGACGCGCTGGGTGATGGGATCTTACGATTACATCGTCTACCGGCTGACGGGACAGCGCTCCCTCGAAATCAACTGGGCGGTGGAGTCCGGTCTTTTCAACATCCACCGGCGGGAGTGGGATACGGATCTTCTCCGCGCGAGCGGCCTCCATCCGGAGCTCTTCCCGCCGGTGCGCTTCCCTACGGAGGTGGTGGGAGAAGTAACCCCTGCTGCAGCGGAGGAGACCGGGTTGGCTCCGGGCACCCCTGTGATCGCAGGGAGCGCGGACCACGTGGCCTCCGCCCTGGCGGCGGGCCTGCGGGAGAACGGGGACCTCCTGATCAAATTCGGCGGGGCCGGAGACATCCTGTATTGTCTGGATCGCCTGGAGACCCATCCTCAACTTTACATCGATTACCACGACATCCCCGGGCGCTATCTTCTCAACGGGTGTATGGCGGCCTCGGGCTCTCTGGTCAAGTGGTTCGTCACGGAAGTGCTGGGCTGGGAGGCCTCGGGGGAGAGCTATCGCCGGCTGGATGAGGCCGCCGCCCGTGTGCCGCCGGCTTCGGAGGGGCTGATCGTGTTGCCCTACTTCCTGGGGGAGAAGACGCCCATCTTCGACGCTCAGGCCCGTGGGATCTTCTTCGGACTCACGCTGAGCCACGGCCGGGGCCATATGTTCCGGGCGATCCTGGAGGCGGTGATCTACGGCTTCCAGCATCACGTGGAGGTCCTGACCGCTCGCGGTTACACCATCCGACGGGTGGTGGCCACCGACGGCGGTGTGCGCAGCGGCCTCTGGCGTCAGATCGCCGCCGACGTCCTGGGCTTGCCCATCACCTCCTTCCCGGAGCATCCCGGATCCGCCCTGGGGGTTGCCTTCGTGGCCGGGATGGCCGTGGGCCTCTTCCGCGACTGGGCGGAGATCGAGGCCTTTGCCGGCCAGGCCCTCCGTAACGAGCCCGACCCAAAGGCCCATGCCCGCTATCAGGAGGCCTATCGCCTCTACCGTCAGCTCTACGAGGCCTTAAAGCCGCTCTTCCCCCAGGCGGCCTCACTGGGACAACCGCTCGGAGCGGCCCCTGGGGAGGCTTGAAAAGCACGCTGTGAAATCCCTATCTAAGGAGGCTTGCCATGGGACGCCTGGATGGACAGGTCGCAGTGGTTACGGGAGCCGGGACGGGGATCGGGGCAGCCATCGCCCGGACCCTGGCCCGTGAAGGGGCCTACGTGGCGGTGACGGATATCAATGAGGAGTGGGCCCGCCAGGTGGCGGAGGAGATCCGAAAGGCCGGCGGGGTGGCCGAAGCGTGGCGGCTGGATGTGACGCGCAAGGCCGACAACGTGGCGGTGATGGATGCCGTGGTGGCCAAGTGGGGCCGCCTCGACATCGTCTGCCCCAACGCCGGGGTCTCCACTATGAACTGGGCTAAGGATCTCACCGAGGAGGAGTGGGACTACAACTTCAATGTGAACACGAAGGGCGTGTTCTTGACCTGCCAGGCCGCTATCCCCCATATGATCCGCCAGGGCGGCGGACGGATCATCATCACCGCCTCCATGGCCGGCCATCGGGCCGTCCCCCTGCTGGCCCACTATGCCGCTTCCAAATGGGCGGTGATCGGTTTCGGCCTCAGCCTGGCGGTGGAAGTCGGCAAGTATAATATCAAGGTCAACCTGATCTGCCCGGGCTTTGTGCGCACTTCCATGCAGGAGCGGGAGATCGTCTGGGAGGGAAAGCTGCGGGGGATGGATCCGGAGGCCGTGCGGGCGGAATATGTCAGCAAAACCCCGCTGGGGCGCATCGAGGAACCTCAGGACGTGGCCAATGCGGTGCTGCTCTTGTGCCTGCCGGAGGCCGACTTCATCACCGGGGCCGTGCTGGACGTGACCGGTGGCGCTCACCTGACCTGATCCCGGCATCCCGGTTAACGTCTGCTCTCTGAATGGTCTTGCAGGCTGGGCGGTTGCCAGGGGGGCCGCCCAGCCTGTGTTCCACACACCCGGAGGCTCTGTCCGTTTCCCTTCGAACCGATCGCGAAGAGGTGGAGGGGAGGAGGAATGGAAGGGTATCGAATGTGGCTGGAGCCGGTGGGGATCGCCCTGGGGATCGGGTTGTTGATCGGACTGGAACGGGAATGGGCCCACAAAGACGTGGGGCTGCGGACCTTCGCGCTGGTGGCCCTGGCCGGATGCCTCGGGTGGCTGATCCATCCGGTGGCAGCGTTTCTGTTGCTGGGGGGAGCCATCGCGCTGGTGAGCCTGCTGAACATCCGGAGCCTGCTGGTGGATCGGACGCTGGAGATGACGACGTCGGTGGCGTTGCTGGTGACGCTGTTGCTGGGGATGGTGGTGGCCCAGGGACAGGGATTGGTGGCGGCGGCGACAGCAGTGCTGGTGACGATGCTGCTGGCCTGGAAAGCGGAGCTGGTGCGGTTCACGGTGGGGCTGTCGCTGGAGGAGCTGCGCTCCATCGTGCTGTTCGGGTTGCTGACGGTGGTGATCTATCCGTTGCTGCCCGAGGGGCTGCCGGGGAACTGGGACCCCCTGGGAGTGGTGAACCTGCGGGGCGCGTGGCTGGTGGTGGTGGTCCTCTCCGGGATCGGGCTGGTGAACTATGCCCTGTTGCGGCTGTATGGGGCACGAGGGATCCATTTCACCGGGCTGCTCGGCGGCCTGGTGAACAGCACGGCGGCGGTGGGGGAGCTGGCGCGGCGGTGCGGAGGACAGGGAGGGGGCGCGGAGGCAGTGGCCCTGGAAGGGATGCTGCTGGCGAACGTGGCGATGATGGCCCGAAACGGGTTGATCCTGGCCATCTTCGCCCCGGCGGCGCTGGGGCACGGATGGCTGGCGGTGGGGGGGATGGTCGCGGTGACCGGGTGGCTGGTGTTCCGGGCGATGCGACGGGGCCGCGGGACGGCGGCGCCGGAGATCCGGCTCGCCTTCCCCTTTTCGCTGCGACAAGCCCTGCTGTTCGGAGCCCTGTATCTGGTGCTGCGGGGCGCGGTGGTGCTGGCGGAGCGATGGTTGGGGACGGGCGGCTTCCTGGTGGTGGCCTTCCTGGGCGGGCTGGTGAGCAGCGCCTCGACGACGGCGGCGGTGGCCACGCTGGCCGGGCAGGGAAGGATCGGGATCGAGATGGCCGGGATGGGGGTGGTGCTGGCCTCGATGGCCAGCCTGCTGTTCCACGTCCCCATGGCCTGGCTGGGCGGCCTGCGCGGGCAGGGGCTGCGGACCCTGGCCCGCCTCTCCGCCCTCACCGCCCTCGTCGGCCTCCTCGGCCTGGCCGCCGAGCGCATGCTCCGCTGAGCGCGTCGGATTGAAGGTAGGGGCGACCCGTCGGGTCGCCCCTACCGGCCTACCCGGATGCCGCTCGCGTCGGGGCCTCCGCCTTCCACAGCGCGAAGTGATCCATCGGGCCGTAGGCGCCCCCACCCAGCTTGAAGGCCCGCGAGGCCTGAAGCACGGCGGTGAGATACTCCTTGGCCTGACGGATGGCCTCCAGGGGCGCAAGGCCCTTCGCCAGCCCCGCGGCGATGGCGGAGGCGAAGGTGCACCCCGTCCCATGGGTGTTCACCGTGTCCACCCGCGGGGCGTCCAGCTCGTAGAAATCCCGCCCGTCGAACACAACGTCCACGCTGCGATCATCCCCCTCGAGATGACCGCCTTTCACCACCACCCAGCGCGGCCCCATCCCGTGGATGATCCGCGCCGCCTCCCGCATGTCCTCCCGGCTCCGCAACTCCCGCCCCACCAGGGCCCGCGCCTCGTGGAGGTTGGGCGTGACCACCATGGCCAGCGGGAACAGCCGGCGGATCAACGCCTCCTGGGCTTCCGGGCGCAGGAGGGGATCCCCGCTCTTGGCCCGCATCACCGGATCCACCACCAGGCGCTCCACGCGGTATTCCCGCATCTTCTCCGCCACCACCTCGATGATGGCGGCGTTGGCCAGCATCCCCGTCTTCACCGCGTCGGCTCCGATGTCCCCCAGCACCGAATCGATCTGGGCGGCCACGAAGTCCGGCGGGAGCTCGAAGACGGCCTGAACCCCCCGGGTGTTCTGGGCGGTGAGGGCGGTGAGGACGCTCATGCCATAAACCCCCAGCGCCCCGAAGGTCTTCAGATCCGCCTGGATCCCCGCTCCGCCGCCGGAGTCCGAGCCGGCGATGGTCAGCGCGCGCGGCAAGGGCTTCATCGTCCACCTCCTGAAAGGTGTTCCACGCATGATGGACGCGATGCCTTCTCGAGGCCCAAAGATGGAGATTCGCGATCATCCCTCCAGGCGCCGGGCGGCGAGGGCTTCGTCGACCGCCCGGCGCAGCGCTCGGGCCGCCGCCTCCGGATCCGGGGCCTGGGTGATGGCCGAGATCACGGCCACGCCCGCCGCCCCCGCCTGAATGCACGCCGCGGCGTTCTCCGCGTTCACCCCGCCGATGGCGACTACGGGGAGCCGGGTGGCGCGGACCACCGCCCGCAGCCCCTCCAGGCCGATGAGCCGGGCGCCTTCCTTCGAACCCGTGGGGAAGACCGAGCCCGTCCCCAGGTAATCCGCGCCCGCGGCCTCCGCCGCCTGCGCCTGCTCCGGGGTGCGGGCGGAGACGCCGATGAGGGCACGAGGGCCCAGCAGACGCCGCGCCACCTCCGGCGGAAGATCCTCCTGTCCCACATGCACGCCATCCGCCTCCAGGGCCAGGGCCACATCGGCCCGATCGTTGATCAAAAAGGGGACGTGATGGCGCCGGCAGAGCTCCCGCAGGGCGGCTCCCCAGCGCAGCATCTCCCGCAGCGGCCCGGCCTTCCACCGCAGCTGCACCACCGTGACGCCTCCCCGCAGGGCGGCCTCGGCCACCTCCAGGGGGGAGCGCCCACCGGTGTGCGCGGGATCCAGGACCAGATAAACCCGCAGATCCAGAGACACCGCACCTCCTCTTCCGTGGGGGATCCCGCTTCTCGCGCAAGGCGGGCCGGATCCGGGGAAGCCACCGATAGGAGGGAACGAGCCCGGGTGAGATCAGGGGGAACAGGGACGACGATCCCTCCGCCGGTATGACCCGGATCAGGTTCGATGGGTCGGCGCCGGGGCCGGATGACCTCCGGCAGGGCGCCCTCTCAGCCCGCTTGCCCGCGGACTCCCCACGTCGCCCGGTGGTTTCGTTCCATCGAACCTGACTGTAATCCGCCCGAAAGGATCTGTCAAGCGCCGGCCGATGCGGAAGGCGGAGGCCGCCTTCGCTTCGCTTCCCCCTTGAAGGCAAATCCCCACGCGCCCGGGGTTTCCTCAGCGCAGGACCTCCCGGACGGCCTCGGCGATGCGCGGGGCATCGGGGAGGGCGAGGCGTTCCAGGGTCCGGTTGTAGGGGATGGGGACGTCCTGCCCGGCCACCCGGCGCGGCGCCGCCCGCAGGAGGCCCCAGGCGGCCTCGCTGACCCGGGCGATCACCTCGGCCCCGAAGCCGTGGGTGAGGGGCGCGTCCTCCACCACCACCAGCCGTCGCGTCCGCGCCACTGCGGCCAGGATCGTCCGGAGATCCAGGGGGACGAGCGTGCGCACATCCACGATCTCCGCCTCGATCCCCTCCCGGGCCAGCTCCGCCGCGGCCTCCAGGACGCGGGAGAGGACGGCCCCGATGCTCACCACGGTGACGTCGCGTCCCGGCCGCTTGACCTCGGCCACCCCCAGGGGCACGATCCACTCCCCCTCCGGCACCGGGCCCACCTCGGCGTAGAGGAGCTTGTTCTCGAAGAACACCACGGGGTTGTTGCTGCGGATCGCCGCCTTGAGCAAGCCCTTGGCGTCCGCCGGGGTTCCGGGGGCGACGACGATCAATCCCGGCACGCCGGTGAGCAGTGGTTCCAGGCTTTGGGAGTGCTGGGCGGCCATGCCGATGCCTCCCCCGGCCGGGGTGCGAACCACCAGGGGGAGGGCGTATTGTCCACCGGACATGTATCGGATCTTGGCGGCCTGGTTGACCAGCCCGTCCATGGCGCAGGTGAGGAAATCGGCGAACTCGATCTCGGCCACCGGGCGCATGCCGGCCATGGCCGCCCCGACGGCGGCCCCGATGATGGCGCTCTCGCTGATGGGCGTGTCCAGCACCCGACCGGGGAACTCCTCGCCCAGCCCGGTAGTGACGCCGAAGTAGCCTCCGGTGGTGACGTCTTCCCCGAGCAGGAACACGCGGGGATCCCGGGCCATCTCCTCCGCCAGCGCTTCGCGCAACGCCTCGGCGGTGGAGCGTTCCCGGGTCCTCCCGCTGGGCCGGAGGATCATCGGGCCCTGCCCGTAAAGCCACGCGGGCTCCGGGGCGTAAAGATCCTCCGTAAGGGCCTCGGGAGGGGGTTCCGTCCCGCGTCGGGCCCGCTCCGCCGCCTCCTGAACCCGTTGCCAGGCCTCGGCTTCGATGGCCTGGGCTTCCGATGGGGTCAGCAGCCCTTCCGCCTCCAGGCGCTCCCGCCAGCGGCGGATGGGATCCCGGGCTTTCCAGGCCTCGACCTCCGCGGCCGAGCGATAGACGGCGCCTTCCCCTTCGCTGTGGCCACGCCAGCGGTAGGTGAGGGCCTCGATCAGGGTGGGTCCTTCTCCCTGGCGGGCTCGGGCCACGGCCTCCCGGGTGGCCTCATACACCGCCCAGACATCGTTGCCGTCCACGTGCACCCCGGGGATCCCATAGGCGGCAGCGCGATCCGCGAGGCGGGTCACCCGGGTGTGCCGGGCCAGGGGGGTGAACTCCGCATACTGGTTGTTCTCGATCACCACGATGAGGGGGAGCTGGAAGACGGCGGCGAAGTTCAGGGCCTCGTGGAACATCCCCTGGTTCGTGGCTCCATCCCCGCAGAAGGCGACGACCACCCGGTCCTCGCCGCGCAGCTTCGCGGCCAGGGCGGCGCCGGCGCCGATGACCAGGGAGGCGCCGACGATGCCGTTGGCGCCCAGGGCGCCGATCCCCGCGTCGGTGACGTGCATGGAGCCGCCCTTCCCCTTGCACAGCCCCTCGGCCTTGCCGAAGATCTCCGCCATCATCCCATCCAGGTCAGCGCCCTTGGCGAGCATATGACCGTGGCCGCGATGGGTGGTGGTCATCCAGTCCGTCGGCCGGAGGGCGAAGGCCACGCCCACGGCGACGGCTTCCTGGCCGGTGGAGAGGTGGATGGTTTCCGCGGGGATGGCCCCGCGGGCGAACTCCGCGGCCAGGGTCTCCTCGAAGGCGCGGATGAGCAACATGCGCCGGAGCATCTCCCGACGGAGGGCGATGGGGTCCTCCGGCAGGGGGTGGGGGCGGGGAGGCGGCGGCATCGGCTCCACGGCTTCCGCGTCGACCAGAGGGATGGACCAGAGCAACGGTGGGGGAAGGGCGACCTCCGGACGGGCGCGCCATGGAAGGGACAGCCGAAGGCGTGGGAAGCGCCTTCGAGGGGTCGGGGAGGGCTCTTCCAGCAGGTGGGTCATCCCGAGTTCTCGCAGCACCTGGGGGTAGACCTGGAAGGCGGGTCGCAGGGCGGGGAGGAGGCGGAGGGCCTTGGGGATGTTGCCCCGGGCGATGATCTGGCGGGTGGCGATGGCCTGGGGGACGTTCAGCTGGCCCATCCAGAAGCGGTGGGCGGTGTCGGCGGACTGGATCATCTCCACGTCGGCGGGGAGATCGCTGGGGCCGAAGGTCCATTGGGGGGGATCCTGGCGCAGGTCGATGGTGACCTCGCCGGTGGGGTCGTGGAAGCGGAAGCGGACGATCATGGGGCTGGCGGTGAGGGCCTGACGGATTTCGGGGATGGCGCGCAGGCGGTGGAAGAGGGCGTCGAGGAGGGTGTAAAGTTCTTCCGCCGAGCGGAAGCGGCCCATGGGTTTCCTCCGGAAGAGGATGGTCGAGGTTGTATTGTAGGGGATGCGGAGATAGAGTGGAAGAGCGCGGTCGACGCCGTGATTTCGCATAGACATATGCCCGGAAGGGCGGAGTGAGGGGGGAGAGATGGATGGGGAAGGGGTGGTGAGGCGGTTGCGGGAGCGGTTGCGGCCGGATCAGGTGGAGACGGATGCGGTGGGGCGGCTGGTGTATGGGTATGATGCGACGTGGGCCGAGGGGATGCCGGACCTGGTGGTTCACGCGGAATCGACGGCCGACGTCGCCCATGTCCTTCGCATAGCCAACGAGCTACGAATCCCCGTAGTTCCCCGGGGTGGGGGAACGGGGCTGGCTGGCGGAGCGGTGCCGCAAGGGGGCATCTGCCTCAACCTCGCCCGGATGAACCGCATCCTGGCTCTCGACCCCGCCGACGGCCTTGCCGTCGTCCAGCCCGGGGTGATCACGCGAGCCCTCCAGCAGGCCGCCGAAGCCCACGGCCTGTTTTACCCCCCGGATCCTGCCTCCCTGGAGATGTGCACCATCGGCGGCAACGTGGCCACCAACGCCGGGGGGCCCCGCTGCCTGAAATACGGCGTCACGCGGGATTACGTCCTGGGCCTGGAGGTGGTCCTCCCGGGCGGGGAAGTGCTCCGCCTGGGCGGACGGGTGATGAAAGATGTCTCCGGCTACGATCTCAAGCAGCTCTTCATCGGCTCCGAGGGCACGCTGGGTGTGATCACCGAGATCACCCTGCGCCTCCTCCCCAGGCCGCCCGCCCGCGGAGCCCTGGCCATCGCCTTCGAACGCCTCGAAGCCGCATGCGAGGCCACCGTCGCACTCCTCTCCAGCGGGATCCTTCCCCTGATGGTGGAATTCATGGACCAGATCACCATGCGGGCCGTGGAATCCTTCCGCCCCTCAGGGCTCCCCACCCACGCAGAAGCCCTCCTGCTGCTCGCTGCGGACGGAGAGCCCGCCGCCGTGGAGGCCGACCTCCAGCGAATGAGCTCCCTGATGCGCGACCACGGCGGACAGGTGCTCCGCGCCGCCTTCGACGCCGGAAACACCCTCCACACGGAAGCGCTCTGGGAGATCCGCCGCAATGTATCGCCCGCCCTGGCCCGACTGGCCCCCCACAAGCTCAGCGAGGACATCACCGTTCCCCGCAGCCGGATCCCCGCCATGGCCCGCCGCATCCGGGAGATCTCCCGGGAGACCGGGATCCCCATCGCCCTCTACGGCCACATCGGCGACGGCAACCTTCATCCCACGCTCCTGTGCGATCGGCGCAACCCGGATGAGATGGCCCGCGTCGCCCAGGCAGCCGCCGCGATCTTCGAGGCCGCCCTCGCCCTGGGCGGCGTGCTCTCCGGCGAGCACGGGATCGGCATGCTCAAACTGGATTTCGTCCCCCGCGCCTTTCCCCCCGCTATCCTCGAGAAATTCTAGGCCCTCAAAGCCCTGTTCGACCCCCACGGCATCATGAACCCGGGCAAGAAATTGCCCATGCCCCGAAACTGGACCTGATCCCGCCCTCCGGGTGCATAATTTCCTAACAGGAGGGGCGGAAGAACCTTCCGCCTCCTTACCGACCTGCCCATCGGAGGAACCATGACCGCGCTGCAAATCGGAGATCCTGCGCCGCTGATCTTCGGAACCACCCTAAACGGCGAGCCCTACCTGGAGGACCCCCAGGGGGTTCGCCACATCCTGCTTCTCGCCTTCTTCAAAGAATCGTGCGCCGCCTCCCGACGGATCCTGCCCGCTCTGGAACGCCTCCACCAGGCATACCGCACCAATCACTGGCGGCTGCTGGGGATCGGACAGGATCCGCCTGAAACCCTTCAGGAGATGGCGCGGAAATTCCAGATCTCCTTTCCCCTCATCGCAGACCGGGATTTCCAGACCTCCCGGTCCTACCGGCTCACCCACGTGCCGACCCTCTTCCTGATCTCGCCCGGCGGTCGGATCCAGCGGATCCTGATCGGCTTCCATCGGGAGGAGCTGGAAGACCTCTCCCGCGCCCTGGCGCGCTCGCTGAGCCAGGAGCCCCAACCCATCACCCGGGCGGAGGATCCACCCCTCCAGCCCGCCTGAGTCTCCGCCCACCTGGAGCCTCGGTGAGGCTCCCCATCCCATCGGAGATACCTGCCCGCGATGAAAGCCTCAACGCTGGAAACGCGAATCCAAATGTTCCAGGAACAGCTCCGGGCACTGATGGAGGCCCCGCCAGGCAGCGCGGTGGTGTTCGAGATCCCCGGCCGCCCGCTGGCCTATGTGCAGCTCGAGCGAACGCCCGAAGGCCTCCGTGGGGAAGTCTGCAGCGGGGACTGGGGGCCCCGACGGCGGGCCCGTCCACTCCCCCGGGCCGCCCAGGAGCGATTGCGCGGGATGGGCTGGACCCTTCCGCCCCGCCTGCGCGAGCAAAACCCCTTCAAACACTTCAGCCCGGGCAACCCGGAGGCCATCGCCCAGGAGATCGAGCGCATCTTCCGGGAGATCTATCAGTGCCCGCCGGATTACACGGTGCGCACCGAGGGCGTGCTTTACGCCAAACCGTAAGCCGGGATTCACTTCGGAGGAGGGACCCCTATGCGCATCCTGGTGGTGATGGCGCATCCCGATGATCCCGAATTCGCCGCCGGCGGGACCATCGCCCGCTGGACCCAGGAAGGACACGAGGTGATCTACTGTCTGGCCACCCGGGGCGACAAAGGCAGTCAGGATCCCACGATGACCCCGGAGCGCCTGGCCGCCATCCGGGAGGCCGAGCAACGACAGGCCGCCGCCCTCCTCGGCGTGCGCGAGGTCCTCTTCCTGGACTACATGGACGGCATGCTGGAGCCGAACCTCTCCCTGCGCCGCGACATCGTGCGGGTGATCCGCCGCTACCGGCCGGAGATCGTGGTGACCATGGACCCGGAGACCCTCATCCGGGGGGATCGCTACATCAACCACAACGATCACCGGGCCATCGGGCTGGCCACCCTGGACGCCATCTTCCCCGCGGCCGGGAACCCGATGTATTTCCCGGAGCTGCTCCGAGAAGGCCTGGAGCCCCACCGGGTGCGAGAGGTGTATCTCTCCACCACCGAACGCGCCAACCACTGGGTGGACATCACGGACGTCTTCGATCGGAAGCTCGCCGCCCTGCGCTGCCACGCCAGCCAGATCCCGGATCCCGCCGCGCTGGAGCGGCGCCTGCGGGAACGGCTGCGCCGCGAGGTGGACGGCAAAGAGATCCTGGCCGAAGGATTCCGCCGCATCGTGCTGGAAGGGTAGGGGGATCCCATGGACATCCGATGCGCTCGCTGTCACCGCACCGCTTCGTATGATCCATCCGTCTGGCGCTGCCCGTGCGGAGGTCCATGGGAGCCCATCCGCCCGCTCCCCTTCGACCACCGGGCCATCCAGCCTCATCGGCCCGGGATCTGGCGCTACGCGGACCTGTGGCCCTCCGCACTACGCCCCCTCAGCCTGGGGGAAGGGTGGACCCCGTTGATCCCGCTGCACCGGGTGGATCCCCGACTGTGGGCCAAGCTGGATTACCTGATGCCTACCGGATCGTATAAGGATCGGGGGACCGCCACCGGCCTGAGCGCTCTGCTCACGCGAGGCGTGGACGAAGTGATGGATGATTCCTCCGGCAACGCCGGGGCCTCCCTGGCTGCCTACGCCGCCCGGGCCGGGATCCGGGCCACCCTCTTCGTCCCGGCCCACGCCGCGCCGGCCAAGAAGGCCCAGATGCAACGCATGGGCGCCCGATTGGTGGAAGTCCCCGGCCCCCGGGCCCAGGCCACCGCCGCGTTGATGGAAACGCTGAAGGAAGGCGGCATCTACGCCAGCCACGTTTACAACCCCTTCATCCTCCTGGGATTGGCCGCGGCGGCGTGGGAGATCTGGGAACAGCTCGGGCGCAGCCCCGACGCGGTGATCGCTCCCCTCGGGCACGGGATGCTCTTCCTGGGGCTCTTCCTCGGGTTCGAGGCCCTCCAGGCCGCCGGCTACATCGAGCGCCTCCCCCGGCTCTACGGCGTCCAGGCCGAGGCCTGCGCTCCGCTGGCCCGCGCCTTCGCCGCCGGAGCCGAAGATCCGGTCCCCGTGGTGGAAGGAGAAACCATCGCGGAAGGCGTGCGGATCGCCTCGCCGCCTCGAGGCCGGGAGATCCTGCAAGCCGCTCGGATCACCGGAGGAGCCATCCTGACGGTGACGGAGGAAGAGATCCGAGCCGCCCAGGCCGCGCTGGCGGGCCAGGGGTTGTTCGTGGAACCCACCGGCGCCCTCAGCATGGCCGCATGGCCCCGCGCCGTCCAGGACACCGATCGAGCCGTGGTCCTGATGCTGACCGGAAGCGGCCTGAAAACGCAACAGTAGAGAGATAGGGCTGCGACGCCCTTCATTGCGACGCCCCGTCCCGCATCGCATCGCCGGTGCCCTCCGGTTCCATGGCTATCATGTTTACAGGGGAGGGAACACCGGGATGGAAGAGACCGGCATCCTGTGGCTCACCATCAAGGATCTCCCGGTCGAGGAGCGACCCCGGGAGCGACTGTTGCAACACGGTCCGGCCGCGCTGTCCGCAGCGGAACTGCTGGCGATCCTGCTGCGCACCGGGCGCCGTGGGGAGAACGCCCTGCAACTGGCGCATCGTATCCTGCAGCACTGCGAGGGATTGAGCGGGCTGGGGCGGATCCCGGCCCATGAGCTGGCCCGGATCCCGGGGGTTGGCCTCGCGAAGGCGGCCCAGATCCAGGCCGCCCTGGAGCTGGGCCGGCGCGTCGCCGCCGCCGCTCCGGAGGAGCGCCCCTTCGTTCGCTCCGCGCATGAGGCTTATATGTTGCTGGCGGACATGGCGGACCTGGAGCAGGAAACCCTGCGGACCATCTTGCTGGACACCCGGGGGCGGGTGGTGGCGATCCCGACGATCTATGTAGGGAACGTGAACACCACCCTCGTGCGGCCGGCGGAGGTGTTTCGGGAGGCCATCCGGCGCAACGCGGTCTCCCTGATCCTGGCCCACAACCATCCCTCGGGGGATCCCACGCCCTCTCCAGAGGACATCGCGCTCACGCGGGATCTCATCGCGGCAGGGCAGCTGCTGGGGATCCGGGTGCTGGATCACCTGATCATTGGGCGCGGCCGATATATCAGCCTGAGGGAGCGAGGCCTATCCTTCAACGCTCCATCCTCTCCTCATCCCGGTTCAGGAACCTGAGCGCTCACCTTGCGTTCAGTGGGCGCAGAAACCTTCCGCGGACCTCCATGGAAAATCCGGCCACCAGGGGTCCGCGGAAGGCTTATAAAATGATCCCTTCGAACCCTTCTCTTCTCCCCCCATCCCCAACCATCCGCTTCCCTTTCGATCCGAAAAGATCCCCCCATAGGGATCTGATCCCATGTTTCGGAAAAGGCTTCCGCGGACCCCCGTCGTCCCCACATCCGTGGAGAAGCCCGCACCCCTTGACAAACCGCACGATCGATGCTATATTTAAGGCGAACTGGATTTCCGAAGGGGGTTCTCTCTCCCTTCCCCCATTCACCCCCTGAAATCGCAGGGGCCTCAATCGAACCAGCGTGGGATTGAAATCACATAAGCCGCCACCCTCAGCCCCTCGGCTGCCGCGGCCTCAATCGAACCAGCGTGGGATTGAAATTCACCCACGTGGTGGAAACATTCGCGGTCACCTTCAGAGGCCTCAATCGAACCAGCGTGGGATTGAAATTCCTACTTCACGATCCGCAAGTTCGCCCGAAACGGCGGCCTCAATCGAACCAGCGTGGGATTGAAATCGTAGCGCACATACTCGTGCACCCCCAGGACGGCGCGCGGCCTCAATCGAACCAGCGTGGGATTGAAATGTGACCTTTCCGATCCCTGGAGCATATGGGATGTTCGAGGCCTCAATCGAACCAGCGTGGGATTGAAATCGCGATCTCGGATGGATGCCGACCCGCAGCGATGCCGGGCCTCAATCGAACCAGCGTGGGATTGAAATGGTGCGGATGCGGCTGGTGAGCGGCGCAAACAATTACGGCCTCAATCGAACCAGCGTGGGATTGAAATGCTTACGGAGGTGCGTGATGTTCGTCAAGAAGACGGGGGCCTCAATCGAACCAGCGTGGGATTGAAATGAGGCAGAAAAAACCGGACTGCGAGCGCAGGACGGTGGCCTCAATCGAACCAGCGTGGGATTGAAACCAGCTCCCGCGAGACGGCCTCCGCCTGCACGTGAAGGGGCCTCAATCGAACCAGCGTGGGATTGAAACGTGATATTTGCGCCCCCGCACGTATTGCCCGCCCCGGGGGCCTCAATCGAACCAGCGTGGGATTGAAACTTCTGGACGGCCTGGCCCGGGCCGGCTCCGGGAGCAGGGCCTCAATCGAACCAGCGTGGGATTGAAACGGCCTTCTTGGAGTGGGAGCCGCATCCCGGCCAGAGGCCTCAATCGAACCAGCGTGGGATTGAAACCGGAGATCCCGCAGGCGGATCGGCCCCTCGAAGACCAGGCCTCAATCGAACCAGCGTGGGATTGAAACGGGCGTCCGGGAGCGTGGAGGGCTCGTTGAAGAGCTCAAGGCCTCAATCGAACCAGCGTGGGATTGAAACGGCCTTCTTGGAGTGGGAGCCGCATCCCGGCCAGAGGCCTCAATCGAACCAGCGTGGGATTGAAACCGGAGATCCCGCAGGCGGATCGGCCCCTCGAAGACCAGGCCTCAATCGAACCAGCGTGGGATTGAAACGGGCGTCCGGGAGCGTGGAGGGCTCGTTGAAGAGCTCAAGGCCTCAATCGAACCAGCGTGGGATTGAAACGGCAGCGTGGCGGTGCGGCAGCGCGGGGACGGGGGACGCCTCAATCGAACCAGCGTGGGATTGAAACCCGAATGGGCTTCGCTGGTTTGGGTTGTTCTCCTGGTGGCCTCAATCGAACCAGCGTGGGATTGAAACAGGTTGACCCGGCCCTGGTCGAGCACGGCGTCCCCAGGCCTCAATCGAACCAGCGTGGGATTGAAACTGAGCCGATCCGTGCACCAGCGGAACCGGAACCCAGGGGCCTCAATCGAACCAGCGTGGGATTGAAACATGGGGGTCTAATGAGCAATTTGGGAGCCCAATGAGCGGCCTCAATCGAACCAGCGTGGGATTGAAACGGCTGCGCAAGGGATTGGGCCAGGCCCGGGAGGAGGTGGCCTCAATCGAACCAGCGTGGGATTGAAACCAGCTTCTCAAAGAGCTTCGCGGGCGCTGAGGGAGGCGGCCTCAATCGAACCAGCGTGGGATTGAAACCGCGCACTCGACGCAGGTGGGGGCCGTCAAGTCCGTGGGCCTCAATCGAACCAGCGTGGGATTGAAACTCCATCCGATAGAGGAGGCAAACGATGATGGAGCATGGCCTCAATCGAACCAGCGTGGGATTGAAACCACGCGGCCTCGACCTCGACAAGTTTATAGCCCTTGGCCTCAATCGAACCAGCGTGGGATTGAAACGGCGGTTCTGGGACCGGTGCTCTCGGGCTTGGCAGGGCCTCAATCGAACCAGCGTGGGATTGAAACCGATGTGGCGCGAGTGGAGGAGGCTGCGGGGGACGCCCGGCCTCAATCGAACCAGCGTGGGATTGAAACGCGCTTGAACGGCTTGCCGCACACGAAGCAATACACGGCCTCAATCGAACCAGCGTGGGATTGAAACCGATCTCCGTCACCTGTGGCGTCCATACGTGTTGCAGCCTCAATCGAACCAGCGTGGGATTGAAACCTCCTCCCCCTCCAGGCGGACGGCGCGGAAGGTCCCGGCCTCAATCGAACCAGCGTGGGATTGAAACGGCTGGCGGGAAAACAAGGAAACAAGGAGGGAAGTATGCCTCAATCGAACCAGCGTGGGATTGAAACGTATGTGGACTTCATACTCCCGGGCGCTGCATCCGCGGCCTCAATCGAACCAGCGTGGGATTGAAACTGTGCTGATATCCACCGCCACATACCCATGCGGCGTGGCCTCAATCGAACCAGCGTGGGATTGAAACCGGACGCGTTGCTTTCGTGATCACACCGCGATCTCCTGCCTCAATCGAACCAGCGTGGGATTGAAACGTTTGTAATACCGATTGGGGCGCCAGCGGGATACGGGCCTCAATCGAACCAGCGTGGGATTGAAACGACGAAATGCTGGTGCTGACGAACGAGAACGCGAAGGGCCTCAATCGAACCAGCGTGGGATTGAAACCGAATTCAATGCCCGCCTTCCGCAGTCGGAGCGCATCGGCCTCAATCGAACCAGCGTGGGATTGAAACGTAGATGGCGATCCCCGCCAGGATCGCGACGGGAACGCCTCAATCGAACCAGCGTGGGATTGAAACCGCGGAACGGGTTCTCGATCCACAGCCGCGCGTATCGCCTCAATCGAACCAGCGTGGGATTGAAACGGGAGCAGAGCTTCTTCGGGGAGCAGCTGTATTGGGCGCCTCAATCGAACCAGCGTGGGATTGAAACACAACCTGTTCCAGGTGCGCTCCGCAAGCAAGATGACTCGCCTCAATCGAACCAGCGTGGGATTGAAACCGATCTCATCCTGGTCCGTCTTGACAACCAGCCGCCAGCCTCAATCGAACCAGCGTGGGATTGAAACCGATGATGGATCCCACATCAGGGATCTGCATCAGCGCCTCAATCGAACCAGCGTGGGATTGAAACTGGATCACGGATCCGGCCAACTCCGCGATCTTGTCCCGCCTCAATCGAACCAGTGTG
This sequence comes from Thermoflexus hugenholtzii, assembly GCF_018771565.1. Taxonomy (NCBI): domain Bacteria; kingdom Bacillati; phylum Chloroflexota; class Thermoflexia; order Thermoflexales; family Thermoflexaceae; genus Thermoflexus; species Thermoflexus hugenholtzii. The sequence continues at coordinate 1,102,767 of NZ_CP076326.1, read as the reverse complement.
GGATTGAAACGGTTCGCATCAACCCCCGGGGGACGTGCGTCACGTTGGCCTCAATCGAACCAGCGTGGGATTGAAACAACTCTGCAAGCCTCCCGAAACGTCCAGGTGTTCCGTGCCTCAATCGAACCAGCGTGGGATTGAAACGAGAACAACCTGTCGATCATGGCGATCCGAGATAGCTCGCCTCAATCGAACCAGCGTGGGATTGAAACATCTGCTCGGATTCCTGTTCCGGCTGGGAACCCGTCTCGCCTCAATCGAACCAGCGTGGGATTGAAACTCGAGCTGCTAAAGGATCTTGGCTACGATGAGACAAGCCTCAATCGAACCAGCGTGGGATTGAAACCGCACAGGTTTTGGGGCCGGCTCCCGGCCGTCCACCGAGCCTCAATCGAACCAGCGTGGGATTGAAACCAAGAAGCCTCAACCTCAACGAGCAGGTGGCCGTCCGGGCCTCAATCGAACCAGCGTGGGATTGAAACTTGATCTTTTCAACGCGACTTATGGGAACCCATACAACTGCCTCAATCGAACCAGCGTGGGATTGAAACGCAGCAGCACAAACGTCGGCATCACGCCCCCCGCCGGCGCCTCAATCGAACCAGCGTGGGATTGAAACGGAAAATCCTATGCGCGGGAGGCGCGAGATGGCGAAGGCCTCAATCGAACCAGCGTGGGATTGAAACTGAACATCGGGCTAACGCCGACGACCGGCATCAGCACCACGCCTCAATCGAACCAGCGTGGGATTGAAACGGATCTGGCGGGTGGTGGGGTTGTGGATCACGATCTGCGCCTCAATCGAACCAGCGTGGGATTGAAACGAGACCATTCCTGTTGAGCGATCCCGAAGCGGCCTCCCCTGGCCTCAATCGAACCAGCGTGGGATTGAAACGGGCATGCCCATACAGGCGCCGCTTGGCCTCGATGACCGGCCTCAATCGAACCAGCGTGGGATTGAAACGATGTTCTCCTCGCGACCTGGTCGCAAGGGACCTCGAAGTGCCTCAATCGAACCAGCGTGGGATTGAAACGAAACAAGAACATCAGCGGAAGAGATACTTGAAGAAAGCCTCAATCGAACCAGCGTGGGATTGAAACTGGGCATCTCGTAGTGCTTCAACGTTCCTCCGGAAGGTGCCTCAATCGAACCAGCGTGGGATTGAAACCGATGTTGTCTTGCAGCAGCTTGATGTTTCAGGTCTTGCCTCAATCGAACCAGCGTGGGATTGAAACGAAGCAAACGGCCGAAGGCCGTTTGCATACCACTGTGGGCCTCAATCGAACCAGCGTGGGATTGAAACTGGAGACCTGGCGGCCGGAGGCCGTGGTCTTGGTGGTCGGCCTCAATCGAACCAGCGTGGGATTGAAACGCGCGAGCGCTACCGAGGGTAGCCTGACCCGTAACCTGGCCTCAATCGAACCAGCGTGGGATTGAAACCAGTGGAGGAGGCGATCGCGATCAGCGAGATCGCGCAGTGGCCTCAATCGAACCAGCGTGGGATTGAAACGCTTCGGTGCCGCTCGCACCGCAGCGGCAATGGAGGGGCCTCAATCGAACCAGCGTGGGATTGAAACCACGTAGAGGAAGCGCGGAGATGGGTTGAGGAACACAGGCCTCAATCGAACCAGCGTGGGATTGAAACGCAGGCTGTGGTGCTCTCCCGTCCCCGCCCGGTCCTCGGCCTCAATCGAACCAGCGTGGGATTGAAACCCCGGCGCCGGGCGGGATCGGGGGCGCAGCCGAGGACGGCCTCAATCGAACCAGCGTGGGATTGAAACTCCTGCGGGGAGGGGAGGGACGCATCGTTCATCTGAGGCCTCAATCGAACCAGCGTGGGATTGAAACGGTTGTTCAATGCGATTTCGATTTTCATATCTGCATTGGCCTCAATCGAACCAGCGTGGGATTGAAACCGGAAATCACATTCGCGGAGGAGACCGACCGCGGCACCTGGCCTCAATCGAACCAGCGTGGGATTGAAACTCTTTTGCCCACAGCTGGCGAATGTGCACCTGTCCTGGGCCTCAATCGAACCAGCGTGGGATTGAAACGCCTTCTTGAGCCCCAGCCGCGCCGCGCGCTGCGTGGGCCTCAATCGAACCAGCGTGGGATTGAAACCAAAATCGCTGATCGCATTGTTGCGCTATTCGCCGCAGCCTCAATCGAACCAGCGTGGGATTGAAACTACGCTCCACCACAGGAGCGTTCCGGGCGGGAATGGGCCTCAATCGAACCAGCGTGGGATTGAAACTTGTCAATAGGTATGGCCACTTGTGATAGATTTCACAAGCCTCAATCGAACCAGCGTGGGATTGAAACAACGTTAAAGCGCTCCGGCCAAACGTTAAAAAATTCCGCCTCAATCGAACCAGCGTGGGATTGAAACCCAGTCCGGCACTCACGGTTTCCAGACTGGCCATCTCGGGCCTCAATCGAACCAGCGTGGGATTGAAACGTGCCCAGCTTGTAACTACTTTGTGGACCTGGTAATCGCCTCAATCGAACCAGCGTGGGATTGAAACACGCCAACGCCGACCCCATACCCGGGTGACTACAAAATGCCTCAATCGAACCAGCGTGGGATTGAAACTGTGATGAAGGCTATGCGAGAAGCTATTGTTGTTCCAGCCTCAATCGAACCAGCGTGGGATTGAAACGGCACTTCACCCAAGCGACCGCGGCGTCACGGGCGCTGAGCCTCAATCGAACCAGCGTGGGATTGAAACGCTCAACTGGGGGTATAACAAGGAAGGAACGGTTCCCCGCCTCAATCGAACCAGCGTGGGATTGAAACTGAAGATCTTCGCCGTGCGATATATCGCCATACGACACGCCTCAATCGAACCAGCGTGGGATTGAAACTCAGGAAACCCACAATGAAACGATGGAGATGATACTTGCCTCAATCGAACCAGCGTGGGATTGAAACACAACTCCCAGGAGTGGTGGGGGGATGCTCCGATAGACGCCTCAATCGAACCAGCGTGGGATTGAAACCGCGACCGGGTCGCATAGATCACTGCGATCATAAACGGCCTCAATCGAACCAGCGTGGGATTGAAACTCTGTCTCGAGATGCGCGCAGTTGGGGCCCACCCAGCCTCAATCGAACCAGCGTGGGATTGAAACGCACCTTCCGGAGGGCCTGGGGCTTCTCGATCTCATGCCTCAATCGAACCAGCGTGGGATTGAAACTCCTCCTGACGTAGATCGCCCGCTTGGGGCGGCCCTCGGCCTCAATCGAACCAGCGTGGGATTGAAACTATCTCCGCCGCGAGGAAGTCGCGGATCTGATTGAGGCCTCAATCGAACCAGCGTGGGATTGAAACCTTCTCTTTCTCCTTGCTGGTCATCGCATCCACCCGAGCCTCAATCGAACCAGCGTGGGATTGAAACGATAACGCTCACGAAATCCTAACGCTCGAGCCGGGCCGCCTCAATCGAACCAGCGTGGGATTGAAACTTCACGAATTCTCCACGAAACCTCAACCGAAAACCCCTTGCCTCAATCGAACCAGCGTGGGATTGAAACACAATGCGGGTGCTCATTTCTGTCAGAGGAGCTGAGAGATGGCACGTTATACACGGTGTCCAAATTGCGGGAACATGGATGAAAGTGGGATCTACCGTTGTTATAAGTGTCGGAAACTATGTTGTGACGCGTGTGGGGGGGAATACACTCCGCATGATATTTGGTGGGGACTGACAGGTATGGGCCGACCTCCACGTCGTCGTTGCCCACGTTGTGGTAGTGAGGCTGAATGGATCGGCTCAATTAAGAGGCAGGCATAGCGGTGGTTCAGGAGGGCAGCGATGAGGGAAAAAGGTTGCGGGATCGGTCTGGTTCTGATGGCCGCTCTAACGGCGGCTTGCGCCCGGCCCACGCCCGAGCCGGCTTTCTGGACGGTGCCATGCCCCAACCTCCCCCCCGAAACCCCTCCGCCCACCCCGGCGGAAACCCTCGAGAAGCTCCCGGTCATCCCAACGAACACCCCGGTGGAGATCGGGAATTTCATCGTCCGGGTGGGCAACCTCCGATGGACCTATGAGTATTTCGATCCCTACACCGGCAAGCCCGCCCGCAGCGAATGCCCGTGGCTTTCGTTCGAATGGGAAGCCCGAAGGAAGACTGCCGACGAGGGCTCCGTCCATCCGCTGTTCCTGACGGGGACCGGACCCGCGACGCTGGAGATCCGGCTCTATCTGGGTATCGGTCACTTCCGCGGGCCGGACGTCGCGGCGGAATCAGAGGCCTGGGATCCCGATCCCGAACGGAAAGGGGAGGCAGGGGAGGGGTATCGATGCCGCTGTCTCGTCCACGCGCGCCCGGAGTGGGATCCCCGGTGGCTGGTGATCCAGGCCAGCCGTGGAGCCGGCGGGCTGCTGCTCCCCATCCCGATCACGCTCTCGGATCCCATCGCGCGGGTCGAGGTCCCCCCACCGCCTCCGGCTCCGGAACGCTGACGGCGAGGGCGAATCGCGCTTCCCCTGCGAGCGATGCGGCGCGCCTCCTCGCCGCGGATCCGGCCACTCCAGCCCTCGCAGACCTTCTCCGGACGCAGGGCGCCATCGAGCCCGCGCAGGATGGAAACCGGCTAAGGGGGGATCGAGAGGGGCAGGAGAGGGGAAAATCGATCCGACGGGCATGGAGCGGACGCGCCGTCCGGAGGGCGCCGCTGTCCTCCGATCCGCCCGGTTGGGACCCCTTCACTCCCGCGCGGGAGAGGAGCCCCAGCGCCTGTATGGCGGGGACACCCGGCCTGCGCATCGCACCCCGCCGGCCTCCGGGCATCGCGCCCCTCGAAACTCCTGGAGGTCCCAGAGGCGGATCAGAGGCCGGGAATGCGTGAAACGACCTTTCAAGACAAATGATTCGTGTGGTACCTTCCCAACAGCCAGGATCCCATCGGGGATCCGCCCGAGGCCAGGCTCCTGAAGGGGAGGGCATCCGCTGGGGGTCGCCTTTTGTCTTCCGAGGCTTTGATTTGTTTAAGATACATTAAGCAAATCATCTGGAGGGCACCCTGCAAGGCCCCCTCACTCCTCCTCCCACCGGATCCGATGCCGACGCTGGAGGATCCGCAGCGCCTGGAGGATCTCCCGGTTCATCTTCCGAGCTTCCGACGGAAGCGACTCCGCCATCCGCTCGTGGATCTCAATGAAGTCCAGCAGCAACTCCGCCGGGGATCCGAACTCCCTGGAGGGATTCACCACCACCAGCGGCACGCCCATCAGCATGAACACCAGATGAAGGAAGCGAGGATCCACCACCCCCAGCCAGCTCACGCGGCTGTAAGAGGTCACCATCAACGCCCGGAAAAGCCCCCGACGCCCCAGAAGGATCAAACGCTGCAAACCCTCTCCGATCCGATCCCCACCCCGAAGATCATAGTCCTCATAGAGGACCGCATAACCCATCACATCGGCCGCCTTCCGCAAAACACCCAGCTGACGCTCGATCTCGCGGCGGCAGGCAGCGCGGGCATACAGCGCGGCCGTGCGCTCAGGAGACGATTGAGGGGAGGAACCAATGATTTGCAACACCGAATCGAGCGGATAACGATAATGCCCGCCCGCAGTCCGAACCGCCCGGATCCGACCCTCCTGCGCCCATCTCCTCAGGCAACGCTCCGTCACCCCCAAAAGCCGGGCCGCTTCCTGAGGCTTCAGAAGAAGCTCGGGGTGCTCCTCCAGGCCAGGCCGCCAGTCCATAACCTGCTCCACCTCGGACGACGGGATCGATGCAGGATTCGGATCGATGGTTATAACCTTTATACCACAATCCACTGCTCCCGTCAAGCCTCCTGGTGCCCTTCCGGCTTCCGCTTTGTAGGACAACTGCTCGCAGTTGTCCTACGATTTTGGGATACACCCGATCCATGAGGGGGTCACCCTTGGCCGCTCCTGCTGGTAAAATGAAGAGCTCGAAGGCGCTTCTTTCGAGAACGTCCGCCGAAGGGAAAGGAGCTGCCGATGACCGAGGGGCCGAGCCTGCGCCGGATCGTTTCGGTTTTCCTGGAAGCCCTGGCCGCCCGCTACGGCCGGCGTCCCCGAACCATCCAGACTTACCGAAGCGCCCTTCAGCGCTTCCTGGAATACCTCACCGACATCGATCTGGATCCCGAACACCAGACGCCCGAGGCGCTGGACCCCGCCCACGTGCGGGATTTCATCCCTTACCTGGAAGATCGCTACCGCCGGGAAGGCCGGACGCTGCCGTCGGCCACCCGCCAGACTTACCTGGCCGCACTGGTCAGCTGGGTCCACTTCCTCCTCGATGAGGGACTGTGGACGCTGCCCGCCGAGGAGGCGCGACGCCTGATCCGAGAGCTGCACGCCCAGCGCGGGCGATCCACCCCTCCCCTGCCCCGTCTGCCCCGCGAGGAGCTCCTGAAGGCCTTGCTCCAGGCCGCTCGCGCCCGCCCTTCCTCCCCTTCCCCCCGCCACGAACTCCGCCGCCTCCGGGACCTGGCCCTGGTGCTGGTCCTGCGCAGCAGCGGGATCCGGGTCGGCGAGCTGGTGGCGCTGCGACGAGGCGATTTCGACCCCGCCCAGGGGATCCTCTGGATCCGCCACGGCAAGGGAGGCAAAGAGCGCCTCGCCTTCCTGGACGAGGCCGCCGTCCGCGCCCTCCAGGCTTACCTGCAGGCGCGCGACGCGGGAGTCCGCGGGAAGGGCCGCGATCACCTCCCCCTCTTCGCACGCCATGACAAAGGGGCCGGCGCCGTCGTCCGCCCCCTGACCCCCGAAGGAGTCCGCCGCGCCCTGGCGGCTCTGGCCCGGGAGGCGGGGCTGGAGGAACCCCTCACGCCCCATCAGTTCCGCCACTACTTCGCCACGCGCGTCCTGGAGGCCACCGGAGACCTGGCCGCGGTGCAGGACCTCCTGGGCCACGCCTCTCCCACCACCACCCGCCGCTACGCCCGGGTCTCCCCCCGACGCCTGCGCGCCGTCCACCGCCAGGCCTTCGAGGGCCCCGAGCCCTCCGAGGGCTGACCCCAACCGGCTCCTGCTGGACGCCGCTCGAGGTATCATGAAATTGAGAACACCAGGGCCCTGCCCGGGCTGGAGGAAGGAGGGATCTCCATGGCCGAGACCCGATCTCGATGGTCGGAAGAGGCCCGGACTCACCTGCGGTCCGCTTCCCGGGAGCTCCGGGAGGCGATGAAGGCGATGCTCCCGGAGGGGTTCTGGCAGCACCTGCGGGCGGCCCGCCGGGAGACCCTGCTGGCCCTGCGCACCGCCATCGACGCATGGCTGGAAGAGGGGGAGAAAACGCCAACAGGCTCCCACCCCTCCTGAACCCGGGGGCTCGCCCGGAGCGCTTCCTCTACCCTCCCCCTCCACGACGCCAGCGCAACGGGCGCAGCCCCCATAACAACCATAGCCCACCGATCCCGAGCAGCACCCCAGCCAGGGCGGGTTGATGGTTCAACCCGGCGAACAGGCCCATCATCACCCAGACCAATCCGGTGAGCTGCCAGATCAGCCGCTGGAACCCCTCCGCGATCAGAGAAAGGGTCTCCCGCGCTTCCGGGAACGTCACCCGCCACTGCAGCTCCCCGCGCAGCGAGCGCTCCAGGAACCGCTGGAGATCCAGGGGGGTCCGCAGGATCCCCCACGCCGCCTCAAGGATCTGCTCCACCCATCCCCACGGCTCCTCTTCCAGCAGGCGCCGCGCGAAGGGCTCCGCCTCTTCAAACACGTTGAACTCCGGATCCAGCCGGGTGACCAGCCCCGCCAGCAACCCCAGGGTGCGCCCGAGCAACAGAAAATCCTGGGGGATCTGAAAGGGGAAGCGCAGGAGCAGCTCGCGGAACTCCAGAAAGAGCGTCTCCACCTCCGTGAGTGACCATTCCCGCAGCGCTCTCATCGAAAGACCCCAGATCCGATCCAGCAGCCGTTCCACCGCCCGGCGCACGAGCGTCCGATCCGCTTCCGGCAGCAGAAACCCCAGCGCGTCCATCGCGCGCACGATCCGCCCCGCGTCCCGGGTCCCCAGACCGATGGCCGCCTCCCGCAGCCACCGGCGGGCCTCCGGGGAGATCCACCCCACCATGCCGAAGTCCACAAAGTGCAGACGGAACGGGCGTCCGCTTCCCCCAGATCCCTCCCCCTCCAGCGGCGCCACGAAGAGATTGCCCGGATGCGGATCGGCGTGGAAGAAGCCATCCTCGAAGACCTGCTTCAAATAGACCTGATAAAGCCGCCGCGCCACCTCCGAGCGGGAGATGCCGGCCGCCTCGATAGCCTCCAGATCCGTGATCTTGATGGCCGTCACATCCTCCAGCACCAGGACGCGCCGACGGGTGTGGGACCAGAAAGGCCGTGGGATGCGAACCCCGGGATCCCCGGCGAAGTTGCGGGCGAACCGCTCCGCGTTCCGCGCCTCCGCCAGATAATCCAGCTCCATCCACAGCGTGCGGCTGAATTCCTGAAGCAGGCGATCCAGATCCACCCGCCGGCGCAACGGAGGGTAAAGGGAAAGGGCGCGGACCACCACCTGCAACGCGGCGAGATCCGCCGCCAGCAGCCGCTCGATGCCCGGCCGCTGCACCTTCACCATCACCGGCGTCCCATCCGGGAGCCACGCCCGGTGGACCTGACCCAGGGAGGCTCCCGCGATGGCGACGGCCTCGAAAGCCCGGAAGGCCGCTTCCAGCGGCTCCCCCAGCTCGGCCTCCAGCAACGGACGGATCCGCTCGAAGGGCTCAGCCGGCACCTCATCCTGGAGCCGGGCCAGCTCCTCGGTCACGAAGTCCGGCAGGAGATCCACCCGTGCGCTCAGGAACTGACCCAGCTTGATCAGCGCACCGCCCAGCTCCACCGCCAAATCCCCGAACGCGGCCGCCCAGCGCCGGTAGCGCGCCGGCGCCGTCTCCCGGACCCAGGCCGGGCGCAACCGCCGTAGAAGAAGCTCCCACCACACCCCATGCGCCAGCAGCCGGAGAGCGAACCCCAGCACCCGGAAGAACCGCGCGTAGACCATCCCGAACCTCCCCAGACGAGGCGCCCCACAAATCGCTCGCGGCGCGCCTTCCATCCCATTGTAGAAGCGGGACTGCAGGCCTGCTCGTGCCATAACTCCTTGAAGGAATAGAAAATATAGGGGATTGAACCCTGTCTTCTGGAGCCAGGCATGGCGCTTCCCCGGGGATCCGCGCGCCTGTATCTGAAGCCGGGGCACGACCGGCCGGTCCGCCGCCATCACCCCTGGATCTTCTCCGGCGCCATGGGGCGTCTGGAGGGCCCGGTGGAGGACGGGGGCCTGGTGGAGATCTTCTCCTTCGAGGGGGAATGGCTGGCCCGGGGCTACCTCAACCGCCGCTCCCAGATCCTGGCCCGCCTGCTCACCTGGGACCCCCAGGAGGCGGTGGAGGAGGCCTTCTGGCGCCGGCGCCTGGCGCGGGCGGCCCAGGCCCGCGAGGCCCTCGGCTTGCAAGCCCACACCACCGCCTACCGCCTGGTCTTCGCCGAGAGCGATGGGCTGCCCGGCCTGATCGTGGACCGCTACAACGAGTTCCTGGTCCTCCAGTCCCTCACCCTGGGCATCGAACGCTGGAAGCCCCTCATCGTCGAGCTGCTTCGGGAGATGTTCCGGCCGCGGGGCATCTACGAGCGCAGCGATGTGGACGTGCGGGAGAAAGAGGGGTTGCCGCCGCGTTGCGGGCTCCTGGCCGGCGAAGCCCCGCCCGAGCGGCTGATCATCACCGAGCATGGGCATCGCTTCTACGTGGACCTGGCGCGGGGGCACAAGACCGGCTTCTATCTGGATCAGCGGGAGAACCGCCGACGGGCGGCCGCTTACCTGAGCGGCGCGGAGGAGGCCCTCAACGCCTTCTCTTACACCGGGGCCTTCGCCGTCTACGCCCTGGCCGCCGGGACCCGCCGCGTGGTGAACGTGGACACCTCGGCGGAGGCCCTGCGCCTGGCGGCGGAGAACCTGCGCCTCAACGGCTTTGGGGAGGACCGCTTCGAGAACGTGGAGGGGGACGCTTTTCAGGTGCTGCGGCGCTTCGTCACCGAGGGGCGGCGGTTCGACGCCGTCATCCTGGATCCCCCCAAGTTCGCCTACTCCCAGGCGCATCTGAACCGCGCCGCCCGCGGCTACAAGGACATCAACCTGCAGGCCCTGCGCCTGATCCGCCCGGGTGGGCTCCTGATCACCTTCTCATGCTCCGGCCTGGTCTCCCCGGAGCTCTTCCAGAAGATCGTCTTCGCCGCCGCGGAGGACGCCGGGCGCGAGGTCCAGATCCTCGAGAAGCTCTCCCAGGGACCCGATCATCCCATCCGCCTCTCGTTCCCCGAGTCCGAATACCTCAAAGGCCTGATCTGCCGGGTCTGGTGAGATCCCGAGCGGATGCGGCGTTTCGGATACAATGGTGGAGAGCGATTGAGAAGGGGAGGCCGGGATGGCCGCGCAGGCCGCTCTTCGCAAGTTCACGGTGGACGAATACCATCGGCTGGCTGAAACGGGCATCCTCTCTGAGGACGATCGAGTGGAGCTCATCGAGGGGGTTCTGATTCAGATGCCTCCCATCCGCAGCGCGCACGCCGGAGGGGTTGACCGCTTAACCATGTGGCTGGCGCCTGCCCTCCGAGGGCGGTGCATTGTTCGTGTGCAAAGCCCCATCCGCCTGGGCCCTTATTCAGAGCCCCAGCCGGACCTGGCGTTGCTACGGCCGCGGGAGGATTTCTATGCCGCTTCCCATCCCGGGCCCGCGGACGTGTTGCTGGTCATCGAGGTGGCCGAATCCTCCGCGGACTACGACCGAACCCACAAGCTCCCCCTTTACGGCCGGGCCGGCATCCCGGAGGCTTGGGTGGTGGACCTGGCCCGGGAGGAGGTTGTGGTGGGCCGGGATCCCTCCCCGGAGGGCTATCGCACCCTTCAGGTGGCCCGGCGGGGGGAAACCCTCACTCCCCTTGCCTTCCCCGATCTCATCCTCTCTGTGGATGAGATCCTGGGATAGGCCTATATCCTTTCCCGAACCAGACGCCTTAAGGCTTCCAGCAGCCGATCGATCTCCTCCAGGGTGTTGTAGTGGAGCGCGCCCACCCGGACCAGACCGCCCTGCCCTTCCAGGCCCAGCCGCTCCGTGACCCCCTGGGCGTAGAAGTTGCCATCCCAGACATAGATGCCTTCCCGCCCCAGGGCCTCCGCCACCTCCCGGGGATGACGTCCGGAGATCCGGAACGAGACCGTGGGCACCCGCTCCGCCCAGCGCGCCATGCTCCGGATGCCGTAAACCATGACCCCGGGAAGCTCCTCCAGCCCCTCCAGCAACCGCGCGCACAGATCCCGCTCGTGCTCCCGGATCTTCTCCATGGCGGCGCGGATCGCCGCGCGCCGGGAGGGATCCGCTGGGGTTCCGAAGCGCCGCCCAATGTCCGCCAGATACTCCACCGCTGCGATCAGCCCGGCCAACCCCTCATGGTTTTGCGTCCCGGTCTCGAAGGCCTCCGGGGGATGATCCGGCGCCGGGCGCACCTTATAGGGCTGGAGGGCCCGCAGCCGCTCCATGCGCCCGTAAAGGAAGCCCACGTGGGGACCGAAGAACTTGTAGGCAGAGCAGACCAGGAAGTCGCATCCCAGCTCCCGCACATCGATGAAGAGATGCGGGGCGGCGTGCACCGCATCCACGTAGACCCAGGCGCCGACGGCATGGGCCATCTCGACGATGCGGCGCACCGGGTTCACCGTCCCCAGGGCGTTGGAGGCGTAGCCCACGGCCACCACCCGGGTCCGCTCCGAGAGGACCCGGGCCAGCCCCTCCAGATCCAGGGTGCCATCTTCCACATGGAAGTCGACCCAGCGGATGACCGCCCCCTGTTCCTCCAGGGCCAGCCACGGCGCCACGTTGGCGTCGTGATCCAGGCGGGTGACCACGATCTCGTCCCCCGGCCGGAGCCGACGGCCGATGGCCCGGCTGATCTGGAAGGTCAGGGTGGTCATGTTCGGCCCGAAGACGATCTCCTCCGGCGAGGCGCCGACCAGGTCGGCCGCAGCCTGACGGGCCTCCATAATCTCCGCGTCCACCCGCCGGCTGGTGGGAAAGGCGCCATGGGTGTTGGCGTTCGCTTCCACCATGGCGCGGGCCATCGCCTCGATCACCCGGCGCGGAACCTGAGAGCCCCCCGGGCCGTCCAGGAAAGCCGGGATCCGGCCTTCGATGACCTGCCCCAGGGCCGGGAACTCCGAGCGAACCTGCGCCACCCATTCCGGCGTGTGCATGCAACACCTCCCTCCCGCAAAGGATCCCGGAGGTTCGATCCGTGTCCTTTCAGGGAAATCGACGGAGGAGCGCCTGCCCGATGCGGTCCAGCTCCCCCAGCGCCCGCCCGATGAACGTCAGCTGGCCGAGCCAGAGCGTCGAGAGGGGAACCGGGCCCATGCGCGGCACATCCTCCAGGCCGTAACGGGCCAGCAGGATCAGGTTCCAGGCAACGGCGCCCAGGCTGAGGGCAAGGGCCGGCTTCATCCCCCATCGCCTCCGCCCGGCCTCATAGAGGGCCGCCAGCCCGAGGGCGAACCCGGCGAACAGACCGGTGAGCAGACGGGGCCCGAACGCCGCCGCCCCGGACCAGACGCTCCACGAGCCCACAATATAGAGTTGGGCGCCGGTCTGTGCCAGCAGCAGACGGGCCCACGCCGGGCGGGCGCGCCGCAGCGGCCCGACCAGGCCGGCGAGGGCGAAAGCGGCGATCGGCGTCCAGGGAAACAGCCCGCGGTTGGTGGAGAACAGCACCTCGAGCAAATGGGGCGCGCGGAGATCGAACGTCCCCGCCCCGGCGATCCCGTAGGGGTTCCCGACGATCCACGCGCCGAAGACCACGCGCCAGACGATCATCTGGGGGAGGAACCCGATCCAGGCCCCAACTCCCAGGGAGAGCAAACGAAGGATCCCTTCGCGGGGCACCCGCAGGGCCTGACGGAGATCCTCCAGGGCCGGCCATAGCAGCAGGGTGGCGTTCGGATAGCGCACCGCGGCGGCCAACCCGCCGATCCATCCCAGCGCGAGCCGGGCCCACGGCGTGGGCTTCTCCCAACAGGTCCATGCCCGGAGAAACCCGGCGTTGACGAAGAAGTCCACCGCATGGGACATGAAAGGGTGAGCGGACATGTAGAACACCAGCGGCGAGGCCAGCCACGCGGTGAGGACCCCCCACAGGGCGGCAGCCGGGGAAGCGATCCGGAGGGCCAGGCGTCGGAGCAGCTCCAGGCCGATGAGCGCGTAGAGGGCGGATCCCAGGGCCGTCAGGGTCTGATAGGGCGCGCTGTAGCCGTCGGCCTCCCAGGGGATCCCCAGGGCCTTCCCCAGACGGACGAGGCCGTGGGCCATCAGGAAGAAGGGGGACCACAACAGGGCGGGCCCCACGGACCATTCGTTGATCCGATATCCGGTGGGCGACAGCCCTCGCTCCCCGCCATACCCGAAGCGGATGAACTCCTCGCTCACATCCAGGCTGCCCCGGATGACCGCTGCCCGCAGCCAGGCGTAATAGGCCACGGTGTCCATCCCGTGCAACTGCGGGCGGAAAAGAAGAAGCAACACCGCAACCCAGACCCCGATGAGGATCACGGGATGGCGGTTTCCCTTCATCGAGGGCTCTCCTTTCGGATCTCCCAGGCAAGCAAGGCCCACAGCCCCAGGCTCCCCAGCGTCGCCAGATCCAGCAACGGCGTCCAGCCGACGAAGGCGTGCCAGGCCACCCCCCAGATGGCGATCGCCCCGACGCTCGCCCCAAGCGCTCCCCATTCGGTCGGGGAGCGTCCGGGTTGGGCGAGCCACGCCGCGAGGGGCATGCTCATGATCGTGCCGTGATGATACCACGTCCCCGGGTTCGCCAGGAGGAAAGCGATGGCCGCCAGGCCAGCCCGACGCACAAAGTCAGGATGAGCCTTCCCGGGCCGACCCAGGGCGATCCCGGTGAGCAGCAACAGCATCCCGGCCAGCCCCCATCCAACCCCTCGCGCGATCCCGGCATCGTCGGCCAGGGAGAATCCGTAGGGATGACGGGTGAGCCAGCGGGCGGCCAGCCCGGGCAGGTTCTGCGCCGGGGGGTAGACGCCGCCAGAGGTCGGCAGCGAGAGGCGGAGAAATCCCAGGGCGGGTGGGCCGAACGCCAGAAGGCCCGCCGCCAGGGAGAGCGCGATCCCCAGGGCCATCCCGGCCAGCGCCTTGCGCCGCCCCTCGTAGAGGCAGAGGGCTGCCGGGCCGAGGGCCAGGGGCTTGAGCATGAGGCTGAGCCCCAGCAGGAGCCCGCCCCACCCTTCCCGGCCCCGGCCGATCCACCGGACCGCCAGGATCATCCCCAGGGTGACCAGGGGGTTGATCTGTCCGGCGTAGAGGCTCACGAAAAATGGGGGAAGAAGGCCGACCCCCAACCGGATGAGGATCCGCCGGGCCGGATCCCGGGCCATCCGGGCGAGCGCCTCTGCGGTCAGCAGGGCGCTGAGGGCCTGGGCCGCGACCCAGATCCCCATCCCCCGGTCCGGGAACGACAGCCCGGGGAGGACCAGGAGCGCCGCGAGGGGTGGGTAACGATAAGGAGGTGCGTAGCGGGAGAAGCCCAGCGCTTCCGCCGCCCGGGCGTAGTCGGCTTCCGTCCAGGAGTAGACATCCTCGCCCCGGGAGAACCCATACGCGGCCATCACATAGACCGGATAATCGATGGGCGTGCGGAGAAGGATCACGGCCGCCGCGGCGAGGAGATAGACGCAAACCACCAGGATCCGGCTGAGGGCCTCCAGGGTCTTCATCGCCGGATGCCATCTCCCCGGTTGTGGAGGACGGATTGGAACCTTTCCCCATCATGATTCAATGATTCAGATGGAGGGATCCGGCAACCGGATTCGATCATGGGGCGGGCGCGATCCCGGGCGAACTCGCATTCGGCGGCCTGTCGCAGACGCGACGCGCTCACCGCGTCCATCCGTTCTCCACCGGCTCTCCGTTTCAGCGCCCAAGGAACGCCCCTTCTTTCCGGCCTCCGCCACACGGATCCCAATGGGTGATCCCACGACGCTCCGGGGCATCCCGATGGAACCGGGCCCTGCCCGAGGCTTCCTGTAGAAGAGGCGGCGCCCGAATTTGTGATTCATTTCACTACCCGGGCTCAGCGAAAATCGGATGAGGGGAGTTGCCGAAATCGGGGGGCTGTCCTATCATTTTCCTTTGAAACCTGTTGATGGCGGCTCCCTCACTTTTCCACGGGAGGTGGGAGGATGAAGAAGTGGGTCTACCTTTTCGAGGAAGGCTACCGCGAGATTCCGGCGGAGCGCCGTCGGGATCTGCTGGGCGGGAAGGGCGCCGGGTTGGCGGAGATGGCCGGGGCGGGCCTTCCGGTCCCTCCCGGGTTCACCATCACCACGGAGGCCTGCAACGCTTACTTCGCCGCCGGCCGCCAGTTCCCCGAAGGGCTGTGGGAGCAGGTCCTGGAGGCCCTTCATCGCGTTGAGGAGAAGGTTGGCCGCCGCTTCGGCGATCCCCAAAACCCCCTCCTGGTCTCCGTCCGCTCGGGTGCCAAATTCTCCATGCCCGGGATGATGGACACCGTCCTCAACGTCGGCCTCACGGATGAGACGGTGAAAGGCCTGATCGCCCAGACCGGCGACGAGCGTTTCGCCTACGACGCCTACCGCCGCCTCATCCAGATGTTCGGCCGCATCGTCAAGGGCATCCCCGGCGAGCGGTTCGAACACATCCTGGACCGCTACAAGGCGAAGACGAAGGGCAAGCAGGATACCGATCTCACCGCGGAGATGCTCCAGGACATTGTGGAGGAGTTCAAGGCCCTCTACCGCAAGGAGCTCGAGGAGGAGTTCCCTCAGGATCCCCTGGAGCAGCTGCGCCAGGCCATCCGGGCGGTGTTCGACTCCTGGTTCGGCAAGCGGGCGGTCGATTACCGCAACTTCTACAAGATCCCCCACGACCTGGGCACCGCCTGCAATGTCCAGACCATGGTCTTCGGCAACATGGGCTTCGACTCGGCCACCGGCGTGGCCTTCACCCGCAACCCGGCCACCGGCGAGAAGGAGCTCTATGGGGAATACCTCCCGAACGCCCAGGGTGAGGACGTGGTGGCCGGCATCCGGACGCCCCTCAAGATCACGAAGAAGGCCTCGCAGGAGTGGGCCCGGGAGCACGGGATCTCCGAAGAGGAGCGGCGCTTGCGCTATCCCAGCCTCGAGGAGCTGATGCCGGAGACCTACCGGCAGTTCCTGGAGGTGGCCGCGCTCCTGGAGCGTCACTACCGGGACGTCCAGGACCTGGAGTTCACCATCGAGCGCGGGCGGCTCTGGATGCTCCAGACCCGCACGGGCAAGCGCACCGCCAAGGCCGCCGTCAAGATCGCCGTGGACATGGTCCACGAAGGCCTCATCACCAAAGAAGAGGCGGTGATGCGGGTCGAGCCCGAGCAGATCAATCAGCTCCTGCTGCCCCGCTTCGATGAGAAGGCCAAGGAGCGGGCCCGGGAGAAGGGGGATCTGCTGGCCCGAGGCCTCAACGCCTCCCCGGGCGCGGCCACCGGCCATGCCGTCTTCGACGCCGACACGGCCGAGGCCTGGGGCCGGGACGGCCGGCCGGTCATCCTGGTGCGGCCGGAGACCACGCCGGACGACGTCCACGGGATGATCGCGGCCCGGGGCATCCTCACCCAGCGCGGCGGGGCGACCTCCCACGCGGCGGTGGTGGCCCGGGGCCTGGGCAAGCCGGCGGTGGTCGGCTGCGAGGCCCTGCAGATCGACCTGGAGCGCAAGCAGTTCTCCGTCAACGGCCGGGTGATCCGCGAGGGCGACTTCATCTCCATCGACGGCTCCACCGGCGAGGTCTTCGCCGGCCAGATCCCCACCATCGACCCCAACCTGGCGGAGGAGCGGGAGCTGGCGGAGCTGCTCTCCTGGGCCGATGAGTTCCGGCGCCTGCAGGTCTGGGCCAACGCGGATTACCCGCGGGATGCCCGCAAGGCCCGGGAGTTCGGAGCGGAGGGCATCGGCCTGGCCCGCACGGAGCACATGTTCTTCGAGACCGACCGCCTGCCCTACGTCCGCCAGATGATCCTCAACGCCCCCGAGGCCCAGCGCCTGATGGATCAGTTGCGGGCGGCGCAGCAGGCCGCCCAGGCCCGCCCCGACGACCCGAAGGCCCAGAAGGCCCTGCGGGAGGCCGAACGCGCCGTCCGGGCCTCGAAGGCCGTCAAGGCCTACCGCAAGACTCTGGATCGCCTCCTGCCCGTCCAGCGGAAGGACTTCGAGGGCCTCTTCGAGGCCATGGATGGGCTGCCGGTGATCATCCGGCTCATCGACCCGCCGATGCACGAGTTCCTGCCGCGCTACGAGGAGCTCCTGGCCGAAGTGGTGGAGCTGCGGACCCGCATCGAGGAGCGCCGCAAGATCAAGGGCTACCGGCCGCGCAAGGGCGAGAAGTCCATCCGGCAGATGGAGGAGGAGCTGGCCGAGAAGGAAGCGCTCCTGCGGGCGGTCAACGCCCTGCGGGAGATGAACCCCATGCTGGGCCTGCGGGGCATCCGCCTCGGCATCCTCTACCCGGACATCATCCGCCTCCAGGTGCGGGCCATCCTCGAGGCCGCCTGCAACGTGAAACAGCGGGGCATCACCCCCAGGCCGGAGATCATGATCCCCCTCAGCGCTGACGTGAAGGAGCTCCAGATCGTCCGGGAGATCGTCGATGAGGTGGCCCGGGAGGTCATGGCCCGGGAAGGGGTGGAGATCGAATACAAGTTCGGGACCATGATCGAGGTCCCGCGGGCGGCCCTGCTGGCGGGCGAGATCGCGCAGGTCGCCGAGTTCTTCTCCTTCGGCACCAACGACCTCACCCAGACTGTCTGGGCCATCAGTCGCGACGACGCCGAGGGCAAGTTCCTCCTGCGCTACCTCGAGGAGAAGATCGTCCCCGAGAACCCCTTCCAGGTGCTGGACCGCAAGGGTGTGGGCCGGCTGATGCGGATGGCGGTGGAGGAAGGACGGCGCACCCGGCCGGACCTGGAGGTCGGCATCTGCGGGGAGCACGGCGGGGATCCTTCTTCCATCGAGTTCTGCCACGAGATCGGGCTCAACTATGTGAGCGCCTCGCCCTACCGGGTGCCGGTGGCCCGCCTGGCCGCGGCCCAGGCCGCTCTGAAGGAGCGGGCCGCTCGCATCGAGACCCGTTGAGCCCCGGGATGAACATGAAAGCCCGGGGGGCGGACGGATGCCGTCCGCCCCCCGGTTTTTTCACCCTGCGCTGGCCAGCGCCTTCAGGAACTCCGGCGGCAGCGGTCGGGCTTCCCCCAGCGCCCGGCTCAGCAGATACACCTTCGCCGCATACTCGATCCGCTCCAGCCGCACCCAGGCCTCCTCCAGCGTGCGCCCCACGGTCACCACCCCATGATGGGGCAGCAGCACCGCATCGTGCTCCCGGATCCATTCTCGGATGGCCAGGGCGTCGTCCTCCGAGCTGGGGACGGCCAGCCGGGCGGTCGGGACCTTTCCCACGGTCATGACCACCTCCGGCAGGATCTCGGAGGGGAACGTCACCCCGGCCACGGTGAGGGCGACGGTGA
This sequence comes from Thermoflexus hugenholtzii, assembly GCF_018771565.1. NCBI lineage: Bacteria > Bacillati > Chloroflexota > Thermoflexia > Thermoflexales > Thermoflexaceae > Thermoflexus > Thermoflexus hugenholtzii. Next base: position 1,084,196 of record NZ_CP076326.1, on the reverse strand, counting down.
AGGGGGGATGGGCGTGAAGGACGGCCCCGATGTCGGGGCGCTGCCGGTAGGCTTCCAGGTGCATCGGCCATTCCGAGGAGGGCATCGCCCCGCCCCGGCCCGGCCGCACCACCCGCCCCTCCGGGTCGATCACCACCAGGTCCTCCGGGCGCAGGTGTCCCTTGCTCCGCCCCCGCGGGGTGATCAGAAAACGCTCCGCATCCACGCGGACCGAGAGGTTCCCGTCGTTGGCGGAGACCAGGCCCCGGGCGTAAAGCCGCGCCCCGATCTCCACCAGCGCCTCCCGCAATCGCTGTTCCCGCACCCCCCACCGCATCCCGCTGCCTCCTCGCTCGGGATAAACGAATCGAACGCCCTCGGGATACGGATCGGCGCTCCCCCGAGCGCGTTCCGCCACCCATGATAACCCGGGAGCCTCACAGGGCTTTCCGATTTTGCATGTAGGGCAACCGCTCGCAGCTGTCGTACATATCCTGCGACCGGAAGCAATCACCTGCCCGGAAAACTGGAAGGCCCCCGGGAGCCTCATCGCTCCGCCTCTGTAGTCCGTAGGGTAAAATGAGAAAGAAGGGCGCAGATCTGCCGTCCTCGCTCCATATGCGCCGGAACGGAGGCCCTGGACATGTGCGCATTGCGGCCAGCCCTTACTCTCGAGGAAGCTTATCGGAACCTGGATCCGATTCGCCCGCTTCGGGAGGAGTGGTTCGAAGCCTTCTACGTCCCGCGCCCGGAGGACGGCGGGATCGAAAAGCTTTTGGATGAGCTGAACTTGGACGATTCGGAGAATGACAAAACCCTTTTCTCCGGGCAGCAGGGAGCGGGGGAGAGCACAGAGTTGTATCGCCTCTACCGCGAACTGCAGAGCACCCATATCCCTATCCTGCTGAATGTTGAGGAAACCCTGAACCTGGGCGATGTCCACTATACGGATTTGCTGGTGATGCTGGGCTTGCGGGCCTATCAGGAAGCCCGCGCTTGTGGGATTCGGGCAGATGAGCAACATGCCCGGGATCTTCTCTTTTGGTATCGAGAGCGGATCCTGGAGCAGGATGAGGCCCTTCCGCTCCAGAGCGAGACCAGCGCTGAGGTCAACCTGGGAGTCCTTCGCTTCGGCAGCCGCCTTTCTCAAGAATCCCCGCGTCGCGAACGCATCCGCGCGGTCGTGGAGCCAAACCTCTCGGACCTATTGGAGCGGCTGAACCGGCTGCTCTTAGAGTTGCGCCGTCGATCCGGAAAGCGGATCCTGATGATCGTGGACGGTCTAGATAAGATCTACAATTTGCGGAGGGCGGCCGATCTGTTCCTCCATGGCGGCAACGCGCTGATGGCACCCGCCTGCCGCATCATTTACACGGTGCCCTACCCGCTGTTCTACAGCAATGATTTCCAGCTCGTTCGCTCCACCTTCCACCGCGTCTTTCTTCTCCCCAACATCAAGATCCGTCATCGGGATGGCGCCCCGTGGGAGACCGGGAGGGAGATGCTGCGGCAAGTCCTCCGCCGCCGCGTCGCGGAGACCCTCCTCGATCCTGAGGCGATGGAGGCCCTGGTGGAAGCCTCGGGGGGGTTGTTGCGGGAGCTCATCCGCCTGGCCCGTCTCAGCGTGATCCTCGCCCGGCGCCGTCGGGATGCCCGGATCCTTCCCGGGGACGTCGCCGGCGCCATGCGGGAGGCGCAGAACACATTCCGCCGCATCTTGAAGCTCGAAGATTACCGACATCTTCGGAAGGTGCAGGAGCGGAAGAGCCTGGATGACCTGCCCGAGGAAGTGGCCAACCGCTTATTGCATAACCTGAGCATCCTGGAATACGACGGCGAGACTTGGTGGGATGTGCATCCGGCTGTGCGGGAGCTCCTCGAGGAAAACGAAGGGGGCAAATAGCCATGGATCCCCTCGAAAGCGCTGCCCGCGAGGAGGAGCAGTTGCAGGAAGCCCTCTCGATGTCCACAGGCGCTTCCGTTTTCTTCATCGTAACCCCTCCGGGAGAGGGGAAAAAACGGGAGATGGAGCGCCTGTCTCGCCTCCTGTCCGGATGGCATATCCTTGCGGTGCGGCTCTCCCCCGAACAGCCGCTGGATCCGGAGGCGTTGAGGGGACAGCTCCGCGCGCTGCAGGGAGATCGCCGGCCGATGATCTGGGTGGAGGTGGAAGGGCTGGGCGTTGCGGAAGCGGAACCGGCCCGGTCGGCCGTTGCAGAGCAGGCCCGACGGGTCCTGCAGGATCTCAACCTCAAACGCGAAGCCCTGGAAAGGCTCGATGCGCCGATCCTCTTTTGGGTGACCCCTCTGGAGCTGCGCGCTTTCAGCGTATGGGCAGCGGACCTGTTCGCGGCCCGCACGGCGATCATCGACCTGGAGCGTCTTCGTCCGACGGCAGAGAAAACGCTCCGGATCGAGACGTTTCTCACAGCAGACCGCCTGCGCGGCGCGCTGCCTCCCGCTGAAGTGGAAGGGCGGATCCGGCTCTACGAGGGGGCGCTGGAGGCGGAAGCCCGGAAGCGCCGTCCGCACCTTCCCCGCATCGCATCCCTCCACGAGGAGCTGGCGCGCCTCTATGCCCGTCGCGGGGACCTCCACTCGGCCCTGAGGCATCAACGCGAGGGGCAAAACGTTTATCGGGAGCTGGCCCAACAGCACCCGGAGGTTTTCTTGCCCGGCCTGGCGAGGAGCCTGAACGATTTGAGCGTGTGGCTCTCCGAGCTGGGTCAGCGGGAGGAGGCCCTGCAGGCCGCCCGGGAAGCCGTGGACCTCTTCCGCCGGCTGGCCCCACAGCGTCCCCAGACCTTCCTCCCCGACCTGGCCAGGAGCCTGGGGGCCTACGGAAGCGTCCTTCTGGACCTGGGGCGCGCATCGGAAGCCCGTGAGGCCTTCGCGGAGGGGTTGCGGATCCTGCTCCCTTTCCTCCGCGCGGAGCCCGCCGCCTTCCGGGAGCTGGCCTCCGCCCTGCTCCAGGGTTACCGGAGGGCCTGCGAAGCGCTGGGGGAAACCCCCGATGCGCCGCTCATCCGGGAGATCTTCCAAAACCTCGTCACGCCGGTGATCGAACCGGACGTCCTTCCAGGATCAGCTCCGTAAACGGAGGGGCGACAAGGGTTGACCCTTCCACCGGCACGGGATGGCCGTCCGCCCATGCCCGGGCCGGCACGAACCCGTGAAACTCAAGCCGGAACCCTCCTTCCGGCTCGGAGAGCTCTCCCTCGCGAATCCGACGGATGCGCAGGCTCTCCCCTTCCCACCGCCACTCGAATCGATCCACCCGACAGGGTCCGAAGCCGTCGCCGGCGTCCTCGTAGAACATCCCCTCCCCTTCTCCCTCCGACGACACGTAAAGATGAAGCGTCACGCCCTCCGGCTCCGCCAGCGGCAGGAGGCTCCCCGCCCGGACGAAGAGCGGGAGCCGATCCAGCGGGGCCTCCACGAGGACCCGAGCGGGACCCGCCCGCTGCGCATCGCTCCAGAAGTCATACCACTCTCCCGTGGGGAGGAAGACCTCCCGGGCCCGCGCCCCCGCCTCGAGCACCGGGGCCACCAGGAGGGCGGATCCCAGGAGAAACGCATCTTCGATCTCCCACAGCGCGGGGTCTTGCTCGCTCAGCCAGAACAGCGGGCGGACCAGCGGCGCCCCGGTCTGAGCGGCCTCCCAGGCCAGGGTGTAAAGATACGGCAGCAGGCGGACCCGCAGGCGCAGGAAGGCGCGGGCGATGGAGAGGACGGGCTCGCCGAAGACCCAGGGCTCGCGCCGGGGCGTGCCCTTCGCCGCATGGTTCCGGAAAAAGGGCATGAACGCCGCGGCCTGGAACCACCGGATGAACAGCTCCGCCGAGGGCGCCCCGCTGAACCCCCCGATGTCCGGCCCGCTATACGGGACCCCGGAGAGCCCCAGGCCCAGGACGGTGGCGAGGGTCTGGCGCAGCGCCGCCCACGAGCTCTCCACGTCCCCGGTCCAGGTCCATGCATAACGCTGGATCCCGGCCCATCCCGAGCGGGTGAGCAGGAAGGGGCGGCGATCCGGTTGCAGCCGCCGCAGCGCCTCCCAGGCCGCCCGGTTCATCAGCAGGCCGTAGAGGTTGTGCGCCTCCCGATGATCCCCTCCTCGTCCCTCCATCGCGTGGCGCACGCGACGCGGGAAGGTGGGCTCGCCCCAGGCGACGAAGGCCGTGGGTTCGTTCATGTCGTGCCAGAAGCCCGCCACGCCAGCCTCCAGGAAGGCGCGGTAGTGTTCCCCCCACCACGCCCGGACCTCCGGATCCGTGAAGTCGGGGAAGACGCACCAGCCCGGCCACACCAGCCCGCGGTAGAGCCGGCCGTCCGGCAACCGACAGAACATCCCCCGCGCCACCCCTTCCCGATACACGGCGTAGCCCGGATCGGCCTTCACCCCGGGGTCCACGATCACCACCGTCCGGATCCCCTGCCCTTCCAGCTCGCGGATCAGCTCCGACAGATCGGGGAACCGTCGACGGTCCACCGTGAACACCCGATAGCCGTCCATGTAGTCGATGTCCAGGTGGATGGCGTGGAGCGGAAGGCCGTGGTCCTGGAACCCCCGGGCCACGGCGCGGACTTCTTCCGCGCTTTCGTAGCTCCAGCGGGATTGGTGGAAGCCCAGGGCCCAGCGGGGCGGCAGCGGGGGCCGGCCGGTGAGGGCGGTGTAACGCTCCAGCAGCCGCGAGGGCGGCCCGTAGAACACGTATTCGCGCAGCGCGCCCCCCGTGAAGGTCACCCATGCCGCATCGGGCTCGGAGGCTCCCAAATCGAACGAAGCCTCGAAGGGGTTTTCGTAGAAGACCAGATACGCGCCCTCGGCGTGGAGGCTGAGCCAGAGAGGGATGCCCAGGTAGAGGGGATCGGCCCCGGGGCCGTAGCTTCCGCCGGGGTCTCGATTCCACATGCGGTAAATCCGGCCGCGACGGTTGAGGGGCGCGGCCCGCTCCCCCAGGCCGTAGAGCCGCTCCTCCGGGCGGAGCCGAACGCGATGCCGCCACGCCTCCCCGCGGCGCTCCGGCGGGTCCTCCACCCGCCAGATCCTCCCCGCGCCATCGCGGAAACGGATCCCCCCATCGGCTCGGACCTCCAGGCCCAGGGCCTCGCTCTCCAGCGTCCATCCGTCCGCTTGCTCACCACGCGCCACGCGAACCTCCTCCAGACGCTCCCGAACGATCGCGTAAGGCAACGGGAGAACGCCCGGGGTCCAGGTGAGGCGGACGACATCCGGGGCCAGAAAGCGGATCTCCAGCTCGGCGTCCGGACCGGTGAAGCGGGCGCCGTCCGGGAGAGGGATCATCCGCTGCAAAGGCTTCACCGGCGACCACGCCGCAGGCTCAGATACCCCCCTGCCCTCCCAGCGGTCTCGCTCCCGGGCGGCCCGCACCGCCCGCAGCGCCGTGCGCAGACCCACAAAACGGATGGCGAGGAGGGCTTTCCGAAGATCCATCGATGGGCGCTCCGTTCGGATTTCCTGATCGGACTGCTTTCATGATACCGGACAAAAGGGCCGACCGTCGCTCGTTCTTTTCGAGTGGGGGAACTGGCGCATCCAAGCGAAGCGCCTCATTATTGTAGGAACTCATCTCAAAATTCTCCAGGCGATGAGGAAGCAGGCGAGGAGGACGAAGGCCAGGAAGGTGGCAAGCCGCCTTTCGTGCCGAACCGTCAACCTTCGGAACCCTCCTTTCAGCCATCCGAAGAACCGCTCCACGCTGCTTCGAGCCTTCCGATCGGCCTTCCGACGCCGGAACGCCCGCTTTCCCCCTCGGGTTCCCTTCCCCCGCCGCCGCAACCCCTCCCGAATCGCCTTCGCATCATAGGCCGCATCCGCATATATCACCTTCGGCCGCGTCCGCGCCCGCCCCCTCCCGCTCTTCTTCACCCGCAAGCCCCCCAGCACCTCCTCCAACCGACGACGATCGTGCTCATTCCCAGGCCCCACCACCACACTCAAGGGAAGCCCATCTTCATTCACCAAAACGTGCACTTTCGTCCCTTTTCGCTTCTTATGCCCATCTACTCCTACACCTTCCCCCCTTTTTTCGCCTCCACCAGCGTGGAATCAACCGCCACCGCCTCCACCTTCACCTTCCCCAGCGTATACCCCCAGTCCAGAAGGGCTTGCAGGATCTGGTGCCAGACCCCCTTTTCCTGAAGTTCCCGAAACCGCCGCCAGGCAGTCTGATAGGCGCCATATGGGCGGGGCATATCGCACCACCGGCAGCCTGTAACCAGCACATACAGGATCCCGTTGAGGACCTTGCGGTCATCCACCCGAGGTCTCCCGGTTTTGGCCCTGGGCGGCAGCAAGGGCGCAATGAAAGCCCACTGCTCATCCGTCAGCTCCTGAAACCCCATCGGTCTTCCCCTCCCAGGCAGGTTGTCCAGAGACCGAGTATACTCCAACCGGACGCCGGGTTTTGAGATGAGTTCTAGGAGAGATGCGGATTGTGCGGGGGAGAGATGAGCGAGCGCCTGGATGATCTGGAAGGCTATCGGACGGGATGGCGGCGCCGGGAGCAGGTCCGCCGGCTTGAACGGGCGAAGCGGCGGGAGCGAGCCTGGCGCGTGGCGGCCTGCGCGGCTTGGTTCCTCAAGGAAACCTTCGGCGTCCGGCAGGTCTGGGCCTTCGGCTCCCTGGTCCGCGACCAGCTGGACGAGCGCTCCGACATCGATCTGGCGGTCGTCGGCCTCGCGGAGCGGGATCTGTGCCGGGCGGTCGGCCGGCTCCAGGCGCTGGATCCCGAGTTCCCCATCGATGTGGTGCGGCTCGAGGACGCTCCGCCTTCCCTCCGCCGCCGGATCGAACGGGAGGGGGTGCTGCTGTGAAGGCCCGCTTTCTTGCGCTCATCGGGTGGATACGCGAGGAGCTGATGGAGATCGCCCGCTTCGCTCAGCGGGCCCAGGAGCTCTGCGAGAAGGCCCTGCGAACCGGGGATGACGGCTACTGGGATGGCGTTGCGCTAAACCTCCACGGGTTCTACACGGGAGCGGAACGGATCTTCGAGGAGATCGCCCGTGAGATCGACGGACATCGGCCCGGAGGGCCGGACTGGCATCGGGACCTGCTGGTGCAGATGTCCGCGGAGATCCCGGGGATCCGCCCGCCGGTCCTCTCCCGGGAGACGCGAGAATGCTTGGACGAATATCGGGGATTCCGCCATCTCGTGCGCCATATCTATGCCTTCCGTCTGAAGCCGGAGCGGTTGCGGGAGCTGGCGGAGAGCGTGGGGCCCTGTCTGGAGCGTCTGCGACAGGATCTGGAACGGTTCGCGGACTTCCTGCGTCGAATGGCTGAGTCTGAAGCTCCTTCCGGAGAGAAGCAACTTCCCGATGAACGGGCGATGATCCCCTGAGCAGCCCGCCTCGCCTTGTCCTGGCACCTCCAGATCCAGGTGGTCAACAGGAGTGCTGGGCTCCCGCTTATCCCTCCCGCAGCCCTGTGATGGCGATGCCCCGGGTGAAATACCCCTGGAACAGGAAGAAGAGCAGGAGGATGGGGACGCTATTAAACATCGATCCGGCCAGGACCACAGAGTAAACCGTGTAGTATTCCCCTTTGAACCAGCTCAGGCCCAGGGGCAGGGTGAACTTCTCCGGCGAGTTGAGCACGATCAGGGGCCACATAAAGGCGTTCCATTCCCCCTGGAAGGTGAAGAGGGCCAGGGTGAGCAGGGCCGGCCGGCTGATGGGCAGGACGATGCGAAAGAAGATGGTGAACCACCCGGCCCCGTCGATCATCGCCGCCTCCTCCAGCTCCCGGGGGAGGTTCTTGTAGAACTGGGTCATCATGAAGACCCCGAAGGCCCCCGCGATCCCCGGCACGATCAGGGCCAGCAGGCTGTCCAGGAGCTTCATCTGGCGAACGATCAAGAAGTTGGGGATCAGGGTGACCTGGCCGGGGATCATCATCGTGATCAGCATGGCCCAGAAGAGGAGATCCCGCCCCGGGAAGCGCAGCCGGGCGAAGGCGTAACCCCCCATGGCGCAGAAGAGGGTGCGGACCACGGCGAGCAGCCCCGCGACCAGGGCGCTGTTGAGCATCCAGCGGGGGAAGAGGTGTCGGAACTCAGTGACGACCTTGAGATAGTTCTCCAGGGTGAAGGGGGTCGGCCAGAAGAAGGGCGCCTCGTAAAGATGGGTAAGGGGCTTGAGGGAGAAGACCACCGTGAGGTAGAAAGGCGTCACGGCGATGATCGACCAGCCGATGAGCACCCCGTAAAAAAGCGGCTTCTTGATGCGATCCCACCATGCGAACTCGTCCCGGTAGCGCACCGCCGGTTTGGCCGGCGCCATCGCCTCAGCCGCCATCTCACACCTCCGTCGGACGCTCGATCAGGCGGCGCTGGATCACGGTCACGATGAGAATCATCGCCGCCAGCACGAAGGCCACCGCCGAGGCCCGCCCCATGAAGGGCGTGGTGCTCTGGAAGGCCCACTTGTAGATCAGGTAGGCGATGGTGGTGGTGGAGTCCAGCGGCCCCCCGGCGGTCATCACGTAAATTTGATCGAACACCTGAAAGCAGCCGATAACCCCCATGGTCACGACGAAGAAGATCACCGGGCGCAGCAGCGGGATCGTGATGTGGCGGAGCATCTGCCAGCGGTTCGCCCCGTCGATCATCGCCGCCTCATAGTAGGTCACCGGGATGTCCTGGAGGCCGGCGAGGAAGATCACCATCATGGTCCCGGTGGTGGACCAGATGTTGACCATCATGATGGTCGGCAGGGCGAAGACGGGGCTGTTGAGCCAGTCGATGGAGAGACCCAGGATCTGATTGATCACCCCGGTCTTCTTGAACAACCAGAGGAAGATCAGACTGATCACCACTGAGGAGGTCACCGAAGGCACATAAAAGAGCGTGCGAAAGAAGCGGCGAAACTTGATCTCCTGATCTAAGGCGAAGGCCAGCAGCAGGCTGATAATCGTCTGGGTGGGAACCACCACGGCCACATATTTGAGGGTGTTGGGGACGGCCTTCTGCAGAAAGAGACGGTCCTGGAGCAGGTAAAGGTAGTTTCCCAGCCCGATCCAGCGGGGTGGGCTGAAGAGATCGAAGTAGGTGAAGGAGAGATAGAGGGCGTAGGCGATGGCGAAGACGTTGAAGACCAGAAAGACGAAGAGATAGGGCGCGAGCAGGACATAAGCGGCGATCCACTCCCCCAGCCGCCGGCGCCACTTCCGGGCCATCGCTTCCCCCTTGGGGGGCGGGCCCAGGAGGCCCGCCCCCCGCTCCGTGGTTATTGCTGTTCCTTGAGGGCCTTGCGGATCTCCTCAGCGGCCTGCTTGAGGCTGGCGGCCACGTCCTGGCCTTCCAGGTAGATCCGCTCGAGGGCCTTGCCCATCTGCTCGTTCACCACATCCCCCCGCAGGCCCCACATGAAGGGCGTGCCGAACTCCGCGCCTTTGAAGATCACCAGGGACTCCGGATGGGTCTTAAAGTATTCGTGTTCGGTGAGTTTGGCGCGGGACGGCAGGGCGAACCCGGTGGAGAGCACCACGGTCTGGCTCTCCTCGCTGGTGAGGCACTCGATGGTCTTCCAGGCGGCCTCCGGGTTCTTGCTGTTCTTGGAGATCACGTAGGCCACAGTGAAGATCAGGTTCCCTCGCCCTTTGGGGCCCTTCGGCGGGAAGGTCGCGCCCCACTTTAAGGTGGGGAACTGCTCCCGCAGGTAGGGGATCAGCCAGCCGCCCTCGAAGACCATCGCCAGCTTCCCCTGCCCAAAGGCCGTCCCCTGCCAGTCCACCCCCACGTCCGAGGGGATGGCCCCGATCTTCTCCGCCCGGAAGGAGGTATAGAACCGCGCCGCCTCAACGGCCTCCGGGCTGTCCAGCAGGGTGTCGCTGAAGTCCTCCTTCATGATGCGACCCCCGTTCTGGAAGACGAAGATCGGGAAGCGGCCGGGGTCAGGCGGGACGCCCAGGCCGTAGATGCCCTTGGCCGGATCCGAGAGCTTGCGGGCGGCCTCCTTGAGGTCGTCCCATGTCCAGTTCTCATTGGGCTCCGGGATCCCGGCCTTGGCGAAGAGGTCCTTGTTGTAGAACAGGGCCAGGGTGTTGAAGTCCTTGGGGATGCCGTAGACCTTGCCGTCCGGCCCGGTGAAGGCATCGATCAGTGTCTTGATGAAATCCTCCTTCTTCACGCCGGACTTCGCCATATAGTCGTCGAGGGGGACCAGAACGCCCTTGGCGGCGAAGAAGGGGAACTGGAAGATGTCCATGTAGTAGATGTCCGGTTCCTCCTTAGAGGCGACCAGGGTCTTGATCTTGGCCCAGTAGTCCCCGGTGATCGGCTCGTATTTCACCACGACGTCGGGGTTCTTGAGGGAGCAACGATACAGCAGGGACTCCAGCAGGGCCGTTTCCTGAGGGTTGGCCGCCCAACCGGAGAGCCGCACGGTGACCTTCGGTTTCTCCACCTCCTTGGTGACCTCCACCCGGGTGACCACCACCTCCCGGGTGACGGCGGGGGTGGGGGTGGCCGCCGGCGCGCAGGCCGTCACGGCCAGGGCCAGGACCGCGAGCAGGAGCAGGAACCTTTTCATGGCAGCCTCCTTTCAGGTAATGGGATCTGGAACCGCTGTGCCGTCCCCGGCGCAACGGAGACAACCCTGTCCATCTCTCCGATCTGAAGCCGGATGGAAAGCGGCTCCGCCGTGGGGTTGCGAAGGACCGCTTCCAGGAAGCCTTGCCGGAGATCCCAGCGGCCGGAAACGAGCAGGCCGTGGGCCCGCAGGTTCTCCCAGGATCCGGACTCCCACTCCGGAGGGATCGAACGCCCGATGACCAGGCGGTCCGCCCGCGTCTGAACCACCAAGTGATGCAAGGCGGTGCACAGCGCCCCGTGGGCGGTGGCGAAATATTGCATGTTCCACCGGCCCTCTTCATCCACCGTCTCCGCGATCCCCCCGTGCAGCGAGAAAGCGGGGCGGAGCTCCTGCAACGTTTGCCAGGCTCCTTCCCCGTCGCCCTGCCAGGCCTGAAGGGTGGCCAGCATCGCCGCGGCCCAGGGGAAGCCCCACTCGTTGTTCCCGTGCCCGACCATCCGTCCGGCGTAACGGGCCCGATACGCCCGCACCGTCCGGAGGGCCCGCGGGTCCTCCGGAGGGATCACCTCCATCGGATAGATGGGGGCCAGGCTGCTCACGTTGAGGCGATCCTCGTCCTCTGAGGCCTGAAAGTAGCGGCCGTTGTAGAGGCCGTCCAGCGTCCGGCGCAGGCGCGCGGCAGCCTCGGCGCTGCGACGGGCCAGGCCGTTCTCCCGACCCAGCCAGCGGGCCGCCTCGACATAGCCCTCCAGCAGACGGATGGTGCCGGCCAGGGTGATCCCCTCGTTGCGCACCCGCACCGGCCGCTCGTCCACCCCGACCATGGGGCGGATCTCCAGGCCCCGGGGCGTCTCCTCCACCACCGCGTGGAGGAAGAAGGTCGCCAGGCCCTCCAGCAGAGGGAACACCGCCTCCAGGATCCGGCGGTCCCGGGTGAAGAGGTAGTGCTGGAGCAGCATGTTGGCGTAGGCCGCGTTGTTGTGGACCTGCTCCTTCTGGTGCACCCAGATGCCGTAAGCGGGCTCCCCGCGGTGGGTCAGCTCCCAGTCCCATTTCAGACCGGGGGCGCCGAAATCCTCCCGCGCGTGGCGCGCGGCGGCCTCCCGGGTGCGCAGGAAAAACCCAACAGCGGCCTCTCCCTCCGCCACGTGGTTGGCCTCCAGGAGCGCCCGATGGATGAAGTAAGCGTCCCAGAAGAGGTGGGAGGACCAGGTCAGCCGCAGGTTGCCCACCGGGAGCCCTCCGGAGGCCGGGTTCTGGATGGCCTTGAAGAGATACCGGCTGGTCCGGTAGACCCGCTGGAAGTCGGGCGCGGGGATCTCGAAACGGGAGACGGAGAAGTAGGCCTGCCAGAAGGAACGGGCGCGGGCGTGCAGCGCCTCCGGTCCCTCTTCCATCGCCCGGGGGATGACCTCGGTGTCCAGGGGGCCTGCGTAGTCGTCGGCGATGGCGAAGTAGTGGGTGAAGTGCGTCCCCTCCCCCTCCAGCCACCAGACCTTCCCCTCTCGCCCCCACCGCTGCGCTCCCGAGAGGGCGACCTCGATGAAACCCTGATAAGGCCCCAGCCGGTAGAAGGCCGCCGCACGGTCCTCCAGGAACGTGAGGGCGTCGAAGGGATCCGTCTCATAGCCCTCTTCATGCCATACGCCAGGGGCGGCGAAGGCCCGGAGGCGGACCGGCCGGTTGAAGCGGTAACGGATCACCAGAAGCGGGCGGTCGGGGCACAGGAAAGTAACCACCTCCGCCCGAGCCACCCCCCAGTCCACCGTGGTATAGACCGTCCCTTCCTCGGGGACGAAGGTCTGGGTGAAGCCCCGGACATGGCCCGGCTGTCCCTCGACTTCTACTTCGTAGGCGGTGTAGCCCAGGGGGGCGAGCTCGGCCCAGGGCTTCCCGGATTTCGGCAGCGCCGCGGCGAAAGGCGGACGGCGCGGGGGAACCACATCCACCAGGCGGTCCTCGGGGTAGTAGCGGTCGGACTTATACCACTGGCAGCGATCCAGATAGGGATGCCAGCCGTTCGGCGGGCGGTCCGGCACCATCGCCCCGGTGTAGCCGATCAGCACCGCGTCGTGTCCGTTCCCCAGAAACACGTGGTAATAATCCCGCGGCAACCGCATCGGTCCTCCATTCGAAACGTTTCAATCCGCATTGAAATTCAAAGAGCCGGGTTCGTGGTTACGGAGTGGGCTCAGGCCGACTCCCGGCGGATCAGGGTCGGTGAGATCAGGATCGGGGGTGGGGATTCTCCGTTGACGGCGGCCAGCCAGGTGCGGACCAGGCCTTCGCCGATTTGGTCCATGGGCTGGCGCAGGGTGGTGAGGGGTGGGTGGGCCTGGGCGGCCATCGGGATGTCGTCGAAGCCGATCACGGCCACATCCTGTCCGGGGGTCCGCCCGGCCTCATGCAGCGCGCGCATCGCCCCGAGGGCCATCAGGTCGGTGGCGGCGATCAGGGCGGTGAAGGGGATCCCGGCCTCCAGGAGCGCTCGGGCGGCCTCGTAGCCCCCTTCGATCGTCAGGCGGGTGATCCGGACGAGATCTTCATCGAAGGGGAGGCCGGCTTCCAGCAGGCCCTGCCGGTAGCCCTGGAAGCGATGGTGGGCGAAGGTGAAGGAGAGCGGGGGGCTCAGGTAGGCGATGCGGCGATGCCCTTTCCCAACCAGGTAGGCGACTGCCTCCCGCATCCCGGCCGCCCCATCCACATCCACCCAGGGGAATTCCCCATCGCCCTCGATCCGCCCGAAGGCCACGAAGGGGATGTCCGCAGCCTGGAGGTGGGGGATGCGGGGGTCGTGGCGCTGCAGGTCGATCAGGATGAAGCCGTCCACCCGGCGTCCCTTGAAGAGGCGATCGATCAGGCGCAGGTCGGCGGCGGGGTCCCGGCAGGTGGCGATCAGGAGGTCCAGCTGATGGGTGGCGCAGGCATCGCCGAGGGCATGGATCAGTTCAAGGAAGAAGGGGTCGCTGAGGCGGCGCTCGCCGGTGGGGAGGATCAGGCCGATGGTGTCCGTGCGGCGGCGTTTCAGCTGACGGGCGCCGGCGTGGGGGTGGTAACCCAGCTCGGCGATGGCCCGCAACACCCGCTCCCGGGTCTCCGGGCGCACCGGCCCCGAGTTGTTCAGCACATAGGAGACCGTGGCCGGGGAAACCCCCGCTCGTCGCGCCACATCCCGGATCGTCGCCATCCCACCCCCGGGATTGAAACGATTCAATTCCAGTGTAATGGGAAAGAAGGGAATTGTCAAGAGGGTCGGCTGGAGACAGAGTTATGCTGCTGTTTCAAAAAGGCTGGGAGCCTCCCGCCCAACTCGCGAAGGCCCCTAACCGTCTGAGGCCTTATTTCCCGCCCGAACGGACATGTCGACGGATAATCGGAAGGAGGATCTGCGCCAGGGAGACCATATGCCGGCTTTGGATCAGGAGGCGGGCAGGCCCCTTCACATCCACCACCAGGCCCTCGCCGCCGAAGAGGATGGTCTTCAAGCCCCCAACCATGCGGATCTGCGGTTGAGCTCCCTTCACCATCCCTACAAAGTGGAAGTTGTCCACCGTGACGGTCTCCCCGGCCGGCACTTCGATCTCCTCGATGGCCCCAAACGCGCTGACCCACACGCCTCCGGTGCCATGGACTTTCAGCCACACCAGCTCTCCCTCGGTCAGGAAGCCCCGGAAACCTCTCCAGGCCACCGAAACTTCCACCGAACCATGGTGCGCCAGGTAAGCGAAATCCTGCAGAACAAAGGACTCCCCGTTTAAGGGGACGTAGTGGATGTCGCCGATGCCCGCCGGCGCGAGCCATACCTGGGCCGGGCCTTCCGCTCGGAAAGTATTGAGGAAAATGGATTCTCCTCCCAGCAAGGAGCGCATCAGCCCCTGAAGGAGCCCGCCTCGGATGCCCGTATCCACCCGCACGGGTCCTTGCATGAGGAGAAGCGCGCTGGGCTCGGCGATCACCTCTTCTCCCTGCTCCAGGAAGATGCGCAACACCGGATAAGTCCGCTCCGGGGCAATTTCCCAGCGCATGGGTCACCTCCTCAACAAGGGTTTGCGGACATAGGGTAAGACGAAACGAATTTCGGCTTACCCTCCTTTCCCTTTCAATCCGAGGCGAGATCCTCCAGCGGCCAGCGGGGTGGCCGTTTCTCCCGGAGGGCTTGAAGGCCCTCCCGGGCATCGGGGAGGCGGAAGCCCAGGAACTCCAGGGCGGTGGAGACGTCGAAGAGGGGGCCTGCCAGTCGGAACCAGTTGTTGAGGGCGTATTTGGTCCAGCGGATGGCAGAGGCGCTTCCCCGGGCCAGGCGCCGGGCGATCTCCAGGGCCACCTCGTAGGTCTTCCCATCTTCCACGCACAACGAAACCAGCCCCAGCCGCTCCGCCTCCTCGCCGGTGAGGGGCTCGTTGAGGAGCAGGTAATATTTCGCCTTGGCCATGCCGATCAGCAACGGCCAGACCAGCACGGCGTGGTCCCCCGCCGCCACCCCCAGGCGCACATGGCCGTCCAGAAGGCGCGCCCCGCGGGCCGCCACCGAGATGTCCGCCAGCAGGGCCACCGCCAGGCCCGCCCCCACTGCCGGACCCTCGATGGCGGAGACGATGGGCTTCTCGCAGTGGATTACGTTGTAAACCAGATCCCGCGCCTCCTTCCAGACCCGAAGGCACGCCCGGGGATCCGTCATGATCTCCTCGATGAGGGAGAAATCGCCCCCGGCGGAGAACGCCTGCCCCGCCCCCCGCACCAGCGCCACTCGCACGGAGGGATCCGCGTCGATCTCCCGCCAGACATACGTCAGCTCCCGATGGGCCACCGCGTCCAGCGCGTTGAGGGTCTCCGGTTGATGCAGGATGATCTCCAGAATGCCCGGCTCGGTCTCCTGCAGGATCAGACGCCGATAGGCGGAGGTCCAGGATCCCGCCATCGCTTCCCTCCAGGTGTTCGGCGGATCGGTCGCGTTGAAGCCACCCCTACAGGATTGATTTTTGCAGGAGGGGCTTTCGCCCCGAACCTGCCTTCAAGATCTCAGAAGGTCACGGATGAAGCCGCTTCCCACAATCCCGAGTCTTCCGTCTTCAGCTGAAGCCAGGGTCGCGGCTAAAGCCGCTCCTACAGCAGGGAGCGCCCCGAGCTCGGGTTCTATTCGATCAGCGCCGTCATCTGCAGGCGCTCGAGGAAATCTTCCCGAGGGGGCTGGAACACATCGAAGACCAGAGCGTCCTCCAGGAACGTGACCTCGTGCTCCACCCCCGAGGGGATGTGCACGATCTCCCCTGGCCCGAGCTCCGTCTCCTCCCCCGCCATCCGCAGCCGCAGGCGCCCCTGGAGGACGAGGGTGATCTGTTCGTGGGGATGGGCATGGGCCGGGACCACCGCGCCGGCCGGCGCCTCCACGCGCACCACCATGGTGCGCTCCCCTGTGAACGGCCGCAGGGTCAGATCCCCGGCGCGAAAACCGGGCAACGCGTCGGTGCGGGCGCGATGCATCGCTCACCTCCCCTCTTGGATCGAGAGCAACTGCGCGCGCTTCCCCTCCAGGGCGGCGAGGAGGGCATCGTAGGAGCGAACGAAGGCCGCCACCCCCTCGACCTGGAGCTGCTCCAGGATCCTCTCCAGGTCGATCCCCAGCCGGGCGAGGGTTGCCAGATCCGCCTTCGCCTCCTCCCAGCCCTCCAGGGCCGTGTCCCCGCTCACCCGGCCGTGATCCTCAAAGGCCTGAAGCGTGGCCAGAGGCATCGTGTTGACCGTGTCCGGTCCGATCAGCTCCTCCACGTATTTCACGTCGGAATAAGCCGGGTTCTTGGTGCTGGTGCTGGCCCACAGGACCCGCTGTGCCCGCGCCCCCCGCGCGGCCAGCTCCGGAAAGGCCTCCGGGAGGAAACGCTCCCGAAAGCGGCGGTAGACTTGCTTCGCCACCGCCACGGCGATCCGTCCCCGCAGCGCAAGGGCCTCCGGCGTCCCCAGGGCCTCCAGGGCGCGGTCGACCGCGGTGTCGATGCGGCTGATGAAGAAGGAGGCCACGGAGGCCACCGATCGAAGATCCCCGCCCCTCTCCGCCCGCCGCCGCAGGCCTCGCCAGTAGGCTTCCGCTGCAGCCTCGTAGTGGGTGGGAGAGAAAATGAGCGTGACGTTGACGTTCACCCCCTGGGCGATCAGGGCCTCGATGGCCGGGATCCCCGCCGGGGTGGCGGGGACCTTGATCATCAGGTTGGGCCGATCGACCGCCTGCCACAGCCGCCGGGCCTCGGCGATGGTCCCCTCCGTGTCGTGGGCCAGGTGAGGCGAGACCTCCAGGCTCACATAGCCGTCACCGCCCTCCGTCGCCTCATAGACCGGCCGCAGCAGATCCGCGGCCATGCGGATGTCCTCGACCGCCAGGGCTTCATAAAGGGCGGCAACTTCCAGCTCGGGATCCCGGAGGAGATGGGTTCGGATGGCGGCGTCGTAGGCCGGACTGGACGTGATGGCCCGCTCGAAGATGGTCGGATTGCTGGTGAGGCCGGTCACCCCTCGCCGGATCAGCTCCTTCAAAGTTCCATCCTCCAGCCACTCCCGGCGGATCTCATCCAGCCAGACCAACTGACCACGAGCGCGCAGCTCCGTCAAAGGCGCCATCGGGCTCCCCTCCGTTCAGCGTGAGGATCTCCGCCCGATCCATCTCCTTAACACCGTTCCAGTTCCGTATGATCCACAAAGATCCCGCGCCGCCGGAAGGCCGCGGGGCTCTCCACCAGGGCCATGGCATGCAGGCTGCGGAAGCGGGTGGGAAACCACCAGCGGTCCAGGAAGCGCCCGGGCTCCTCCACCCACCGGGGGACCCTCAGGCCGTGACGAACGGCCAGGTGTTCGGCCAGGGCCGCCAGGTAGGCGTCGAAACGGGGGTCCCCGGTGGGCTCCGGGCGGGCCTCGATCATGGCCTGCCGGACCTCCGGGGCAGCGGCGCGGAAATCATCCAGGAACTCCCGGATCGGCAGCCAGGCGTCCGCTTCTCCCCCTTCGGGATCCGTCAGAGCCTCCCGGATCCGCCGTGCGACCTCCTGGAGGGTCAGCGGCGCGTAGCCCATTCGAAACCCCTCCCGAACGTCCTCGCGTTCATCCTGGCATGCTTTTGGCCTCCCGGCAACCGCGCCGGGGAAAACCAGCGCGAGCCCGGCCTTCTCGGACCGGGCTCGCGGATCTTCGGACGGCGCCTCTTCCTCGCAGGAGAGTTCAGGCGCGGACGCCGGTGCGGATGGCCTCGAGGGCCTTCGCGTAGTTGGCGGCCACCTGATCCCAGTTCACCACGTTCCACCAGGCCTGGACGTAATCCGCCCGCCGGTTCTGGTATTTCAGGTAGTAGGCATGCTCCCAGACGTCCAGGCCCAGCAGGGGGATCAGGCCTTCCATCACCGGGTTGTCCTGGTTCGGGGTGGAGTGCACCACCAGCTTCCCGAAGGCGGTCATGCTGAGCCAGGCCCAGCCGCTGCCGAAGCGGCCCAGGGCCGCCTTGGTGAAGAGCTCCTTGAAGTTGGCGAAGCTCCCGAAGGCCTTGGCGATGGCCTCGGCCAGGGCGCCGCTCGGCTCCCCGCCCCCGCCTGGCTTCATCAATGTCCAGAACATGCTGTGGTTCAGATGGCCGCCGCCGTTGTTGCGCACCGCCTCCCGGATGTCCTCGGGGACGCTGGGGAGGTTGCGCAGGAGGGTCTCCACCGGCACGTCCTGGAGCTCGGGATATTTCTCCAGGGCGGCGTTCAGGTTGTTGACATACGCCTGGTGGTGTCGGGTGTGGTGGATCTCCATCGTCTGTGCGTCGATGTAAGGCTCGAGGGCATCATACGGGTAAGGCAACGGGGGAAGGGTATGCGCCATGGTGCACCTCCGCGAGTTTTGGATCATCGTCTTTATTCTAAAACGAGACCCTTCGCCCTGTCGAGGATTGGGATGGGAGCCGCGGCATCCTTCACGCCGGGTTCGGGTGGCCTCCCGCGATCGGCGGGAAGATCCCCACCTCGTCTCCCTCCCGGAGCACCCAATCCGGCTCCTGACGGATCCCGTTGACGAAGACCACCCGGGCCAGCTCCCGGGGGATGGGCAAGCGCTCAATCAGCTGCCCGACCGTCGTCCCCTCCGGGACTTCCAGGATCAGGGGTCCCTGGTAGGCACCCGGGATATACTGACGGAGGATCGCATAAACCTGAACCTTAACTTGCATCCTTCCTCACGCCTCCGGCGCGATGGGTCTTTCATCCGCCTAACAATACAACATCCCCATATTGCGAGGGAAGACTCCCAGGCGGTCGCCGTCTCGGAGCAGACGGGAGCGCGCATGGTAATCGTAGCGCCCGTTAATGAAAATGTTGCTCACCTCACGCTCCGGATCGATGCCGAGCTCCCGCAGGAGATCCGCCACCGTCAGCCCCTCCCGATAGGGGATCCAGAGCACTGCCTCCTCCCGTGGATCCGTCTTTCCGGCGTAACGTCGCAGCTCCCCGTAGAGATGCACCTCGATCATCTCCTGGCCCTCCTGTTCCGGGCGATGGGACGGCCCCGGCGCGAACGTTCATCCTTCACGGGTCGCGCGGGGGGCGAAGAGGCGGATGTGCGGCATGGTCATGTTTTGAGGGAAAACGCCGATGCGATCGCCCTCCCGCAGGGCCCGCCGCATCCCTTCCGGGTCGTAGAGCCCATTGATGAAGATATGCCGGGCTTCCTCGAGGGGAACTCCCAGATCCCGCAGGGCCTCGGCCACCGTCATGCCGGGGCGATAGGGCAGGAGGGCGACCGCATCCTGCCGCGGATCCTCCTGGCCGATATAGTGACGGAGATCGCCATATAGATGGATCTCGATCATCGCGGATCGTGGAGCGCAACCCTTCCGGTCCTGGAGGGATAACAAGGGGATGGGCAGGTGTCCGGAACACCCACCCATCCCCCGATTTCGGCATCGCGTTCCGGGAGAGAACCGCTCAGGCCGCGACCTCCCCCACGACCTCCTTAGGCCACTTGCTGAAGTCATAGACCGCGTCCAGCTCCTCCGGCGGGACGTCGAAGACGGTGTTGTGGGGCGGGAGCGGCTCCTTGGTCATGAAGTCGGGGAGGCGGTCATGGGCCTTGGTGAAGCCGGCGGCCTCGTTGAACAGCCGCTCCTTGCGGATGATCTCATATCCCAGGCGGATGGCATCCTGGGTGGTCCAGTTCACCCCCAGCACGCCGGCGCACGACTCCACCATCCCCTCGAAGCCCTCGGGGATGTCCAGCACACAGAAGGCATCGAAGAGACAATAGCCGGTGGAGTCGATGAAGGCGGTGGTGGCCTGGAAGGCTCGGGAGAGGTCCGCCTTCTGGACGGCGAAGGGATCCGCCTTGCCGCCCACGCCCAGGATCTCCGGGGCGATGGTGTAGCCGGCGGTGTGATCGGCGCCCATCGTGGAAGTCGCGTAGGTCACGCCGATCCCTTTGACCGCCCGGGGCTCGTAGGCGGGCATCCCCTGCCCTTTGACGGCCGGGATGCGGGTGACGCCGAAGGCGCGGCCGGTGAAGACGCAGCCGTTGCCCAGGATGCGGCCCAGCGGGGTGCCATGCCGGACCTCCTCGTTCAGGAGGCGGATGGCGGTGTCCGCGTCGCCGAAGGCCAGCAGTCCGGCCTCCATGGCCACGGCCAGCGTGTCGCCCATCTCGATGGTGTCCACCCCGATGTCGTTGCAAAGCCAGATCAGGTCGGCGATCTTATCCAGGTCCCCGATCCCGCAGTTGGCGCCCAGCGCCCAGACCGACTCATACTCCATCACCGAGACCTTGAAGGTCCCGTCCGGGTTGGCCCAGCGGTCGGAGCACTGGATGATACAACCGGGGTGGCAGGGATGGCCGGTCATCCCCTCGCCGTTGCGCTTGTGGATGATCTCGGCCTTGGTCTCGCCGCTGATCTGGGAGGCCAGCTCGAAGCGGCCGGAGGAGAAGTTGCGGGTGGGGTAGCCGCCGGCCTCGTTCATGATGTTCACCAGGACGTTGGTGCCGTAGGTGTTCAGGGCGCCGCCCTTTTTGGTCACGTCGTGGGTCAGGGAGGCCTGGGTGAGCTTCTTGATGCCCCGCTCGAACAGCTCGGGGTTCTTGATCTCGACGCCCGGCCCGCCCCGATCGTCGATGACGATGGCCTTGAGCCCTTTGGAGCCCATCACCGCTCCCAGGCCGCCGCGGCCGGCGTATCGCCCCGCGGTGTTCTCCATATCGTTGACGCAGATCCCGGCGGCCGCCATGCGCATCTCCCCGGCGGGGCCGATGCCGATGATGGCCACGCCCTCCCCGTGTTCCTTCCAGAGGAGATCGCAGGTCTCATACATCCCCTTGCCCTTCAGGTGATCCGCCGGCAGCAGGCGGGCGCCGTCCTTGTCCACCTTGAGGACGTAGAAACGATCCTTCTCCCGTGGCTGGCCTTCCACGATGATCGCCTTGATCCCCAGGCGGGCGATCTTCTGCGAGGAGAGGCCGCCGGCGTTGCTCTCCTTGATGCCTCCGGTGAGCGGGGACTTGCCGCCGAAGGAGGTCCGGCCGGAGGTGGGGGCCTTGGTCCCGCTGACGATGCCCGGCGCGATGATCAGTTTGTTATCCGGACCCAGGGGGTGGCAGAGCGGGGGGACTTCATCGTAGATGATGCTGGAGGTCAGGCCGCGGCCGCCCAGCAACGCGTATTTCTCCGGCACCTCCTCGAAGCGGACGGAGAGATCCGTCATGTTCACCCGGAGCAACTTCGCCATGGGGCACCTCCTTATTATGAATCAGAGAAGGGGAATGCCAGATCCCAGGCCGTCGAAACTTTCCCTACAGGGCGTGGGCTCCCTCTTCTCCTCATCGCCGCGATGGCCTCCGGCGGAGACCCCCTACCCGACACGCTGTCGAGGAGTCTAAGACAAAAGACAATACTTACTCTGCTCTCATTATCCACAAACCCGCGCATGCTGTCAAAACCAACAACAAAATTTTTGATAATGGATGTAATCAAAATCATTTCTTGTGTAAGACACTGTAATTTTCCCAAAATCGGACATTCTAAGGTGGGGCCTCTGGGGTTTGAAGGTAGGGTTATAATGATGATGTATCGGGTGGAATTCGAAACAGGGGAGGAAGCGCCCATGTCCCGGGAGATCCCGGCGGAGATCCAGCAGCTGGCCCAGCAGGTGGAGGCGGATGGGGGCGTGGTGTGGGCGGTTTATCCGGATCCCTATGGCGGCCGCTGGCAGCTCCTGGTGGAGCTGCCGTTGGACCGCGTGGAGCCCACCCCCTATCAGCGGGATCTCTCTCCCCATCACGTGGAGCGCTTGAAAGCGGTGATCCGGGCGATCGGTCGTTTCATCGACCCCATCGTCGCGATCCGAACCCCGGACGGCCGCTACTGGACCCCTAACGGCAACCATCGGCGGGAGGCGATGTTCCGGCTTGGCGCCCGCCGGATCACAGCCATCCTGATCCCGGATCCCGCAGTGGCTTATCACATCCTCGGTCTGAACACAGAGAAAGCCCACAACCTTCGGGAGAAGGCGCTGGAGGTTCTCCGGATGTATCGAACCCTGCGGGAGGAGCATCCGGAGGACCCGGAGCGGGCCTTCGCTTTCCAGTTTGAGGAAGCGCATCTCATCACCCTGGGGATCCTGTATGATCGCAAGGAGCGGTTCGCCGGCGCGGGCTACGTCCCCATCCTCCGCAAGGTGGATGGTTTCCTGGACATGCCGTTGCGGGAAGCGCTCGGAGAACGGGAGCGCCGGGCCCAGGTGATCGAAGCCATCGACGCGATGCTGGAACCCATCCTGGAAGCCCTGCACGAGCGGGGCATCCGCTATCCCTTCCTGAAGCAGGCGGTGCTCTCTCAGGTCAACCCCATCCGTCGCAAGCGGATCGTGACCATGTCCTTCGACGAGGTCATGGCCCGCATCCGGGAGGGGCTCTCTCGCTACAACGTGGAAGCGGTGACGGCGGAGGAGCTCGCCCAGATCGCGGCGGAAGCGGAGGAGTGAACCCGGAGGCCGCGACGAGAGAGGCCTCCCCTTCAAGGGGCCGGTTTCGGAGAAACCCCATCCCCTCTCGCCCCGAGCCGGCTCCTCTCGTGGTCTCTGCTCTGGAGATCCCCTCGCACTGATCCTTGACAATCTCGAACGTGCTTACTACAATAGTGCAAACTTGCACATCTGTCATATTTGTGAATCTCCTGGGGGCAGGGCAAGACGATGGCGTCGACGGGTTCCATCCATGGATCTCGGACGATTCAACCTGGCGAGTATAAAAAGCCAGCCCAGCAGGAAAGAGGATCAGCTCCTCTGCTGGAAGTAGAAGGGCTGACCAAGCGTTTTCAGGGCGTGATCGCCTTAAAGGACTATCGCCTGACCCTCCGGGAGGGTGAGATCCTGGGGGTGATCGGGCCCAACGGAGCGGGCAAGACCACGCTGATCAATCTCCTGAGCGGCTTCCTGAAGCCGGATGAGGGGTCCATTCGCTTTCGCGGTCGAGATCTCACCCGATTGGCTGTCCATCGGATCCCGGCGCTGGGGATCGCTCGCACGTTCCAGAACATCCGCTTGTTCCCCTCCCTGACAGCCCTGGAGAACGTCATGGTGGCCATGACCGTTCATCATCCGCCTGACCTGGATTCGCTCTTGCTTGGCTTTGGGCCGGGGCAGCGGCGGGCTCAAAGGCTGCGTGAGCGGGCGATGGATCTTCTGGCACAGCTGGGGATCGCTCACCTCGCCAATCGGCCTGCCGCGGCCCTCTCATATGGGGATCAGCGGCGGGTGGAGATCGCCCGCGCCCTGGCTCTGGAGCCATCCCTCCTGCTTCTGGACGAGCCCACAGCCGGCCTTCACCCGGAGGAGAGCGAGGCGCTGGTGGAGCAGCTGCGCCGTCTTCATCAAGAGCGCAGCGTGGCCATTGTGATGGTGGCCCATGACATGCCGGTGGTGATGCGCTTCTGCCCGCGCCTTCACGTGCTGAGCTCCGGGACACTGCTGGCCGAGGGGACGCCGGAGGAGATCCGCAACAACCCTCTGGTGCTGGAGGCCTTCCTTGGGCGAGCCCGCCATCCTGGAGCTGCGTGAGATCGATGCGGCCTACGGAGCGATCCGAGCTTTACACGGCCTTTCGTTGCAAGTAAAGCCCGGGGAGGTGGTGGCCTTGCTGGGGCCCAACGGGGCAGGCAAAACCACTACCCTGCGGGTGATCTCTGGACTGCTGCGCCCTGCCCGGGGTCAGGTTTTCTATAAGGGCAGCGAAATCACAGGGCGACCACCAGCGGCCATCGCCCGGATGGGAATCATCCAGTGTCCGGAAGGTCGTCAGGTGTTCAAGAACCTCACGGTAGAGGAGAACCTGTGGCTGGGCGCTTACCGGTTGCGGGATCCCGGACGGGAGCGTCGGAACCTGGAATGGGTGCTCCAGCTTTTCCCCGTCTTGAAGGAGCGCCTGAACCAGCGGGCAGGGCTGCTCTCCGGGGGACAGCAGCAGATGTTA
The DNA here is from genome assembly GCF_018771565.1 of Thermoflexus hugenholtzii. NCBI lineage: Bacteria > Bacillati > Chloroflexota > Thermoflexia > Thermoflexales > Thermoflexaceae > Thermoflexus > Thermoflexus hugenholtzii. The sequence goes on along the minus strand of NZ_CP076326.1, from coordinate 1,060,196 downwards.
GCCATCGCCCGGGCGCTGATGGCGGAGCCGGAGGTTCTGCTTCTGGATGAACCCTCCCTGGGGCTGGCACCCCGGGTGGTCGAGGAGGTGTTTGAGGCCCTGGCCCGGCTGAAGGCCCAGGGGTTGACCATGCTCATCGTCGAGCAGAACGCCGAGAAGGCCCTGGGCTTAGCCGATCGGGCCTATGTGCTGGAGGCCGGGCGCCTGGTTCTGGCCGATTCGGCCGCCCGCCTGCGGGAGAACCCTCATCTGGTGCGGATCTATCTGGGACGCTGAGACGGAAGGAGGATCGTCCTCTTATGCATGCCGTCGGTTCTCTGGAGTTCTGGATCCAACAGCTGATCAACGCCCTGGGGCTGGGCAGCCAGTATGCTCTGATGGCCGTGGGCCTGGCGATGGTGTTTGCTGTGATGCGGCTGATCAACTTCGCCCACGGGACAGTGATGATGGGTGGCGCCTACATCGGCCTGCTCCTGCTCCAACGGGGCTTGCCTTTCCCCCTCGTCGCTGCGGGGACCATCCTTGGGGCAGCGGCCCTGGGCGTGTTAATGGAGCGGATCGCCTACCGGCCGATCCGAGGTGCTCCGGATGTGGCCCTGCTCCTCAACTCCTTCGCGGTGGCCGTGTTTCTGGAGAACATAGCAGTCCTGCTCTTCTCCCCACGGTCCCGTCCCTTCCCGATGCCGGCGCTGCTCACCCAGGTCTTTCATCCGTGGGGAGATCTTTTTATCCCCTCTATCCATCTGTGGGCTTTCGGCGGGGCGCTGCTGGCCCTGGGCGGGCTGGCTTTCTTTGTCACGCGCACTCGGATAGGGTTGGCGATGCGGGCAGCGGCGGAGAACCCCACCGCAGCCCAGTTGATGGGCATCGAGGTGGGGAAGGTCACCCTCCTGGCCTTCGCCATCGGCTCGGCGATGGCCGGCTTGGCCGTCCTGTTCTGGGTGGCCCACATCGGGACTGTCCAGCCCGGCATGGGTTTTGAGCCCGTGCTGAAAGCCTTCGTGGCCTGTGTCATCGGCGGGTTCGGGACAATCCCGGGGGCAGTGCTGGGGGGATATCTTCTGGGAGCCCTGGAGATCTTCTTGCAGGGGCTCTTGCCTTCCGCGGTGGTGGGCTATCGCGATGCACTGGTCTATGCTGTTCTGATCTTCCTGCTCTTGGTGCGCCCGGGTGGAGTGCTTGGCCATGGAGAAGCGGAGCGGATCTGAGATGAAGGCAATCTCTGTTCGGCAAGGCTGGCTCTGGCTGGGGCGCGGCCTTGGAGGCCTATTGCTACTGGGCCTTTACCTGGTGATCGAGCGGGGCGGGAACGCTTACCTGCAACGTCTGAGCGTTCTTTTCTTGATCAACCTTATGCTGGTGGTGAGCCTCAATCTCTTCACCGGGTTCACCGGGGTCTTCTCCCTGGGCCACATCGGCTTCATGGCCCTGGGCGCATATACTTCCGCCATCCTCACCCTGCCGGTGACAGCGAAGGCGGCGAACCTCCCGGACCTGCCGGCGCCGCTGGCCTCGGTCGCCCTACCCTTCCTGCCTGCCCTCCTCCTCGGAGGGCTGTTTGCGGCGCTTGTGGCAGGGCTGATCGGCATCCCCATCCTGCGGTTAAGCGGGCACTTCGTGGCCGTGGCCACCCTGGGCTTCCTGATCATCACCCGCGTGGTCTTGATCAACGCGGAAGCCTTCACCCGTGGCACGCGCACCTTCGCTGGCGTCCCACCCTACACCACGCTGAGCTGGGCGGCCCTATGGGCTGCTCTGAATGTTTACATCGCTTGGCGCCTCAAACACTCCACTTTAGGCCTGCAGATTCTGGCGGCGCGGGACGATCCGTGGGGCGCCCAGGGTGTCGGCGTGGCCATCGGGCGGGTGCGTTTGATCGCCTTCGGGATCAGCGCCTTTTTCACCGGGGTGGCTGGAGGGTTGTGGGCGCATTTCCTCACTGCTTTCTCCCCCAACGCGTTTTATTTCTCGAAAACTTTCGAGATCATCGTGATGATGATCGTGGGAGGAATGGGCAGCATCACCGGATCGATCGTAGGGACGTTGTTGGTGATGAGCGTGACCGAGCTGCTACGGAACCTGGAACCCGGGGTGACTGTGGGGACGTTCTCCATCGGCCCCCTTTACGGCTTAAGCCAGATCGGTCTGGCGGTGTTGCTCATCTTCCTGACCGCGTTCCGCCGCCAGGGGCTGCTGGGGGACCGCGAGTTCCGGCTGGAGGCCCTGATCGAACGGACGGAGGACTGGATCAGGGAATTCCGGGTTCCCTGGAAAGCCTCCTCCGTTCGAGAGGCAGATCCTTTTATGAGGAGGTAGGAACCATGCGCCCGCTGCGTTGGTTCGGTGTTTTGTTCCTGATTCTGATCCTTGCGGCAGCCGCCTGTGCGCCCGGAGCGGCTCCCACTGCCGCGCCGACCGGGCCCGCTGCGCCGGCCAGCCCGACCGCGGCACCGGCGACCCCCGCGGGCGGGGCCCCGATTCGAATCGGCGCCCCCTTCAACCTCACCGGAGGGATGGCTTCCATTGATGTGCCTGCCGCCAACGGCGCCCGCCTGGCCGCCGAAGAGATCAACGCGGCCGGCGGTGTGCTCGGCCGGCCCATCGAATTGCTCATCCGCGACACCAAGACCGACCCGGCCACGGCCGCCACCGTGGTCACCCAGCTGATCGAGCAGGATAAAGTAGTGGCGGTCATCGGTTTCAACGATTCCGACTACGTGCTGGCCGCCGGCCCCATCTGCCAGCGAGCCGGGGTCCCCTTCATCACCGTGGGAGCGACCTCTCCGCGCCTGCCCGGGCAGGTGGGGGACATGCTCTTCCTGGCCCCCTTCGGGGACAACGTGCAAGCGGCCGTGGGGGCCGAGTTCGCCTTCGAGAAATTCGGCAAGACCGCCTACCTGCTCTGGGACAAAGGTGCCGAATACACGACGGTGCTGGCCAAATACTTCAAGGAGCGCTTCACCGAGCTGGGTGGAACCATCGTGCTGGAAGATACCTATCAATCCGGGGATAAGGATTTCTCGGCCCAGATCGCTAAGGTGAAGGCGCTGCCTCAGCAGCCCGCCTTTTACTACATCTCGGCGCTACCGGATGACGTAGGGACGATCGTGAAGCAGTTCCGCAACGCGGGGATCAATGGCCCCATCGTGGGCGGCGACGGTTACGATACCCCGCTCCTCCTCCAGGTGGCCGGGCCGGCTGCGGAGAATGTGTTCTTCACCACCCACTCGCTGTTGACGGCGGACTCGCCGAATGAGCGGGTGCGCAAGTTCGTCGCCGCTTATAAGCAGAAATACGGCACGGAGCCGGAGGCAGTCTTCGCCGCCCTTGGCTATGACACGGTCTATGTGCTGGCCGAGGCCATCCGCCGCGCCGGCTCCACGGACGGCCAAGCGATCAAGAAGGCCCTGGAGAGCATCCGGGACTTCCCGGCCGTTACCGGGGTGATCAATTACTCCCCGCAATCCCATATCCCGCAGAAAGGCGTGACGGTCATCGAGGTTAAAGGCGGGAAGTTCACCCTGGCTGCTGAGCGCGTCCCGCAGAAGGTCCCCGCGCCCTGAGAGAAGATCTCGCAACGCCCGGCCCGGGACCGAAGCCTAACCCGGGCCGGGCCGAATATGTGCTTCATCGCGTTGTTTTCCATCTCGCGCCGCGGAGGCTCGGAAAATGACGCCCGGGAAGAGCGAAGTTCTCGCCGTCGTTCGCACCCATCAGATCCGGTATGTTCGCTTCATCTGGTGCGACAACGCGGGTCTGATCCGGGCCAAGGCCGTTCATACGGCTTTCCTGGAGGACTATCTGGAGGGAGCCGGGGTGGGCATTGCTGCCGCCCAGCAGGCTCTCCCGGTGATGATGGATGCCCTCGCCTCGGGGTCCGGGCTCACCCCCGCCGGCGAGGTCCACATGCGGGCGGACTGGTCCACTTTCACCCCTTTACCATATGCTCCCGGTCACGCCCGCGTGTTCACGGATATCTACGAGGGAGATGCGCCATGGCCTCACTGTCCGCGCTCATTCCTTCGCCGGATGATCGAGCGGGCTGGGCGGCAGGGATGGCGTATCATGGCGGCCTTCGAGAACGAGTTCTACCTGCTCCGATGGGACGGGGATCGGCTGCTTCCCGCAGACAACACGGTGTTCGCCCAGACCGCCGCACTGGACGCCATGGCTCCGGTGCTGGAAGAGATCACCGCGGCCCTGGAGGCTCAGGGCGTCCTCCCGGAAATGATCTACGCGGAGTCCGGCCCGGGCCAGTTCGAGATGCCGATCCGCTACGCGGAGGCCCTGCGGGCGGCGGATAACCAGATCATCTTCCGAGAGACGGTGCGGGCTGTCGCCCGTCGTCATGGCCTCATCGCTTCCTTCGTCCCCAAGATCTTCCCGGACAAAGCCGGCAGCGGCGCCCATCTTCACTTCAGCTTGTGGCGGGGCGATCGCAACCGCACAGCGGACCCTCGCCGTCCCAATGCTCTCTCCGCCGAGGCCCGGGCATTCATCGCCGGCGTTCTCCAGCATCTGCCTGCTCTGATGGCTTTCACGACTCCGAGCCCCAACTCCTTTAAGCGGATCCGTCCGCGGTTCTGGAGCGGGGCCTTTACCTGTTGGGGCTACGGCAACCGCGAGGCCGCGGTGAGGGTCCCCCAGCCCCCTGCCGGTCGGCCCATCACCCACATCGAGCTGAAGACCGTGGATCCCTCTTGCAACCCTTACCTGGCCCTGGGGGCGGTGATCGCTGCTGGGTTGGACGGCTTGGAGAAAGGGCTCGACCCAGGCGAGCCGGTTCAGGTGGATCCGGCGGATCTCCCGGAGGCGGAACGGGCCGCCCGGGGAATCCAGCCTCTGCCGACGAGCCTGGGGGAGGCCATCGCTGCCCTGGAGCAAGATAAGGTCTTGCTCCAGGCCCTGGGGCCGGAGCTGGCCCGCTCGTACCTGGCGGTGCGGCGGGCGGAGTGGGAGGCGATGAAGGATCTGCCTCATGAGGAGGAGGTGCGTATCCTTCTGGAGCGCTATTGAGGAGAGCACGGTGGACCTGTCTGCCATCCCCATCGTAGATCAGCACGCCCATAATCTGCTGCGTCCGGAGCACGCACGCACCTTCGCCTATCCCTCGGCCTTCACCGAGGGCTATGCAGCGGAGGTCGTCACCCACCACGTGCGGGAGACGATCTTCTTCCGCCGGAGCATGCGGGAGATCGCGGCGCTCTTGGGGTGCGAGCCAACGCTGGAGTCCATCCTGGAGACACGGGAGCGGCTGGGGTTCGAGGAGGTAGCCCGGCGCTGCTTCGCGGCCGCGGGCTTCCAGGCCATCCTGCTCGACGACGGGTTCATGCCGGATCAGGTGATGCCCACGGCCTGGCACAACCGCTTCGCTCCCGTCTACCGGCTGCTTCGGGTGGAGTTCGTGGCCGAGCGCCGGATCGCCGAGGTCCCCACCTGGTCAGCCTTCGAGGAAGCCTTCCGGGCTGATCTTGAGGTCCTCGATCCCGAGGTGGTCGGCTACAAAACCATCATCGCCTATCGGACGGGACTCGCGGTGGAGCCCCCAGACTCTGAGGCCGCCCAGGCTGCCTTCCGCGCTCTGCGACAGCAGGCGGAGCGGGGGGAGCGCCTGCGGCTGGCTCACAAACCCCTGAACGACTGGGTGGTCTGGCGAACCCTGGAGGCCGCCGCCCGCCGGGGCCTCCCGATTCAATTCCATACCGGCTTTGGAGATCCAGATCTGGATCTACGGTGGGCCAATCCGCTTCATCTGCGCCCGCTACTCGAACATCCAGACTTTCGCCGTGTTCCCTTTGTGCTCCTCCACGCCTCCTATCCCTACACCCGGGAGGCCGGATATCTGGCAGCGGTCTACCCCCACGTCTACGTGGACCTGGGGCTGGCGATCCCCTTCCTGAGCCGGGCGGGGATGGCCTTCGCCGTCCGCGCCTTCCTGGAGCTGACGCCGATCAGCAAGATCCTCTTCTCCACGGACGCCCACCTGATCCCCGAGCTGTTCTACCTGGGGGCACGCTGGGGACGGCGGATCCTGGGCGATGTCCTGGAAGCAACGGTGGCGGACGGAGATCTCACGGCGGCGGAGGCAGAGGCAGCGGCCGAAGCCATCCTTTGCCGCAACGCGCAGACCCTTTATGCGCTGCCGGATCGATGAGGGGGGAACTCCGATGCGAGGGCCACGGATCGGCGTGACCACGAAGCGCCTTCAGGGCCGTGATCCCCTGGGCCGCCCGCAGATGGGGACCGAGGCCGCTTACCTGCGGGCGGTGTGGGCGGCAGGGGGGCTGCCGGTGATGTTCCCGAATCTCCCGCCGGAGGCGGCCCCTGCGTGCCTCGAAGGCGTGGAGGGCGTGCTGCTGACCGGGGGCGGAGACATCGACCCCGCCCGCTATGGCGCCCCCCGGCACCCACAGACCGAGGGAGTGGATCCGGAGCGGGACGCTTTCGAGTTCGCCCTGGTGGAGGCCGCGCGAGCACAGGGGAAGCCCATCCTGGGGATCTGCCGCGGCTCCCAGGTGCTGGCCGTGGCATTCGGGGCCGCGCTCTGCCAGCATCTTCCGGACATCACCGAGCTCGCCCATGACAGCAAGGCGCCTCCGCCCGCCCGGGCTCATCCCGTGCGCCTGGAGCCCCCTCCCGAGCTGGAAGCGCTCCTGCGCGCTCACGGGATCGGTGAGATCCTGGAGGTGAATTCCTATCATCACCAGGGCGTTCCCCGTCGGGCGGAGCTCCCCCCGCCTCTCCAGCCCATCGCAGAGGCACCGGACGGCGTGGTGGAAGCGTTCCTCTGGCGCTCGGCGTCCGGGATGATCGGAGCCCTGGCTGTGCAATGGCACCCGGAGTTGCTCTTTGAGGATGATCCCCGTCACCTGTGGCCGTTTCGTTGGCTGGTGGAGGCCGCCCAGGGAGCCCGCTGATCCTCAGCGTGGCGGCTCCGCCGCCGGCAGCCGAATTCGGACCCGGGTGCCCTGATCCGGGGCGCTCTCCACTTCGATCTCCCCGTCCATGGCCCGGAGGAGACCCCGCGCCACCATCAGGCTCAGCCCGAAGCCCGGGACTTCCCGCACCCGTGGGTCCTCCGAGCGCCAGAAGGGAGTGAACAGCTGCGCCTGATCCGACGGCGCGATCCCGATCCCGGTGTCCTCGACCTCACAAATCACGGTGGGCCCCTGACGCCCTGCCCGGACCCGGATCTCTCCGCCGGGCGGGGTGTATTTGGCGGCGTTGTCCAGGACCTTCGCCAGGATCCCCTCCAGCCGCTCCCGATCCGCAGCCATCGAAGGGAGGCCCTCGGGCAGCTCCACGGAGAGCCGGTGGCCCCGGGCCTCGATCTCATGTCGGACACGGCGCAGGGCCTCCTCCAGCGCCTCTGACAGGGAGACCGGCTCGATGCGCAGACGCAGACGTCCGGTTTCGAGGCGCGCGTGTTCGAGCAGGTCGCTCACCAGATTCGCCAGTCGATCGATGTTCCCCCGGATGACCCCAAGGAACCGGCGCTGGTTCTCGGTGAGGGGACCGGCCAGCTCTTTGAGCAGGAGGTCCGCGTAACCCTTGATGCTGGTCATCGGCAGGCGGAGCTCGTGGACGGCGGTGGAGAAGAACGCGCCGTGGGCCTCCCGTTCCCGGGCTGCCTCCAGCGCCATCCCGATCCACAGCCTCGCCACCTCCCATCCCGCCTCATCGGCCAGGGCCTCCGGGTCCGGATCCCGGACCCCGAGCCACTCCGAAGGCGCTTTTTCCGTAAGGGGAAGGAACCACACGGCGTCCGCAACCGGCTCCCAGGGGGATCGGGCGGAGGGCGGAAGCGTCCACTCGCGCTCCCAGAAGGCCGGGTCGCCCCGGACGAGGGCGCACCGCCAGGCGCCGGGTTCCCGAAGGAGCGCGGCTCCTTCCACCGCCCCGGTTCGGGCCATCACCCAGTCCAGAGCGGCACGGCGGATCTCCTGCGGATCCCGCAACGCTTTCAGGGCCCGCCCCAGCTCGACCAGTTGTTCCGTGCGGATCTCTCCCATCGGCTCATCCTTCCCGGACGATCAGACGGTCCTGTGCATCGTAGGTGTAACTCAGAAAGAAGGGCTCCCCGGTCTCCCGGAAGCGCAGCACCCGGGGCCAGAGGGCCGGGAAATCCTCCACCACCGGCAGGTCCAGCACCCGGGAGATCGGCACCCAGGTCAGCGTTCCCTCCGGGGTGGGCCCTGCCGGCTGCGCGTCCGTCTCCCCGACGAAGACGGCGAGGAGAACCCCGGGGGAGGCGCCGGTGTCTACGGTGATCAGGCCGGCCAGCCGGAGCTCCCCCGCCGGGATGCCCGCTTCCTCTGCCAGCTCACGGCGGGCCGCCGTGCGCAGATCCTCGCCGGGCTCCACGTGCCCGCCCAGGCCGTTGTAACGCCCCGGGAAAGCTTTTTTCGCTGGGGAGCGCTGGAGCAGCAACACCTGGTCGCCCCGGAACAGGAAGCACAGCACCCGGGGGATCACCGCCCAGCGCCCATCCGCGATGCCCTGATCCGCCCGCCCCACCATCTCCTCCTTGGATGCGCCGGAGATCGCGATCTTCCCTCAGGGGACGCTCTCACTTAGATATTTTCGGAAGAAGGCGATGGCTCGCTCCAGGAGCAAACGGTCCGCCGCGCTCCCGGCTGGGAACGTGTGGGGCTGGCCCGGGTATTCGAACCACTCCGCTGTCTTGCCCAGGGCGCGCAACCGTTCGTAAAGCTCCCGGGACCACTCGGGCGGCACCACGGCGTCCGCTCCCCCGTGATGGATCTGGATGGGCGTTGCGATGTCCTGGAGGTAGTAGAGGGGCGAGATGCGGCGCAGGGCCTCCTCCGGCGTGTTCAGCTCCTCGCGCCCTCGCGTTCCCCCTGACCACTGGAGGATGCGCTCGAAGTTTTTGCGCTCGTCGGCGCTCATGGAGCCGTAGAGCACCGCGGCCCGGACCCTCGGGTTCGCCACCAGGACGCGAAGGGCGATCCCGCCGCCCATGGAGTGGCCGAACAGGCCTACGGCATCCGCCCGCGCCTGGGGCAGCGTCGGCAACAGGGCGATCAGGTTCAGCACGTCCACCGCATAGCCCACGCGAAAGGGGTTGGGCCCCTCATCGGAGGGTGGATGGTTCCGGTAGTTGGGATGGAGCACCAGAAAGCCGGCCCGGGCGAGGGCGTCGGCGTAGCGGGTCGTGTAGGCCAGCGTCGAATAGCGCGCCGGATCCACATAGCCGTGCAGCACGATCACCACCGGGAACGGGCCCTTCCCCCGGGGGACGTTCATGAAGCCGTAAACCGTCAGGCCGTCGCTGGGATATGCGATGAGGGTACGGGTGAAGGCCGGGGTGACCGTTAGGGTGCGCTCGATCCGGATGGATCCGCCGCCGTAGACGCGCCGGCGCAGGGCTTCCACCGTGAGATCGGCATAAGGGTCAGGGGTGGGGGTTGGGGTCAGAAGGGCCGTTGCGGTGGGGATCGGGACGGTAGGGGTTGAGAGCGATCGCCCGGTCGGGATGGGGACCGAGGTCGGGCTCCCGGTCGAAGGGGCAACGCCGGAGGGCGTGGGGCGCCTGGCGCAGCCCACCGCCATCCACCCGATCAGGATCCATCCGCACAGGAAGATCCGCATCGCGCCGCTCCGGAGAGGCCTGAATGGATTTCGGATACAATCTATCCGGGCAGGGGGGAACGCGCAACCGGCGTTCCGGGCCGAGGAATGGAAAAGCGTTCCCCTCGAAAACCGCGCAGGAGGGTGGCAGATGTGGCGGAACTGGCTGGAGATCTATCGCACATGCAACCTGCGGGCGGATCGGCCTATGGATTCGATCTCGAAGTGGCTGATCATCGTCCGCTGCTGCGTGTTCCCGATGACGATGATCTCTGCGGCCATTGGAGGATTGCTGGCGGCGTCCGTCGGGCGCTTCGAGCCCCTTCCCTTTGCTCTGGCCGCCGTGGGGCTGCTGCTGGCCCACGCGGCGAACAACATGATCAATGACTATTTCGATCTGGAGACAGGGCTGGACACCGCGGAATACGCCCGGGCCCAGTATGCGCCCCATCCGGTCCTCTCTGGCATGGTCACACGGGAGCAGCTGCGGCGCGCCATCCTGCTGGTGAACGCCCTGGATGGGCTGATCGCCCTGGCCCTCACGGCGATGCGGGGATGGCCGATCCTGGCCTTCGCTCTGGCCGGGCTGTTCATCAGTGTGTTCTACGTGGCCCCGCCCTTGCGCCTCAAGCGCATCGGCCTGGGGGAACTCGGCGTCTTCCTGGTGTGGGGGCCCTTGATGATCGGCGGCACCTTTTACGCGACCACAGGGACCCTCCCGGGATGGGTCTGGCTGGCCTCGATCCCCTACGCTCTGCTGGTTTCCACCGTGCTCATCGGCAAGCACATCGACAAGCTGGAACAGGATCGCGCGCGGGGGATTTACACGCTGCCGGTTCTGTTGGGGGAGCGGATGGCGCGGGCGCTGAACGCGGGGCTGATGGTGGCCTTTTACGTAGTGGTGGGAGGGCTGGCGCTCGCAGGGGTGCTCGGGCCATGGGTGTGGCTCACCGCCCTCAGCCTGCCGCGTCTGATCGACGTCCTGCGGACCTACGCCCGCCCCCGTCCGGCTGAGCCACCTCCCGGCTATCCGGTGTGGCCCCTGTGGTATGTCTCCTGGGCCTTCGTCTTCAACCGGCGGGCCGGCGCCCTGTTCCTGGCCGGGCTCCTCCTGAACCTCATCCTCCCGCTTCGCCTCCCGGCGGGCTGAGAGGGGCCGCGCATAGCTTCTCCCGAGCGAAACCCAGGAATTCCCGCAATGCTTGCGCGGGATCCTCGGACATGTAGCTTTCAATCACACGATCCTCACTGCCATCATGGAAATGACGAGGGAAGGTAGATACAGATTGCCAGCGTCTGCAAATTCTTTTTTGTTAATTTTGCGTAGATTTTCGAGGCTCATCATGACAGAGTCTCAAGAAGCCTTTGAAGTTGTTCAATTTGATACTCCAGACGATCCAACCGTTGGAGATCCCTCCAGGTGTCCGCCTCTTCCAGCGTGCCCTCCCGGTATCGAGCCTCCATCTCTTCGACGCCGGCCACCCCGTAACGTCCCGTGATCTCGATCCACTCCGCTCGGAGCTCCCGAATCCGCTGTTCCAGAAACGCGCGCAGACCCTGCCGGATCAAATCTTCCTCCGTCAGTTGCAGCTCCTGCGCGATCTTCCTTAACAACCCCACCGCCTCCATTCCGATCTGCCTCCTGTTATCTTGCAGCCAGGGGCTCTTCATGGAATGGCTCATCCAGCCGAGACCCTCAGAAAGGATTATACTCCAGGTTCCTGCTGAGGGATCGTAGTATCCTGCAGCGCTCGCGTTACGGTTTCCGGATTAGAAGGGGAGCCCTTGCATGAAATCCCTGGGGAGTCCAAAATAGAGACGCCCGGAGCGCGCTCCGGGCGGCGTGCCGATCCTTCCGGGCCTGGGGTGTTCGGTGCGGCGATACGCCGATCCGGCGAGGAGGGGGAGAGCGCATGGCGAACACAACGGTGAGCTCGCAGACTGAGGCGTCCACCACCGCAAGATCCACGGTTCCGGGGGAGTTCGCGTTCATCCCTCCGATGCCGCGTTCCATTGAGGAAACGGGGCTTTCCCTGGCCTTCCTGGCCGACCTCAGCCTCAAGATCCTCTACAACGCCGGTTATCTCACCGGCGGACAGCTGGCGGAGCGCCTGCGTCTCCCCTACACCGGGGTGACAGAGGTCATTCTGGAGTTCCTCAAGCGGGAGCAACTGGTGGAGGTGCTGGGGGCGAAGGGGGTGGGGGAGCAGGCCTATCAGTATGCCCTCACTGCCCGGGGGCGCGATCGGGCCCGCGAGGCGCTGGACCGAAGCCAATATGCGGGGCCTGCCCCCGTGCCCCTCCCCGCCTACGCTGCGGCCATGCGTCGACAATCCCATAAAGGCACGCGGGTGACCCCACGCTTGATGCGCCAGGCCCTCGGGCATCTGGTCCTCAACGACCGTGTGTTCCACAAGATCGGCCCTGCCATCAACTCGGGGACCTCCATCTTCCTCTACGGCCCGCCCGGGAACGGGAAAACCTCCATTGCGGAGGCCATCGGCCACCGGGTCTTTCAGGGAGGCATCTACATCCCTTATGCCGTGGAGGTCGGCGGGTTCGTCATCAAGGTGTTCGATGAGGTGAACCACGAGCCGCTGCCCAACCATCGGCCCGGCCAGACCGGCGTGTTGAAAACGCCAGCGGATGCCCGCTGGATCGCCATCCGGCGGCCGTTCATCGTCAGCGGCGGGGAGCTCACCCTGGAGATGCTGGATCTGGCCTGGAACGAGGTCAGCCGCTACTATGAGGCGCCCCTCCAGATGAAGGCCAACGGCGGGGTCTTCCTGATCGATGACTTCGGCCGCCAGCAGGTGCGCCCCCGAGATCTCCTCAACCGCTGGATCGTCCCCCTGGAGAAGGGGGTGGATTACCTCACCCTCCACACCGGCCAGAAGTTCGAGATCCCCTTCGAGACCCTGATCCTCTTCTCCACCAACCTCAACCCGCGGGATCTGGTGGATGAGGCCTTCCTGCGTCGCATCCGACACAAGATCGAGATCCCCGACCCCACCCCGGCGGAGTTCCGGGAGATCTTCCGCCGGGAGTGCCAGGCCCGAGGGATCCCTTACGACGACCAGGCCCTGGTCTACCTCCTTCAGGAGTGGTATATCAAGCGCCGGCGGCCGCTGCGGGCGGTCCACGCCCGCGATCTGCTGTCCCACATCCAGGATATCGCCTCGTATTTCAACGTGCCTCCCACGCTGAGCAAGGAGCTCATCGATCGGGCATGTGAAGCCTATTTTGTGGAGATGGGTGGCGCCTCCCCGGCGGCGCCCTCGCCCAAGCCCCCCGGGGCCTCATAAATCCAGCTTCCCCATCCGCGCGGGTGCGGCGGGGTTTCGATACGCGATGGATGCGCAGGGGGATGTCTGGTTCCGGAAGGCCTCCGCCCTGCCGGGTTTCCCCCGCGATCAAATTGCCCGCATAATATCCTCTGCCGGCATCCTATCCGGAGCTTCCGCAAAGCCATGAGCGCCATCCATGAGGAGCGACTTCGCCGCAGGCTGCAGGAACGCCGCCGGGTCCACCGGAGGGAGCTGGAGGAGGAGCTCCCCCGTCTGGTGGAGGAATTAAAAGCCATCGGGGTCGAGCGAGTGATCCTGTTCGGATCCGTCGTCCGCCGGACGATCGGTTTAACCAGCGACCTGGATCTTCTGGTCATATGGGATACGCCCATGGGGTTCCTGGAACGAACCGCTTTCCTCTACCGCCGGTTAAACCCGCGAGTCCCCGTGGACCTGTTCGTTTACACGCCGGAGGAAATCCGGCGGCTGGCGGATCACCCTTTTATCCGTCAGGCGCTGGCGGAGGGAGAGACGGTCTATGCGGCGGGATCCGAAGGCGGAGGGCCTCCGCTGGCTTGAGCAGGCGGAGGCCGATCGAAAAGGAGGACAGCTCCTGCTGGAAGGCGGGAGCGATCACCTGGCCTGCTTTATCGCCCAGCAGGTCGCGGAGGAAGCCCTCAAGGCCTTCCTCTATGCCCAGGGCGAGGAGATCGTCAGCGGAAGCGCTGCAAATGGCCGATCGGGTCCTTGAGCTGGTGCGTCGCAAACTTCGCGAAGACCTCTAAACCATACGGCGGTTCCTCCAGGTTCGGCGGGGAGAAGGAAGCCTGAGATGGCAAAGAAAACAGAATCCAGCCGGGTGGTGGCCACCAACCCGAAAGCCTATCACGATTACCACATCGAGGAGACCTTTGAGGCGGGCGTCGTCCTCACCGGCAGCGAGATCAAATCCGTGCGCGCGGGGAAGATCAGCCTGCGGGAGGGCTATGTGCTGCCGCGGGATGGGGAGCTGTGGCTGATGAACGTGCACATCGCCCCCTACGAGCCGGCCGCGCGAGACAACCCGGATCCCCGGCGGCCGCGCAAGCTGTTGCTCCACCGGCACGAGATCAACCGGTTGATCGGCAAGGCCCAGGAGAAGGGCTACACCATCGTGCCGCTGAAGGTCTACCTGAACGCCCGGGGCCTGGCCAAGGTGGAGATCGCCCTGGCGAAAGGCAAGAAGCAATATGAGAAGCGCCGCGCCATCGCCGAGCGGGAGGCCCGCCGGGAGATCGAGCGCGCCATGAAGGGGGTAGAGTGAGATGGGCGTGCGGGAGCGATACGGGCGCCAGCCCCCACTTCCTTTGGATGTGGCACGGCGGATGGAAAGCCTGCCTGACCTCCTCCGGCGCCACCCGGTGCGCCTGGCCTATCTGTTCGGATCCCTGGCCCGCGGGGATCCGGGCGCGGCGGATGTGGATCTGGCCGTCCTGCCGGACGAAGGCTTCTCATGGCCCCTCCTATACGCCGAACTCTCGGAAGCCCTGGGGACGGATCGCCTGGATCTCGTGGATCTCCGGTTCGCGCCGCCTTATCTGAAGGCGGGGATTCTTCAAAGCGGCCGTTGTCTGTTCGCTCGATCGGAGGCGGAGCGCGAGGCTTTCGAACGAAGCGCCCGCGTCATCGCCCGGGACGAGGGGCTCCGCATCCGGATCCAGGCCCATCAGGCCCGGTGGGGGATAGTGCCCATGCCCCTGCGAGCGGATTTCCTCTGGTCTGCGCTTCTGGAGCTTGAACGGATCGCCGAGGCCATGGAGGCCTATCGCGCGCTGACCGCCCGTGATCTGGAGGGGGATCTGCACCGACGTTGGGCTGCCGAACGAGGGCTGATCGCCGGGCTCAACCTCATATTCCAGATCGCCGATCACATCCTGGTCGCCCGGTTCCATCGGGAAGCACCCACCTATGAAGACCTGCTGAAAGACCTTCGACAGCATGGGGTGATCTCCGAGGAGCTGTATGGGCTGTTGCGAGGTGCCGGAGGCCTTCGAAACGTTCTGGTTCACGAATACATCCGGATTGATCCGGAGCGGGTCGCTCAGGCGTTGCGAGACGCCCCGGACCGCTTTCGGCGCTTCGCCCGGGAGATCCGCGCCTGGCTGTCGGAGCAGGCGGAGACCGGGTGAACGCCATGGGCGATCCTCTCGGATCCGAAGCCGCGTTCCCACGGTGGGGACCTGGGATGGAGATCGAGATCCAATCCGACCGCTTCGTGGTGGCGGGTCGCCCGCTGGCCTCCCTGCGGGAGATCCACCGGCTGCCTGAGGAGGCGCAGCGGGCCATCTATCGCACGCTCATCCCGGATTTCCTCCTGGAGCGTTACGGCATCGACCCGGTCACGCTGTGCGACCCGGCCGGGCGGCCGCTGGTCCGCATCCATGGGGAGAACGCGGAGGTGGAGATCGAAGTCTGGCGACGGGTCGACGATAGGGATCCGCTGGTTTACCTGCATTTCGCGGAAACGCTGCATAACCGCATCATCGTGCTCCTCTTCATGACCAACGACCCGGAATCCCCTCGCTTTGATGTGGATCGGGACCGGGAGGGACGGCCGACGAAATACGGAACGGTGAGCCGGAACATCGAGGCGGAGATCGCCGCCATGCAGTTCGGCCTGGCCCCGGGCCAGGTGCGCCGGGGCCTGCGCCTGACCAAACATATGCTTCCGTTGTTCGAGCAGTTCATCCGCCGCCTGGGCCACGATCTGTTCCTGGTGGAGCCCCTGGCCTACCACGCGGCCATCCTCTTCGAACGCTACGGTTGCGGATACATCGAGGGGCGCACCAAAATGGAGTGGATCCATCGGGAGTTCCAGCCGGGCGGCGTGCTCCACCGTCGGCTGGACGGCTCCACCCCCTTCCGGCAGCCCGGGATGGAACGAACGGTGCGCGGCCGTTCCTGGGCCATTTACGATGGCATCCTGGGGGAGCCCTTCGACGGGATCCGGATGTATAAGCGGGTGGGCCACCACGCGGGGATCTGCACCTTCCCGGATGCGATCTGGTGAGCGATGGGACGATTCCCGATGGAGGCCGGCACGCTGATCCTGGTGTTGCGGATCCTGATCCTCGTGATCTTCGCCGGCGCTCTCTGGTGGGGGATCGGGCGCGTGGTCCAGGTCCGGCTCCCTCTCTCCGATCCGGAGCGCGCCCGGCGGATCCAGGCGGTCCTCTCCCTGGGCCGCAGCCTGCTGCGGGCGGCCGTCCTCGCCGTGGCCCTGCTGATGGCCCTCGACCTGATGGGGCTGAACCTGGGGCCCCTGCTCACCGGAGCCGGCATCCTGGGGGTCGTGGTGGGGCTGGGGGCCCAGAGCCTGATCCGGGACCTCCTGGCCGGCCTGATCATCGTCCTGGAGGGGCCCTTCGGCATCGGGGACGTGATCCGCACGGCGGGCGTGAGCGGGAAGGTGGAACGCATCACCCTGCGGGCCACCTACGTGCGGGATGCCGATGGCACGTTGCACGTGATCCCGAACAGCATGCTGGGGGTGATCAGCAACCTCAGCCGGGACTGGGCCCGGGTGATCGTCGACCTGCCAGTGCCCCGAGGGACCCGGCTGGAGGCGCTCCAGGAGGCCCTGGAGCAGGCAACACGGGCGCTGCGGGAGGATCCGGAGCTTCAGGGCGGATGGCTGGAGCCCCCGACGGTGGCCGGCATCGAGGCCATCGGGGAGACCGCTTTCATCGTTCGAGTGGAGGCGAAGACCCGGCCGGCGGACCGCTGGACAGTTGCGCGTCGGTTGCGCTATCATCTGCTTCAGGCGATGCAAACCGAGCCGGCGCCTTCGCCGGGGCCGGGATGAGGATCTTCGGAGACCAGGAGGATGCGATGCGGATCAGAACAGCGGCGGCATGGGGGGTCCATACCCGATGGGGGATCGTCGGGCTCATCGCGGTGCTCAGCCTGCTCGCAGGAGCCTGCGGAGGGGTCCCCTTCGGGGCGCCGGTGCCGCCCACGGCGACCTTCCCGCCGACCCGCACGCCGCGCCCGACGGCGACGGCCACCTTCACCCCCACCATCACGCCGTCGCCGACCGCCACGTTCACGCCGACCCCTACCGAGACCCCGACTCCCACCCGCACGCCCACGCGGACCCGGCCGCCCTTCACCCCCACGCCGCGGCCGACGGCGACGCCCACGCCCTCCCCCACGCCGGCTTTCGATTTCTACCCGCAGCCGATGTCCACCGCTCCCAACTGTGGGGCGGTCTATATGGAAGGATACATCCGGGACGCGGCGGGGAACCCCATCAACGGAGTATGGTACCGCCTGCGGATGTTCTTCCCTTCTGGCGGGGGATATGAGCAGGTCTGTCTTTCGCCCGGCGATGGGAACTGCGAGGATTATAAACAAAGCGGGGGTCGCGCGCCCGGGCTATGGGGTTTTGCTCCGCTAAACCCAGCGGATTATAGCAAGCCCTTCCGGTTCATCATCGAGATCGTAGAGAGCCCGAGCAACCCCCGGCCGCTCTCGCCGCCTGTGATCATCGATCACCAGGACTGCAATCAGATCGGCCAATACGTCTTCGACTGGAAGCGTCGATACTAAACGATGGGGATCCGATCAGGCGCCTCAGGCGCCTGGCGGACCTCTCTCCGGCCTTTGTGCCGAAAGGGGGTTCCCATGCGTTCGACATCCCGGCCCTGGCGAAGGATCGGGGGGGCTTTCATTCTGTTGTTGCTCCTCCTCGATGCCTGTCGCCCGGCTCCCACTCCCACGCCCACCCCGGTGATCTCGCGGTTGCCGCCGGTTCTGGTCGCCCGCACGCCGGAGCCCGGGCAGGAAGCAACCCCGGAGATGCCCCTGCGGCTGGTGTTCAGCGAGCCGATGGATCGCGCCTCGGTGGAGGCGAACCTCCGGGTGATCCCTGCCATCGCCGGGCGCTTCGCCTGGGAGGCCGGGGACCGCATCCTCCGGTTCATCCCTCAGGCCCCGTGGAAACCCGACGCCGAATACGAGGTTCGCCTGGAGAACGCCCGGGCCCGGAACGGCCAGGCCCTGGCCCGACCGGTGGCCTTCCGCTTCCGCACCGCTTCCCCCCTTGCCGTGGTTGAGGTCATCCCCTCCCCCGATGCCCGAGATGTGGATCCCCGGGCCTCCGTCACCGTGATCTTCAATCGCCCCATCGTCCCGCTGCGCAGCGACCTCGCCCCCGGCGATCTCCCGCAACCCCTCACCTTCGATCCACCCATCCGGGGGACGGGACGATGGATCAACACCAGCATTTACACCTTCCAGCCGGAGGGAAGCTGGGAGGCCGGGCGGACTTACATCGCGCGGGTGGCCGCCGGGTTAAAGGATCTTTCCGGGGTCACGCTGGAGCGGGATTACACCTGGACGTTCACCATCCGCCGTCCGGCGGTGGTGGATTATGCCCCCCGACCGGGCCGGGCGATGGATCTGGATCTGAACACGCCGATCTCCATCACGTTCAACATGGAGATGGAGCGGTCCTCGACCGAGGCCGCCTTCGCCTTGCGAGAGGGCGCGGAGGACGGGCCAGCGATCCCCGGGCGCTTTGAATGGATCAGCCGGACCCTGGTTTTCCGACCCGCCCAGCCGTTGAAGATGGAGACCCGCTACTTCGTCCGTCTGGAAGCCCGCGCCGCGGCCCCCTCCGGGGCCACCCTCGAAGGCCCGCTGGCGTGGGCCTTCACCACGCCGGCCTACCCTCGGCTGCGGAGCGCCAGCCTGAGCCCGGAAGGGCCGAACCGCCTCCGCACGGATTCCTCTATCGAGCTTCGCTTCAGCTCCGGGCTGATCCGCCCGGAGACCATCTGGCCGAACCTGCGCTTCGACCCGCCCATCTCCGTCACGCGGGTGGTGACCAGCTGGAACCCGGGGAGTGGGGAGTTCACCCTTTACGCGGATTGGAAGCCGGGGACGGCCTACACCCTCACCGTGGGCCCGGGGATCGAGGATCGCTACGGCAACCGGCTGGATCGCCAGCATGTGTTCACGTTCACCGTTGACCATCTGGATCCCCTCGCCTACCTGAACATCGGCAGCCCCTATACCCCCATCGCCCTGGTGGGGACCTACACCGGGACCACGGCGTTCCTCTCCACCCGCAACCTGGATCGCGTGGACCTCACCCTCGCCCGCCTGAGCCTCGCTTCGTTCATCACCATGACCCAGAACCCGGAGGCGGTCTCCCGCTACATCGCCCCGCCTTCCCAGGTGTTCGCCCGATGGACCTTCACGGTCCCCGAGGTGATCACGGACGTCATCATGCTGAATCGCATCCCTCTGGCCGGGCCGGGCCGGCCCACGCTCCCGACCGGGTTGTATCACCTGCGCCTCGACGCTCCGGTTTCCCTGCAGGATCGACCCGCTCGCTATCTGATCGCGGCGACCGATCTCCACGTGGCGATCAAGGTGGCGCCCCAGGAGGCCCTGGTCTGGGTCACCGACCTGGCCTCCGGGCGTCCCGTCCCGGGCGTCCCGGTCCAGCTCTTCGAGGTCGTCGAAGAACGTCTGGAGGCCCGCGGGTCCGGGACCACGGACGCGGACGGGATCGTGCGCTTCACGTGGGCGGAGCCGACGCCCCTCTGGCGGATGCGGGTGGCCGTGGCCGGGACCCCCGGCGGTCGCTTCGGGATCGGGGCCAGCACGTGGTCGGACGGGATCGAGCCGTGGAGCTTCGACATCCCCGCGGATTACGAACCCATGCGATTCCGGGTCTACTGGCAGACCGATAAGCCCATCTACCGGCCGGGCCAGACCGTCCGCTTCAAGGCCATCGTCCGAGTCGATGACGACGCCCGCTACACCTTGCCGACCACTCCAACCCTGCCGATCCGGATCCAGGATCCGGAGGGCCGGGAGGTTTATTCCGCCACCCTCCCGCTGAGCGATTACGGCACCGCAGAGGGCGCCTTCGCCCTGGCGGAGGAAGCTCCATTGGGTTCCTACACCCTCATGGCGGATCTGCCCCCGGGCCCCTACGCCCACACCCTCTCTTTCCTGGTGGCCGCCTATCGACGGCCGGAGTTCCAGGTCACCCTGACCCCCGATCGCCCCGCCTACGTGGCCGGCGAGACCATCCAGGCCCTGGTCCAGGCCACTTATTACTTCGGGGGACCAGTCGCCGAAGCGAAGGTCGAGTGGATCGCGCGCATGCGCCCCTACTTTTTTGGATACACAGGGCCGGGTTACTTCTCCTGGTCCGACGTCGATCCTTACAGCGCTTATGAAGGGGAAGGCGAGGAGGTGGTCGCCAGCGGCAGCGGAACCACCGACGCCCAGGGACGGTTCCTGATCCGGTTGCCGGCGGACCTGGGCAAGCGCGCCGGAAGCCAGGTGGTGATCCTGGAGGCGAGCGTCACCGACCTCAACGACAACGTGGTGGCCGGGCGGACGGAGGCGGTGGTTCACGCGGGGCGCTTTTACATCGGACTGCAGGCGGAGCGCTACGTCGGGGAGGCCGGCCAACCCCTCACGCTCACGGTGCGGACGGTGGATTGGGAGAGCCGACCGGTCGCGGGGATCCCCCTCACCTGGACCGCCTATCGTCGGGAGTGGTTCAGCGTGATGCAGGAAACCGAGCGCGGCCCCATGTGGACGTGGACCTACAGCGACACGGCCATCGTCAGCGGCACCCTGCGGACGGATGCGGAAGGAAGCGGGCGCTTCGCCTTCACGCCTCCCGATCCCGGCACCTACGTGGTGAAGGCCGAGGGGATCGATGGGGAGGGTCATCGAATCCGAAGCGCGGAGTTCGTGTGGGTGAGCGGGCGAGGGACCGTGGCCTGGCGCCAGGAGAACAACGACCGCCTGGAGCTGATCGCGGACCGCCGGGAGTATGCCCCCGGGGACACGGCCACCATCCTGATCCCCTCCCCGTTCAGCGGGACGGTCACCGCCCTCATCACCCTGGAGCGCGGGCGGATCCGGCGTTACGAGGTCCGCACCCTGGAGGGGAACGCCCCGACCCTGTCCATCCCCCTCACAGAGGATGAAGCCCCCAACGTCTTCGTCTCCGTCCTGCTCGTTCAGGGGGTGACCCCGGCGAACCCGGCGCCATC
Organism: Thermoflexus hugenholtzii; assembly: GCF_018771565.1. Taxonomy (NCBI): domain Bacteria; kingdom Bacillati; phylum Chloroflexota; class Thermoflexia; order Thermoflexales; family Thermoflexaceae; genus Thermoflexus; species Thermoflexus hugenholtzii. The sequence goes on along the minus strand of NZ_CP076326.1, from coordinate 1,039,249 downwards.
CTTCAAAATGGGGATGGTGAACCTCCCGGTGAAGCCGGTCCGGCAGCAGCTTCGCATTGAGCTGATCCCCGACCGCGACGTCGAGGCCGGCGCCCACTACGGGCCGCGGGAGACCATGACGGTAACCGTGCGCACTACCGACGCGGACGGCCGGCCGGTCCCGGCGGAGGTCGCGGTGGCCGTGGTGGACGCCTCGGTGCTGGCCCTGGTGGATCCCAACGCCCCGCCCATCCTGGAGGGCTTCTATGCGCGGCGGCCGCTCTCCGTGCTCACCGGCGTGGCGATGGTCTACAACCTGAACCGGGTGACCGTGCGGATCGCTCGGGAGCGGAAGGGAGGCGGCGGCGGATCGGTGGAGGCCTTCGGGGAGATCCGCCGGGAGTTCCCGGACACCGCCTACTGGAACGCCCGTCTGCGGACCGACGCCAGCGGGACGGCGACCTTCTCCGTGCGGCTGCCGGACAACCTCACCACGTGGCGCATCCTCGCCAAAGGCGTCACCGCGGACACCCGGGTGGGCGAGGCGACCCGGGATGTGCTCAGCACCAAAGACCTCCTGATCCGACCCAGCGTGCCCCGCTTCTTCGTCGCCGGGGATCGGGTCACCCTGGGCGCCGCGGTGCATAACGCCACCACCCGGACCCTGTCCGTCGCCGTCCGGCTGGAGGCCCGGGGCCTGGCCCTGGAGAGCCCGGCCGCCCAGGAGGGGACCATCCCGGCCGGCGGCGCGGCCCGCTTCGAGTGGACCGGCGTCGTGCAGCCGGTGGAGGCCGTGGATCTGACGTTCTTCGCGGAGGGAGGCGGTTTTCGGGACGCGACCAAACCCACCCTCGCGCGGCCGGACGGCACCATCCCGGTGTTGCGTTACGTGAGCCTGGAGACGGTGGCCAGCGCCGGGATGCTGGAGACGGCGGAGCCCCGTCTGGAGATCATCGCCATCCCGCCGGAGCCCGAGGTCGTCGGCGGGAGGATGATCCTTCGTCTGTCGCCCTCCCTCGCCGCGGCGACCCTTGACAGCCTCACGTGGCTTCAGCACTTCGAATACGAATGCACCGAACAGACCATCAGCCGTTTCCTGCCGAACATCGCCACCTATCAAGCTCTCATCCGCCTGAACCGGATGCGGCCGGAGCTGGAGGAGCCGCTCCGGCAACAGATCGCCATCGGCCTGCAGCGCCTCTACGCCGGCCAGCACGCCGATGGCGGGTGGGGCTGGTTCACCTCGATGGAAAGCGATCCGCTGACCACGGCCTACGCGGTCTTCGCCCTGGCCCAGGCCCGGGCGGCGGGGTTCGCCGTCTCCGACGAGGTGATCGCCCGTGGCGTCTCCTTCCTGCGCCGATCGCTGGAGGCGCCGGCGGATCTGCCGGAGTGGAAGGCGAACCGGCAGGCCTTCATGCTCTTCGCAATGGCGGAGGCCGGTGCGGGCGATGCCGGACGGATCGTCGCCCTGTGGGAGGCGCAGAAGGATCGCCTGGCCCTCTACGCCCGCGCCTTCCTGGCCATGGCCCTCGCCCGGGTCCAGCCGGACCATCCGCTCATCCCCACCCTGCAGAGCGCGGTGCTGGAACGCGCCGAGGTCACTGCCACAGGGGCCTTCTGGCAGGAGCAAAAGATGGACGACTTCAACTGGAACACCGACACCCGCACCACCGCCATCGCCCTGCTGAGCCTCCTGCGTCTGGATCCGGACCATCCCCTCGCCTTCCAGGCGGTGCGCGGGTTGATGGCCGCGCGGCGGGCGGACCGCTGGGAGACCACTCAGGAGACCGCCTGGGCGCTCATGGCCCTCACGGAATGGATGGTCCAGACCGGCGAGCTGGAGGGGAACTACACGTGGACGGTCCGCTTGAACGATGCGTTCCTGGGCTCCGGAACGGTGGACCCGGCGCACATCCAGGAGACCGTCACCCTGCAACAAGACATCGCCGGTCTGCTGCGGGAGGTCGGCAACGCTCTGGAGCTTTCCCGGAGCGCCGGCCCGGGTGTGCTTTACTACACCGTCCATCTGGCTCTGGAGGAGCCGGTGGAGCGGATCGCGCCGCGCTCCCGGGGCCTGACGGTCCTCCGGCAGTATGTGCGGGCGGACGATCCATGCCTGCGGGATCGGCGCCAGCCGTGCACGCCGGTGACCTCGGCGCGGGTGGGAGATCTGCTTACCGTGCGGCTGACCCTGATCGCGCCCCGGGCGGTGCACCATCTCGTGCTGGAGGATCCGTATCCGGCCGGCGCGGAGGCCATCGATCCCTCCCTGAAGACCTCCCCGACGGTGGGGCGTCCGCCGGAGCTCCAGCGGGTGGATCCCTCGGATCCCTTCGGGGGCTACGGGAGGTGGGGCTGGTGGTGGTTCGGCCATGCGGCCCTTTACGATGATCGAGCCGCCCTGTTCGCCGATTACCTGCCGCCGGGAACCTATGAATACACGTATCTCATCCGGGCCGGGTGGGCCGGCCGGTTCCAGGTGCGGCCCGCGCGCGCCTACGCATTCTACTTCCCCGAGATCTACGGCCAGAGCGAAGGAACGATCTTCGAGATCACTCGATGATCCCCACGCCGGGTGGAGAGAGGACAGGATCTCCGAGGACCTGTCCCCTCTCCACCCATCCGCCACCGGAGAGATCCGCGCCTGGACTATTCTGCCCATTTTTGTTAGAATATAGTTAGTTTGATTTTGGTTTGGACATCGTCTCCGGGAGGGGAAAGGATGTCCCGTCGGGTGGCCGGGCTGGCGGTTCTGTTCCTGTTTCTAAGTGGGGGTCTCGCTCCCCATATCCCGGTCGCGAGCGTCCGGGAGAGGAGGCAGCCCCTGGAGGGCGGTTCGCTCTCCCCGTCCGTCAGCCCCACCTTCTCGGTCTACCTTCCGCTGGTGCTGCGGGGGGTCGGGGCTGTCCCGGCCCGCCAGGTCAACGCGCCCCGGCTCGCCGATCCCCTGGGCGCGGACTTCTCCCGCATGGCCATCTTCTGGTTCGGGAGGGTCACGCCCATCGCGAACTACGCGGATGTCCGCGTGGCCTACACGACCTCCGAGCTGGTGGTCTACGTGGCGATCTTCGATCGGCGGCTCTGGTCGAACCCCAACCCCAGCCCCTCCACCCTGACCTCGTGGGATGCGGTCACCCTGTTCCTCCATCTGGAGGGCAACAGCGGGAACGCGCCGACCCCTTCTTCGTATCGCTTCATCGGCGGGCTGAGCAACGGGGATCGCTCCGGCCGGTATCAGACGGCGGAGCAGGGCACCGGCACCGGATGGGCGGCTCAGGCTATTTCGTTCACCGCCCTCGCTGGCTGGCGGGGGGAGCGCCTGAACGATGACGGAGACGACCGGGGCTGGGCGATAACCTTCCGGATCCCCTTCGCCAGCCTGGGGCGATCCGGCCCGCCGCCGGAGGGGACAGTCTGGGGGCTTGCCGTGATGGTTCACGACCGCGATGACGCCGCCGGCACGCCGATCCCGATCACCGTCTGGCCGGAATCCATGAACCCCAATGTGCCCGCCACGTGGGGGCGACTCCGTTTCGGGATGCCCGCTCACACGCTGCCTCCCGCCCAACCCGGGGGGACTGTGACCATCCGCCACGGCCTGAACGGCGCAGTGGTTCGAGATGCCGGCATCGGGGGATACACGAACTGTGGAGATGGGCTGGATTACTGGACGCAATGGGGCGAGACCCCGGATCCGGGACGACCGGATTTCAACATCCAGAACCAGGTGGACATCGCGGACTGGCCGTGCTTCTCAAAGTATTACGTGATCTTCCCGCTGAACGCCATCCCTCCGGGCAAGGTGATCCTCTCCGCCACCCTCACGCTCTACCAGATGGGGCACGCGGGATCGAACCCATCCCCCTCCTGGATCCAGGTGCTGACCGTGCGGGAGGACTGGGAGGAACGGACGCTGACCTGGAACCAGGCGCCGCTGGCCTGGGAGAACATCGGGGGAACACGAGTGGATCCGGTGCGAAGCTGGCCCGGCTGGCCCGGCATTCCTTACACCTGGGATGTGACCCGGGCGGTGGCGGAGGCCTACGCGGCCGGCCAGCCCCTGCGCCTGGCCCTTTATTCCGCCGACGGGGATTACGATTCCGGAAAATACTTCGTCTCCTCCGACACGGAGGACTGGAACGCAAAAGGCCGCCCGACCCTCACAGTGCAGTGGGGAGATCCGGCTCCCTGAAGACAGGCCCCCTGTAGAGGCAAAAACTTTTCGTCCTACGCCAGGCGGAGGCCTTCCCGGGCCACGGCCCCGGCGATCCCCCGCCCGGTCCGGCGTCCCTCCTCCACCTCACGGGTCGATTTCACGAACACCTCCGCCGGCACCGGCGCCTCGGCGAAGATCGCGATGGCCTGCTCCCGGACGGCCTCCCGGAGAGCGGGATCTTCCTCGGCGATCTCCACCACGATGTCCGCGTCGCTGCGCGGCGTAGCGGTCCCCGTGGCGAAGGAGCCGAACAGGTAGATGGCGACGACCGCGGGGCACTCCGCCCGCAGCCGCTCAGCGCAGCGGCGCAGCGCCTCCAGAACCGCCTCCCGCCGCACGAACCTGCTGCTCGCAAAATACGTAAATCCGTCGCGCATCCTCGAGCGCCTGCTGGGCCTCGCCGAAGGTGTAGTAATCGACCGGGGCGCCTGTGTCAAAACCGTTAGGATAGCGAGTTGGGATGTAGTGTTTATCCAGACGCTGGGCCGCGCGGAGGAGAGCGTCAGGGATCTGGACCTGCTGATTCAGATCGCGAAGCAGGCGTGTAATGGAGTGTCCCCATCCTTCCCCTCCCATAGCCAGAAACACGGCCTTGACCGCTTTCTCCGCCGCCTGATGTGCGGCAAAGCACGCCCAATCATAGTCCCCATCCTCCAGGGCATGCTCCGCATGCCTGAGGTCGTGAGCCGCTTGCGTCAGCCAGTCCCAGGATCGATTCCCCATCGCATCCTTGCCCTCCGGATGACTGGGCACCGCTTGTCCTTCATTAGTTATGATAATCCAGATTCGTGCATCCTCCCTGCGCGCCGACTTCGCCTTCTGCTCCTTTTTCAGAGGACAGCCAAGGCTGAACCGGAAGCAGAAGAGCCCCCCAAGAGATTCCAACCGATTGGTTAAATCCTCCTGCCCTTATCGGTGCGTATCCCCTCCACGTTTTCCTAACTTTTCGTTTATCCCAGCCCAACTCCCCCCTTTTATTCTCAGTGTTGCACGATCCTGTCTTCGGGAGCCTGCGTGGATGCTGCTCATCGCTCGTGCGCCGGTTCGGATCAGCTTTGCGGGAGGGGGAACGGATCTCCCCGCTTATTTCATGCGGTATGGGGGGCAGGTCCTGAGCGTCACCCTCAACCGCTATGTCTACACCATCCTCTCCCCGGCGCCCCGGGCGGCCCATCTGATCTCGGCCAACTACAGCCTGTTCCACCAGTATGCCCCGGACCGGGATGCCATGTGGGATGGCAATCTCTCCCTCCCGCGGGCGATCCTGGAGGCCTTCGGGAGCCCCGGGGGGATCGATCTGTTCATCGCCGCTCAGGTTCCTCCGGGCACCGGCCTCGGCTCCTCGGGCAGCCTGGCGGTCTCGATGATCGCCGCCCTGGCAACGTGGAGCGGCTGGTCCCTCTCCCGGGCGGAGATCGCGGAGCTGGCCTGTCAGATCGAGATCGAGCGGCTGGGGATGCCGGTGGGGAAGCAAGACCAGTATGCGGCGGCCTTCGGAGGCCTGAACCGGATTCGGTTCGATCCCCATGGGGTCACTGTGGAGCGCGTCCACCTGGCTCCGGAGATCCGCCAGGCCCTGGAGCGACGGCTGCGGCTTTTCTACACCGGCCAGGCCCGTCCGTCCTCCCGCATCCTGAAAGCCCAGCAACAGGCCACGGCGGAGGAGGATCCGCAGGTGTTGCGGCGGCTTCATCTGCTGAAGGTCCTGGTGGAGGATATGGAGGAATGCCTCACGATGGGGAACCTGGACGGTTTCGGCCGCCTGCTCCACGAGGCATGGATCCTCAAGCGCGGGCTGGCCTCCCCCATCTCCAACGACTTCATCGACCGCTGTTATGCCGCCGCGCGGGAGGCCGGGGCCCTGGGGGGCAAGATCACCGGGGCGGGCGGAGGGGGCTTCCTCCTGCTGTATTGCCCGGAGAACGCCATCGAGCGGGTGACAGAGACGATGACCCAGATGGGCCTGAAACCGATGGACGTAGCCTTCGATGACGAAGGCGTCCAGGTCTTCCGGGTGGAGTGAGGCCATGTGGGGGGAGTGGGTTGAGGAGTATTTCAACGGCATCCATCGGGCGCTGGAAGCGCTGCCCCGGGAGGTCCTGCTCCAGATCATCGCGCAGATCGAGGCGACGGCGCGGGACGGGGGGATGATCTTCCTCTGCGGGAACGGCGGCAGCGCGGCCACGGCCTCTCATTTCGCCTGTGACCTGGCCAAAGGCACCCGTCGGCCCGGCGCGCCCATGGTCCGGGTGATCGCCCTGACCGACAACGTCCCGTTGCTTACCGCGTGGGCGAACGACACGGAATATCGTCGGGTGTTTGCAGAGCAACTGCGCCCCCTGATCCGCCCGGGGGATCTGCTGATCGCCATCAGCGGGAGCGGCAACTCCCCGAACGTCCTGGAGGCGGTGCTCGTGGCCCGGGAGGCAGGGGCCTTCACCATCGGCCTGACCGGGTTCGAGGGCGGGCGGCTGCGGGATCTGGTCGACCTGTGCCTGATCGTCCCCAGCGCGTGCATGGAGCAGATCGAGGACCTCCATCTCATCCTGCAACACACCATCACCACCGTCCTGCGCCGGACGTGGGAGAGCACGGCGGTGGCAGTGCCGATCCTGAACCAGGAGCCATTGCCGGATGCGCGCCATCTTTCTGGATCGTGACGGGGTGATCTGCGAGAACCGGCCGGACCACGTCAAATCGTGGTCCGAGTTTCAGTTCCTGCCTGGGGCGCTGGGGGCCCTGCGCCGCCTGGCCCAGGCCCCCCTGGCCATCGTGGTGGTCACGAACCAGGCCATCATCCGCCGCGGCATCGTCCCCGCTTCGGTGGTGGAGGAGATCCACGAACGGATGGCCTGGCACGTGCGCCGGGCCGGAGGGCGGCTGGACGCGATCTATTACTGCCCGCATCGGCCGGACGAGGGATGTTCTTGCCGGAAGCCGCAGCCGGGCCTGCTGCTCCGAGCCGCCCGGGATCTGGGGCTGGAGCTGGGCCGCTCGTATCTGATCGGCGACGCCCTCACGGACATCGAAGCCGCCCGGGCGGCCGGGTGCCAGCCCCTCCTGGTGCGCACCGGACGGGGCGCCATCCAGGCCGAACAGGTCCTCCGGCGTTATCCGGAGGTTCCCATCTTCGAGGATCTGGCGGAGGCCGCGGCCTGGATCCTGAGCCGGGAAACCCAGTGGATTCTGACCCCCTCATCGCGAGGCGTGTATGCGCCGCTGGCCCTCCCGCTGGGTTGAAGCCCTGGATCTTTACATCCGCGCTCAGTCCACCGGATGGGGCGCTTATTTTCTGGAGCAGTCCCTGATGGCTGTGCTCCGGGATCTCCCCGGGCTGTTGGGGATCGCCCTGAGAGGCCTGGCCTATCGTCTGATCCTGAACGCTCGGGGTTTCCCCTACATCGCCCGAGGCGTGCGCCTGGCCCAGCCCCGGCGGATCACCCTGGGGCGCGGGGTCTATCTGGATGAAGGCGTTTACCTCCACGCCTGCCCGAAGGGCATCGTCATCGGCGAGGGGACGGTGATCATGCACGGCTCGGTGCTCCACGTCTACAACTTCCGGGGCCTGCCGGGCTCCGGCATCACTATCGGGCGACGTTGCTTCATTGGCGAATACAACGTCATCCGGGGGCAGGGGGGCGTGACCATCGGGGATTTCGTCTACACCGGCCCGATGGTCCAGATCCTGGCGGTCAACCACGTGTTCGCGGATCCAGATCGGCTGATCGCGGAGCAGGGCATCACCGCCCGCGGCATCGTCATCGAGGATGACGTCTGGCTGGGCGGCGGGGCGGTGGTCCTGGACGGAGTGCGCATCGGGCGGGGCGCCGTGGTGGGCGCGGGAGCGGTGGTCACCCAGGACATCCCTCCTTACGCCATCGCGGTAGGCGTCCCGGCGCGGGTGGTGGGCAGCCGGCGGGAGACCCCCCGGCCGGTGGAGGGTCCGATCTTCCACGGCGGTCTCCCGGCCGTTCAATCCATGGTTTTGTCCCGGGAGGGATCTCCATGAGCATGCTATCGATTGTGATCCCCGCCTATAACGAGGAGAGAGCCATCGGCGCTGTGCTGGAGCGGATGCGGGCCGTCGGCCCGGCGCTTCAGGAGGCCGGCTTCACAGACTGGGAAGTGATCGTGGTCGATGATGGCTCGCGGGACCGCACGGCGGAGATCGTGAGCGCTTATCCGGAAGTCCGATTGATCCGCCATCCGGTCAACCGGGGATATGGGGCCGCGCTCAAGACCGGCTTCGCCCATGCCCGGGGGGAATGGCTGGCCTTCCTGGATGCCGACGCCACCTATCCCCCGGAATCCCTCCCGGATCTCTACCGGGCCGCGCGGGCCAGCGGGGCGGACATGGTCGTTGGATCCCGCATGGGCCGCGCGGAGTCGGAGATGCCCCTGGTCCGGCGCATCGGCAACTGGGGGTTCGCCTTCCTGCTACGGGTGCTGGGGAGCGCTGCGATCAGCGACAGCGCCAGCGGGATGCGTCTGTTGCGCCGGGAGATCCTGGAACGCTTGTATCCCCTGCCCGATGGCTTGAACTTCACCCCGGCGATGAGCGCCCGGGCCATCTACGAGGGCCTGCGCATGATCGAGGTGCCCATCCCCTATCGGGAGCGCCTGGGGCAATCCAAGCTGCACCCGCTGCAGGATGGGGTGCGTTTCCTCCACGCCATCGTCTGGACGGTGATGACCTACAACCCGGTCCGGGTGTTCGGGATGGCCGGTTTCGGGCTGATCGTCGCCGGCGCCGGGCTGGGGCTCAGCGCCTTTCTCTGGCCCGGCCCTGGGGGCTGGCCCTTCCCCCGACTGTTCGCCGCGGTGGTCCTGGGCGCCCTGGGGGCTCATCTGTTCGCGGTGGGCACGCTGTTCAATTACCTGGTCTCGCTGTTCCACAAGCGGCCCATCCGCCAGGGGCTGTTCGGGCGCCCGCTGTTCCGCCAGCCTCTGGAGCGTCGGTTCCTGCCGCTGGGGCTCCTCAGCGTCGCCGCCGGCCTCATCCTCTACGGGTGGGCGGCCATGGCCGGGCTGACCGCGCCCCCGTTCCCGGCCCCCTGGTTCGTCCCCGCCGTCAGCGCCCTCACCGTGCTGATGGGCGTGGACCTGATTACCGCCTGGATCCTGGTGCGGGCGCTGTCCGAGCTCAGCCAGCGGGAGCTGCGGATCCGCCAGGACTTGGCCGCCGGCGCGGTGGCCTCACCCACGGAGCCCCTCCCTCAACCTCTCTCCATCTCCCACCCAGCGTGATGGGACGCCGAAACAGTGCGGCCACGCGCGAGATCGGCCAGGGAACGAGATCCCGGGAGCCTTGCCGGCTGCGTGTCCGGGGATGGAGAAGCCTCCTGTTGCTGGGATGGCTGCTCCCCCTGGGGATCGTGCATCCGGCTCAGGGGGTGAGCGGCTTCTCCCTTCGTTTCTATGGCAACGGAGACGGGGACATCGATCGGGTGAAGATCCCGGTGGAGGGGCGATCCATCAACCTCGGCGGGGATCTCACCATCGAATGGTGGATGAAAGCCACGCGGACGGAGAACCCCAGCTCGGCGTGCTTGTCGGCAGCGGGGGATCTCTGGATCTTCGGCAACATCCTCTTCGACCGTGATGTCTTCGGGCCGGGCGACTATGGGGATTACGGGATCTCCCTGGCCGGGGGGCGGATCGCCTTCGGGGTGAATCGAGGAGGAGACGGATTCACCCTGTGTGGATCCCTCCTGGTGGCAGATGGAAACTGGCACCACATCGCCGTCACCCGGCGCGGGAGCGACGGGCGGATGCAGATCTTTGTGGACGGGAGGCTGGATGCGACCGGCTGGGGGCCCGCGGGCGACATCCGGTATCGGGACGGTCGGAGCACGAGCTATCCCAACGATCCTTATCTGGTCATCGGGGCGGAGAAGCATGATGTGGATCGCGCCACCTATCCCTCTTATAGCGGATGGATCGACGAGGTGCGGATCTCCCGGATCATCCGGTATGAAGGGGGGTTCACCCCGCCCCGCGCCCCGTTCACACCGGACGGGGACACCGTCGCGCTCTATCATTTCGATGAGGGACCGGAGGGCCCGTGCACAGGCACCGTGACGGATGCCACGGGCATGAACCCGGGGGCATGTCGCTATGGATCCGCCGATCGCCCGGCTGGGCCGGTTTACGTCTCTGACACCCCCTTCGCCATCCCTCCCCCACCGGTGATCCTCTCGGGACCGGCGGTCTTCCCTCTGGCCACGAGCGCTGTGGTGACCTGGACCACGGATGTGGAGGCCACCAGCGAGGTCCGATGGGGGAACGTCTGCGGAGCGTGGAGCCAATCCCTGTCTAATTCGGACCCAAAGCGAACGCATTCCCTGGTTCTGGACGCGTTGAGCCCCGGCGCCTTTTACTGTCTGCAAGTGCGATCGGCGAACGCCGGAGGCAGCAGCGACTGGACCCCCGGGGATGGCCTGGGGTTCACCACCCGGGCCGTTGAGTTTCGAATCCATCTTCCGCTGATCCAGCGCGCATCGGATCGGTAGCGCGGGATCGCCGGAAGGGAGTTGAGGTGATGGATGGGGGCAGCGAGGAAGGGGATCCGGAGGATCGGATGGTGGATCCTGGGGATGGCCATCGGGTTGGCACCCGGGAGGCTGGAGGTCGCGGCGTGGGCCAGCCCGATGACCGCCGGGAGCTGGGAGAGCTGGACGGTGTCCTGGCAGGGGGAAGCCCATGAGGTGCGGATCTACCGTCCGGCGGGGTTCCCGGCCCACGCGCCCTACCCGGTCATTTATCTGCTCTCCGGATGGGCGATGGGCTTGGGGATGTGGGAACGGCCGGACCTGGAGCAAGCTGCCGATGCGGCCCATGTGATGCTGGTGGCGCTGCAAGGGGAGGACGGAGAAGTCCCTTCGTATTACTCGATCTACGCTGGGCTTCCGTGGCCCCGGGGATCGGCGTGGAAAGTTTCGTTTTATGACTGGTTCTTTCAGGGCGTGCTCCCCTGGGTGGAGCACCGATATCCGGTGCGTCGGGATCCGGGGGGGCGGGCGCTGGTGGGGTTCTCCATGGGGGGGAAGGGCGCGTTCTCCCTGGCGGCCCATCGGCCGGACCGGTTCGCGGCGGCGGTCTCCATCGCGGGGGTTCTGGATCTCACGCGCCATGACTCCAGCGCGCTGCGCGCCGTTTACGGTCCGCCCGGAGCCGATCCCCTTCGGGTTGGGGCGGATAACCCCATGGAGCTGGCGGTGAACCTGAAGGGGTTGACCCTTCTTATCCTCCACGGCGGGGCGGACCCGGAGGTCCACCCGGCTCACAGCCGGCGGATGCATGAGGCGCTGGAAGCCCTGGCGTATCCCCACCACTGGGAGGAGCTCCCGGGGCTGGGGCATGAGGTCTCGTCCCTGGAGATCGCGCGCATCTTTGAATATCTGGTGCCGGTCTTTCGGGGAGCCCGGCCTGTTCCCGCTCCATGGTCTTACCGGTTCGCCATGGCCCGGAGCCGCACGGTTTATGGGATGACGATGGCCAGGACCCGAGCGGACGCGTGGTCGGAGGTCCGGGAGGTCACGCCGCAGGGATTCATCGTTCGCACCGAGGATGCGCTGACGGTGATCACGCCGGCCTGGTATCCGGTGGGTTCACGGGTGCGGGTGGAGGTGTTCGATGAGCAGACAGGAGCGCAGCTCGTCCGGCGGGAGGTGAGGCCCATCGGGGGACGTCTGCGGCTGGATCTGCCGGCGGGCCGCTGGCGTGTGGCGCTCCAGCTCATCCGCCCCCGCCCTGACCTCAGGCCTGCGCCTCCCAACCTCCTGGGGGGGATGTCCCGCAAGCCGCTGTGTGCGTGGGAAGATCTCGTCTGCTATTCGGTGAGGGAGCCATGAGCCCCATTCGTCTTCGCAGATCTCGCTGGATCGGGATCGGATGGCTGGGATGCGCTCTGATGCTGGGGATTTTATTGTTCCTGCCTCCCTCCTTCAGAACGCGAGCGCAAAGCGGGGGCGGTATCCGGCTGGCGCTCCTAACGGATCCGGTGGCTCCGAACCCCTTCGGGCCCTATCTGGCTGAGATCCTTCGGGCGGAGGGCTGGGCCGCTTATGATGTGATCTCTCCTTCCTCCCTCTCCCCTACCCTTCTGCAAATGTATCCGGTCCTTCTGGTGGCTGAGATCCCTCTCAACACGACGCAGGCCGGGATCTTACGGGATTACGTGCGGAACGGAGGCCATCTCATCGCTATGCGCCCCTCGCCGGAGTTACGAGCCGCCATGGGCTGGAACACCGGTGGGGCCATCTCGGAGGCTTACATCCGATTTGAGCCAGGGCATCCGCTTGTTCAGGGGCTGGTCACGGAGAGCCTTCAGTTTCATGGGGTGGGAGATCTTTATGTCGCGGATGGGGTGGAAGTGATCGCCTGGTTTTATCGGGATCGAGATACAAACAGCGGGTTCGCGGCCATCGGGCGCGTGACGCGGGGGAACGGATGGGCGGTGTTCTGGGGCTACGATCTGGCCCGCAGCGTCGCGCTGACCCGCCAGGGGAATCCGGACTGGGTGGGGCAGGATCGGGAGCCGGATGGGATCCTTCGCACCACCGATGTGTTCAGCGGATGGATCGATCTGGAGCGTATCGCTATCCCTCAGGCCGATGAACAGATGCGGCTGCTCTCGCGGCTGATCCGGGAGGGCCTGGCCACAGCCGCTCCCATGCCTCAGCTTTGGTATTTCCCGAACGGTGCCCTCAGCCTCCTGATCCTCACCGCGGATGCCCACGGGAACCCTCAGAGCTATTACGAAGGGGAGCTGGCCAGCATTGAGTCCTTCAATGCCCGTGCGACGTTTTTCCTCACTTTAAACTTCGATTCATGTCCGAGCGCGCCCACACCGAGTTCGGTGAACGCATGGCGGGCAGCCGGACACACCGTCGGGATTCATCCTTATGTCGGCACGGATGAATGGGGAAACGACTTCGGAGATTTCCGAACCAGCACGATGCGCACCCGCGAGCGCTTCATGCGTTGTTATGGTCCTCCGCTTTCCCCCTCCATCCGCACCCATCAGATCCGTATGGGGTCCGGCTGGGTAGGAAACGCGCGCGTTCATGCGGAGTTCGGTTTCCTCTTGAACTTAGACTACTACATGCGCGGCCAGGTGACCGCACGCCCGGACGGAACTCAGGCCCATGGGTATCTGACCGGGAGCGGGCTTCCGATGCGCTTCGTGGATCTCAACGGGGAGATCCTGCCGGTCTACCAGCAGCTTACCAACATCGTGGACGAGCAATACATGGCCCAGCCTTTCTATCCGGACTGGAATCGGGATGCAGCTCAGGTCATCGCCATGATGGACGACGGGCTTCGCGCCTACCACTCCGCCTTCGTGGCTAACTTCCATGTGGATTATTACAACTGGGGGGAGATCCGGCCGTGGGCGGAATCGATCATGGCGGCCGCACGATCCCGGGGGATGCCGATTTGGACCGCGGATCAGTGGCTGGATTATGTGCTCAACCGGGATGCCGCGCGAATTCAGGATGTGCAGTGGGATGGGACCTCAGGACGCCTCTCGTTCACCTTTGTCAGCACGCCCACGCTCTCCTTTTCTCATACGCTCTGGCTTCCGCAGCGCTTTGGGACATGGGAGATCCGCGAAGCCCGTGTGGATGGCCAGCTCGTCCCGCTCATGCCTCAAACGCTCCGGGGGATCCCGGGGATCTTCCTCCTTCTAAGCCCTGGCTCTCATGGGCTGGAGGTTTCTTTCGGGGAGCAAACGCCCACACCCACTCCCAGCCCAAGCGCTACCCTGACGTCCACACCCACTTCCAGCCCGACGCCCACTGTGGTTCCAAGCCCCACGCCAACGTTCACGCCCCAGCCGAGCCCGACCCCGAGGGCGACTCCCAGTCCTACACCTACGCCCACCCGCATACCCAGCCCGACTCCAACGGTGACGCCAAGTCCGACACCCAGCCCCACGCCGACGCTCCCGCCGGTGGCCTGGATTCAGGGGAGCGGGGAGTGGAGCCCGGTGTCCCCTGTGGCCGGCGAGCCGGTGACGCTGACCCTCATCCTGACGAACACCGGGCCGGCAGAGGCGCGGGGGTTAAATGTGCGCTCCACGTTTCCGCTCTTCGCCACGGCCCGCACATGTGGCCCCTCTCCATGTCAGATTGAGGCAACCGCGCTGAGCTGGCGGATAGACCGGCTGTCTCCCGGTCAGGCCCAGATCCTGATCAGCGTTCTGGATCTGCAGCCGGAGGCGCTGGGGGAGCTCGCCGTCCCCACAGAGGTTTCTTCAACCGAAACCGTGCTGCAAGGAGAGACCCGCTTCACCCCAACCGCCTCGATCGCTGCACTCGTCGACCTGATCCTGTCCGGCCAGGTAGAGCCGAACCCGGTGATCGCCGGCCAGCCGGTCACCTTCACGATAGCCCTGGAAAACGCAGGGCCCAGCACCGCGCGGGCTGTGCAGCTGGAAGCCTCATGGCCGCTGAGTCTCACCCTGGAGGCATGTGATCCTCCGTGCATGAACGGATTAGATGCACGCTGGGATCTGGAAGCCCTCCCCCCCAATCGGCAGGCCACGTTCTGGATCAGGCTCCGCGTGGACCCAGACTTCACCGGGATCGTCCGCCTCAGCGCCCAGGCCCGCTCGGTTGTAGCTGAGAGCGATCCCCATACGAATTCCCAACAATTTGACCTCCAGGTCCTAACCCGGTTCCGTTACCGTGTGTTCATGCCGGTGATCCTGCATACCGGACCTCCCTAAGGGTGAAGGGACGATCTGTGGCAAGCCAGCCCCTGGATGGCGGGGGAGGAGCATGGCGAATTCCCTCTAAGGGAAAGGAGATCGAGGTGGCGACACGAACGCAGGTTCCGGTCGTCGGCGAGGAGGAGCTGCGGCGCAACCTGGGGACGCGGCGGATCCCCCCGTTGCCGGCGCCGCGCTTCCCGGACGCGAGCCCGGTGATCCAGCGGCTGCGCCGGCCGCGATCGCCGGAGGCGGTGGATGTGCTGCTGGTGAACCCTCCCTCCCCGGACGGAGCGGTCTGGATCCGCAGCCAGCATCGGGTCGGCCGTCGCTCCCGGGAGAACATGATCTGGCCGCAGGTGAGCCTGGCCCAGATGGCCGCGATGCTCCACCCGGATTACAGCGTGGAGATCGTGGACGCCATCGCGCTGCGGATGGACTGGAAGGAGTTCGAGGATCTGCTACGTCGTAAGCAGCCGAAGTATTACATCACCCAGGTCACCGCTCCGACCCTCACCAACGATATGTATGGCGCCTTCCTGGCCCGCAGCCTGGGGGCCAGGACCATCGCCTTCGGCACCCATGTGACCCCCATGCCCATCCCCACCATGGAGGCCTATCCGGCCCTCGATTTCGTGCTGCGCGGGGAGCCGGAGCTCACCCTGCGGGAGCTCATCGACACCCTCGAAGGCCGGGTTCCCGAGGGCCGGATGCGGCGGCTCTTCGAGGACAGCGACCCGGAGTGGTTCCCTCTGAACGAGGGGGAGGCCCGAGCGTGGCCTCTGGAGGAGAAGCTGGCGCGCATCAAGGGGCTGGTCTGGCGGCACAACGGAGAGATCCGCGTGAACGCCGATCGTCCTTTCATCCGCAACCTGGATGATATGCCACTGCCCCTGCACCATCTGCTGCCGCTTTATCACTACCGGGCCCCGCTGATCCGTGGGCCTTACACCTTCATCGTCACCAGCCGCGGCTGCACGGCGGGATGCACCTACTGCATCAAGCACGTGAGCTATCAATACTCCATCCGCCTCCGCTCCCCGGAGAACATCGTGGAGGAGATCCGCCAGCTGGTGGATCTGGGGATCCGCAACATCCATATGTATGCGGATCTTTTCACCATCAGCCGGGAGCAGGTGGTCGGGCTGTGCGACCTCCTGATCCAGGAAGGGATCCGAATCCGGTGGACCTGCAACAGCCGGGTGGACTATGTGGATCGGGAGATGCTGCACAAGATGGCCCGGGCTGGTTGCTGGCTGATCTCCTGGGGGATCGAATCGGCCAACGAACAGATCCTGAAGGGCGTGCGCAAGGGGTATCGGCTGGAGCAGGCCCCGCAGGCTCTCCGCTGGGCGAAGGAAGCGGGCATCAAGAATTGGGGTTACTTCATCATCGGCCTGCCCGGGGAGACCGAGGAGACCATCCGGCAGACCATCGAGTTCGCCAAGTCGCTGCCGCTGGACCTCGCCCTCTTCCACATCGCCGCGCCCTATCCCGGGACCCCGTTCTTCTTCCAGGTGGTGGAGAACAACTGGTTCCGCCCCGGCACGGCCTGGGAGGAGGTGGATATGGACCGCTCGACGGTTCTGGATTACCCCGGGCTGCCGGCGGAACGGCTGGAATACTGGCAGAAGCGGGCCTTCCGCGAGTGGGCCCTGCGCCCCGGCCCGATCCTCACCTTCCTGAAGGGCGCGATGGATCCCGCGGTCCTGGGGTCCGCCCTGGAGGTGGCCGTTCGCCATGCGCGATGGCTCCTGGGGATGGAATAGATCGCAGCAGGCCGCTTCCACGATGGAGCTCCCTTCCGCGTCCGGGGCGCCTCGGCTGGCCTGGCTTCCCGCGATGCGGGGTCTGGCCATCCTGATGATCGTGTTCTATCACATCACCGTCGCCATCTACGGGACGCCCTGGTTCGCCCATCCCCGGAGCGACTGGCCGGAGCGAATGGCCCGGATCGCTCAGCTCCGGCCGATCCCCCAGGAAAACACGGCGGCTTTCCTGCTGGCCAACCTGTTCCGCTATGCGGGCTGGCTGGGGTATCAGGGCACCGGCGTGTTCCTCATGATCAGCGGGTTCGGCCTCACCTGGGCGCTGGTCAGCCGCTCCTCGGCTGCCCTCCTGGACCGTCGGGCTTTCTATCTGCGGCGCTTCCTGCGCCTGTTCCCCCTTTACTGGGCCGGACATCTGTTCTTCCTGGTCTTCAACAACCTGGCGGGCTGGCGGCCGTTCTCTCCGCTGGATCCCCGCTTCGCCCTCAGTCTGCTCGGGCTCCGGTTCCTGCCCGGGGTCTTCCATTTCATCTCACCCGCCTGGTGGTTCATCGTCCTGATCATGCAGCTCTACGCGGTCTTCCCCTTCCTCTGGGAGGCCCTGAAGCGATGGGGAGCCGTCCGCTTCGGGTTGGGCGCGCTGGCTCTTACCCTGCTCAGCCGGGCCATCGGCTTCTTCCTTCTGCCGGTAGACCCTGAGATGTGGTCCCGGGGTCTGCTTTTCACCTCCCGCCTGGGGGAGTTCGCCCTGGGAATGATCCTGGCCTGGTGGGCGGCAGGGGATCCAGCGCGGGTCCATGGCTGGCTGCGCTCGCCGCGCTCCGGGTTGGCCCTCCTGTTCCTATACGGGTGCGGGCTGGGGCTCTCTTTCACGCGGCCGGGAGCTGTGATCGCGCCGCTGCTGATCACCCCGGCGGCCAGCGGCTTCCTGGTTGTGTTCGCCCGGGACCTCCTGCCCCGCTGGCCGCCCGCGGCCTGGGTGCTCTCGCGGGTCGGCACCTTCTCGTATGGGGTGATGGTCTTCCACCAGCCCCTCCTCTGGGCGTTGATCGTCTGGCTGTGGCCGTTCCAGATGCCGCTGTCGATCCGCATGAGCCTCATCGGGGCGGCCACCGTGTTCATCGTGATCTTTTCAGCGGTCATGGAGACCGGGGTGAACCGCCTGCTGGGGCGCTGGCCCTTCAACCGCATCTTCCCGCCCCTCGGCCCTTACGCCCGGATGCCGGCTCAGAGCACCCCGCTTTCCGCTTCACATCCCTGAAGGGAGGAAACCATGAGAACAGCGCGACCGCTTCGCCGGAGCGCCCTGACCATCCTCCTGGCCGGGATCCTCCTGGCCCTCCTCATCGGCGCGATGGGGATCCTGAGCGGCACGCCCGTCCCGGTCGCCCGGGCGCAGGGGACCGGTGTCATCACCCACACCCGTGTGGCGGATTTCGCCGTGGTGTGCGCCATCTCCACCGGCATCTCCGTGGGCAACGCGGAGGGAGGAGAGTTGCACCTCACTGCGAGTGTGGAGGACGATTTCGACGGCACCGCCATCGATGGGGCGCGCTGGGTGATCAGCGTCTCCAACCCGGAGGCAGGCCCCTATCAAGCCATCACAGTGGCCAACGGCCTGGTCTCCCTGGATGGCATGTATCTGCGCTCGGTCCTCACGATGACCCAGCTCCCCCGCTTCTTCGAGGCCCGAGCCCGGCTGATGCAGAGCCCTGACACCTCGGGGAATGTAGACTTGGGATTCTATCGAGAGATCGGTCCGCTCTATAACCCCTTCACTCCTGCTAGCTCCATTCGCCTGTTCATCCTGGGCAACAGCGATAGCAACAACCTGATCGTGCGGGCCCGGGATGGCGATGGGCCGATGGCAGATGTGGACATCGACCCGGATCCTGATGAGACGCAATTTCACGTTTTCCGCATTGAGTGGGAGCCGGAGGTGACGCGCTATTATATCGATGGGGCCTTGCAGGCTACCATCCTCTCCTCCACCCAAGTGGTCACCTCATGGGTGTTCCTGTATCACCAAACCCCCTCCTTTTACGGCTCTACGCCCACGGACATCGATTGGGTGCGCGCGGGCCAGTATGTGGGGAGCGGGACCTACACTTCGTGCCCCCAGGATGCCGGCCAGAAGGTCCGCTGGGACATCCTTGCATGGGATGCCACCGTGCCATCCACCACTACCCTCGCCTTCCGCGTTCGCACCTCGATGGACGGCGCAAACTGGTCGGACTGGTCCGATCCCCTCCCGACAGGCCCGAATAACATTCCTCCTGCGCTGGCCTTCGCTCGCTATTTGCAATACCGGGTGGAGATGAGCACCACCAATCCCATGTGGTCCCCAGAGGTGCGAGAGGTGGTGCTCTCGTATTCGGAGCTCGCCGATCTCACCGTGCGCAAGGAGGCATCCTCCGGCACGGTCCTCGCCGGGAACGAGCTCACTTACACTATCTGGATCACGAACAGCGGTCCGCTCCCGGCTCAGAACGTGCGGGTGACGGATACGCTGCCTGGTGGGATGACGTGGATCGCGTCCACGCCTTCCCAGGGCACATGCACCACCCTCACATGCGACCTGGGGACCCTGAACCCGGGCGGCGTCGCCACGGTCAATATCCGGGTCCGGGTGAACAGCAACACCTCTGAGGGAACCCTGGCGAACCAGGTGATCGTCGGCACCGACACCCCGGACGATCCCGCCAACAACACGGCGACGGTTTCCACGGCCGTCCAAACCCAGGCCGATCTGAGCCTGACGCTTCGGGACGAGCCGGATCCCGTGGTGGCGGGAACCCTCCTCACCTACACCCTGACCCTGACCAACGCCGGGCCATCCGACGCGCGCGGGGTCCAGGTGACCCTCACCCTCCCAAGCGGCCTGACCGTCCTGGGCCTCTCCTCCTCCCAGGGAACCTGCGGGATGAGCACCTGCGCCCTGGGGGACGTGCCGGCGGGCGGGACGGCCACCCTTCTGTTGCGCGCCCGGGTCAACGCCGGCACCCCGGCAGGGAGCCTGACCCTCTCCGCCCAGGCGTCCGCCTCCACCCCGGATCCCAACCCGGCCAACAACACCGCCGCCGAAACCACCACCGTCCAAACCCAGGCCGATCTGGCCCTGACGATGAACGATGCCCCTGACCCCGTGCTGGCCGGAGCGTGGCTCACCTACACCCTCACCCTGGCTAACACCGGGCCTTCCGACGCCCAGTCGGTGGCGGTCGAGCTCGCTCTCCCCGATGGCGTGACGCCCATCGCCTGGATCCCCTCCCAGGGCTCCTGCGCCGACGCCACCTGCACCCTGGGCACCCTCCCTGCCGGGAACATCGCCCGCATCACCGTCACCACCCGGGTCAACAGCCGCATCCTCCCGGGCACCACCCTCTCCGCCATCGCCCAGGCCACCTCCGCCACTCCCGATCCGAACACCGTCAACAACACGGCGACGGCTTTCACCACCGTGCAGACCCAGGCGGATCTGGGCCTGACGCTTCGGGACGAGCCGGATCCCGTGGTGGCGGGGACCCTCCTCACCTACACCCTGACCCTGACCAACGCCGGGCCATCCGATGCGCGCGGGGTCCAGGTGACCCTCACCCTTCCAAGCGGCCTGACCGTCCTGGGCCTCTCCCCCTCCCAGGGAACCTGCGGGATGAGCACCTGCGCCCTGGGGGACGTGTCGGCGGGCGGGACGGCCACCCTTCTGCTGCAGGCCCGGGTCAACGCCGGCACCCCGGCAGGGAGCCTGACCCTCTCCGCCCAGGCGTCCGCCTCCACCCCGGATCCCAACCCGGCCAACAACACCGCCGCCGAAACCACCACCGTCCAAACCCAGGCCGATCTGAGCCTGACGCTTCGGGATGAGCCGGATCCCGTGGTGGCGGGGACCCTCCTCACCTACACCCTCACCCTGACCAACGCCGGGCCATCCGACGCGCAGGGGGTGGTTCTCACGCTGACCCTGCCAATCTCATGGCAGGTGGATGGTTTCACCCCGATCAGCGGTTGCAGTTTGGACGGGAACCGAATCATCTGTGCTATGGGAACCATGCCGGCAGAAGCTGTTCAGACGCTCCTCGTCACCGGGACCGTGCCGGCAGAGGTCCCTGAGGGCATGGTGCTGATCGCTCAGGCGGAGGTCCGGGCGGGGACCCCGGATGCGAACAGTGGGAACAATGAGGCGCTGGCTTCCACCGAGGTGCGAGGGGAGGCGGATCTGCAGCTCCTCCTCTCCGGGGAGCCGGACCCCGTCTTCGTCGGCGAGGTGGTCACCTACACCCTGGCTCTGACCAACACCGGCCCCTCCCTGGCGCCCGGGGTGCAGGTCACGTTCACCCTGCCCGATGGCGTGCAGGTTCTGGACGCGACGCCTTCCTCGGGCTCCTGCGTAGAGGCTTCCTGTGCCCTCGGGGATCTCCCGGTTGGAGAGAACGCCACGGTCCGGCTGCGCGTGCGGGTCGAGCGGTGGACCAGCCCGGAGATCCGCGTCCGGGTTGAGGCTGTTTCGCGGGCGGTGGACCCCACACCCGCCTCCGCGGAGGTCCAGACGCAGGTTCGCCTCCGCCTGTTCCTGCCGCTGGTTATGCGCGGCGGATGAGAGACATGGGGGGCCGGCCGCGCTCCCGGCGCTGTCCGGCCCCATCCAGATGAAAGGCCGTGTATGGGTTCCATCACCCGACGTCAGTTCCTGAAGATGAGCGGCGCGGCCGGGCTCGCCGCGGCGGCAGCGGGGGCCTTCGGTGGCTACCGGCTATGGGAGGACATCGGAGGGGAGCCCCTATCCCTCCGCTCTCCCTTCGCTGAGCCGCCGGATCGACGCTGGCCGTGGAGCGGCCGCCCCGCTCCGATCCTGCTCGTCGCGAACGAGCGGGCGATCCCATCCACCGGGGCGTATCTCGCGGAGATCCTGCGGGCGGAGGGCCTGAACGCGTTCCGGGTGGCCTCCCTTTCAGCCCTGCGCATGGAGATCCTGGAGCGCTTCCCGATGGTGGTGCTCAGCGCGGGCCCTCTGGAGGCGGGCCAGGGGGAGACGCTGCGGCGCTACGTCGCCCGGGGCGGCCGCCTGATCGCCATGCGGCCGCCCCCTCCGCTGGCGGATCTCTTCGGGCTGGAGTCGACCTCCGGTCAGACCGCCGAAGGGTATATCCGGATCCGCCCGGAGCATCCCATGGGCCAGGGTTTCCCCCGAGAGACGCTCCAATTCCACGGTGTGGCCGATCATTACCGGCCGGCAGGCGCGGAGGTCGTCGCCTTCCTGGCCGGGAAGACCGGGGATCTACCCTTCCCGGCTGTGACCCTGTATCCGTTCGGCGAGGGCCAGGCCGGGTGTTGGGCCTTCGATCCGGCCTGGAGCATTGCCCTGACCCGTCAGGGAAACCCCAATCTCGCCCATCAGGAGCGGGATGGGCTTCATGGCCTGCGGGCCCATGAGCTCTTCGACGGCTGGATCGATCTGGACCGCATCGGGATCCCCCAGGCGGACGAGCTGATGCGGCTGCTGGGCCGGATGATCACCGGGATGCTCCTGGACCGTCTCCCGCTCCCGCGGATCTGGTATTTTCCGGACGGCGCCCCGGGGATCCTGGTGGCGACCGGGGATGCCCACAACACGCCTCCGTCGGCGGTGGAGGAAGTCCTCCGCCGGGTGGAGGCGCGTGGGGGGACGTTCAGCGTGTATTACGCCCCGCAGCCCCGCAACCGTCTTCAGCGCGCATGGCATCGTCTGCGGGATTGGGTCGATCAAGCGGCCGCACATGTCGTCCTGCCGGATCACGTGTGGCGCTGGCGGGCCCGCGGCCATGAGTTTGGGCTCCATCCCTATGTCGAAGAAGGCCTGGAGGTGGGCTGGCGGCGCTACTACGAAGTGTTCACCGGGATGGGCTACCGTCCGGTCCCCCCTACCGTGCGCACCCATCGGGTCCTGTGGAGCGGCTGGGTGGAGACCGCGCGGTTCCAGGCCGCCTGTGGGATCCGGATGAACCTGGATTTCTATCATGTCGGACCGATGTTTCGAAAGCCGGACGGGGAATGGGTCTTCGGTTACTTCACCGGCAGCGGGCTTCCGATGCGCTTCGTTGACGAAGAGGGGCGTGTGCTGAACATCTACCAGCAGCTCACCGCCCTGGTCGATGAACAGCTGATCGGGTGGACCTGGCCGCAGGCGCCACGGTTTCCGCTCCCCATCGCCCTGGAGATCTCCAGGTCCCTCGTCCGCCGAGGTGCGGAGCAGGGCGAGGCCCTCGCCCTGCAGGCCCATGTGGATCCGTTCGCGATCGGCGGGGAGGCCGCCGAGACCCAGGCCCGCTGGCTGGAGGGGATCCTGGACGAAGCCGTTGGGTTGGGCGTTCCCATCTGGTCTGCGCAACGCTGGCTGGAGTTCGTGGAAGCCCGCGATCAGACGGAGCTGGAGGAGGTGCGCTGGGATCCCGAGAGGCGGGCGCTCCATCTGCGGATCCGCTCCCCCGTTGCCCCTGCGCGCCTCACCCTGGCCCTCCCCCTGGAGATCCCGGGCGGGCGCCTCCATGAAGTGCGCATCGATGGCTCCTCCGTCCCCTATCGCGAGCGAAGCTGGAAGGGCATTCCCTGGGCGTGGATGGAGCTGCGGGGAGGGACCCTTTCGCTCTCGGCGTTCTACGGGCCCTCCGGCTAAGCGATCGCCTTGCGGATTCCCACCGGCCGGGGGCGCTCAGAGCGAGGCGATCCGTCGGCGATCCCCAGGCCTGTGCCGAAGATGATCATGAACGCCAGGGCCAGGTCGATGAGGAAGAAGCCTTGGTCGATCAGGCCGTGTCCCAGGAGATCGGCCATCGCCCCGGCCGCCCCCCAGCGCCAGGGATCCCCGGAGATCCCGGGCCGGACGACCCGACGCCAGAACAGGACCTGCCAGGCGAGCCCGGCGATCCATCCCAGCAACCCCGTGCGCGCCCAGAAGTCGAGGAAGACGTTATGCGGATGGGAGAGGTTCGGCTCCTGCCAGGCATCCGGGCGGATATAGCGGCTCCGATACCAGTAGAGGAAATTGTCCGGCCCCACCCCAAAGAGCGGATGCTCGCGGATCAGGTCCAGGGTGCTGGCCCACAGGCGGACGCGGAAGAAGACGGTGCTGCCTGGGGTGGCGGCGCGCCGGGCCAGCACCTCCCCGATGCGCGGCGCCAGCGCTCCGGCGAAGAGGAGGATCCCTCCCACCGCCATGAGGATCAGCCCCCAGCGGATCCCTCGTGACAGCCCTCCCCAGCGATCCCACAGCCACAGCCCGCCCATCGCCATCAGGGCCGCCGGGATCCCCAGGAACCCGGCTCCCTCCGAACAGGTTCCGATCAGCGCGGCGCCCACGATCAGCAAGCCCAGCCCGGCCAGAAGGCGCCCGCGCCGGGAGCTCCCGCTCAGGGTCAGCGCCAGCAGGAACGGGAAGACCCGCCCCAGATAGAGGGCCAGGTTGTTGGGAGAACCGTAGGGTCCTCGGATACAGCGCGCCCCGGCCTCTCCGGTGATCAGCCCCACCCCCGTGATCCACTGGATCAGACCCACGCCGGCGGCTCCGAGGCCTCCCAGCAGGAAGGCGTTGAGCACGGCCTCCCATTCGGCCCGCGAAGGCTGCATCGCCCGGACCAGGAAATAGAAGAGCAACGGCTCCAGGATCACCAGGCGCCACTCCCGCCAGGCCACCCGCTGGAAGGCCGCCAGGGCAGTGCTCAGGGTGGCCGCGCCGAAGAAGATCAGCATCCATCGATCGGCGGGTTCCCAGGCCCAGCGTGCCCGTTCTCCCCTCCCCCAGCGGATCCCGCGATGCAGGATCCAGGCGGCCGCGGTGAGCAGGAGCATGAGCTCGTTCATCGGGAACGCCTTCTGGAAGAAGGGCTTCGGATATAGATAGAAAGGCGCCCAGAAGGCGGTGAGCGCCAGGCCGAAGGACGGGCGTCGGATCAGCACCATCAGGAGCAGGCACGCCGCCAGGGCCGTGAGGGCCACCCGGGGGGCCAGATAGAAAAGCCCGCTCAGGGCCAGCCCCAGCCCCAGCCACCCCACCTCCCCCGCGCGCCGGAGCCCCCACGGCTCCAGCGAGATCCACCACATCCCGGCGTAAACCAGCCCGGAGAGCCCCCACGCGCCCCACAGGCCCAGCCGGTGGACGATGGCCTGCAGGATCTCCCGCAGGGGAGGCCGACGGGCCTGAACCAGTCCGGTGACGAGCAGCCATCCCCCCATCCCCACCCCGAGCAGGCTCAGGGCCAGGGCAAGGCGATACCGGAGCGGATCCGGCCCGACCCCCGCGATGCTCCAGCCCACCAATGCCCACTGCCCCCAGCCCCGCTCGGCCTCGATCCGAACGGTGTGAAGCCCGTAGGGCAGACCCTCGGCCACCGGAACCGTGACCACCTCTGGGGTCGCGTAATCCGGGGAGGTGAGGATCAAATACGCGCCGCGGGCGTCGCGGGG
Organism: Thermoflexus hugenholtzii; assembly: GCF_018771565.1. Lineage (NCBI taxonomy): Bacteria > Bacillati > Chloroflexota > Thermoflexia > Thermoflexales > Thermoflexaceae > Thermoflexus > Thermoflexus hugenholtzii. The sequence goes on along the minus strand of NZ_CP076326.1, from coordinate 1,014,129 downwards.
AAGCCGGTTCGCCGGCTGCCCATCCACTGACACGTAAAGATGGGCGCGATACCCTCCCCGCCGGACGCGAAGGGCCAGCCCGGTCCCCTCAAAGGTGAAGCGCAGGCGATCCCCTTCCTCCCGGCCGATATCCGCCCCCAGGGCGGAGAAGCGCCACGCGCCCTCATACTGCGCGCCCGGCGGCGGCCCATAGCCGGATCCCTCCGCTTGCGGAATGGCCGCCGGATAGTATCCGGGAGTAAAGACCGCTCCGTTCGCGACGGCCCGCAGCGCCTCCGCCGCCGGCCGGAGCCGCCCTCGGGGATCGACCATCGCAAACCCCCAGCGGGGATCGTCGGAAGGCGCATCCGGGCGCCAGCTCTCCAGGAACATCGTCCCCATCCAGGGCCACTCCCGCCGGACCCGCTCGACGGCCTCCCGGATGTAACGGGCCTGGGTGGCCTCGTCCACTTGCCCCCAGATGGAAGGGCGACCGCTCCAGCCCGGCGGCAGGGCGTTCCATCCCCAGTGGCTGGCCCAGAGGGGTTTCCCCTCATCGCCGTATCGCACCATGACCTCGCGCAGCAGGATCGCCCGGGAGAAATTCAGCACCTCCGGGTCCACACGGCGGTCCTCCGGTCCGGTGTCGAAGCCGTAGGGCTTGGCGGCAACGATGTCGAAGGACTCCCGGGCGCCCAGCTGATACAGCCGCTCCAGGAACAGCCAGTCGGCCAGGTTCCACGGGCCCTGCTCCACCGTGGGGGCCAGGCCCGCCAGGAGGATCACCGCGTCCGGGTCCGCGGCGCGGATCGCGGCCGCTGTCGCTCGCAACAGGGCGGCATAGGCGGCGGGATCCGGAGTTCCCCCGCCCCATCCGATGGTCAGGTTGGGCTCGTCCCAGATCTGATAGAACCGCACCCACGAGCCATAGCGCGCCGCGAAGGCCCTGGCGAATCGGGCGAAGTCCTCGGGATCCAGCGGCGGGGCCATCGGACCGATCCGTCGCGCCGCCCATGCGGGGCTGTCCCCCAGCACCACCACCGGCTCCAGGCCAGCGGCCCGAATGTCGACCATCACGCGGTCCGCCTCCGACCAGTCCCACTGATCCCGCGCCGGCTGGATGGCCGACCAGGGGAGGAAGACGCGGATGCGGGAGATGCCCAACTGGCGGACCTGCTGCAGATCCCGACGGCGATCTTCAGGGTTCTGTCCGAAGAGGTAGAGGTTGAGGCCCACGCGGGGTTCGCCCGACCAGGGGATCGGCGGGGGGAACCCGGCGATGGTCCCCCGCCAGCGGGCGCGCAGGATCCCTCCCGTCAGCCCCAGGATGAGGAGCCCCAGGCTGAGGCACAACCACCCGATCCCAATCCGCACGACCGGCCGCATCGGACCTTGCCCTGGAAACCTCATCGATCTTCCAGAAGAATCCGGGTCTTCGATGACGCAAGGGTCACAGCCATCGATCCACGAAGGGGCGGGGATCGTCGGCCGCGCTCCCCGCCCCGGACGATCCGGCGATCCCAACGCGCGGCTATGGGCGGATGAGATTGCGCGCCACAAACCAGAGGTTGGCCGGACGCTCGCCTAAGCGGCGCATGAAGTAGGGATACCATTCGGTGCCGTAGGGCACATATACCCGGACGACGAACCCCTGGCGCGCCAGCATCACCTGGAGGTCCCGGCGGATCCCGTAGAGCATCTGGAACTCAAAGGCCCCCCGCGGCACCGACCACTCCTCGATCCGCCGGAGAGCATGCCGGATGATCCGCTCATCGTGGGTGGCGATGGCAACGAAGGCGCCCCGCGCCCGGGCCTCTGCCGAAAGCAGGCGCTCCATCAGCCGGATATAGCTGGCGTCCACATCCCGCTTCCGCGGATACGCGATGTGGGGCGGCTCCTGATAGGCGCCCTTGCACAGGCGGATCCGGGCGATCCCCTCCTCGATCAGACGCTCCACGTCCTGGGCGCTACGATAGAGATAGGCCTGGATGGCCACCCGGGTGTTGGGATAAACCGAGGCCAGCCGCCGATACAGCGCGAGGGTCCGTTCGGTATACGCGCTGCTCTCCATATCGATCTCCACCACCGTCCCGGCCTCGGCCGCCCGTTCCACCACGCGCCGCAGGTTCCGTTCGCAGAGCGCCTCCCCGATGTCCAGCCCCAGATGGGTCAGCTTGACGGCCAGATGGGGACGCAGCCCCAGCGCCGCCAGCCGGTCCAGGGCCTGCAGGTAATCCTCGGTCGCCCGCTCGGCATCCGCCGGGGACTCCACGTTCTCCCCCAGATGGTCCAGGATGCCCCGGATCCCCTGGGCTTCCAGCTCCCGGAGGGCCCGGATGCCGTCCTCCAGGGTCTCGCCCGCCACGAAGCGAGCGGCTGCCCGCCATACAAACCCCCAGCGCATGACCCGATGCTTCAGGGTCCGGTTTCGAGACAGGGAGACAAACACCGCGCGCCACATGGGAAGTCCCTCTGTCCTCAGGGATCATGGGGCCATCGCCGCTCACCGCCGGAAGTAGGCCTCCAGGATCTGACGGGCCACCGGCGCTGCGTTCTGGGAGCCTTCCCCTCCGTTCCAGATGAAGACCAGCACCGATACCTCGGGCGCCTCGGCCGGCGCGAAGGCGACGAACCAGGCGTGGCTGGGCAACCGCCGCCCGGCGCAAAGCCCCATCCGGAGCGCCAGGTCGTCGCAGAACTCCGCCGTCCCGGTCTTGCCGGCGACACGGATCCCGGGGATCTGGGCCCGAACGGCGGTCCCCCGTTCCACCGCCGCCACCATGCCCTCCCGGACCACGGCGAGGTGCTCCGGGGCGATGGGGAGGCGGCCGATGACCTCCGGCTGGAAGGATCGGATGATGTTCCCCTGGATGTCGGCGATCTCCCGGACCAGAAGGGGCCGGTAGAGGGTCCCCCCGTTGGCGATGGCGTTGATGGCGTTCAGCAACTGCAACGGGGTCACCAGCAGATACCCCTGCCCGATCCCCAGGTTATACGTGTCGCCGGTGGACCAGGTCTCCCCGAAGGTGCGGCGTTTCCATTCCGGGTCCGGCACCTGCCCGGCCGCCTCCCCGGGCAGCTCCACCCCGGTGGGTTGGCCCAGGCCGAAGGCCCGCATATAGCGCACCAGGCGCTCGATCCCCAGCCCCTCGAAGACCGGCTCCCCGGGCACATCGTAGCCCCCCGCCACTTTGTAGAAGAAGACGTTGCAGGAATTGGCCAGGGCATCCACCACATCCTGCCAGCCATGTCCGGAGCGCAGCCAGCAGAAGAAGCGCTGGGCCATCCCGGGATCGTTGGGGTAATACCGGTTGGGGATGAGGATCTCCCCGGGATCGAACAGGCGGGTCCGCGGGGTGATCACTCCCTCCTGGAGGGCGGCTGCCGCCACAATGGGCTTGAAGGAGGATCCCGGCGCGAACTGGGAGGCGACGGCGTGGTTGAGCAGCGGCCCGAAGGGATCCTCCAGCAAGCGAGGATAGGCCTGGGGCAGATCCGGGCTGACGAACACGTTGTTGTCGTAGTCCGGGAGGCTGACCATGGCCAGGATCTCCCCGGTGGCCGGCCGCATCACCAGGGCCACCCCCCGCCGCGTGATCTCTCGCCCGGCGATGCGGTTCAGCTCGTCCAGCTTGGCCTGCAACGCAGCCCGGGCCGCCGCCTGCAGGTCGAGATCCAGGGTCAGCGTGACCTGAGCGCCCGGCTGCGGCGGGATCTCCGCCCGCACCCGCACCGGACGCCCTCGGGCGTCCTCCTCGACATAGCGGGCGCCCTTCACGCCCCGCAGCCAGGGCTCCAGCGCATACTCCAGGCCGCTGAGGCCCACCCGGTCCGTGGCCGGATCATACCCTTCCGCCTGATAGCGCCCGACCTGCTCCGCCGGGATCCGTCCGATGAAGCCCACGACATGGGCGGTCAGCGCCCCGCTGGGATAGCGGCGCTCGAGGAAGGGTTCCACCCGGACGCCGGGCATTCGGACGGATTCCTCCATCAGCCGGAAGGCGAGCTCCCGGTCCACCGGCTCCTTCAGAACCAACGGGCGGAAGGGCGCCTCCCGGGCGGCGGCCTCGATCCGCTCCCGGAGCCCTTCGCGGCGCTGTCCGCGGGCGGAGGCCTCCTCGCGTTCCAGCGGTATGCCCAGCCAGGCGCTCAGCCGGCGGAGGATAGCCTCCCGCTCCTCCGGCTCCTCCGGGAGATCGCCGGGGACCACCAGGATCCGGAAGGCAGGCTCGTTCCGCACCAGCGGACGGCCCTGGCGATCCCGCAGGATCCCCCGGGGGGCCTCCAGGGGGATCACCCGCAGGCGGCTGCGCTCCCCCAGCGCCTGATAGCGAGGGGCCTCCCGGATCTGGAGCGCATACAGGCGATACCCCAGCCCCAGGAAGGCCAGAAAGAGGAAGAAGCCCCACAGGAGGAGACGGAGGGTGGGGGATGGACGAGGCGGCGGAGGCGGTCGGAACACCGCCACGCTGTCCAGCGCTTCCGGTTCCAGCCGGGATGGATAGGGCTCGGACATGGCGAAACCCTTCGGGATTCGAAAGCCCTCTTCATCCGCCCAGCACCGGGCGCTCCGGGCGCGGCCGGAGCCGGCGCAGGGCCGGATAAAGCGCCAGCATCCCCAGGGTGTTCCAGAGGATCTCCGGGCCGATCACCTGGCGGAGGGCGTAGCCCGGGTCCACCGGATATTGTAAAACCGCGAGCAGGATCCCTCGAACCCCTTCCATCAGCAAGGTGCCTCCGGCGGCCACCGCCGCCGGCATCACCAGACGGCCCCGGAAGACCGGGCGGCTCAATCCGTGGGCCAGCGGGACCACCGCGAGCAGCGCCAGGGCGCTCACGCCCAGAGGCCCTCCCGAGAACAGGTCCAGCCAGAGACCCCCGCCGACCGCCCATGCGAGCCCCTCCTCCAGGGAGCCCAGGAAGGCCACCGTGGCCACCACCAGGAAGACCAGGTTCGGCCGCCCCGGATCGGGGATCCCGAGAGGGATCCACGTGGCCTGAAGGAGCGCGGCCAGCCCCAGGACCATCGCGGCCCATCCGATTCGGTTCCGCATCGGTTGCCGTCCCTCATCCTCACGGAGCCGGTTCCATGCCCGGGAAGCTGGTGATCACCAGCACATAGGTGATGCGTCGGGGATCGACGGCCGGGCGGACCCGGGCGCGCTGGAAGGGCTCGCCGCCTCCGGCGCTCAGCCGCTCCGTCACCTGGCCGATCACCAGCGCCCGGGGGATCTGCCCTCCGATGCCGGAGGTCAGCACGGTGTCCCCCGGGGGGATTTCCTCATCGGGGTTCACGAAATCCAGCAGCAGGCTTCCATCCGGCTGGCCGATCACGATGCCGGTGGCCCGGCTGGTTTGCAAAAGCGCGCCCACCTGGCTGCCCGCGTCGGTCAGCAGGCGCACCCGGGAGCGGTTCAGCCCGGCGTCCGCGATCCGGCCGATCAGGGCGGATCCCCGGGTGATCACCGGCATCCCCTCCCGGACCCCCTGACGGGTCCCCACATCCAGGATCAGATAGCGCAGATAGGGATCGGTCTCATATCCGATCACCGTCGCGGCCACAAAGGTGGTCTGCGGGTTCTCCCGGACGATCCCCAACAGCGCCCGGAGCTCGGCGTTCTCCGCCGCCAGTTCCTGCAACCGCAGGTTCTCCGTCCGGAGCTCCTCCACCTGATCCCTCAGGCGCTGGGCCTCCTGGCGGAGGTCGCGGATCTCCCGCAGGAAGGCAAAGGCTTCCACAGCCCCTCGCCCGATCCCGGAGAGGAGCTGCTGCAACGGCGTAAGGGGGATCATCACGATCTCCTCCACCGGCTGGAGCCATCCCAGGCCGTGGAGGAAGAGGAGGGCGAGGGAGAGCCCGATCGCCAGCCCGGCGTTCCATGGCCGTCGGCTGCCGGGACGCATGCCCTCACCTCGTGTGGCCGAGAAGGGAGTGGGATGAAGGTCGCTGCAACGGCGTGCCGCTCATCTCGAGGCCGCCGCTCGCTTATCGGGCGATCGGCTGGCCGATGCGCACCGGCGATCGGGCCGGCCGGCCCCGATCCAGCGAGGTCAGCACCTGATGCCAGGTATCCAGGTCCTCCAGCACGCGGGCGGCCCCCATGGCCACCGCGCTGACCGGATCCGGAGGCACCCAGCACCGGATGCGGGTCTCCTCGGTCAGCCGTTGGGCGAGCCCCTTCAGCTGGGCGCCGCCGCCGACCACCGCGATGCCGGTCTCCATGATGTCCGCCACCAGCTCCGGAGGGGTCTCGTCCAGGACGGACTTCACCGTGTCCACGATGATGGAAACCACATCCCGCAGGGCCTCCCGGATCTCGATGCTGGAGACCTCCAAGGCATCGGGGAGGCCGGTCACCAGGTTCCGTCCGCGCACCACCATCGTCCGCTCCTCAGGCAGCGGGTAAGCGGAGCCGATCTCGATCTTCACCCGCTCCGCCATCCGCTCCCCGATGAGCAGGTTGTAGCGCTGACGCATATAGTTGATGATCGCCTCGTCCATCTCATCCCCGGCCACCCGGACCGATCGGCCGACCACGATCCCGCCCAGGGCGAAGACGGCCACCTCGGTGGTGCCCCCGCCGATGTCCACCACCATGCTGCCCCGGGCCTCGGCGACCGGGAGGCCGATCCCGATGGCCGCCGCCAGGGGCTCCTCGATCAGGAAGGCCGCTCGGGCTCCGGCGGCCAGACAGGCGTCGTGGACCGCCCGACGCTCCACCTCCGTGACCCCGCTGGGGATCCCGACGACCACCCGGGGGCGGGGAACCGGGACGGGCACCTGCTGGTGGGCCTTGCGGATGAACTCCCCGATCATCTCCCGGGTGACCTCGAATTCGGAGATCACCCCATCCCGCAGGGGGCGGATGGCCACGATGTGCGCCGGGGTGCGGCCCACCATCTCCTTGGCCGCTTCCCCCACCGCCAGCACCCGACGGGTCCGTCGATCGATCGCCACCCACGACGGCTCATGGATGACAATCCCCTTCCCCCGCACGCATACCAGGGTTGTCGCCGTCCCCAGATCGATGCCGATGTCCAGGGAGAACAACCCCAACAGCGCATCGATCGGATTCCACACGGATCGTTCGCTCCCTCGTTTGGAATGCTTTCCGGAACCCCCCGGCTGCTCCGGGCGGCCGGGCTGAATTATAGGTGTGCCCGGCGGGCCCAGCAACCGCCTTCCATTCAGGGGGCGACGTCCGGAAAGCCCAGGCGTTCCAGGATCGCCCGCTGGCGGGCCCACATCCGGCGCCGGGCAGCGGGCGTATCGTGGTCGTAGCCCAAAAGATGCAGGGCGCCGTGCACCACCAGCAGCGCCAGCTCCCCCTCCAGGGGATGCCCCTCCCGCTCCGCCTGGCGGGCCGCATACGGGAACGCGATCACGATGTCGCCCAGGTGCCGGACTCCGGGCCGGAGCTCCAGATCCATCGGGAAGGCCAGCACATCCGTGGGCCCGTCCACACCCCGGTAACGCCGGTTGAGCGCCCGGATGCGCTCCTCATCGGTGAGGACCACGGTCAGCGTTGCCTTCCCCTCCAGGCCATGGTCCTGAAGGACCGCCCGGGCGGCCCGCCGGATCCCGGCCAGACGTCCCGGGGCCTGATAGGCCCGTGGGGCCCGGACCACGATCTCCGCGCGCGTGGATTCCATCCCGGCGGATCGAAGGCGCTTCACGATGCCGATCCCTCCTCGCGCCGTCCCGGGACCTCCGGATAGATCAGGCGAGGATGGAACATCCCCTGGAAAACCTGCAGGAAGGCCTCCCGGATCCCCTGCAGCTCCTGCATGGTCAGGGGAGCGTCATCCAGCTGACCCGACTGGATGCGCTCCTGGAACACCCGGTCCAGGATGCGCGCCAGCTCCTGGGGATCCTTCGGCCGCGCGGCCCGGACGGCGGCCTCGCAGCCGTCGGCCAGCATCACGATGGCGGTCTCCTTGCTCTGCGGGCGCGGTCCGCGGTAGCAGAAGGCCGCTCGATCCACCTTCTCCGGATCCCCCGCCTCCTGAACCGCCCGGTGATAGGGGATGGTCACGCAGAGGGTGCCGTGATGCTCCTGGATGAAGGCCCGGATCCGCCGGGGAAGCCGGTGTCGTCGGGCCAGGGCCAGGCCGTCCTCCACGTGACGCATAATCGCCCGGGCGCTCTCGTGGGGGTCCATCCGCTCATGGGGGTTGTCCCCATCCACCTGGTTTTCGACAAAAAGGTAGGGGCGAACCATCTTCCCGATGTCGTGATACAGGGCGCCCACGCGCGCCAGCAACGGGTCCGCCCCGATGCGCAAAGCGGCCTGCTCCGCCAGGTTGGCGACCATCAGGGTGTGATGATAGGTGCCGGGGGCGCGGATCATCAGCTGGTGTAGCAGCGGGTGGGTGGGGCGGGCCAGCTCCAGCAGATGGAGCGGGGTGGTGACGTCGAAGAGAACCCCCAGGACGATGAACCCCAGCAGGGCCAGGGTGGTGGAGAGCGCTCCCGCCAGCAACCCCATCCCCCCTATCCGCAACGCGTCGAGCGGTGGGACGATGCCGTCCTCTGCCATGGCGGCGATCCCGATCAGCCCGGTGATCACCCCCGCGCTCAGCCCGGCGGCCAGCAGGGTCTGGAAGCGCTCCAGGCGGTGGAGGATCAGGATCGTCGTCCAGTTGGCCAGCAGCGAGGCGATCAGGAAAGCCGGCGTCCGGTCGGCGATCAGGCCGAACCATACCGAGCCGATGGCGCTGAACATCATGGCCGGCACCGTCCCCACGCCGGCGGCCAGCAGCATCCCCAGCGTGGCGGTGGGGAAGGCCCAGATCCAGTCCGGTGCGGAGGCCCGCAGCAGCCGGGCCCCGCCGAGGAACAGAAGGAAGAGCCCCGCCAGACCCAGCAGGCGCCGGGGGCGCTCGGCGATCTCCGGCGTGACCCGTCCCAGGGTCAGCCACAACCCGCCGGCCCCCAGGGCCGCGAGGATCCCGCGAGCGAGGGGCAGGGGCCATGGCGTTGGGTTGGGGATCAGCCCATACTGTCGGAGGGCCTCCATGGTCAGCGCGTCCAGGACGTCTCCCTGCCGGACGATGGCCTCCCCGGCGCGGATCCGCCGGATTTGAAGGGGGATGGCCTCCCGGGCCTGGCGGCGCGCGGCCTCCGTGGCCTCGACATCCAGCGTGCTGTTGGGCACGATGAGCGGGGCGACCAGGGCGGCTACCAGTTCCGCCTCCTCCTCGTTCAGGCGCGCGCTGATACGGCGGGGCAGCTGCCGGATCACTCCGGCCACTTCGTCCTCCCGAATGGGCTCCCGCATCACCTGGTCCAGCAGCGCCAGGGCCTCCCCGGCGATCATCTCCCAGCGGGTGGCCTCCAGGGTCAACAGGCGCTGGCGCTGGGCCGGCGAGAGCCCATGGCCCCGAAGGGCCTCCTCCAGCCGGCGGGCCCGCTCCTCCGGGGGCTGCGCCTCCTCCCGAATCCGGCGGATGGCCTCCAGGGTTTGCCGAAGGGCCTCCACCTGCCGGCGGGCGATCCGCGGATCCGGGCCGGTGTAGATCGGGGCGATGCGCGCGGCCGCCTCCTCGCGGGCTCGCTCGGTGAGGATGGCGCTGGGGTAGCTCAGCTCATAAGGGGCGAAGAGGGTCTGGGGGGCTGCTTGCCCGACCTGCCATGCCTGCGCCGCCCGGGTCTCCACCGGCCAGGCGACCAGCGCCACGATCAGGGCGGTGAAGATCAGCGCCCCGGAGATCCGTCCGAGCACCCGAATCCATCGGCGAAAGTCCATCGCGCGAAACCCGTTCCCCCTTGCCTATATGTGCTCTACGTTCTCGGCCCAGAGCAACACCGCCGGGCGCTCGCTCTCCCAGCGCCCGCGCGTGCCGGGAGGGAGGACTGCCAGCTCGCCGGGCGCCAGGATGCCCCGGGCCGGCTCCGGGAAGCCGGGCCCCTCGCCTTCCAGGGCCAGCTCGCCGCGCAACAGCAGCAGGAGCGCCGGGCCCTGGGCCTCCCACTCCGTGGAGCCCTCCCGGGTCCGAACCGCCAGATACCGCACCCCGCTGGCCTCCAGCAGGAACCGCGAGGAACCGGGCGGGGCGTCCTGGAGGGCCTCGTGGATGCGCACGATGACGGGCCGCTCCCCGGGCCCCTCTCGGATCCGGAAGTCCCCATTCCAGCGCAACGGTTCCTCATCCCGTCGGAACAGGAGGACCATGGAGGGCAGGCGGGAGCCGGACCAGTGCGCCATCCCCCGGGGGATCCAAAGCAGCTCATCGGGCCTCAGGGTGAACTCCTCCCCCCCGATCCCGAAGGTCACCAGCCCTTCATAGACCATGAAGACTTCGTCGAACTCCGGGTGGCGATGCTTCTGGACCTCCCCGTGGGAGCGGTAGACGTAAACCTGGACGCCACCCAGCCGGGCGACCGGGTAGACCTGGAAGGGTTTCTGCAAGAGCTCGCGGATCTCCGGGATCGAGGCCCTGAAGATCATCCTCCTCCCCCTGAGGGTTCTCCGCGGGCGCCCTCCAGAGGCGATCCGGCGGGTTCCACATGGATGATCACGTGCTGGAGCTCCGGGAAGCGCCCGCGCAGGAGGCTTTCCACTTCCTCGGCCCGTCGATGGGCCTCCACCACGGACATCTCTCCGCCGGTCTGGCAGGTGAGGGCCAGATCGTAACCGCCCTCATGGGCGTAAAGATACACCTCCCGGCACGATCCGGCTCCGAAGACCCGCTCGATGGCCTCCCGGGCGGCCGCCTCCAGCTCCGCCGGGATCTCCCGGCCGGCCTGCCGCGGCGGACGGGAGCGCGGTTCGATGTGGGTGGTCACCGAAAGCAGCCGGGGGAACCCTTCCCGGGCCCGCCGCTCCAGCTCCGTGACCCGCGCGTGCGCCTCCTCCACGGACAGGTCCTCATCCACCTCCACGTGGAGGCCGATGTGATAGCCCTCGGGCGTTTCCACGCCGTGAAGCTCATGCACGCCCAGGCCCAGCCCATCCGCCAGGCTCCGGATCCTCACGCTCAGGGCCTCCCACTCCGAGGCTGGAGGCAGGCGCCCCGGCTCGACGTGCACGACCGCGTCGACCACGCCGGGGATCTCCGCTTTCAGGCGCTCCTCCACCTCCGTGGCAATGGCGTGGGCCTGCTCCGTGCTCATCGCCGGATCCACCTTCAGGTGCAGATCCACATACGTCGCGTCGGGAGTCCCCCGGCTGCGCACCTTATGGATCGCCCGCACGCCCGGAACGGAGCGGGCCACCCGCTCGACCTCCTCGGGATCGACGGCCGCGCTGTCGGTCAGCACCAGGGCGGTGGACCGGAGGATCCGAAGCCCGGCGATCAGGATCACCCCTACCACCCCCAGCGCCACCAGAGGGTCCAGCCATGGGATCCCCAGGCGGGCGGCAGCCAGGCTGGCCAGGACGGAGAGGGTTACGAAGACGTCGGTGCGGGTGTGCAGCGCGTCGGCCATCAGGATGCTGCTGCGCAGCCGTTCCCCCTGGCGGGCTTCATAGCGCGAGATGGCCAGGTTCACCGGCAGGGTGGCCAGCATCAGGAGGAACAACGGCCCGCTGACCTCCGGCTGCCCGCCGGTCAGCAGCCGCTCGACCACCCCCTGGATCACCTCCAGCGAGGCGAGGAGCAGGAAGAGGCCCAGGATCATCGCCGCGATGGCCTCGTATTTCCGATGGCCGTAGGGATGATTGCGGTCCGGCGGGCGGGAAGCGATGGCGATCCCCACCAGCCCGATGATATTCGCTGAGGCGTCCAGGCCGCTGTGGAAGGCATCGGCCAGGGCGCTCAGCGCCCCCGCCCGCAGCCCGATGAACAGCTTCGCCGCGGCCACCAGCAAGTTTGCGGCCAGGACGATCCACAGCACCCGCTGCACCTGCCGCTGATACATCCCGCATCCTTCCCGAGCCCTCGGGGGTGAGGCGGTCGTGGAGGCTACCCCGATGCCGGCCGGTGGAGGTTGCCCAGGAAGAGCTGGAGCGTGTCCACCGGGACCGGGAAGATAATGGTGGAGTTCTTCTCCACGGAGATCTCCATAAGGGTTTGCAGGTAGCGGAGCTGGAGGGCGGCGGGTTCGGAGGCGATCATGCGGGCGGCCTCCACCAGGGTCTTGGCCGCCTGATACTCCCCCTCCGCGTGGATGATCTTCGCCCGCTTCTCCCGCTCCGCCTCCGCCTGGCGGGCCATCGCCCGCTGCATCCCCTGAGGGAGCTCCACGTCCTTCACCTCCACCATCACCACCTTGATCCCCCACGAGTCCGTCGCCTCGTCGAGGATCTGTCGCAGGTGCGCGTTCACCTTGTCCCGATGGGCAAGCAGCTCGTCCAGCTCCGATTGGCCCAGGACGCTGCGCAGCGTGGTCTGGGCCAGGTTCCAGGTGGCCGCCTTGAAGTCCTCCACCTGGGTGATGGCCTTCGCCGGATCGATGACCCGGTAGAAGACCACCGCGTTCACTTTCACCGTGACGTTGTCCCGGGTGATGGCCTCCTGGGGCGGCACGTCGAAGGTCATCAGACGCAGGTTCACCCGGATCACCCGGTCGATGATCGGGATGACGAAGAACAGGCCCGGACCTTTGGTCGCGTGATAGCGCCCCAACCGGAGGATCACGCCCCGCTCCCATTCAGGCAGGATGCGAATGGCGGAGGCCAGCAGGGTCAGGGCGGCGACCAGGATGGGGACGCCAATGGTGATCCATTCCATTGAAGGACCTCCTTTCCGCAGGAGCCACCGTTCGAATTCCCATGTCGCGCTGATCCTGATCTCATTGTAACACATCGGGGGCTCATCCCCAGAGGTCCGGCCTCCGATCCGGCGACTTTGCGGCCTGAAGCAACCCGGGTTACGCTTCCCCCGGTGATCTCAGGGGATGGGGGAAGATGTTGATCGAGTGGGTCGGCAACTTCCATAGCCATACGCGGTTCTCCGATGGGACGGCCACCCATCGCCGGATCGCGGAGGCGGCGGCGCAAGCCGGCCTGGATGGGGTGGCTGTGACGGATCACAACGTCTGGGTGAAGGGGCTCCAGGGATACTATGGGGAAGTCCTGCTCCTGGTCGGCGAGGAGGTCCACGATCCTTGCCGCCAGCCCCAGGTCAATCACGCCCTGATCCTGGGCCTCGGACGGGAGTTGGCTCCCCTGGCCGCTTCCCCTCAGGCCCTCATCGACGCCGCCCGGGAGCAGGGCGCTCTGGTCTTCTTAGCGCATCCGGTGGAACGTTCCCCGGGATGGCTCCAGCGTCGGATGGGAGAACCTTCTCTGCCATGGGTGGATCGGGAGGTCTCGGGGTTCACAGGCCTGGAAGTGTGGAACACGATGAGCGAATTCAAGGCTCGTCTCCGCACCCCTCTGCATGCGCTCTACTACGCCTTCTTCCCCGCGCGCTTCCTGCGGGGGCCGTTCCCCGAGACCCTGCGCTGGTGGGAGCAGCTCTGGCTCCAGGGGATCCCGGCAGTGGCCATCGGCGGGGCGGACGCCCACGGCCATACCTATGCGTTAGGTCCTCTGCGCCGTGTGCTTTTCCCTTACGAATGGCTGTTCCGGGCGGTCAACACCCATCTGTTGCTGGATCAGCCCCTTGCGCGCGAGCCGGAGGCGGACTGGGCGGTGATCCGGGCGGCCCTGCAGGCCGGCCGGGCCTGGGTGGCCAACGACCTTCTGGGGTCCTCTCGGGGTTTCCGCTTCGAGGCCCGCAGCGGCCATCGCCAGGCCACCATGGGGGAGGCCTTGCGGCGAGCGGGGGCGGTCCGGTTCGAGGCCAGCGCCCCGTTGCCGGGGGAGTTCCGCCTGATCCGCTTCGGGAGCGGGGTGGTGGCCCGCGGGCGCGGGCGACGCTTCCAGCATCTCACCGCCGAGCCCGGGATCTACCGGATGGAGATCTATCGCCGCGGCCGCCTCTGGATCCTGACCAATCCCATCCGGGTGGAGTGATATGCGGATCCTGGTGACCGGCGGCGCGGGCTTCATCGGCTCCCATCTTGTGGAGCGTCTCCTTCAGGAGGGTTATGCTGTCACCGTCCTGGACGATCTGAGCGGGGGACGCCTGGAGAACCTGGAGGCGGTTCGGGATCATCCCCGCCTTCGCATCCTCATCGGAGACGTCACGGACCCCGTCGCCCTTCGCCGGGCTCTCGAAGGCGTGGAGTGGGTGTTCCATCTGGCAGCGGTGGTGGGGGTGCCGCGGGTGCTGGCGGATCCCCTGCGAACGATGCGGGTGAACGTCCGGGGGACGGAGATGGTCCTCGAGGCTTGCGCCGAGCGAGGTCTCCCGGTCTGTCTCGCTTCTTCCTCGGAGGTCTACGGGAAAGGCATCCGCTGGCCGGCGGCGGAGGAGGATGATCTGCGGCTGGGCCCGCCGACGGCTTCCCGATGGATCTATGCCGTGAGCAAGCTGTTGGACGAGCACATGGCGATGATATGGGCAGGCCGGGGCCTGCGAGTCAGCGTGGTCCGCTATTTCAACGTCTACGGCCCTCGGGCGGACCCGGAGGGCTACGGCTATGTGATCGCCCGTTTCATGGATCAGGCCTTACGGGGGGAGCCGCTGACGGTGTATGGGGACGGACGCCAGACCCGCTCCTTCATTTACGTGGAGGACGCAGTGGAGGGGACCCTGCGGGCGGGGTTCCTCCCGGAAGCGTTCGGGCGGATCTTCAACATCGGGCGTGCAGAGGAGATCTCCATCCGGGAGCTGGCGGAGAAAGTGCGCGCCATCACGGGGCGCCCGGTGCCGGTCCGGTTTGTGCCGTTCTCGGAAGTCTACGGCCCCGGTTTTGAGGAGACCCCTCGACGGGTTCCGGAGGTCTCGCGGGCGCGGGTTTTGCTGGGCTTCGAGGCCCGTGTTACCCTGGATGAAGGTCTGCGACGAACCTGGGAGTGGTGGCGGGAATGTCGACGCGGCTGAGCCGATGGTGCGATCGGGTTCTGGAAGCCGGGTGGCTGATGGCGGCGGTCATCGCCCCCCTGTTCTTCAACATCTACACCAGTCGGGTCTTCGAGCCGGACAAGCTCACCCTGGTGCGCTCCATCGCCCTGGTGATGGCGGCTGCCTGGATGATCAAGCTGGTCGAGGCCTGGGGGCAGCGGATCCCGCTCACCCAGGCCCTCGGCTTCTCCGGGCGAACCCCTCTGGTTCTTCCGGCCCTGGCCTCAGCGGTCGTCTATCTCATCTCCAGCGTTCTTTCCCTCGTTCCCTACACCAGCTTCTTCGGCTCCTATCAGCGGTTGCAGGGAGCATACAGCTGGCTGGCCTATCTGGTGATCTTCTTCAGCCTCCTGGGAGCGCTGCGCACCCGGGCCCAGTTTGAGCGGCTGGCCCTCACGATGGTGCTCACCAGCCTGCCCGTGGCGGTCTACGGCCTGATCCAGCGCTACCGGCTGGATCCCCTGCCCTGGGGCGGCGATGTCACCAGCCGGGTAGCCTCCCATATGGGGAACGCCATCTTCGTGGCTGCTTATCTCATCATGGCCTTCATGTTCACCCTGGGACGGCTGGCCGAGACTTTCCATTCCATTTTGACCGCTGAGCCTCCTCGCAACAGCGATGTGGCCCGGGGGGCGCTCTATGTCTTCATCGCCACGGTGCAGGCCGCTACCATCTACTTCAGCTTCAGCCGGGGCCCCTGGCTGGGGCTGATGGGTGGTTTGTTCCTCTTCTTGGTGCTCTGGCTGGTGATCCGGCGCCAGCGGAAAGGGCTGTTCGCCGTCCTCGGTCTCTCCGCGCTCGGGTTTCTTTTTCTCATCCTCCTCAATATCCCGAACGGGCCGCTGGAGCCCCTCCGCGGATCCCCCTATATCGGCCGGCTGGGCCATATCTTTGAGACCGAGACCGGCACGGGCAAGGTCCGTGTGCTGATCTGGCAGGGCGCGCTCCGGCTGGTGCTTCCCCACGAGCCGATTCAGGATCCCCAGGGCCGCCCCGATCCGTTTCACCTCCTCCGGCCGTTCATCGGCTATGGGCCGGAGTCCATGTATGTCGCCTACAATCGGTTCTATCCCCCGGAGCTGGCGCATTACGAGGCCCGCAACGCCTCGCCGGATCGTTCTCACAACGAAACTTTCGATGCGCTGGTCCACACAGGCCTTCTGGGCTTCCTGGTTTATCAGTGGCTGTTCTTCTCGCTGTTCGCCTATGGGTTGCGGAGCCTGAACCTGATCCACGGAGGCCGGGATCGGATCCTGCTTCTGAGCCTCTGGGCCCTCGGGGCCGCGGCGACAGGGCTTTTCTTCGCCCTTCGATTCGGCTGGCACTTCATCGGGGTGGCGATCCCCGCGGGGACGGTGCTGGGGCTTCTGGTCTACCTGGTGTTTGCCACCCTGCGGGCTTCCGGGGAGCCTCCCATCCAGCATCCCCATCGCTTCATGCTGATCGCCCTGCTCGGGGCGGTCCTGGCCCATTACATCGAGATCAACTTCGGCATCGCCATCGCCTCCACCCGAACCTGGTTCTGGGCTTTCGCGGCGATGATCGTCGTTCTCGGGGAGAGCTGGCTGGCGGAGCCGGCTCCGGCGCGCGCTTCCTCTGCGCAACCGGCGATCCCGGCGCGCAAAGGGAAAGGAGCCACGCGTCGGCCTCGCCGCGAGGAGCCGCTTCCCTCCCCGACCCGCCCGTGGTGGCCGATGATCGCCTCCCTCGGCTTGTTGATGGCCCTGATGCTGAGCCTGCTTTCCTATGAGTTCATCACCAACCAGGGCCAGCGGCTGGATCTTCTCTCTTTGATCGTCACCAGCCTGACCCGCCTTCCTCTGCAGGGCAACCGGTTCTCTCCGTTCATCCTGGTGATGTTCCTGTTGACCGCCGGCCTGGGCGCGGCGCTGGTGCTGGCCGAAGGGATCCGGCGCGAGTGGCTTCCGGTCGGGAAGTGGTCGGAGGCGCTGGCGCTGTATGGGCTGGTGGCGCTGGGGGGCTGGCTGGGATACACCCTGATCCATGCCGGTCTGCTGGCGGCCCTGATCGCCCGCGCGCCCCAGACCGTGGAGGATGTCCTGCGCCTGGCGGAGGGCGTGGCGGGCCTGTTCGATGGGCTGGTTCTCTTTCTCTTCGTGGTGCTGGTCCTGCTGGTTTTCCTGATCTCCCGGGAGGAGCCGGAGGCGGGAGATCCATCAACCGGATTGGGGTTGCTGATGGCCCCTCCGGCATGGATCGCGGTGGCGATCCTGGTCTGGGCGGTCAACCTGAACCCTATCCGGGCCGATGCGATCTACAAGCAGGGCGATCCTTGGGATAAGCAGGGGCAGTGGGAGGTGGCCATCCTGCTTTATCGGCGGGCCATCGAGTATGCGCCTCGGGAGGATTTCTACCACCTCTGGCTGGGACGGGCTTTGCTGGAGAAGGCTTCCCGGGCACCGGAATCGGCCTCCCGGCAGATCCCGGAGGGCGTCTCTTTCGAGCGAGCTTTTCAAGCGCTCACCCTGGAGCAGCTGGTGCGCTTGTCCCGGGGGGATCTTCTGGAGATCACCCGAGCGGTCCTGGAGCGGGCGCGCGATCTGAATCCACTCAACACGGATCATACCGCCAACCTGGCGCGAATGCATCGGCGATGGGCGGATCTCCTGCTGGATCCCCGCTATTGTCGGACGCGCATCCATCTTCCGGAGATGCCGCCGGAGTTCGTCCGGCACGTGGAGCAGGCCAGCCGGTATTACGAGGAGGCGACCCGGCTCAGCCCGAACAACGCGGTTCTGTGGAACGAATGGGCCAGCGTGGACCTGTATCAGCGAAACGATCTGGATTCCGCCGAGCGCAAGCTGCAGCGCTCTCTGCAGCTGGACGATCGTTTCGATCAGACCTATCAGCTCTATGGGGATCTCCTGATGGTGCGCAGTGAGGTGGTGGCGGATCCCCAGGTCCAGCGGATGTCCATGGAGCGGGCGGAGGGTTTCTATCGTCGTCTGGTGGAGCTGCAGCCTGACCATGCGACGGGCTGGGCGGCTCTGGCTTACCTGCGGGATCAGCTGGGGAGGGCAGCGGAGGCTCAGGCGGCGCGGGCCCGTTTGGCGGCGCTGCTCCAGACCCGGCCGGATGGATGGCAGTCTATCGGAGACTTTTTCCTGAGCCATGCGGATTGCGCGCTGGAGCGCTCGCGGGCGCAGCCGCTTTACCGGGAGGCGGCGGAGGCTTACGGGCAGGCTCTAACGGCCAACCCCGGCGCCCTCACAGCGGCCTTGCGGCGAGGGTATGCGTTGCGAGGAGCGGGGGATCTGGAGGGAGCGGTGGGGGTGTTCCGCCAGGCGCTGCAGGTCGCGGGGGAGCATCCGGATGTCTGGCTGTTCTATCGGGAGCTGGCGGTGACGCTGGCGATGCTGGGCCGGAAGGCGGAGGCGGAGGAGGCGGCGGATCAGGCCTGGCGCCGTGCCCCCGCGGTTGAGCAGCCGGGCCTTCAGGCGCTCTTTACCCAGCTGGGCCTTTCGATCCGCCCGTAGTCGGGGCGACCCGTCGGTTGCTCCTACCTTTCATCCCGGGAAATCGTTCCCCCCGCTGCGCCCGGAGGGTCTCCGGTGGTCTTAACTCCTCAGGGCTCACCTTGCGGTAAAGCTTCCACCCGGGCCAGGTGATCTCCAGCCGGAATCCGGTGGGAGGGCGCTGGCGGTAGCGGGCCTCCAGAGGCGTGGGGAATCCATCCTCCGTGTCCGGGACGAGAACGTACGCGACGAACCGGGCGGGCTGGCTCACGGCCAGGTCGAAGATCGGATCGGGGGGAAGGATGAAGGGGCATGCGGTGCCGGCCAGGGCGATGATCCGATAGGCATGTCGATCATCTGTGAGCACGCTGCCGCAGGTCTGCGATCGTAGATAGGTTGCGATCTCTCGTTCCATGGCTTCCACCTCAGGTGCTTGTTTCTCAAACACGACGGTCCACCAGCGTTCCATCTCCCCCTGGCGTGTTGCGAACCATCCGGTGGGGATCTGGAGCAGTGCCAGGAGAAGCAAGGGGAGCCCCCAGCGTCGAGGGGTTCGGGCGGGGATCCCGGAGAGGGCGAAGAGGATCCAGAGGCTCAGGCTCAGTTCGCGGGGAAAGGCCCAGCCCAGGTTCCAGGCCAGCCAGTTCAGGGCAAGGGGGATGAGGTAGGCAGGCAGGCGTCGGGGTTGCTGCCATGCGATCAGCAGTCCGGCCCCGATATATAAAGGGGCGCTGATCAGCCTTTGAAGGAGCTCCCGGATCATTGGAGTGGGAGAAAGGAACGCTTCCTCCGGACGCAGGGCGGCCAGCAGGCTGGAGCCCGGCTCATAGAGGAATCCCAGCGGCGCGCCGGTGAACAGCCATGCCAGATACATCCATGCGCCGATGGATAAAGCGGAGGGGAAGAGCATGACCAGCAGGATGGCGATCGCATGTCGGATCCCGCGCAGGCGCGTGAAGAGGGGGGTGGAGAGGGCGAAGGCGATGGCGAAGGCGGGGGCGTAGAAGCTGACGTAGAAGCTGAAGCCGATTAGTAAAGCGGAGAGGAAGGCGGCGTCGGTTCGCCCATGCCGGGTGAACGCCAAATACAGACGCCAGGACCAGAAAAAGAGAAGCAGGGCGCAGATCATCCCCAGCCGCTGGGTGGCCAGGAACAGGCTGGTGGGGGTGGCGATGGCGCTCAACAGGAGCCCCGCTCGGATCCAGGTGGGGAAGGGCAGGATCTCGAGGCGTTTCCACACGCTCCAGGCCAGCAGGCCTCCGAGGAGGCTGGCCAGGATGGTGGCGGTTGTCGGGGAGGGGTGGATGAGAAGCATCAGGGCGGGTAATGGCGGGTAGGCGAATCCGATCCATTCCACCCGTCCTCGATCCCGGATCAGCAAGGCTTTCTCGATCAGATGAGCGTGTTCGTTGCTCAGGAACCCGGCCTGGAGCGCTGTCAGCCCGGTGGTGAGAAAGGGCGTGCTCAGGACCCCGATGGTGAGCCCCTCTCGGAGTCTCTCCATCCAGGGATGCGCTCGGCTGTTCATGCTCAGGGTTCTATCGCCGTAGCCAGTGGCTGATCCCATGGCGGGTTTTCTCCCAGTAGAAGGGCCGGGTGAAGAGCTGCCAGAGCGCCTTGTAGGCGGCGATGCTGTGCAGAACCCAGTATACAGGTGTCAGCAAGGCCCATGGGATCAGGTCATAATACCCTCGTTTGAAGCCGGCCAGCATGTTCAGGTAAATTGCGATGGCGTTGCCAAACAGTAGATTAAAGAGATTGATGTAAAGAACCGGGGGTGGGAAGAAGGGATCCAGGGCGCGGGTTTGTGTGATGACCCACCACAGGAACATGGCCCACATCCACGGCGCGGACAGGAAGGTCAGTGGGGTTCCGCCCACCAGCAGAAGGAAGCCGGCAGCTTTCCGGAGCCCCACGCGTCGGATCAGCTGCCATGGGTTGCGGGTGTGAACCAGGGTGGTTTGCATGTAGCCTTTGATCCATCGGGAGCGCTGGCGGATCCAGTTTCCGACCTGAGTGTTGGCCTCTTCGTAGGTTGTGCTGTGGATGACTCCGACTTCCCAGCCCTCCACGGCAGCGCGGATCCCCAGGTCGGCGTCTTCGGTGACGTTGAAAGGATCCCAGCCGCCCAGCATGCGCAATCGTTCGGTGGGGAAATGATTGCTGGTCCCGCCAAGGGGGATCGGCAAACCCAGCCGGTGCAGGCCGGGGAGCATGTGGTCGAACCAGTAGGAATACTCCAGGGTGAACATGCGGGTCAGGAAGTTCTCCCTTGCGTTGAAGTAGTTCAGGGCGGCCTGGACGCATGCGAGCCGTTCTCCGCCCTTCCGGAAGGCCAGCACGGCTTTCTTCAGCTGGTCAGGTTCCGGCTGATCCTCCGCGTCGTAGATCACCAGGTAATCCCCTGTGGCGAAGAACAGGCCGATGTTGCAGGCTTTTGGTTTCGTCCGGGGCATCGCGTTTGGGATCCGGATGAAGTAGACGTTTCCGGGAGGGCGCGCGGCTTTGGCCGCCTCCAGGGTTTCCTGGTCGTCTTCCTCCAGCAGGAGGAGGATCTCCAGCTTTTCCCTCGGGTAATCCAGGCGGGCCAGATTGGCCAGCAGCGTCTGGATGACCTCGGCCTCCCGATATATCGGAACCAGGATCGTGTAGCGAGGAAGCTCTTCATCTTTCAAGGCCCGGATTTCTTCTTCCCGGATTGCGACCTCACGCTCGTAGCGGGCGCCTACCATTGAGACGGCGAATTTGAAGAGGATGCTTGCGAGGAAGAAGATGTTGATGGCGGCGTTGATGGCGATCAGGGTTGCCCGGGGGGTGATGCCCAGGGCGAGGAGGGTTCCGATGAGGAGCAGCGTCATGACCAGGAATTGGCCGGGGGTGAAAACTGTGTGGGCGGACTCCTCTGGCCGGCGGTAGTAAAGGCCATAGGTGGCGGTGGTGAGGATCTCCGTTCGGAAGGCTCGAAGCAGGATCTGCCGGATATCCCATTCAGTGGTGGCTCGGATCCGGGCGATGGGTTGTCCGAATAGGCGTTGGGCTTCTTCCAGGACGATGGGGTCTGGCCGGCGGGCAGTGGCGATCTCCAGGCCTTCTTCCAGCTGGCGGAGGGGGATCAACTGGCGGGCCAGCATCTGCTCCGGGGGGAACCGGCGGAGCAGTTCTGTATCGGGAGGCTCCTGGAGGAGATCCACAAAGGGGATTCCCCAGAGCTCGGCCAGCGTGCGGTAGAGGTCGTAGCGGCGCACCAGGCCGCGGGACAGGAGGATCTGTCCCAGCGGCTCCCGGGTGCGGGCCTGGATCTCCAGCGCCCATTCCAGATCTTCCGGGCGGAGCAGGCCGCGGGCGATGAGTGCCTCCCCCAGTCGAAGCGGGCGATGAGATGTCTGCTCCAGGATGCCTTCCATGGGCTGGAGATCGTTGCCTCGGGATTGCGAGGATTTGGAATGCTGGGATCGAAGGCCATCGATTGGCTCTATATGGCTATGCGAACCCATTCCGGGCTTGCCCTTCGGCCCTCTTTATCCAGATTCCGGCTTATGACTATGCGAATCCGCGGGGCGCCCGGACCCCTCTAAACCCGCCGGCCGCCTCCGCACGACCCGCGGATACGCCCAGATCAAAAACCCCAGCACCCCCACCAGCATCACCCCCAGCGCCCACGGCCAGAGCCGCTCCCACACCCCTCCCCCCACCGGCGGCAGCGGCTCCACCCGCCACCCGCTCCCCCGCACCCGCCACGCCACCGGCTCGCCCCCCACCGGCCACAGCCACACATCCCCCTGCAACCCAAACCACCCCAGCTCCCGGTCCATCCCCTCCACCCATCGACCGAGATCCACCTCCCGCCCCCATCGCGTCAGCACCAGCACCTCCCTCCCCCGATCCTCGAAGGCCTCCAGAACCAGAAACGCGCGCCCCGGATCCACCCGGAACCCCTCCCGCCCATCTACATCCACCAACCGAAACGGACGGGGATCCAGCGGCAGATCCAGGCCCGCAAGCCCCTCCGCCTCCTCCGTGATCAGCACCAGCCCCCCGGAGGTCCGCACCGCCTCCTCCCATGGACGCACCTCCGGACGCAGGGGACGATGCGTCGCCTGCTGCAACAGCACCACCAGGTCCGCCGCCGCCTGAAGGGTCGACGCGTTCAGCGGACGCAGGCCCACCCCAAACGCCGGCATCAGGCTCTGCGGAAAGCGTTCGAAGCCCGGCGGCAGATTCTGCCCCCGCTGGAACTCCAGGCTCGAGCGCCCATCGATGAACACCGTGATCGGATGCACCCCCACGCGACACTCCCCTCCCGGCGGCGTGTAATCCACCCGGACGATCACCGTGTTGTCTCGCCGCCACAACCCATCCGGAAACGCGATCCGCCGATCGAAGGCGCCACCCGGCAGCGGTTCCGCCGCCACCAGCCCCCCGTTCAGGAAGACCAGCAGGCTCGCCGTCCCACCCTCCGGAACCGGGGTGGCGCGGCCGACGAGGCGCAGGCGCACCCCTCGAACCGGGCCGCCGAGATCCGCCTGGGAGAGGAACAGCCGGGCCTCCATCGGCCCCGAACCCCGCATCTGAATCTGAGGCCAGCCGAGCTCGGCCAGGGTCACCGGCCCGGATATGCCCTCCTCAGCGGGAGCGATCCGTTGCGGGATCACCTCCGGAAACGCCATCACCTCCCCATACCGGATCACCCCCTCCGCCAGCTCCACCACCCGCTCCGGCGGGGCCTGGACCTCCAGAGCCGGGAAAAGGCCTTCCGCATCGAAACGCAGACGAAGGCGAGCCTCCCCCCGGCGGATCTCGATCCGACGACGCCAGGGATCCGCTGCGCCCGCAAAGGACCCCTCCCCCAACCGGATGGAGACCGTCAGGGGATGCCGGCCGGCCAAACGCGCGCCGAGGGCGACCAGGCGCAAGGCCGCCGTCGCCTCTTCCGGCCCGGGACCTGCGGGAAGGTTGACCTCCAGCGCGCGCAGATCCGACGGCCAGAACCCGGCGATCGTCCGGGGCGGCTCCGGGGATCCTTCCAGACGCACCCGCAGGTCCTCCAGCTCCACCCGCTCGCTGGAGCCCGCCGCGCAGATGTCCAGCCGCGGCGGGGGGATCAACCGCCACACCAGCGTCAGCCGCCCCCGGGTCACCGGCGCCCCCTGCAAGGCGACCGTCAACGTCCGCTCGGCCAGCCCCAGCGGGACCCAGGTCAACGTGCGCACGCCATCCCCGATCTCCAGCCGCCCGCCGTTCAGGCCGGGCGTGCTGCGCAGGCGACCGGTCAGCTCAACCGGCCGCAGGCCCTGCGGCACCGGGATCGTCACCCACTGCTCCCCGGAAGGCGCGCTCAGCACCAGAGGCTCCGAAACCCCCAGCTCCCGGAGGGAGATCTCCCATGCCGCCGGCGAACCCTCCTGAAGGGGACTCGTCGGGATCGAAAGGGAGGGGAAACGCACGAAGCCCGCCAGGGACAGCGCGAGGATCCACCGTTTGGCCGATCGCTTCCACGCGCTCATGGAATCCACCGTTCTGGAAGATGAATGCAGGCTCAGCATCCCTATTATAGGCAAACTTTCAGGCCGGACGCTGATCTCCTCTTGTGGCGAGGGAGAAAGGCCGTCCACGAATGAGGCACGAATACACGAATGTGGATAAACAGAGGCTCCGATTCAGCCTCGACCTTTGCGCCATCGAAGGTGGAGGTTCGGGACTAAAGCCCCTCCTACAGAAACCGTCTTTTTGTAGGAGCGGCTTCAGCCGCGACCCTTTGCGTCATCGAGAACCAGGGTTCCGGGTTACCGAAGCGGCTTTCACTGCAACCCTTGCGTCATCGAAGACGGAGATTCGGGGCGAAAGCCCCTCCTACAGCAGCCATCTTTTTGTAGGAGCGGCTTCAGCCGCGACCCCTGCGTCATCGAGAACCAGGAGCTCGGGGTTGCCGGAGCAGCCTTCACCGCAACCCTTGCGTCATCGAGGGCAGAGAGTTCGGGGCTAAAGCCCCTCCTACAGAACCCATCTTTTTGTAGGAGCGGCTTCAGTCGCGACCCTTTGCGTCATCGAGAACCAGGGGTTCCGGGTTACCGAAGCGGCTTTCACTGCAACCCTTGCGTCATCCAGGATGATGGCGGGCAGTCGCCCTGCTTGAACCCCATGGCGCGCTGTAGGACAACGACTCGCAGCGGAGCGCCCGCTTGCCCGTTTGGATTATCATGAGAGTGCGAGTCCCATTCTCAAGCATCAGGAGACCGGCCGATGCGGTTCGCGGAGCTGGTAGAGTATTTCGAGCGGTTGGAGGCCACGACCAAGCGCCTGGAGATGTTCGATATCCTCAGCGAGCTCTTCCGGGCGTGCGATCGGGAGGAGATCGACAAGGTGGTCTACTTCTGCCAGGAGCAGCTGCTGCCGCCCTTCCGCGGGATCGAGATCGGCATGGCGGAGAAGCTGATCCTGCGGGCGATCGCCCGGGCCACCGGGACAACGGAGGATCAGGTCAGCCGGCTGAACAAGGAGCGCGGGGATCCGGGGCTGGTGGTGGAGGAGCTGCTCCGACAGCGGAAAGCCCGCTCCGCCGGCCTGCGCGTCTCGGAGGTCTACGAGGCCCTCCTGCGCATCGCCGAGACCACCGGGGAGGGCAGCGTGGAGCGCAAGGTGGGGATGCTGGCGGAGCTCCTCCAGGCCTCCTCCCCCAAAGAGGCCCGCTACATCGCCCGCTTCGTCCTGGGGCGCCTGCGCCTGGGCGTGGGCGACCCCACCATCCTGGACGCCCTGTCGAAGGCGATAGCCGGCGATCGCAGCCTGCGCCCGGAGCTGGAGCGGGCGTATAACCTGTGCTCCGACCTCGGCCTGGTGGCCCGCACCCTCTTCGAGCAGGGCATCGAGGGGATCCGCGCCTTCCGCATCCGCGTCGGGCATCCGATCCGCCCTGCCCTGGCCGAGCGGCTCCCCAGCGCCGAGGAGATCGTCCAGAAGCTGGGCCGGTGCGCCGTCGAGGTGAAGCTGGATGGGTTCCGCTGTCAGATCCACAAGGACGGGGATCGGGTGGAGATCTTCTCCCGAAACCTGGAGCGCACCACCCCCATGTTCCCCGAGCTCATCGAAGCGGTCCGCCAGCAGATCGACGCCCGGGAGGCCATCCTGGAGGGCGAGGCGGTGGCCGTCAACGAGGAGACCGGCGAGATCTATCCTTTCCAGGTGACGGTCCAGCGCAAGCGCAAGCACGGCGTGGAGGAGATGATGCGGGAATACCCGCTGGTCCTGTTCGCCTTCGATCTCCTCTACGCCGACGGCCACGATTACACCCCGGAGCCCTACGCCGCGCGCTTCGAGGCCCTCTCCCGGCGGATCCGTCCCGACGGCCGCATCCGCCTGGTGGATCGCATCGTCACGGACGACCCGCGGGCGATCCAGCGGTTTTTCGACGAGGCCATCGCCCGGGGCATGGAGGGGATCGTGGCCAAGCGCCTGGACGCCCCCTATCAGGCGGGGGCCCGCGGGTTCCACTGGATCAAGCTCAAGCGCTCCTACAAAGGCGAGCTGACGGACACCATCGACGTCGTGGTGGTGGGTTACTTCCGGGGTCGGGGGATGCGGGCGAAGCTCGGCATCGGGGCCCTGCTGGGCGCGGTTTACGATCCCGATTCGGACACCTTCAAGACGGTGGCCAAGATCGGCAGCGGCCTCACCGAGGAGGAATGGGTGCGGCTCCGGGAGATGCTGGATGCCATCCGCGTGGAGCACCGGCCGGCCCGCGTGGATTCGCTGCTGGAGCCCGACGTATGGGTGGAGCCCCGCTATGTGCTGACGGTGCTGGCGGACGAGATCACCCGCTCGCCGGTCCACACCTGTGGCCGGGCCGATGAGGAGCCCGGCTATGCCCTGCGCTTCCCACGGGTGGTGGGGTGGATCCGGGAGGACAAAGGCCCGGAGGACGCGACCACGGTGAAAGAGATCCTCTCCATGTTCCAGATGCAGAAGCGCGTGCAGCTGGGCGGATGATCCCGGAGCGATGCACCCTCTATGAGCGCTTCGGCTCAGTAGTCGTTCGGTGGTCGCGCGCCCAATCTCGCGATATGCTTTAAGAGGAATTCACCGGTGGAAACCGGCAGGGGGGCCATCGCAACGCGCCAGGGATCGGGCGGGACGGCGGATCCCATGGCCACGGAGGCGGATTCCCGATGGAATATCCGGTCTGGGTGGTTCCCTTCCTCACGGCCCCCATGCTGATCCCCCTGGTGGCGATCCCCCATGTGATCGTTGCGCAGTTCGCCGTCGGGGGCGGCTTCCTCCTGGCGGACGGCGTGACGTGGGCCTACCGGCATCGTCGGGCGGACGTCCTGGCTTACCTGCGGGATCTCGCCCGCTTCTTCGTGCTGCTCACGATTGTCTTCGGGGCCGTCACCGGGGTGGGCATCTGGTGGACCATCGGGCTCACCGCGCCGGAGAGCACCAGCGCCCTCATCCACGTCTTCGTCTTCGTCTGGGCGACCGAATGGGTGGTCTTCGTCCTGGAGATCGTCTCCGCCTTCGCCTTTTATTACCTCTGGGATCGGCTGCGGCCCCGGGAGCATATGGCGATGGGCTGGATCTACGCCGCATCGGCCTGGCTCAGCCTGGTGCTCATCACCGGGATCACCTCCTTCATGCTCACGACGGGCCGCTGGACCCCGGAGCGGGATTTCTTCACGGCCTTCTTCAACCCGTCGTTCCTGCCCCAGGTGCTGATCCGGACCGGTGGGTCGCTGGCCATCGCCGCCTTGTGGATTGGGGTGCACCTCTCCCTTCGGGCCCCGGAGCCCTTGCGGGAGGAGATGATCCCCCGCTTCTCCCGCTGGGCCATGGCGGGCATGGCGCTCATCCTGATCGGCGGGCTCGGCTACTTCGCCGTGCTGCCGGATCACGCGCGGCTGAACATGGTCCGGGCGCCGCTGCTGCTGATCATGACCGCTTTGAATTTCGGAGCCACGCTGATCGCCCTGGCCGCCTTCGGCCTGGGCCACCTGCGGGGCGGCCGCTGGATCAACCCGCCGGAGGCGCTGCTGATGCTCCTCATCGGGGCGGTGGCCATCACCAGCGGGGAGTTCCTCCGGGAAGGAGCGCGCAAACCGTATCGCATTGAGGGCTATATTTTCTCCCCGGGCGTCCGCGTCGCAGAGGTCCCCACGTTGCAACGGGATGGCCTCATCGCCCATTCCCCCTGGCTGCAACAGTATCTGCAGGAGAACCTGGGGTTGCCGGAGGAGGCCCTGCGGGATCCGGCCCGCCTTCCGGAGCCCCAGAAGGTTCAGGTCGGGGAGGCCCTTTACAACTATCATTGCGCCGCGTGTCACGCCCTGGATGGCTACAACGGGATGCGCCCTCTGATCCAGCCCTGGACCCCGGAGATCATCGCCGATGCCGTCCGGCATCTGCATCGGACCAACCCGGCCATGCCGCCGTGGCTGGGGAACGAAGCGGAGCGGGAGGCCCTGATCGCTTATCTTGTCGCGTTGCAGAAAGGAGGGCCGTGATGCCCCCCATCCCGAAGCCTGATCCCCTGGGGATGCCGATCCCGGCGGTTTACCTGTTCGCCCTCAAGGTCTTCGGCTTTTTCCTGCACATGGCCTTCATGCAGCTCTGGCTCGCCGGGTTGCCGGTCGCGGTGGCCCTCTGGCGGTTCCGCCCCTATGTCGCGGAGCGCCTGATCGCCGCCATGCCCTTCGCCATGGCCTTCGGGATCAACGCCGGGATCGTCCCGTTGCTCTTCCTGCAGACCCTCTATCCTCAGTTCTTCTACCCGGCCACCATCCTGCAGGCCTGGTTCTGGTTCCTGATCATCCCGCTGCTCCTCATCGCTTACACCGCGGTTTACCTGGCGGCCTTCGGGCGCTGGCGGGTGCTCGCCAGCCTGATCGCTGCCCTCCTGCTGACGTGGATTGGCGCCCAGTTCGCCGCAGCCATGACGCTGACCGCCCGGCCCGAAGGATGGATGGGGATCTTCCGCGCCACGGCGACGGGGGGCGCCGTCCATGGATTTGCCCTCGCCCTGGATCGGGAGGCGCTCCTCCGGCTGGGGCTGATGGCGGGGATGGCCTTCGGCACGGTGGCGGCCTTCCTGGCCGGGCTCGCCGGGTTCGGACGTCGGGATCCAGAGCTCGCGGCCCAGGTCCGGCCGCTGGTTCCCTTGTTGTATATCATCGGCCTGGGGCTCTTCGGCCTGGCCGGGAGCCTTTACGCGCCGACGGTGGCGGATCGGCTGCCGGCGGCATTGCAGCGGGCGGCGGCCTTCAGCATGCCCCTTGCGACCCTGCTCGCCGGGCTCTATGGGGTCCGTCCGGGTCGTGGGACAGCAGGGGCCCTGGTCCTTGCGCAGCTCGGCGTGCTCCTGAGCAACGCCATCGCTCGGCAGGTTGTCCAGGCTACGGAGATCGGCCGGTGGGTGGATTTGGGGCAGGTTCCCGTGCGGGGGGAGTGGGGGAGCGTGGCCCTCTTCCTGATCACCCTCCTCCTGGGGCTCGGCGTCCTGGCCTGGATCCTCCGCACGGCCTGGGTTCGGACGCGGGAGGCTCCTTAATCCAGACCTCGTCAATGGGCTGGGGGGGAGCCTGTAGACTCCCCCCCAGCTTGTTTGCATCCGCTACGGCGTCACGGTTGGGCAGCCGGCCCCGGTGCAGACGATGCGGCCCTGGATGGCCGGGGCCACCGGGCTGGTGGCCTGAACGTAAGCCTCCAGGACCTGGTCCATCAGCTCACGGGTGTAGGCCCGGCCGATCAGCACCGGATAGCCATCCCCGCCCGAGGCCATGAAGTCGTTCATGGCAATGGTGTAGGTCGCCGCGGCGGAGAAGTCCACAGCGGGGCCGGTGCAGGAGCCATCCGCCGCCTGGCGCACGGCGCCCACCACCCGGCTGCCGGCCGGCGCGCCGATGTCATAGGTGAAGCACAGGCCCGAGACCTGAGGGAACCGGCCGTCCGCGGCGGGCATGCGGGAGACGCCGTTCTCCAGGATGGCTTTGAGCTCCGCCCCGTTGACCTGAAGGGTCACCACCACGTTGCCGAAGGGCAACACCTCCAGGATGTAGCCCCGCCGGATGTTGAAGAACCCGGTCGCCGCATCCACATCGCCCGCCCGGGTGAGATCCGCCCGCAGGCCCCCGGAGTTGGTGATGGCGAAATCCACCCCATACGTGAACCGCATGGCGTCCGTCACCAGGTTCCCGATCTTCGACTCACAGGTGCGGCCCAGCGGGTTGCCACAGGCGTCCGCCCGCGGGATGGCGACCTTCGAGCGGCCGACGACCTGGTTGAGGATAGGAGCGAGCTCCGCCTGTAATTCATCCAGACGGGCCTGGATGGCCGGATCGGGGGCCATGCCGATGTTCCACGGGAGGTGATAATCAGCGGTCTTGTAGACCACACGCCGCGTGTCCGCGTCCACCACCAGCCGGACCCGGGTGAAGCGGCGCCCGTATTCCAGGCTCTCGACGACCAGGACCCCGTTGGGCCGCATGGTGTTCACGAGCGCGTGGGTGTGGCCGCCGATCAGCAGGTCGAACCCCCGCACCTGATCCGCCAGGTCGATCAGCGGCCCGGTCGGCGCATCCAGGGGGCCCATCGCGCCCAGATGCCCGACCCCGACGATCACCCGGACCCCACGGGCGCGCAGCTGGTCCGCCTCCCGCTGAATGGCCGGCAGGGGATCGGTGACGATGAAGTTCTCCATCCGGCCGGGGAAGACCAGCTGAGGGGTATCCGGGGTGGTGAAGCCGATCACGCCGATGGGCACCCCATCGACCTCGAAGACCCAGGACGGCTTCCACTCCGACGGGGTGCGCAACGTGCTCTGATCCACCACGTTCGCGGAGAGATACGGATACCGGGCCAGCGGGATCAGGACCGTGCGCAGATAGGTGGCCCCACGGTCGAACTCATGGTTCCCCAGAACATCCGCATGGAGCCCCACCATGTTCCAGATCTCAATCGTCGGCCGGTCCCCGAAGAAGTTGGAGATGGGCGGGGTGGCCCCCACCGAGTCCCCCGCGGCCAGGATGAGGGTCTCCCCGCGCGCCTCCGCCCGGAACCGGTCGAACCACGCCTTCAGGAAGGCCGCGCCTCCGATGGAGAAGGAAGGCCCCACCGTGTCCGCCCGCTCGCTCCGCGGCAACAGGTTGCCGTGGAAGTCGTTGACGGTCAGGATGGTGATCTCCTTCCATTTCACATCGTGATGGGTGCGGCCCCGCCCCTCGAAGAGCTCATAAAGGATGCGCCCGCTGGCGTTGCGCGGCCCAGGGATCCCCAGATAGAAGGCGATGGTGGGCGCGAAGTCGATGGCCCGCACGCCGGAGATCCGCATGGGGCGGATGCCCGGACCGGCAGCGAGGAAGACAGCACGCATATTGATGTTATGCTCCAGATCCACCAGGTCCGGCATGTAGCCGTGCTGCCCGAAGAAGGGGGCGTCGGCGATCTTCACGCCCGGCGTGGGGGCATCGAACTGGTAAGGCGGGAAGAGCACCACCACCACATCCCCGCTGCGGTTCGGATGCAGGGAGTCCCCGCCGGGGAGGTTCCGGAGCTCCTCTTTCTTGAAGATGCGATCCACCACCTTCGCCGAGGGGTGGTCTGGATCCCGGAGGTTGGCGAAGGCCTCGATGGCCGCGTTACGAACATCCTCATAGGTGATCCCGGACGGCAACGAGGGGTTCACGTAGATCTGCACCGTCCCGCCGGCCCAGCAGGCCTTGGCCAGGTCTGTGGTCGCCGCGCCGCAGTTGCCGGTGGCCGTGGCGCCGCTGGCGTGCAGGGAGACGCCCTTCACGCTGGCCTCATACAGCACGCGGCGGGCGTTGACCGCTTTCCACTGGGGGGCGAAGCCGTGGTCGGAGGAGGCGAAGACGGCGGCACCGGGCATCCGGCGACGGGCCAGCCCCAGGGTGGCGTCAGCCCCCTGATAGGCCCGGCGGATGAAGCCTTCCCGGACCGCCACCCGGCCATCGGGCATCCCATCCCGGTCCGCATCGTCGTAGACCGGGTTCGGCGTCCCGTCGGGCGCCGTGGGGGTCACCAGGGCCATGAACTGGTGGGAGAACTCATCGGTGACGGGATAGCCCAGGAAGAGGACCTCCGTGTCCGGCTGGGCGACGGTGAGGATGTATTCCAGGATGCGATGGTGGGCGTCCTCCCAGAACAGTCCCTGCTCCACATAAGTCTCCTCATCCACCAGCCCGGCCTCCAGCGGTGCGAAATCCGCCGCCGTGGCCGTCGGGAAGTCCCGCGCGAGGGTCTCCTCGAAGGCCTGGGAGCCCTCCGCGCCCCGGGCGTTGAAGGAAGCGTTGATCCGGGTCACCGAGGTGAAGTAAAGGCGGAAGCGGGAGAGGTCCGGCGTCAGATCGATCACCTTGACGTAGAAGCCGGCGGTCTGGCCTGCGCGGGAGCCGGTGAGGGAGACCTTGATATCCGCCCACTCCCCCTGCCGGAGGTTCGCGGCCACCACGCTCGCATCCTTGTCGGTGTCCAGGATCACTCGATCGTAATCGGTTCGTCCGTCATCCGTGCTGTCGTAGATCAGCACGTAATACGTCCGGTGGGGGTTCACCGCGGTCGCCGTGGAGGTGATCACCAGCACCGCCTCCATCGGCGGGCTGAAGGATGGGGGAAGGTTCGTCCAGCCCGCCGCCGGCCGGAGGTCCACCCGCTCATAAGCCAGACCGAAGGCCTGGGCCCCGGCGGGCTGCCCGGGGAGATCATAGTTCACCAGGACCCCCCGCATGGAGAAAAAGGTGCGGAAATCCACCACCGGCCCCTGGAGAGGTGGGTTCAGGTTGCGGGCGCCCACCCACTCCACGGAGGCCACCTTCTTGCCGGCCCGCTCCGCCGCCTGGAGCAAGGTGTCCGCCTGGAGGATGCCGAAGGTCGCGAAGGAGGTCCTGCCGGTGAACACATCTCCGGTGCGATGGAAGGTGTTGTTGGTGGAGCCGTGCTCGCCGGGCCCGGTGCCCGTGGCCAGGGTATACCAGCCCACGCCGGTGTTGGGCGGGAAGGCCTGGATCAGGCCGTTCTCCCCCACCGCGCCCCGGTGCAGGAGCTCAGCGAAGGTGGGCATCAACCCTTCCCGGGCGTAGCGCTCCATCAGGTCCGGGCGCATCCCGTCCGCGGCGAAGATGATGATGCGATCCACCGTGGGCTTGGTCGGCGGGGTCGGGGCGGCCGGCCCTGTCGGGACCGCCCCGACCAGGATCATCGCCACCGCCGCCAGCGCCATCGCCCTGCGCATCCAGCGTGCGGAATGGGTGAACATCTCAACCCCCTTATCGGAGGAGAGGACGGGGTGGCGGCCGCGCGGCCGCCACCCCAAGGACCCGCAAGGGGATCGCCCTCACGGTGTGTCCCAGAACCCTGCCAGAAACTCAAGGGAATCCCGGATATCCGTCCGATAAGCGAAGGCGGCGCCCTTGCAGTTGGCGTTGAGGACGAAGGAGTTGACCCCGACGATCACCTCCTTCCCATCCTCCGCGCGGTGGAGCACCGGCCCGCCGGAGTCGCCGAAGCAGGTGCCGCCCGGCCCCACGCCCTTCCCCGGGCTGTTGGAGTAGTGGAGGTTGTAGCCATCGGTGAGGGCGCTGCGGAGGTTGACCAGGCTCACCGTCCCCACATAGCGGGTGCGCTCCCCGAGGTACACCGGCTTCACCAGCTGCAGGCCGTAGCCCACCACGGTGAACTGCACATCCTGCAGCCCCCGCCGGGTGGCCAGGCCGTCCAGGTAGCCCTGGGGAGCGATGTGGCCGTATTGTCCCCGCGTCGCCTCCGCCGGGAGGGACTCATCGAACGTCACCACCCCGATGTCATGGGTGTTCGGGATGGTCAGATAACCGGTCCACCCCGGGTGGGCATGGGGGGTCCCCCAGAAGCCGCCGGCGCATGGATAGCCGGTGAAAGAGCCCCCCTCACAGGACATCCCAGGCTTCCAGGCAGGGTCCCGTGCGATCGGCCCCGGATCGAACCAGACCTGGGCGTAGGAGGGGGCGAAGCCGAGCTCGGGGTCGGAGCCGGTGCAATGGCCGGCCGTCAGCAGCACCGTGGGCGAGACCAGGGCCCCGGTGCAGCGCCAGAGGGGAACCTTGTGTTCATCATAGAAGACCACGAGGCCCACGTAGGGGTGACCGTATCCATCCGGCTGGCCGTATTGCACAGCCGCAACGGGGGCCGCGCGGAGCAGCCCCACCATCCCCAGGATCAGCGTTAGGATCAACAGGATCCGGAACCGCATGGGAACCTCCTCCCACAGGGTTTGGGAACGGCAGGCATGGACTGAAGTCGAACGGTCCTTCGCGGCGGGCTCCGCCGCGACGCTTCCCTGCCTCTTATGGGGCGATGGCCTTGAAGCGCTCCCAGGGGATCAGCACCCAGGTCTCGGTGGTGGCGTGGCCCAGGGTGCGGATCACCGCGCTGGCCCGGGCCGCCACCTCCTCGTTGGGCGCCTCGATGATGTCCAGGTAATCGCACGGCCCGAGGACGGCGTAGCTGGCCACCCATCGGGCCTCCGGGACCTGAGCCTGGAGGGCCTCGCTCACCTTCGCCCCCAGCTCCTGGATCGCCCCCGGGCGGGCGAGGGCTTCCGGCGAGAGCCGCGTGAGAATGGCATAAAGGGGCATCGCTCACCTCCTCAAGAAGAGAGGGCTCAAAAGCGGCGGTCCTTTCCGAGGGGGCACAACGGGCGCAGCGCTCGAGCGGGGGCTGAAACTCAGGGCCAGCAGCAGGGCCATCAGGCCCGCACCCATCCAGCGACGGAGGACCATGGGTCCCTCCTTATCACAGGATTCGGGGATCCTGCCATCGCGCCCTTCGCAGCCCAATTATATCTCGATCTCGCAACTCATGGGTTCGAAAACGGTCAAAAATGGTTAATTTATTTTAACCTTACTGACGCGACTTCATGCGGGATTCACGAAAACCGAAGCGCTGCAGCGCCTGGGAGTCGCCGGTGGGGCGGATCCCCAAGGTCCGCCCCACCGTTGAGGTTCCTCTCAGGGGAGGTGCTTCCACGCAGGATCGATGAGGAAAGATCCCAGCGATCCGGTTGGCCCACCGGAGCGAGGCGACTAAGGACGGAACGCTGGAAAGACCCGATGATCGATCTGCCCCCGGATCTCTCCGGTGGCCATATCCCCAGGCCCTGTGTTCTTCGGCGCTACGCCATCGTCCGTATGCACGTTCACATAGGCGTTGCCGCTGGCCATCGCCTCGAGCAAGTCATGAAGGGATTTCCCGGCCAGCGGACCCGTCAGGTGAGCTGCGGTGATCGTCCCCTCCGCCAGCACGCCGTCGAAACGGCCCCCGCCCGGCGACACAGGGCCGAACAGGAAAACCACGATTGGACCGTTCACCCCGCGCGCGCCCAGGTGGATGTGGGCCATGAACACGTTGTGGATGTTGGCGACGATCAGCTTGTAGTGGATCGCCGATCCATCCGGCGCGACCTCAAACAGGGCCACGCCTCGCGCCCGGGTCGGCACCGGCGGGACCTCCTCGCCCCCGGAGAGAACGGCGACGAAATTCCCCGGGAAGGCTTCCCGCCCTCCGGAAGCCATCGCCCGGGAGGAGGAAACCGAAGCCATCCCCAGGATCCCGAGAACCAGCAGGATCCCCACCCATCGCCGCCATAGACGTCCCATGGCACCCTCCTTTCCCGTTTCGGAAGGCCGATCGCTGGGTCTAATTTAGTTCTAACTTTAATCCGATTTCCAATCAGTGTCAATATCAGAAATTCTGACATTCGTAAGGTCTATCTGACCAAAAGACGAGGCGGAGTCTAAATCTAAATGACAAAAAACCCGGGGTGGCGGAGGGGCCACCCCAGGCGAGCGATGCGGTTCCCTCAGAGACGCTCTCAAGGGGCCTGCTCGCGCGGCCCCCGATGGACCAGGGCCTCCCGGAGCCAGCGCCCCGCGCGGCCGATGCTGGCCCCCAGGGCCGGGCCCACCAGGGCCATCGGCACGCCCGCCGGATCCGGGAGGCCGGGCAGGCTCAGATAGAAGGCGCTCAGGGTCAGCAGATCCAGGTAATACTTGAACCCCCACCCCAGGTCCGGAAGGCCCCAGGGGAAGGAAACCCCATACGCCCAGTAGAAGAGCAACACCTGGAAGGCGAAGAGCAGGGCGATCCCCCCATACGCCCGCAGGATCCCTTCCCAGGCCTCCCCCCAGCGACGTCCTTTCCAGATCCCAAGAAGCAACGCCACCGCCATCAGGCCCAGCAGGGCATCCAGCACCCGGGCCATGAAGAAGGCCTCGATCTGGGCCTCGGTGTTGAACACCGAGAGGGACCATCGGTATCCGCGCCCGAAGTAGAGCCCCCACACGATCCCCAGGAAGAGCAGCGCCCCTGTTAGGATCCCGGCGCGATGGGGCGGTCGGAACAGAAGGACCGCCCCGATGGCGATCAGCGCCAGGCCGAGGAGGGCCACGGGAGCCCGCCTCAGGCGATCTCGCGCCAACTGCTCCCCATACGCCTGAGCCAGCGCCCGGGCCGCCGCCTCATCGAAAGCGCGGAGATCCGCCGCCGCGACCACCTCCGGGAAGGAGGTCGGCGGCCGTCCCAGGACCGCCTCCACCCGATGGATCAGGGCGGCCCGCTGTCCCGCGGAGGCCCGAGCGATGG
Organism: Thermoflexus hugenholtzii; assembly: GCF_018771565.1. Taxonomy (NCBI): domain Bacteria; kingdom Bacillati; phylum Chloroflexota; class Thermoflexia; order Thermoflexales; family Thermoflexaceae; genus Thermoflexus; species Thermoflexus hugenholtzii. Next base: position 978,157 of record NZ_CP076326.1, on the reverse strand, counting down.
CGTCCAGGGCTTCTGAAGGCCCTTCCAGCGCTTCCAGCAGCGGACGCCCCATCGCATGCGTCGGGATCGGAACGCCCAGCAGGGCCGCCACCGTGGGCGCGATGTCCGCCTGGGTCCCCTGCCCTTCCACGCCCGCCTGGATCCCTTTCCCGACCATCACCAGGGGCACCTCTTTGACGATGGGCTCCCAGCCGCCGTGGCCGCCCGTGTCGATATGGCCGTGATCGGTGGTCACGATCAGGGTCTCGCGGCTCAGGTCCATCGCCGCCGCCACCCGGGCCAGCCGCTCATCCGTCCGCCGGACCATCTCCCGGTAGGCGGGGGAAGCGCCCCCGAAGGCGTGGCCGTATTCGTCCGGTCCGGCGAAGTAGATGAGGACCAGACGGGCTTGCGGGTCCCGCAGCAGGTCCAGCCCGCGGGCCAGGAGCGCTTCATCCAGGCGATCGACCTCCTCGGGGCGATCCAGGGGCACATCGGGCACCTCCAGGCGATCGAACCAGGGGCCGAAGAGCTCCTTCCATCCACCCGTGCCGGCCCCCACCACCCGAAGGCCCGCCCCGTGAGCCTCCCGGAAGATGGAGTCCACCGGGACCGGGCCCTGGAACCAGTTCGTGGTGACCCCGCTGAGTCCCTGCCAGGCCCCGCTGCCGATGACCGTCCACCCCGGATACGAGAGGGAGGGCTCGCCGGTCCGGACGATGTAGCGAGCCCCCCGCGCGGCCAGCCGGTTCAGGGTCGGCATGGCCGCGGCCGCCGTGTCCTGGCGCAGGCCATCGATGACCACCAGGACCACCCGTTCGGTCAGGGGTGGCGTGGAGGGCGGCGCGGGAAGGTCCGCCGCGAGGTAGGGGCTTCGATACGCCACCACGCTGTTCCAGGAGAACAACGCCAACCGAACGCTGCCCCAGCCTATCAGGCTCAGGATCAGGATGAGGGAAAGCCACCCAAGCGCCCGCCGGCCCATGACCATCCTCCTCGTGGCGGATCTCCTTCGACGTCATCTCCTTCTATAATAGAGGCGATCTTTCGACATTGCGGATCCGCAGGATACGAAACCCGAAGGGAGCGTGTCCCGCTTTTGAAAGGAGGCGGCCCATGGTGTTCGATGTGGTGCTGGTGCTGGGCGCGCTGGCCAGCGGTTACATGGGAGGGCATAGAGGGCTGATCAAGCAGGCCCTCAGCCTGGCTTTCGTCTACTTCTCGCTTCTGTTCGCCGTGAGCCTTCAGGCAGCGCTGGTGGGCGCCTTCGCGCGCGCCGTGGGAGTGGTCACCGTCGAGACCGCCATTTTCTTTTACATTGTCCTCTTCCTGATCCCCTACATCCTCCTGGAGATCGTAAGCTTCATCTCCTACCGGGCGACGCGGATCCTCTTCCTGGGGTTTCTGGATCCCATCCTGGGAGGCGTGCTGGGGGTCATCTGGTGGCTGGTCTTCGTGGGGGCGGTCCTGACGATGATCTTTTACAGCCTGACGGTGCCGTGGACCTGGCGGCTGGCCCCGATCGCGGCTGCCCTGCGGGGGGACTTCGAGGCTTCCAGCACGCTGCCGATCCTGGCGACGCTGTTTAAGACCTACGCCATCGCCCCGCTCCGGCTGGCCATGAACCCGCTGCCGGCGATCCTGACGGGATGGCCTTGAAGGAGAAGCCGGAGGGGATCTGGAGGAGCGATGTGGGCCGTCGAGCTCCGCTGGGTGGTTGTGTTCCTGGCCCTCTATACTGCCGCAGTCTTCTTCCTCGGCCGATGGCACGCCCGCCGCTCCGGATTTCGCTTTCCCCTGGATCCTGCCCCTCTGGGCGTCCTCCGATTGAGCCCGGATCTCCGCTACACGGAGGCCAACCCGGCCGCCCGGCAGATCCTGGGGCTGAACGCCCCCCAGGGGAGGCTCCCCGAAGCCGGCTGGCGCGCTTTGCTGGAGGAGGACCTTCAAGCCGCGCGGGCCACGGGAGTCGGCCGATCCCGCCTGGTCTCCCTGGCCGGGGAGCGCGCTCTGCGCTGGTGGGTGGTGCCGGAACCGTCCGGCGCGTGGCTGTTTGTAATAGAAGACCGGGGGGCCTATTCCGGATTTCAGTCGATGCGGCGGCTCCTGGCCGGGCTGGCCCATGAGCTCCGCACGCCTCTGGCCACCCTGCTCACCCACCTGCAGGTCCTCCAGCTCCCAGCCGTCGCTCCGGAAATCCGATCCCAGTCCCTTCGCATCCTCGAGGAAGAGACCCGCCGGATGATCCGGATGGTCCACGCCGTCCTGGACCTGGGTCAGCTGAGCAGCGGGGAACCCCTGGCTCTCCGCCCCCTCTCCATCGCCGCGGTGGCCGAAGCGGCCGTGGCGGAGAAGCTCCCCGAGGCCCAGGCCCGCCAGCAATCTCTGAGCCTGGAGATTGAAGAAGAGTTGCCCGAAGTCTGGGGGGATGCGGATCGCTTGAAGCAGGTTTTCCTGAATCTGCTGGATAACGCCATCCGCTACAGCCGCCCCGGAGATCGCATCGCGGTGATCCTCCGACCCGTCCCCGAAGGGGTGCAGTGCGAGGTGATCGACACCGGTCCCGGGATCCCCCCGGAGCATCTTCCCTACATCACCGAGCCGTTCTATCGCGGGGAGGCCCCGGAGGCGACAGGGGCCGGGCTGGGACTGGCCATCGTGGCCGAGATCCTGCGCCATCACCAGGCCCATCTGGAGATCGAGAGCCGGACGGAAGGAGAGACCGGGACATGCGTTCGCTTCGTCCTGCCCGCAACGAAAGCGGTCTGAGAACGAAGTGGGCGCCTTCTCTTCGCCGCCTGGGAGGAGCCGTGCTCCTGCTCGGCCTGCTGCTGGCCCTGGGGATCGTGGCCCCTTCCGGCCAGGTGATCCTCCGCCTGGGCCCGGCCTCCGACGCGCCCTGGCCTCGCTTCTCCGTTTACCCTCCCTCCCCGCGCCCCGACGATGTGGTCCGGGTGGAGGTGATCGATCGCATCCCGTGGGGTTACATCCTGCTCACCGTGAACGGCGAGCCGGCGGCCCTGGAGCAGATCGAAGCGATGCCGGCATCCGGGATCTGGCGCTGGCGCTGGCGGTTCCGGATGCCGGCGGAAGCGGTGGAGCTCGCCTTTTATCGAGACTGCCACGAAGGATGCCGACTGCGGGGGCGCCTGGCGCTGGGCGATCTGGAGCCCACCCCGGCATCTCCTCCCCTGCCCACCAAACTGGGACTGGTCTTCCCCCATCCCGAGCGGGACTGGAAAGGGCGCGCCGGGTGGGCGGTGGAGCTGACCTATGCGCAGCGGGCGGAAGATCCCGATTGGGGGATTGATGCCCTGGCCGCCCGGGTGGCGCGGGATCAGCGACACGGCCTGCGGGTCCTGGTGCGAGTGGATTACGACCGGGGACAAACCCTTCCCCCTCCCGGGGATCTGGAAGGGCTGGCGCGCTATCTGCGCTATCTGGAGCGCCTGGGCCGGGACGAACGGCTTCAAGGGGTCTACGCCTATTTTCTGGGGAGCGGCCCCAACGAGGCCCTGAGCAACCGCCTGAGCCCGGATCGCCCGATCTCCCCGGCCTGGTATGCTCGGGTCTTCAACGGCTACGGCGAATCGCCCACCCGCATCGACAACGCGGCCGCGGTCCTCCGGGCGGCAAATCCCCGGGCGCGCCTCCTGGTGGGGCCAGTGCGGCCCTATGTTCGGGATCAGGATGGCGAGCGGCGGAGCCGGGTGGACGTCCCCTGGCTGAACTATTTCAACACCCTGGTGGCCTTCATCGATGAGGCCGCACGGGCGAGGGCGGCGATGGGGCAGTGGAACCCTGGCCCGGACGGTTTCGCGCTCCACGTGCCGGGACGGCCGGAGGCGGCCCGCGCCGCGGGCTATCCGGAGGCAGAGGAGCCGCGTCTGGACCTTCGGGACGCCATGGGGGCGCGGGTCGGATTCCGGGCGCTGTATGACTGGCTGGAGATCATCAACGCATATCCCTCGACCCGCGGGCGGCCTGTTTACATCACATCGTCCAACACCTACACACCGGATGAAGGCGTTCCCCCGGCGCACAACTACCCGCGGGGATGGTTGACGGCGGCATGGTCTGTGGTCGCGGGGGAGCCCCAGGTGGAGGCCTTCTGCTGGTTTCTGGACTGGGATCCCCAGTGGGCCGATTTCAGCCTGCAGGGGAAAGGACGCCTGCGGGATGCGGCCGCCGAGTTCGAGGCCCTGCTCACCACCGGGCCGTGAAGAGGAGCGGATCCTTCAGCCTGCTTGAGACCTTGCTTTGCCCTTTCTGCGAACAAGCGACCCTCTGAAAAACTATTAAGACTTACGCAGTTGACAGGAAGGAATTCTAACATATGGAGAGTGATCAGCCAAAATACCCCATATATGGCAGTGGAAATGACCCAGTCGGGTCTCAACTGCGTAACTCCTTTTGATTAATGACAATTTAAAGGAAGATCCGGGTACTCGTGTGAAGGCACGGAGTTTTCACACATGGCTTCCCTATCCAGACCAACGCTGCATCATCATATCCTGAATCAAAGATATTACACTGCTTGTTACAATGAATGTCACTGCCACAATTATCCACCATAAGATCTTACGAATAGATTCGTGAAATTCTGAGAAACAATCAAATCCCGGACACAGATATCCAATCTGAGAAGCGATCATCCACAGAATAAGGCCACCGATAGTCCAGCTCAACGCGGTAGCTGCAGCCCATGCTATTGTTTTCCAAGAAAGGATTTTTGAAGAAAAGAGAGGTCCTTGAAAAATGCCCAGCATCAATCCAAACAATACAAATTCCAATAATGCCAATAATTCAACATTAAGAGTATCCTGCAAGAGCCGCTCCCATCTCATCCAGAGTGCCCCGCTACTTATCCCGGCTCCAATACCCAAAAACCATCCCCACCAAAGAGGATAGCGAAACCGACGTCGTCTTTTAAGCAAAGTCCACACCCCACCTATGCCAGCCCAGTAGATTATTCCAAACAATGATCGATCAAGCCGCAAAATAAATATAATATTCCAAACAATACCACCCCATAACCACCAGAATATACCGAATAAAAGAATATGCATGTAAAACTCCTCCTTATTGGTGAAGGTAGACTGCATTCATCAAAGAAGAAAGTGGAGATAAATCAATCAATGTTCCAACACAAACATGAACCTTGTCCCAAGTATACGAATACCCCTTAAGAGCTGATGGTCCAAACCATATGATAAATCGATCTGTTGAATAATACCTCAAGCTATCGGGATTTTGCCCATAATTCATGTTATATACTAACGTATAATCAATATCAGCGTCATTATCGCAATAATATTGTCCTTGATAATAATAACTTGGATAAGTTTTGTTTATGCTTCCATCCGCTTTCTCGATCATCTGAGCCCACAGCCATCCACCTCCACCACCAGGATCCTCCGCAACCGGAGCAGGTGAAGGAGGCAGAGGGCTGTCCGCCTGAGCAAACGGACCTGTTGGATCGGTGACCCAGATCCCTAGTAGAATCAACCCCAAAACCCCCTTTATAGCGTCGCGGGCCTTCATCGGATTCCTCCCATCTAGAGATTGTGGAAGTCACCCTCATCTTAGCCTTCGCGCTTCGGTTTCACAACCGTATTTTCCACAGGTTCCCCCTTGTGTCTTTCCTCAGGGGCCAGCCTGTGGAAACCACCAGGGGCCTGCTCTCCCAGAGCGCCGCAAACCCGTTGGGCGCCAGGCGATGCGAAGGGGAAACCTGAAGAAATGCTCCGCGGGAACGCCTGGACCAGGAAGCCGAGGGGGAGCCCCATTCTTCAAGCCCATTCAGGGCATATGGCCTGCGTCCACGATCCCCTTCAGTGAAAAAGGCTGCTTGGCCGCAGCGCCATGCGCCTGACTCGCTGGTATCATGTCTTGCGAAACCTGAACCCGGCGGCTCAGGATGAAACCACCCGTCTCTTACCCGCCCATCGCCCTCGTTCTCTTCGGCGCCAGCGGCGACCTGGTCTGGCGCAAGCTGGCCCCCGCCCTCTTCGATCTCTACGGCGACGGCTGGCTGCCGGCGCGCTGGGCGATCCTCGGCATCGCGCGGAGCGCGATGGACGACGCGTCCTTCCGCGCCCGTCTTCTGGACGGCGTCCAGCGCTTTGCCCGCCATCGCCCGGATGAATCCACCTGGATGAGCTTCGCAGAACGCCTCTTCTATCTGCAGGGCGACTACGATGACCCCGCCCTCTATGCGGCCCTGAGCCAGCGGCTCCAGACCATGGATGGCGCGGACCTGGAGGTGACCCATCATATCTTCTATCTGGCGGTTCCTCCGGGCGTCACGGAGACCATCGTGGACCACCTGAGCGCGGCCGGCCTGGTGAAGGACCCCTCGCGCCACCGCGTGGTGATCGAGAAGCCCTTCGGCCACGACCTGCCTTCCGCCCGCCGGCTCAACGCGCGCCTGCGCCAGTTTCTGACGGAAAGCCAGATCTACCGCCTGGACCACTACCTGGGCAAGGACACGGTCCAGAACATCCTGGCCCTGCGCTTCGCCAACGCCTTCTTCGAGCCGGTGTGGAACCGCCAGTATATCGACCACGTGCAGATCACCGTCGCCGAGACGGTGGGGGTCGAACACCGGGGCGGCTACTACGACCAGACCGGCGCCCTCCGCGACATGGTCCAGAGCCACCTGCTGCAGATCCTTTGCCTGATCGCCATGGAGCCCCCCGTCTCCCTCACGCCGGAGGAGATCCATCACAAGAAGCTCGAGGTGCTGCGGGCCATCCGCCCCATCCCTCCGGATCAGGTCCACCTCTACGCGGTGCGCGGCCAGTATGGACGGGGCCGCCTGGCCGGGGAGGAGATCCCGGCCTATCGGGAGGAGCCCGGCGTGGATCCCCAATCGAACACCGAAACCTACGCGGCCCTGAAGCTCTTCATCGACAACTGGCGCTGGCAGGGAGTGCCCTTCTACCTGCGCACCGGCAAGCGCCTCCCGGTCCGGGCTTCGGAGGTCTCCATCACCTTCCGGCCGGTTCCCCACCGAGCGTTCCCGGAGTCCGCCGTCCGCTCCTGGCAGCCCAACCGCCTGATCCTGCGCCTGCAACCGGCGGAGGGCGTCCTCTTCCGCTTCCAGGCCAAGATCCCGGGGCCGGTGATGCGCCTCCAGCCGGTGGACATGCACTTTCTCTACGAGGAGATGTTCGGGAGCCGCCCGCCCGAGGCCTACGAGACCCTGCTCCTGGATCTCATCCGGGGGGACACCACCCAATCCCTGGACGCCGCCTGGGTGGAGGCGGCCTGGGAGGTGATCCAGCCCATCCTGGAGGCCTGGTCCGCCCAGCCCCCCGCGGACTTCCCGAACTATCCAGCCGGCACGTGGGGCCCCTCGGCCGCGGAGGCCCTCATCGCCCGCGACGGTCGATCCTGGGATCTCCCCACCATCCTGGAGGCCGATGGAGCGACATCGAAATGATCCGCATCTTCGCCGATGCAGAAGCGCTCAGCGAGGCGGCGGCGGCCCTCTTCGTCCGCGCCGCGCAACGGGCTGTTCGAAACACCGGACGGTTCGTCGTCGCCCTCTCCGGCGGGCAGACCCCACGCCGGACTTACGAACGGCTGGCCTGCCCGGAATGCCGCGATGCGGTCCCCTGGGAGGCCGTGCACGTCTTCTGGGGCGACGAACGATGCGTCCCCTTCGAGGATCCGCGCCGCAACGCCCGGATGGCCCACGAGGCCCTCCTGCGCCACGTCCCCATCCCCGCCCATCAGGTCCATCCGATCCCGTGCGAGGGGGACCCGGAGACGGCCGCCGTCCGCTATGAGGCGCTTTTGCGATCGTTCTTCAGGGAAGCGCCCCCGCGCTTCGATCTGGTTTTCCTGGGCCTGGGGGAGGACGGCCACACGGCCTCCCTGTTCCCCTCTCATCCGGCGGTGACGGAGCCGAGGCGCTGGGTGGCCGCCGTGCCAGAAGCGGATCCACCGCGGGTGACCCTGACGCTGCCGATCCTGAACCAGGCGCGTCGGGTGGTCTTCCTGGTGACCGGGGCGCGCAAAGCGGAGATCCTGCGGGCCGTGTGGGAGGGACCTTTCGATCCCCTCCGCTGGCCTGCGCAGGGGGTCCGCCCGGGGCAGGGCCGCGTGCTGTGGCTGGTGGACGCAGCGGCCGCGTCGAAGCTCCTCCCATCGCAGTGAGCGGGAAAAAGGCCCCGCCTTCCGAGCTGCTTCGGGAAGAGACGGATCAGCGGGGGAAAGCCAGCGGGTCATGCAAGGAAGGAACAGGCGAAGACCCCGAACCTCCCGTGGTGAAGCGGAACCGATAAGGGCGCTCACCCCATCGGAAGATCCGCACCTCCACCGGGGCCTGAGGGCGCAGAGGAAACTCCGGATCGAAAGAGAGCTCCATGTCCTGCCAGCGCGTGATGCCCGGGATCGTTTCCCCGGTATCCGCATATCGAACGGAGATCCCACCTCCGCCTCCGGATCCGAAGAGGAGCTCCCGGATCCGCCCGCCCCGCGGAGGGCCGAGCTCCACCACGATGACGATATCCGGAGGCACTTCGCGCGCCCCAGCCGGGGGGACGGTTCGAAGGACCGGCAGGGTGGTCATCCACCCGACGAAGGCCCCCAGCAGGAGGAGGGGGAGAGCCGGCGCGATGCCGGCTCGAAGGAACGCCTTCCCTCGCCCGGGGGACTCCTGGAGGATCCACTCCCACACGGCTCGAAACCCTGCCGTCAGACCGGCGGCTCCGGCCACCCCATATAGGAGCAGCAACGCTCCGGCCGTCCGGTGGGCGAAGATCGTGCTCGGGCCAGGGGTTAACCCTCGTCCCCATCCGGATAAGGCTCCGATCATCCAGACCACCAGGCCCAGCCACAACCCGGCGAAGAGGAAGAAGGCGCTCCGCCAGAACCAGCGGGACCAGGGACCGTGGGCGTGTTCCAGGCCCCGCGCTGCCAGCACCCAGCCGAGGAGCCCAAACAGCATCCACATCAGCACCCACAGAGGAGAGAAGAACAGGAGCGGATCATCCGGATCCCCTATCGCCGGAGGCCAGAGCGCTGTCCCGATCAACGCCACCCCGCCCAGGACGGCCGCGCCGGCGGGGGAGACCGGCCACAGCGCCCGCCACCGGCGGGTTCGAATCCATCGAAATCCTTCGATGAAAGATGGAAGGAGGATCAACGGAGCCAGCCGGTGGATCCACGTGAGCAGCGCGCCAGCCCAGTAGATCGTCGGCCACCATGCATCGGGGACCACCTGATCGGGATCCACCCACGGCTGGACGGATCCGGCGGCCGGCAATCCATCGCCCCCGGGCGTCAGAAGATCCGCCGCGATCGCGGTCGGGAACCACAGGAAGAGCGCGTAGGCCTCCCAGGGGAAGCGCGGGGGCTCTTCCGCATCCCTGGGGAGGACCGCGAGGGCGGCGAGGGCCGGCATCGGAGCGATCAGGGCCCATCCGGCCAGGGCGAGGCCTCCCCATAACGCGGCTTCAAAGGGTTCACGGAACACCAGGGCGCCCCGCCCAGCGGCCCATCCCAGGCTGACCAGCCCGAACGCCAGGCCCGCCCCGATCCCGATCCCGGCCCGCCGGGGGAACGAAACACTGAGGGCCGCCGCTCCCAGCCCATACAGCACGGGGAGCAGGGTGAGGGATGGGAAAGCGGACCACACAGGCCACCCTCCGTGGACCAAAGCGGCCCAGAGCCCGGGGTCCAGCAGGAGCACGATGCCCTGGGCCAGCACGCCGGCCCGGAGCAGCTCCGGCCAGCGGTAGAGGGCCGCCATCCCGGCGATGAGCGCGGCGATCCCGACATGCAGGAGGATCAGGAGATCCCGGGGCTCTGAGGGATCATACGGAGCGTATCGGGCTCCGCCCAGATCCGCTGTCGCCGTCCAGGCGTGGAGAAGGGAAAGGGTCAGCATCGGGGGAAGAACCAGTCGAAGCGGCCGCTCCGTCGCAGGGGGTCCTCGGAAAAGCCAGGCTGCCCCAAAGAGCACGATGCCCGCCATGTAGAGCACCGCGACCGGATGGAGCACCCATCCGTCCGCCCGTAATCCGAAAGCGAGCAAACTGAGGGCACCCCATCCATGGGCCAACAGAACCAGGATCACCGGGATGCACCCAGGGGCCTCCAGAATGCGAGCCATCGGTCTTTTCCCATCGAATTAGCTGATTTTTCGGGTATTAAGATTTAATATTTTGGTCAAAAATTGATTTTAGCCGGTCGATATTTTATATTGAATCCAAATAAGTAAACCGAGGAGGATTCCTTGAAGCAAAATTTCGGGCCAAATTCGATGATATCCGATATCTACGGATGATTGAGATTGGATCAACCGCAGATCGATCAAGTTTGTGAGTATGATAATCAGAAAGGAAAGTATGAGATAGAGAAGGTTGGTAAGCGCGAAAGCCAAAGGCAACAGAATTCGATTTTGAGGATTACGGAAGATCCCAAACAAGAACAAAATTCCGCTTAATACAACAATAAGCATGGCAATCATGATCTGGACGACATCTTGGCTAAAGAAATCATTCAATTGGCGCTCCCAGGTGTTAGGTGGAGGAGCGAAACGGAGCCATTGATCCCACGGCGCCAGAAGCCTTCCAACCGTGAGACTCACAAACCAGCACAAAAAGAACCAAGTCAAAACGAGAAAAACCAAACCGTTTGCTAGTAAAAAATACGAATAAACAGATATTTATTCATTTTTGATCAAATAAGCTGTGATAAACAACAGCAAGCCTTTTCGCTTATATTCTACTCGTCTTCCGATTCGCCCACAACCGTGGTTTCCACAGGGGCCCCCCTGTGCTTTTCCTCAGGGGAACCCTGGAACGATGACCAGGGCCCCATGCTCAGAACTTCGAATCCGGAAGCGGTCCCTCGGGGCTTCTCGCCGATGTTGCGGGTGGAAGCCCACACGCCGTCCCAGGGCGCCTGGCCGTCCCCCTTTGGATATGCTATAGTTAGAGCGGACGAATCCGGGGGGCGACAATCGGAGATGGAGCCGATCCGCATCCTGGTGGCGGATGATCACCCGCCCCTGCGTCTGGGCCTGCGGGTGTTGCTCGAGCAGCAGCCCGGGATGCAGGTGGTTGCGGAAGCAGGGGATGGAGAAACGGCTTTGGCGCTGCTGGAGGCCCTCCGCCCCGATGTGGCCATCCTCGACATCCGCCTGCCCCGTCGCGACGGCCTCGCCCTCGCCCGGCAGATCCGGGAACGCGGCTGGCCCATCCGCATCCTGCTGCTGAGCGCCTACGAGGAGGCGGACCTGGTCCGCCAGGCGCTGGCCCTCGGCGTGGAGGGTTACCTCCTCAAACACGAAGGCCTCGAAGCGATCGTCACAGCGGTCCGAAGCGTGGCGCGGGGCCTGACCGCCTTCAGCCCGGAGATCCTCGCTCGCGCCCGGGAGCAATCATCCCGGGGATCGGAAGGGCTGACCGAACGGGAGCGGGAGGTCCTGGCTCTGGTGGCCGAAGGGCTTACCCGCCGGGCCATTGCCGAACGCCTGGGGATCTCCCCGCGGACCGTGGACTACCACCTGAACCAGATCTTCCAGCGGCTGGGGGTGAACAGCCAGGCCGCGGCGGTTTGCGAGGCGATCCGCCGGGGATGGCTCCGGATCCCATCCGGCGATTCGCCGGAGGCGCATGGGTCTGGGTGAAGGATTCGCGCGCTCCGGACGCCCCACTGCATCCGGATGCCGGGGTCTTCCCCAGGGAACCCCCTGAGGAAATTCACAGGCTCTCCCCTGTGGAAAATACGGCTGCGCACCGTGGAGCGGCTGAGGACAATGAGTTCAGGAAATCCCAATGAGGGAGGAAAGCCATGTTCAGGCTGCGCGCGGTTGGGGGACGCCTCCTGCTGGCCCTGGCGCTGGGTCTGGGCAGCCTGGGGGCAGGCCCGGTCGCTGGTCCTACACCTCCCCAGGCCGAACTGGACCCCCCTCGCTGCTTCCCCCATGCCCAGCTTCGGGAGCTGGCTCAGCGTGCCCATGAGAACCCAAATCTTTGGCCATCAGAGGAACCATCAGAGAAAATAGAAATATTAGAACGACTATCATCTCCGACTTGCGAGCCAGATTTCTGGTGGCATGGGTATTACTTCCTGATTTTAGGCGGCTATGATCACAATAAAGCCATCGAAATCATCCAGGGGGCCAAAATCGAGCGTGAGCAACATTTTCGTCAGTTAGAGAAACTGGAGAAAGGGGAAGTTACACCGTAAGCCATAAAAAGTATTCGAGGGCAGCCTTTCGATCCGCTCGCAAAGCGCCTGGGTTCCGGGGAATGGGGCTGGGGGCGGGCCTGTGCAGGGTCCCAACCCGTCCCCGGCCCGCCCTGGGATCGCTTCCCCCGCTGAACCTGGAGTTGGCCCGCATCGTTTCCCCTTGAGATCCAGCAAGGGTCTCCCTCGGAAACCTCATCGCCTTCTCGCCCGCTGCAGGGAAAGATCAGGCTCCTGGTTCGCCCATTTGCGCCAGCGCCCGCCGGATCTCCGCGGCGACCTCGGAGAGGGGACGTTCCCGGCGGACCACTGGCGGCCGGGCCAGCCGCAACCCATCCCCCACCCAGCGGGGGATCACATGCACGTGAAGGTGGAAGATCTCCTGGCCCCCCGCCCGTCCGTTGCTCTGAACCAGGTTCAGGCCGTCCGGGGAGAAGGCCTGGCGGATCGCCCGGGCCACCCGAACGGCCGTGCGCATCACCGCCGCCGCGTCCTCCTCATCGATATCGAAAATCGTGGCCGCGTGGCGCTTGGGGATGACCAGGGTGTGGCCCGGGTTGGCCGGGTTGATGTCCAAGAAGGCCATCGTCCGCTCGTCCTCATAGACGATCTCCGCCGGCTGCCGGCGCGCCACGATGTCGCAGAACACGCACCCGCTCATCGACAGACCTCCTCGATGAAAGTCTCCCTCTCGACCCGGGAGCCCGACCTTTGATTTTATCGACCCCTTGCCTCGTCGGAAACCGCCCCCGGGCCCTGGGCGTGATGTTCCTCATTGTGCCCCTGAGAGAAAAGCAGATGTATACTCCGTCATGGGAGTAAAACGCCCATGCACGAGCTGGCGATCACCCAGGCCCTCCTGTCCATCGTGCTGGAGGCGGCGGAGGCCGCCGGGGCGCGCCAGGTCACTGCGGTGGAGCTGACGGTGGGCGCGCTGACCGGCTACGTCGATGACTCCATCCGCTTCTATTTCGAACGGCTCAGCGAAGGCACCCTCGCCGAAGGCGCCCTCCTGCGCATCCGCAGGGAGCCCGGAGAGGGGCGTTGTCAGACCTGCGGCGGCGCGTTCCCCGTGGAGCCCCCGCTCCTGCCCGCCTGCCCCCTCTGCGGCAGCCCGGACATCCGGATCGCAGGCGGGAACCGCTGTATCGTGGAGCGCATCGAGGTAGAAGATGGCGACCCACATCCCGGTGGTGAAGGCCATCCTCAGCGCCAATGACGCGGTCGCCGCAGAGAACCGAGCGGCTTTCGACGCCGCCGGCCTCCTGGCGGTCAACCTGATGTCCTCCCCCGGGGCCGGCAAAACCAGCCTGATCCTCGCCACCCTGGAGCGCCTCCCCCCTTCCCTGCGCGCCGGGGTGATCGAGGGGGACATCGCCTCCACCCTGGACGCCGAGCGCATCGCCGCCCGAAACGTCCCGGTGGTGCAGATCAACACCGGCGGGGCGTGCCATCTGGACGCCCCCATGATCCGCTCCGCCCTCTCCCATCTCCCCCTTCCCGACCTCGACCTGCTGTTCATCGAGAACGTGGGGAACCTGGTCTGCCCGGCGGAGTTCGACCTGGGCGCCCATCTCCGCATCGTGGTCGCCAGCGTCCCGGAAGGACACGACAAGCCCTACAAGTATCCGGGGATGTTCCAGAAGGCCGACGCCGTTGTGCTCAACAAAGCGGACCTCATGCCCTACATCGACTTCGACCTCTCCGCCTTCCAGAACGGCCTGTCGATCCTCCGCCCGGGGATCCCTCTCTTCCTCCTCTCGTGTCGGACCGGCCAGGGCGTGGACGAGTGGGTGGGATGGCTGACGGCGCAACTTGAGGCGCGTCGAGGGGATCATGGCCGCTGAACGGCGACGGCTGCGGGTGGAGATCCAGGGCGCCGTGCAGGGCGTGGGGTTCCGTCCTTACATCTACCGGCTGGCCACCGAGCTGGGCCTGGCCGGGTGGGTCCGGAATGATCCCCAGGGGGTGTTCATCGAGGTGGAAGGCCCCCCGCACGCCCTGGCGCGCTTCCTGGAGCGCCTCCCCCGGGAAGCCCCTCCCCGCGCCCGCATCCATCATCTTCATGCCCTCCCTCTGGACCCGGCCGGCTACGCCGGCTTCGAGATCCGCCACAGCGAGGGCGAAGGGGAGAAAACGGTCCTGATCCTCCCGGATATCGCCACATGCCCGCGCTGCCTCTCCGAGATCCTGGACCCCGCCGATCGCCGCTATCGCTATCCGTTCACCAACTGCACCGATTGCGGACCGCGCTGGACCATCGTGGAGGCCCTGCCCTACGACCGGCCTCACACCACCATGCGCCGGTTCCGCATGTGCCCGGACTGCCAGGCGGAGTATGAGAACCCGCTGGACCGCCGGTTCCACGCCCAGCCCAACGCGTGTCCGCGCTGCGGCCCGACCCTCGCGTTCTACGCGCGGGAGCCCTCCGCCGATTCGGATGGGGAGGACCACCCGGACTTCCCCCTTCAGGTGGGGGAATACCGCCGGATCGCCCGGGGGGACGCGGCGCTGCGCCGGGCAGCGGCCGCTCTGCGCGCGGGCCAGATCGTGGCCGTCAAAGGGCTGGGGGGATTCCACCTCATGGTCGACGCGCGGAACGAGGAGGCCATCGCGCGGCTGCGAGCTCGCAAGCCCCGCCGCGACAAGCCCTTCGCCCTGATGGCCCGGGACCTCGATCAGGTTCGCGCGATGTGCGAGACCTCGCCGGAGATCGAGGCGCTGCTCGCCGGGCCGGAGGCCCCCATCGTGCTGCTCCCCCGCCGGCCCGGAGCCCCGGTGGCCCCGAACGTGGCCCCCGGGAACCCCTACCTGGGGGTGATGCTCCCCTACACGCCGCTGCACCATCTGTTGCTGCGGGAGCTGGACTTCCCCGTGGTGGCCACCAGCGGCAACCTGACCGACGAGCCCATCTGCACCGACGAGCGGGAGGCCTTCCAGCGGCTGGCCCGCGTCGCCGACGCTTTTCTGATCCACAACCGCCCCATCGCCCGCCACGCCGACGACAGCGTGATGGTCTGGATGCGGGGGGAGCCCCGGATCCTCCGTCGGGCTCGCGGCTTCGCGCCGCTGCCCATCCTCCTGAGCCGGCCGCTGCCCACCTTGCTGGCCGTGGGCGGGCACCTCAAGAACACCATCGCCCTCAGCGTCGGCCGCCAGATCTTCCTGAGCCCCCACATCGGAGACCTGGACACGGCGGAGGCCCTCCGGACCTTCGAGCGCATGATCGTGGATTTCCTCCGCCTGTATGAGGCGGAGCCGGTCGCCATCGCCCACGATCTGCACCCGGACTACGCCTCGACGATCTGGGCGCAACAGGCCGCCGCCGGGGACCTCCCCCTGCCGGTCCGGCTTCCCTCTCCGTTGCCCCTTCTCCCGATCCAGCACCATCACGCCCATCTGGCGGCCTGTCTGGCCGATCACGGCGTGGAAGGCCCGGCCCTGGGGGTCACCTGGGATGGCACCGGCTACGGACCGGATGGGACCATCTGGGGCGGCGAGTTCTTGTGGGGGGACGCCTCCGGCTTCCGGCGCGTCGCCAGCCTGCGGCCTTTCTCCCTGCCCGGAGGGGACGCGGCGGTCTACGAGCCCCGACGGGTCGCCTTCGCGCTGCTGTGGGAGATGGCGGGCGAGGCGGCGATGGAATGGGAGGACCTCCCGCCGGTGCGGGCGCTGCGCCCGGCCGAACGCCAGGCCCTGGCCCGGATGATCGCCCGCGGGCTGAACGCTCCGCGCACCTCCAGCATGGGGCGGCTGTTCGACGCGGTGGCGGCCATGCTGGATCTGCACCAGCAGGTGAGCTTCGAAGGCCAGGCTGCCATGGCGCTGGAGTTCCTCGCCGATCCCGCCGAGCGGCGCGCTTATCCGCTTCCCCTGGTCGAAAACTCCAGGGGAGAGCCCGCCTGGATCCTGGACTGGCGCCCCCTCCTGGAGGCGATCCGGGAGGACCTGCGGCGCGGCGTGGAGCGGGAGAAGATCGCCGCGCGCTTTCACCGGGCCCTGGTGGAGGCCATCGTCGCCGTGGCCCGGGCCGTGGGGGAGACGCGGGTGGCGCTGACCGGCGGCTGCTTCCAGAATCGTTATCTGACCGAAGAGGCCGCCCGACGTCTGGAAGAGGAAGGCTTCACCGTCCTCCTGCACCGCCAGGTCCCGCCCAACGATGGGGGAATCAGCCTGGGCCAGATCCTGATCGCCGCGGCCCGTCTGGAGGGCGCTTCCGATCCGTTTCCGACAGGAGGTGTATGATGTGCCTGGGCGTGCCAGGGAAGGTGGTGGAAGTGAACGAGATGACGGCCCTGGTGGACTTCTGGGGCGTGCGCAAGCCGGTGCTGCTCCACGTTGTGGACGAGCCCGTCTCGCCGGGGGACTACGTCCTGGTCCATGTGGGCTTCGCCATCCGCCGCATCCCTCCGGAGGAGGTGGAGAACACCCTCGCCTTCTACGAGGCCCTGCTCCGGACGACGGAGGAGGATCTGCTGCGCGCCGAGATCCGGGATGAGCTGCGCTCGGTGGAGGAAGGGCCATGATCCGGGCGCGCATCGCGAAGCCTTCCGAACGGCTGGAGTTCCGGGATCCGGAACGGGTGCAGGCCTTCCGGCAGGCCCTGGATCGGCTGTGCCGGGATCTACCGGAGCCCATCTCGATCATGCACGTTTGCGGCACCCACGAGCAGAGCATCGCCCGCTTCGGCCTCCGGAGCCTGCTTCCGCCCAACCTCCGGGTGATCATGGGGCCCGGCTGCCCGGTGTGCGTGACCGACATGCCGGAGGTGGACGAGGCCGTTTACCTGGCCGAGCAGGGGGTGATCCTGGCCACCTTCGGGGACATGTTTCGGGTGCCCGGGACCCGCAAGTCCCTGGCGGAGGCGAAAGCGGAGGGCGCGGACGTCCGGGTGATCTACAGCCCGTGGGAGGCGCTGCAGATCGCCCGGGAGACCGACCGCGAGGTGGTTTTCTTCGCCACCGGCTTTGAGACCACCGCGGTGGCCACCGCCGCCGTCATCCTCTCCGGCCCCCCGAAGAACTTCTCCGTCTTGTCCGCCCACAAATACATCCCGCCGGTGATGGAGATCGTGGCCGAGATGCCCCAGACCCGGGTGCAGGGCTTCCTGGCCGCCGGCCACGCCGCCACCATCACCGGGTGGAAGATCTTCGAGCGCTTCGTGGAACGCCACGGCATCCCGGTGGTGGTGGCCGGCTTCGAGCCCCTGGACATCCTGAGCGCCCTGGTGCAACTGGTGGAACTGATCCGCCGGGGGGAGAAACGGGTGGTCAACGCCTATCCGCGCTGCGTCACGCCGGAGGGCAACCGCAATGCCCAGCGGCTGCTGTGGGAGGTCTTCGAGACCGAGAGCGGGGTCTGGCGGGGCATCGCCTATGTTCCCAACGGCAACCTGCGCCTGCGGCGGAAATACGCCTGGGTGGACGCTCGGGCCCGCTTCGAGATCCGGCTCTCCGAATGGCTGGGCGACGCCCCGCCCCGTCTCACCCAGGAATGCCTCTGCGGCAACATCATGGCCGGCATCGCCACGCCCTACGATTGCCGGCTCTTCGGCAAAGAGTGCACGCCTGAGAACCCCGTAGGCGCCTGCATGGTGAGCAGCGAGGGAGCCTGCCGCATCTGGTATGAATACGGGGGGCACATCACAGGGCCTAAGGGAATGAGGGAGCTGGAAGGGACAGACTTGACATGAGGGCTCTCCTCTGCTATAGTGCCGTCAGGTCGCACATATCCTGTGTGTTCCCCACGGGGTGAAATCTTGAACCGCGAGGAGATCATCGCATTGCTTCGGCAACATTACGCCTATCTGGCTGCTGAGTATGGCATCAAGGATAGGCCTTATAAGATTCCAGCTGGCTGGGAATCCCGGATTTCCGACCATCCATCGTTAGGCAGCTATACTACATCCAGATCGTGATAGATGAAAACGACGACTTACTTCAGAACAAGTGTCATGGTTCGTCGGCCTTACCTTAAGATGGAATGGATTGAGCACGTTCTAAAGAATCCTATTCGTACCGAAGTGCAGCCCAACGGGCGTATCCGTTATTGGGGGTATGTGGCCGAGGTAGACAAGTACCTTCGAGTCGTGACAGAACCGGATGGGGAGACCGTGCATAACGCTTTTTTCGACCGCCGCTTCAGGCCTTAATGGGGAGAAGACAATGATTTTCGAATATCACCCTGAGACCGACATGTTGTATATCAAATTGATTGAAGGAGTAAGTACTGAATCAGAGGAGATCGCCCCAGGGATTGTGCTGGACTTTGACGAGCACAATCGTGTTATAGGGATTGAGATTGAGGAGGCCAGCAAGATCATCGATCTATCCAAATTGGAGTTGAGGGCTCTTCCCGTTGTTCATTTGATCCTGACTCAAAGGACTTCTGTGAAAGCATGAAGCGCTGGATGTAACCTCCAGAAGCCGGGTTGTTCCGCTGCGCTCCGCTTCCTCATCCACATCCCGGCCTCCCGGAGCACACGTTGCATTGGCTGACGCACCGCCATCTCCAATGAAGGTGCCTCCCACGCGGCAAACCGCTTCACGAGGATCGCAGCGCGCCCGTTACCCTCCCTTCCCAGGGGAATTGCCTGGCCGCATCGCGTCGCCCTGCGGGCGTCCTGATCCACCGGCTTCCTCACTGCTCGGCCTGGTTTTCCTGTAGTATCATCCTGAATCGGATCCGCACGGATTTTGATCTCCCTGTGGACGATGGGCAAGGAAGAGATCTGGGCTTGGGGAAGGCCCTGCATGTATCTCCGAGAACCCGGGGAGCGCCCGATGGAACCCGTTGTCGTCGAACTCTATCACATTCGGATACAACGGAAAGATGCGATCGGGATCATCCAGATGGACCGTCCGGAGCGGTTCAACGCCCTGGACGTGGCGATGGCGCGGGACCTGCGGAAGGCGGCCCTGCAGCTCGCCCGCGACCCCGCGATCCGCTGCGTCATCCTGGCCGGGACGGATCGGGCCTTTTGCAGCGGGGCGGACCTGAAATACGTCCGGGAGCGGGAGCATCCGGAGGATTTCTCCTACCTGCAACCCGAGGCCCGGCCGGTGGAGGGTGGATACGGACGGAGCTTCAAGGAGATCCTGGAGTATCTGCACAGCACCATCTCCGAGATCCGCCGCGCGCCCAAGCCCTTCATCGCCGCCGTCAAAGGGGTGGCGGCAGCGGGCGGCCTGGGCCTGGCCATGGCCTGTGATCTGGTCTTCGCCTCCGATCGCGCCGCCTTCGAATGGGCCTACTCCAAAACCAGCCTCACGGGGGCGGAGAGCACCACCTTCCTTCTCCCCCGCCTCATCGGCCTGCGGCGGACGATGGAGATGGTCTTCCTCAACCCGCGCCTCACCGCCCAGGAGGCCCTGGCCTGGGGCCTGATCAACGGCATCTTCCCCTTCGAGACGTTCGATCAGGAGGTGGAGGCCATCGCCCAGCGGCTGGCCCGCGGGCCCACCCGGGCCTGGGCTATCACCAAGGCCCTCATCAACGAAGCCCTGGGCATCGACCGGCTGGACAGCCATATGGCCAAGGAGCTGCGACACCTGGTGGAGATCGCGGAGACGCCGGACTTCGCCGAGGGCCTCTCGGCGTTCTTCGAGAAGCGAGAACCCCGGTTTCATGGAGCGTGAGACCATGCGCGCGGAAAGCCTGGGCGCCTGCCCCATCCCACCCCTGTCTTACCGCACGGTGTTGCTGGGCCATGGGAGCGGGGGTCGGTTGATGCACGAGTTGATCGAGAAGGTGTTCCGCCCCCTCCTCCTGCCGCCGGATATGCGCGTGCTCAACGACGCCGCCGTCATGACGGTCGACGGGCTGCGGCTGGCCTTCACCACCGACGCCTTCGTCGTGGACCCCATCGTGTTCCCCGGGGGCGACATCGGCCGGCTGGCGGTCAACGGGACCATCAACGATCTGGCGGTGAGCGGGGCGCGCCCCCTGTTCCTCAGCGCCGCCTTCATCCTGGAGGAGGGCCTGCCCATCGAGACCCTGTGTCAGATCGTGGACTCCATGCGCCAGGCTGCCGCGGAGGCCGGCGTCCCCATCGTCACCGGCGACACCAAGGTGGTCAACCGGGGGAAGGCGGACAAGATCTTCATCACCACCACCGGCCTCGGCGTCGTGGAATACGAGGGGACGCTCTCCGCAGACCAGGCCCGGCCCGGGGACGTGGTGCTCCTGAACGGCCCCATCGCCGCCCACGGCATCGCGGTGATGCTGGCCCGGGAGCAAATCGAGTTCGAACAGCCCATCCGATCCGACACCGCGCCGCTTCACACCCTGGTGGCCGCCATGCTCCGCGCCAGCCCCCGCATCCGCTGCATGCGCGACGCCACCCGCGGCGGCCTGGCCAGCGCCCTCAACGAGATCGCCATGAGCTCCCGCGTGGGCATCCAGCTGGACGAAGCGCGCATCCCGATCCAGGATGAAGTAAAGGGCGCCTGCGAGTTGCTGGGCCTGGATCCCCTCCACGTGGCCAACGAAGGGAAGCTGGTGGCCATCGTCGCCCGGGAGGACGCGGAGCGGGTGCTGGAGGCCATGCGCTCCCACCCCCTGGGCCAGGAAGCCACCGTGATCGGAGAGGTCGTGGAGGACCCCCGCCACCTGGTCCTGCTGCGGACCCGGGTGGGCGGCTTCCGGGTGGTCAGCATGCCCGCCGGCGAACCCCTCCCCCGAATCTGTTAAGCAGAAGCCTACGGATTGTGAACAAAATCACAATTTGTCCTGTGCTTTCTCACTGGCTTCCCCAGGCGGGAAAGCGCATCATAGTAAGGGAGCGCCCGGACTTCCGCCCAGCCTTTGGTTTCCAGGGAGGAGAGCGCCATGGCAAACCCCGAAGCCCCGATCCCCACTCCGAGCTCGATGTGGCGGATGGAGAAAGCCCGATTGCAGGACCTGATCGATGCGCTCCGCCGGCAGGGCTACACCGTCATCGGCCCTTGCATCCGGGAAGGGGCCATCGTTTACGATGAGATCCACCAGATCTCGGATCTCCCCATTGGATGGACGGATGAGCAGGACGGCGGACGCTATCGTCTGAAGCGTCGGGAGGATTCTTCCTTCTTCGGCTATGCGGTGGGACCCTATTCCTGGAAGCGCTTCCTGCATCCCCCGGTCCTCTCCCTGGGCCGGGCTCGCCGCAACGGCGCGGGGTTCGAGTGGATCGCCCCCTCGGATCCTGCGCCCCGCTATGCGTTCCTGGGGGTCCGGGCTTGCGAGCTTCACGCCATCGCGATCCTGGATCGGGTGTTCATGAGCGGGCCGTATGTGGACCCGGCGTATCAGGCCCGCCGGGAGGGAGTTTTCCTGATCGCAGTGCAGTGCGCCGTCGCCGGCGGCACGTGCTTCTGCGCCTCCATGGGCACCGGGCCCAAGGCCCCACCGGGCGCGGACCTCATCCTCACGGAGCTGGCGGAGGCCTTCATCGTCGAGATCGGGACGGAGCGGGGCGCGGCGTTGATGGCCGGCATCCCCTGCGCCCCCGCCACCGAGGCCGACCGGGCCGCGGTGGAGGCGCAACTCGCCTCCACCGCCCGCGCCATGGGCCGGCAGATGGACACCACCGACCTGCCCGCCTTGCTCTACCGCAACCTGGAGCATCCCCGCTGGGAGGAGGTGGCCCAGCGCTGCCTCACCTGTGGGAACTGCACCATGGTCTGTCCCACCTGCTTCTGCTTCACTGTGGAGGACATCAGCGATCTCACCGGCACCCGGGCCGAGCGGGTGCGCCGCTGGGATTCGTGCTTCACCACAGAGTTCACCTACACCGCCGGCCGCCCCATCCGCCAGAGCGCGAAGGCCCGTTACCGCCAGTGGCTGACCCACAAGCTGGCCTCCTGGTGGGAGCAGTTCGGGACCTCGGGATGTGTCGGCTGTGGGCGCTGCATCACCTGGTGCCCGGTAGGGATCGATCTGACCGAAGAGGTGGCCGCCATCCGCAGGACCGACGGCGCCACCCTCGAGGCGGAGAGGAGGTGATCCGATGTCCAAAGCGGCGATCCTGGAAGCCCTGCGCCAGCATCCCTTCACCCACGACATGGAGGAGGCCTGGAAAGAGGTCCTGGCGGAGATGGCGCGGCTGCAGACCTACCCGCCGGACGCGCTGCTGCTGCGGGAGGGACGTGCTGCCGATGCCTTCTTCCTCATCGTGGATGGCCTGGTGGCCATCGAGATGTTCGTGCCCGAGCGGGGAACCCTGCGCCTGCAAACCGTGAGCGCGGGGGAAGTGGTCGGCTGGTCGTGGGCGCTCCCGCCTTACCGCTGGGAGTTCGACGCCCGCGCCCTCGCCGAAACCACCGCCGTGGTCCTGGACGCCGCCGCCCTCCGGGCCCGGATGAGCCAGGACTGCGCCCTCGCCGCCTGGATCCTGAGCCGCCTGCTCGCCGTGGTCGCCGGCCGCTTGAAAGCGACCCGCCTGCAGCTGCTGGATCTCTATGCCCCGCCGGAGCGGAGGACGCCATGATCTCTTCTACCACCCACCCATCGGCGCCGACGCTGGAACGCTTCCTCCCCGCCCCCTATCCGGTCACCGGGATCCGCCGGGAGACCGGGGATACGGTGACGCTGCGCCTGCGCCCTCCGGAGGGCCGCCCACCGGCTTTCCAGCCCGGCCAGTTCAACATGCTCTACCTGTTCGGCATCGGCGAGGTCCCGATCTCCATCAGCGGGGTCCATCCCCGCAGCGGAGACCTGGAGCACACGGTGCGGGCGGTCGGATCCGTCACGCGGGCCCTGGCTCGGCTCCGGAAAGGCGACGTGGTGGGCGTGCGGGGTCCCTTCGGGAAGGGCTGGCCCCTTGAGGAGGCCAGGGGGCACGACATCCTGATCCTCGCCGGGGGCATCGGGCTGGCACCCCTGCGTCCCGCCCTCCAGCACATCCTGGCTCATCGCTCCGAATACGAGCAGGTGGTGCTCCTCTATGGAGCCCGCACGCCCGCTGACCTGCTGTATCCGGCGGAGCTGGAACGCTGGCGGGGGCGGCTGGATCTGCAGGTCTTCGTGACGGTGGACCGCGGGGACGAAGCCTGGCGGGGGCACATCGGGGTGGTCACCACGCTGCTCCCTCTGGCCGAGCGGTTGCTGGATTTCCGGAAGGCGTTCATTCTGATGTGCGGCCCCGAGGTCATGATGCGTGTGGCGGCCCGCGAGCTGGAGGATCGCAAGGTGCCCCCGGAGCGCATCTTCCTGTCCCTGGAGCGGAACATGAAGTGCGCCCTGGGGTTCTGCGGCCACTGCCAGTTCGGCCCCGTCTTCATCTGTCGGGACGGCCCGGTGTTCCCCCTGGGCCGCGTCCGCCCGCTCCTGGAGGTGCGGGAGCTGTAAGGGCTCGCGTTCGTTTCGATCCAAAACCGGGAAGGAGGACGCGATGGCGCGTCGTCGCAAGCCCAAGCTGGCGGTCTGGAAGTTCGCCTCCTGCGATGGCTGCCAGCTGACCCTCCTGGACTGCGAGGATGAGCTGCTCACCCTGGCGGATGAGCTGGAGATCGCATACTTCCTGGAAGCCTCCCGGGCAGTCGTGCGCGGGCCCTACGACCTCTCCCTGGTGGAGGGAAGCATCTCCACCCCGGAGCAGGTGGAACAGATCCGGGAGATCCGGCGCCAGAGCCGCTTCCTGGTGACCATCGGGGCCTGCGCCACCGCCGGTGGGATCCAGGCCCTGCGCAATTTCGCCGATGTGCGAGAGTTCATGGAGCAGGTCTACGCCCGACCGGAATACATCCGCACCCTGGAGAAATCCCTGCCCGCCTCCGCCTACGTGCCGGTGGATTTCGAGCTGCGGGGCTGCCCGATCGGGAAAGGCCCCCTGCTGGAGCTGATCAGCGCTTTCCTGAACGGACGACGGCCCCAAATCCCGAACTACAGCGTGTGCGTCGAATGCAAGCGCCGCGGGACGGTTTGCGTGATGGTCGCCCAGGGCACCCCTTGCCTGGGCCCGATCACCCAGGCCGGCTGCGGGGCCCTGTGCCCGGCGTATCGCCGCGGCTGCTATGGATGCTTCGGTCCGATGGAGACCCCCAACCCGCACAGCCTGGGGGACTGGTTGCTCGCGCGCGGGCTGGCCGCGCCGGACCTGGTGCGGCTGCTCCGCACGTTCAACGCCTATGCACCCGCCTTCAAGGAGGCAGGAGAGCGCTATGCCGGGATCGCGGAAGCTGACCGTTCGGGTTGAGGCCCTGGCGCGGGTGGAAGGGGAAGGCGCCCTGCACCTGCGGGTTCATAACGGACAGGTGCGTGAGCTCCGCCTGGAGATCTATGAGCCCCCGCGGTTCTTCGAGGCCTTCCTGCGAGGCCGCCGCCTGGAGGAGGCGCCGGACATCACGGCGCGGATCTGCGGGATCTGCCCCGTGGCCTACCAGATGAGCGCGTGCAACGCCCTGGAAAGCCTCCTCGGCCTGTCCGTGGGAGGCTCCCTCCGGGACTTGCGGTTGCTGCTTTACTACGGGGAATGGATCGAAAGCCATGCCCTCCACATGTTTCTGCTGCACCTGCCGGACTTCCTGGGTTATGAGAGCGCCCTCCACATGGCCCGGGATCATCCGGATTGGGTGCAGAAGGGGCTTCAGATCAAGAAGGCGGGGAACGCCCTGATGGCCCGCATCGGCGGCCGCGAGGTTCACCCCATCAACGTCCGCGTCGGGGGATTCTATTCCGTCCCATCGCGCCGCGCCCTCCTGGAACACAAAGAGGAGCTTGCCCGCGCTCGCGATCTCATGATCGAAGCCCTCCGCTGGATGGCCGGTCTGGAGTTCCCGGAGTTCGAGGAGGATTACGAGTTCGTGGCCCTTTATCATCCCGAGGAATACGCCATCCTGGAGGGTCAGGTTCGTTTCAGCCACGGGTTGCTGGCCCCGGTCTCCGCCTTTGAGGAGATCATCGAGGAGATCCACGTGCCCTACAGCAACGCCCTGCACGCGGTGATCCGGGGGCGCGGCAGCTATATGGTCGGCCCCCTGGCCCGGTTCAACCTGAACTTCTCCCAGCTCTCCCCCCTGGCCCGGGAGGTGGCGGTATCCATCGGTCTGACGCCACCGGTGCGCAACCCCTTCCGCAGTCTTCTCGTCCGCGGCATCGAGGTCATCCACGCCTGCGAGGAGGCCCTGCGCCTCATCGACCGTTATGAGCCGCCGGATCGCCCCTTTGAGCCCTTCGAGGTCCGGGCGGGGACCGGCTTTGGGGCCAGCGAGGCTCCACGGGGGCTTCTGTATCACCGCTATCGGGTCAACGCGGAGGGCCTCATCGAGGAAGCGCGGATCATCCCGCCCACCTCCCAGAACCAGCGCCGCATCGAGGACGATCTGCGCAAACTGGTGCCGCAGCTGCTCTCCCTGCCCCGGGATGCGCTCACATGGCGCTGCGAGCAGGCCATCCGGAACTACGATCCCTGCATCTCCTGCGCCACGCACTTCCTGCGGCTGGAGCTTGTGGAGGAATGAACGCGGGTCCCCGTTGGGTGCTCATCGGCCTCGGGAATCCGATGCGAAGGGATGATGGGGTCGGCCCGTGGGTGGCCGCTCAGCTTCGAGGAAGGAGCTGGCCGGATCTCCGGGCCATCCGGATGGAGCTCCCGGACCCGATGAGGCTGGCCGAGGCATGGGAGGGGGCGGAGATCGCCTGGATTGTGGACGCGGTGGAGGCCGATGCGCCGCCCGGAACACTCCTTCGGATCCGAGAGGAGCGCCTCCGGACGGATCTCCGTCCACGCGGGTTCTCCACCCACGGGTTGGATCTGGTGGAAGCCATCGCCCTGGCCCGGACGCTGGGGCCGTCCCCCCGACGGGTGATCCTCTATGGGATCATCGGGGCGGACTTCGGGTTCGGAGAGGGGCTGTCCCCCGCCGTGGAGGCCGGCGCCCGCCGCCTCCTCCGCCGGCTGGAGCGCCTGATCGCTCGCCTCACCCAAACATCCTGTTGATCTCGCAGGAGAGACGCTAACCAGTGGAAGGTGCTACCCACTCGTTCAGCCCCGAGCGCCTGGAACGCATCGCGCGTATGGAGGAGTGGCACTTCTGGTTTCGCGGGCGCCAGGCTTATATTGAAAGCTGGCTGACTCGCATTGCTCTTTCCCACAGCGAGAGGGTTTTGGATATTGGTTGCGGAACCGGATGGATGGTCCGTTGGTTGGCCTCAAAGGGAGTCCGCTCAATTGGCCTCGATTCGCTGGCTCCAGCCCTGGCCCGGCTTCGCGCCTACCATCCCACCCTCTCCGGCGTGCAGGGAGACGCGGAGCGCCTTCCGTTCCGGGCAGCGAGCGTGTCTCTCATCTTATGTCTGGACGTATTGGAGCATCTGGACGATCGGCAGGCTTTGCAGGAGGCGTGGCGGGTTCTAACCCCGGGGGGATGGCTGATCCTCGCCGTGCCTGCCGTGCCTGGCCTCTGGAGCGCTCGGGACGAGGCTGCCGGCCACCGCCGCCGTTACACCCGAGCGTTGCTCCGCCAGCGTCTCCAAGAAGCGGGATTCTGCATCGTGGATCTGCGCTTTTATATGTTCCTTCTCTTTCCTCTAATCGCCCTTACCCGATGGCTGGGGCGCTTCCGCCCTTCGCTGCAGGAAATCGAGGAACGCCCCCCTTCGCTCCTCAACAGCATGCTTTCCCATCTCCTCCGTCTCGAGATCGGAATTGGCCGCCACATCCCTTGGCCCTGGGGATCCACCCTGTTGGCCTTGGCACGCAAGGCGTGCTAAGATGCTACGCTGCCCGATGTTCGATATAGGACCTTCGACACCCTGATCCAGAATGACGGACTTCGCTCTTTTCCTGTTCTCTACCGATGTTGATCTAATCCGCGCCGCTGTAGAGGGTGGAGCAGCAGGAGCGGTGGTGGACTGGGAATATATCGGCAAAGCGGAGCGTCAAGCTGGATTCGACACCCAGATCAACCACGACACCCTGGAGGACCTGCGACGGGTTCGTGCCTGCACGGCTGCCCGTGTCCTGTGCCGGATCAACGCCTTCGGCCCTTGGACCCAAAAGGAAATCGAGGCTGCTGTGCAGGCCGGTGCTGATGAGATCCTGCTCCCCATGGTTCGCTCTGTGGAGGAAGTGGAGCGTGTCCTGGAGTGGGCGAAGGGGCGATGTGGGGTCGGGATCCTGATCGAAACGCGAGAGGCAGTGGCCATTTGCGAGCGCCTGGCTCAACTCCCCCTCACCCGGGCTTACCTGGGGCTGCACGATCTGGCCATCGAGCGAAGAACCCCCAACCCGTTCCGGGCGATCCCAGATGGAATTGTGGGGCGGGTCCGGTCCGCCTTCCCCATCCCCTTCGGCTTCGCGGGGCTCACTCTTCCGGATCGCGGTTTTCCCATCCCCTGTCGCCTGTTGATCGCGGAGATGGCCCGACTGGGGTGTTCATTCTCGTTCCTGCGGCGTTCCTTCTTGCGGGATATCGTGGGCCGGGATCCACGGATGGAGATCCCACGGATCCTGGAGGCGCTGCGGGAGGCTTTCCGGCAACCGCTTCCGGCACGGGAGGCTATGCATCAGGAGCTTCTGCGCGCCATCGAGGAAGCGGACGCTTTCTTTTCAAACCGCAATCGGATGGTGAGTTTATGGCCGATCTCCAGGGCGCGCCTATCCTGATCACCGGTGGGGCTGGCTTCATCGGCTCCCACCTGACGCGCCGCCTGCTGGAGGCCGGCGCGCGGGTCCACCTCATCGTCCGACCGGGCACCGATCTCAGGCGCCTGGCCGGGATGATGGATCAGGTTTCGATCCACCGCGGGGACCTCCTGGATGCGGGAGAGGTGCGGGAGGTGGTAACGAACGTGCGCCCCCGCTGGATTTTCCATCTCGCCGTCCGGCGCGGGCACCCACGCACGCCGGAGGAACGCCTGGAGCTCCTGCGGTCCAGTCTCATGGGCACCGCGCACGTGCTGGAGGCGGCGCGGGATGTGGGGATCGCCCGCTTGATCCACATCGGAAGCTCCCTGGAATACGGCCCGTATCCCCGGGCGATCCGTGAGCGGGATCCCTTGCGCCCGACAACTGACCGGGGGGTTGCGAAGGCCACAGCCAGCCTGCTGGTGGCTTTTTACGCCCGGGCCTTCGGACTGCCCGCGGTTATCCTTCGCCCATTTTACGTCTATGGGCCCGGCGAGCCTCCGGAGCAGCTCATCCCCACGCTGCTCCGCGCAGCCCTCAGCGGGGAGGAGGTCCGCCTGACCGCGTCCGGTTACCGGCATGATTTCGTCTTCGTCGAGGACGTGGCGGAGGCATGCTTGCGCGCCGCCACGCGATCGGTCCGGCCGGGGGAAGCCTTCAACATCGGCACCGGCATCCAGTGGACCAACGAGGAGGTGGCCGCATGGGTGGAATTTATCACCGGCCGATCCCTTCGCCTGCGGATCGGCGCCCATCCTCCCAGCCCGCCAGACACCTCCTGCTGGGTTGCGGATATCCGGAAGGCCCAACGCCGTCTGCAATGGTCACCCCGGTGGGATCTGCCCGCCGGCCTGCGAAGGACCCTGGAATGGATGCAGCGCCATGGAGATCCGACCTGAGATCAGCCTGGTCATTCCGGTCTTCCGAAACCGGGAAACCCTCTACCCCCTGTATGCACGCCTGCAATCCGTCCTGGACGGGGTGGGCTGGTCCTGGGAACTGATCGCCGTCCACGATGCCTGTCCCGAGGGCTCCCTAAGGGTGCTGCGGGAGCTCGCTGCCCGGGATCCCCGGATCCGGATCCTGGATCTCCCTCGGAACGTCGGGCAGCACCGGGCCATCTGGCTTGGCCTGCACGAAACCCGGGGGCGTTATGTGGTCGTGATGGATGCGGACCTGCAGGACCCGCCGGAAGCCATTCCGCTTCTCCGAAAGGTGATGGAGGAAGCGCAGGGCCGAGCCCTTGTGGTCTTCGCCGGACGACGCGGGCGATACGAGCGGCTGGATCGGATGCTGACCTCGTGGCTCTTCAAGCGGGCCCTCCACTGGATCTGCGGGGCTCCGGTGGATGCGGGGACCTTCTGCCTCATGGAAGGCCAAGTGGCGGAGGCCCTGCGACGCTGGGATGCGCCCGAGCCGCATTTGCCCACGCTGATCGCCTGTGCGGGCTTCCCCGCGCTGGTCGTTCCGATCCACCGCTCCCCTCGCCCAATCGGCCGCTCCGCCTACACGACTGGCATGCGCTGTCAGCTCGCCTGGCGCATCCTCCGCACCGCCTGGGCGCTGAAACGTAACCCAGCCCGCTTCCTTGGCCTCTCCGACGCGTTCGCCTTTCCAGAACCGCGCACCCATCTCTCTGGAGGAGCGAAGCGCGCCGATGTCGGAGCGCATCGAGATCCATAACCAGCTCCAGCGGGAATATTTCGGACGTCGCATCAAGCGCACGATGTGGCCGGAGCGGACACCCTACGTGATCCGTCAGGTGGATGAGGTCATCCGCTTCGGCGATCTCCGGCCGGGGGAGCGAATTCTGGATGTGGGATGCGGGATGGGCCGTCATGCCTTCCTGCTGGCCGAGCGCGGCCTCCGGGTGGAGGGGCTGGAGCTCTCCCCCTTCCTGATCGAACGGATGCAGGAATTCGACGGCGGACGATACCGCATCCCGGTCTACTGCGCAGACATCCACCGCTGTCCTCCCGAGCTGCACGGACGCTATGACGCGCTGGTAGGATTCTTCGTCCTGCATCATCTGGCGGACCTGCGCCAGGCCTTTGCGTCTATGGCTCGGCTTCTGCGACCGGGAGGGCGGGTGGTTTTCCTGGAGCCCAACCCCCTCAACCCCCTTTACTATCTTCAGATCCTGATCACACCGGGGATGTCGTGGGCGGCAGAGCGGGGGATCCTAAACATGCGCCCTTCCGTGATTTCGAAGGCGATGGAGCCGGCCGGGCTACGGCTGACCGCCATCGCCCACTACGGCTTCTTCCCCCCATTCCTGTCGAACCACCCCTGGGGAGGTCGCCTGGAGCGACTCCTGGAACAGGCGCCCCTCTGGCGATCGCTTCTGCCCTTTCAGCTGTTCCGCGGGGACCAGAGATGAAAAGAGCGGCTCTAACGGTCGGGCTCTTCCTGATCAGCCTGTATCTGAACATGGCGGCGGGGATCAACCGGGGGGATGAGGCGTGGTTCCTGCAGGTGATGCGGCGGGTCCATGAGGGGGAGGTGCTTTACCGGGACGTATTCTACGGGGCCGGCCCTCTCGCTGTGGCTTTCACCGCGCCCTTGATCTCCCTGATCGGTGTGGAGATCCTCGCGGTGAAGGCGGTGGTGGCCGCCGGCTACACGGCCGCGCTGCTCTTCGGGATGCGTATCCTGGAGCGGATGGGGGCAGGCCCAGGAGCTTGTATGCTGTTCCTCGGGGCGAACCTGCTGCTGGCACCCCCTGCGCCCCACGCGCCCTATCAATCTCTGGCCAACGCTTTCCTGATGGCCGCTTTCGATGCCACCACCGCCGCGCTGGGAGCCAGTGACGCGCAGGCCCGCCGGCGCCTCCTCGCCTGGGCGGGAGCAGCCGCCGGGCTGAGTTTCGCCGCCAAACAGAACATCGGCGGCTACGCGTTTCTGGCGATCCTGGGGAGCTTCCTGATCCGGCGCGGGGAAGAACGCCCTCCCCTCCGCCGGCTGTGGATCGAGAGCAGCTCCCTCGGGCTCGCCTTTCTGGGGACGCTCGCGCTGACGTTCCTGCCGGTCTGGCTGAGCGGCGGGGGGCCGAAGTTCATGGATTACGGCGCGCTCAACAAGACAACTTACCTGCGCCTCTCCGGGATCCCTTATACGGAAGGGCTTGCAGGAATCCTTCGCAGTCTGCAAGCCCTTTCCCCCCATTCCACCCTGGAACAGGGGCTGTGGGCCCTGAGATCCTTTTCATTCCTCCTGCCTTTCCTGGCCGGTTTCTTCTGGATCGGCGGCTTCCTGGTTCCGCCCTCATCCGGGCGCGCCCCATGGATCGCCTCGGGCCTCTTTGCAGCGGCCGCTTTCCTGGGCATCTTTCCCCGAGCCGATTATGCGCACCTCATTTATGCCGTCCCGGCTTTGCTGACAGTAATGATCAGCGGATGGAGCGCATGGTCGATCCGCCCGTGGAAAATCGTCCTCGAACGCGGGATCGGCGCGCTGCTCATCCTGGGCCTGATCGTGGCGTTGATGATCCCGCCGTTGCGCCTCCTCCAGGGCCGTCTGACGATCTCTTCCCTTCCCCATTTCGGGGGCGTCCTGATCGCCCCTGCCCTGCAAGCGCAGATCATGGAAGAGAGCGCACGATTGCGCGAACGGGCTCCCGAGCCCTCTGTGTTCCTGCTTTTCCCCACCGCCGGGTTCTATTATCTGCAGACCGGATTGCGCAACCCAACGCCCTTTGACATCCCCACGGCCACCTCCTTCGGCCGGGCCGGCCAGGAGGAGACCATGCAGGCCATCCGGGAGGGGCGCATCCGCTGGGTGTGCTATTGGCGCTGGGAATGGAACCTGCGCCCAGCGCGGATCGAGGCATTCGTGGAGCAGGAGATGGAACCGGGTGAGAACCTGGGCCTCTGCACCCTGTATCTCGCAAGACGATAAGCGGCCCCGGTTTGCTTTTCCTGCCTGACTGGCTCTATAGTTTGCCATGAACCATTCGGCGGCTCGATGGACGGTCCCCAAGCATCAGAGGGAGGTTCCTCATGGAAACGCGCCCTCGCCTGTTGAGCCGGATCCACTGGCTGGGTCATGACGCCTTCCGCATCGATGGACCGCCGGTGATCTATTTGGATCCCTGGCAGGTCCCTGCGGACGCGCCGAAAGCGGATCTCATCCTGATCAGCCACGAGCACTTCGATCATTGCTCTCCGGAGGACGTCAACCGGCTCCGCCAGCCGGACACCGTGATCATCAGCAGCCCGGCAGCGGCCGCCAAAATCAAAGGCGCCCAGGCCATGCGCCCCGGCGAGCGCCTCTCCGTGAAGGGCGTGGAGATCGAAGCGGTGCCGGCCTACAACATCAACAAACGATTCCACCCCCGGGAGGCCGGCGGGCTGGGCTTCATCCTCACCATCGAAGGGGAGCGTCTCTACTTCGCCGGGGACACAGACTTCATCCCCGAGATGAAGGAGATCCGCTGCGATATCGCCCTGCTCCCCGTCAGCGGGACTTACGTGATGACGGCGGAGGAGGCCGCCCAGGCCGCCGCAGCCATCCGGCCGAAGGTCGCCATCCCCATGCATTACGGAGCCGGAGTGGCCGGCTCCGAGGCCGACGCCGAGCGCTTCCGCTCCCTCTATCCGGGCACCGTGGTCATCCTGAAGCCGGAGCGCTGATCCGGGGAGCAGGCGATGGACCGGGAGGAGCAGGCCCGGCGTTACGCCCGGCTGCGCCGTCGCCTGTGGGCGGCGGAGATCGCCCTGTTCGCCGCCTACGCCATGGCCTGGCTGGGAAGCGGCCTGGCCCTCGGCCTCGGCGAGGCCCTGGCCCGCCGCCTCCCGCCCCCGTTGGACGCGATGGGGATGGCCTTCCTGTTCGGAGGGGGATGGGCCTTGCTCTCCTTCCCCATCGATTTCTACGGCGGGTTCCTCCTCCCCCACCGTTTCGGCCTCTCCACCCAGAC
Source organism: Thermoflexus hugenholtzii (assembly GCF_018771565.1). Lineage (NCBI taxonomy): Bacteria > Bacillati > Chloroflexota > Thermoflexia > Thermoflexales > Thermoflexaceae > Thermoflexus > Thermoflexus hugenholtzii. The sequence continues at coordinate 945,443 of NZ_CP076326.1, read as the reverse complement.
GCGCGCCGCGTGGCTCCTCGATTACCTCAAGGCCGGAGGGATCAGCGCCGCCATCGGCCTGCCTCTGATCGGCGGGCTCTACCTCGCCTTCCGACGCTGGCCCCACACCTGGTGGCTTCCCGTAGGAGCCGCCTGGATCGGCTTCACCGTTGTGCTGGCCCAGCTCGCCCCCGTGCTCCTCGCCCCCCTGTTCTACCGGTTCCAGCCCCTCCAGGATCCCGAGCTCGCCGGGCGGCTGGCCCGTCTGGCCCAGCGGGCCGGCATCCGGGTGCGAGGCGCCTATGTGATCGACATGAGCCGGCGGACCCGGGCGGCCAACGCCGGGCTGATGGGGCTGGGGCCCACCCGACGGATCGTGATCGGGGACACGCTGCTTTCGCGCTACACCCCCGACGAAATCGAGGCGATCCTGGCCCACGAGCTGGCCCATCATCTGCATCGGGATATCCCCCTGGGCCTGGCCCTGGAGAGCCTCATCAGCCTGGCCGGGTTCTTCATCGGAGCGCAAGGGCTGCCCCTGGGGGTCCGGGCCCTGGGCCTCCCCGGCCTGGATCACCCATCCAGCCTGCCCGCGCTGGCCATCGGCGCTCTCCTGTTCCGGTTGATCTGGATGATCCCGGTGAACGCGTGGTCGCGCTGGCGGGAATGGGAGGCGGATCGAGAGGCCATCCGCCTGTGCGGACGACCGATGGCGCTGGCAACGGCCTTGCGGAAGCTGGGCGAGCAGAACCTGGCGGAGCTGGATCCGGAGCCCTGGGTGGAATGGATCTTCTACACCCACCCGGCGCTGGGGAAGCGGATCCGCGCGGCCGAAGCCCTCGCCGCATCGCACCATCCGGCTCAAGATGTGTTAAACTGATAAAGAGGTCCCTTCACTGAGGGAATCCCTATGCAAGCGCTCTCCCGGGAAGAGCAGGACACGCTGCGCGCCATCCTCCGCAGGGTGTTTGACGAAGCGGCCGTGGACACCCTCCTCAAGGCCCTGGATCACCTGGCGGCCCGCGGGGACCAGGGGATCGCGGACTTGCGCCGGTGGCTGGAAGGAAGCCTGGGTGGGCTGCAGACGGAGGTCAACCAGCTGACCAAGGGCTACGGATCTGTGGAAGAGGGCCTGGCGCGCCTGACGGTGGCCCATGCGCGAATGGAAGAGGCCCTCACCCGTCTGATCGAGGCCCACGCCCGTCTGGAAGAAGCCGTCGTCCGCCTGGCCGAGGCCCAGGCCCGCACCGAAGAACGCGTGGCCCGCCTCGAAGAAGCCCAAATCCGCACCGAAGAACGTCTCGCCCGCGTGGAAGAGGCCCTCGCCCGCCTGGCCGAAGCCCAGGCCCGCACCGAAGAACGCGTGGCCCGCCTCGAAGAAGCCCAAATCCGCACCGAAGAGCACCTCGCTCGCGTGGAGGAGAGCCAACGCCGCCTGGAGGAAGCCCTCGCCCGCCTGGCCGAAGCCCAGGCCCGCACCGAAGAACGCGTGGCCCGCCTCGAAGAGGCCCAAATCCGCACCGAAGAACGCCTCGCCCGCGTGGAAGAGGCCCTCGCCCGCCTGGCCGAAGCCCAGGCCCGCACCGAAGAACGCGTGGCCCGCCTCGAAGAAGCCCAAATCCGCACCGAAGAACGTCTCGCCCGCGTGGAAGAGGCCCTCGCCCGCCTGGCCGAAGCCCAGGCCCGCACCGAAGAACGCGTGGCCCGTTTGGAGGAGAACCAGCGCCGCCTGGAGGAAGCCCAAATCCGCACCGAAGAGCGCCTCGCTCGCGTGGAAGAGGGCCAGCGCCGCCTGGAAGAAGCCCTCGCCCGCCTCGCCGAAGCCCAGGCCCAGGCGGAAGAACGCATCGCCCGACTGGAGCGGCTGATGGAACAGATGACCCGCCAGGTCGGCGCCCTGAGCGATGTGATCGGGGGCGATCTCGAGGACGCCGCCTACATCGTCATCCACGACACCTTCACCCGGGAGCTGGGATGGAAGGTGGACGTCCTGGAACGCACCTTCCTGCGCTGGGACAACCACGAGCTGGAAGTCGATATCATGGGCCGGGCCTACGACCCCGCCCGCCCCAAATACGAAATCTGGATCGTGGGGGAGGCCAAATACAACATCACCGTCGGGGAGGTGGAGCGGTTCGCTAAAAAGCTGCCCCTGATCTCGGAGTATCTGACCCGCCAGGGTGAGGAGAAGAAAGAGCGTCTCATCGTCCCTGTATGCTTCTGCTATCGGGCCCGTCCCGAGGTGCGGGAACGGATCTATGATCTGGGTTTCCACCTGGTTTTCTCCTACGGACGGGTCATCTGGGGGAAAGGCGGCCCCCCCGTCTCCAGGCGAAAAAAGACGGCTTCCCGAAAGGGAGCGCGGTAAAGGTCCAGCCTCGCCCTCCCTGACGCAGACCGTCCCCCGGAGGGCGGTGTGCGGATATGGCCGGTCTCGCCCTCCGGGTTCTATCTTTTCCTGAGGAGCGCCATCCATGACGCCACGCACCCTGCTCATGATCCCCGGTCCCGTCGAGGTGGACCCCGAGGTCCTGGCCGCGATGGCCCGCCCACCTCTCAGCCACATGTCCTCCGCCTTCGCCGTCCTGATGCAGGAGTCCCTGGACGGCCTTCGGGAAGTCTTTGACGCCCCCGACGGCCAGCCCTTCCTGATCCCTGGGTCCGGAACCCTGGCGATGGAGATGGCCCTGGCCAACCTGGTGGAACCGGGGGATCGGGTGGTGGTCGTGGACACCGGCTACTTCGCCGCCCGGATGGCCGAGCTGGCCGAATGGCTGGACGCGCAGGTCATCCGGGTGACGGCGGAGCCCGGCGCCCTGCCCGATGAGACCCAGATCGAAGCGGCGCTGCGGCAGGGGGCGAAGGTCCTCACCCTCACCCACGTCGACACCTCCACCGGGGTCGTGGTGCCGGTGGAGCGCTGGGCCCCCCTGGCCCACCGCTACGGCGCCCTGGTGGTCGTCGACGGCGTGTGCGCGGTGGGCGGGCAACGCTTTCACCAAACCGCCTGGGAGGTCGATGTCGCCCTCACCGGATCCCAGAAGGCGCTCGCTGTGCCGCCCGGTCTGGCCATCGTCGTCGTCCGCCCCTCCGCCCTGGAGGCCTATCGACGCCGGCGAACCCGGACGCGGTCTTATTACGCCGATTGGGGGAAGTGGCTCCCGGTGATGGAGGCCTTCCAGGCCGGCCGTCCCGCTTATTTCGCCACGCCCGCCGTCAACCTGGTGGCCGCCATGGCCGTCTCCCTCCGCCGTATCCGCGCCGAGGGGATGGAGGCGCGATGGGCCCGCCACGAGCGGATCGCCCGCGCCTTCCGGGCCGGATTGCGAGCGATGGAGCTGGAGATGGTGCCCCGGGATCCCGCCTGGGCCGCCGTCACCCTGAGCGTGATCTATTACCCCAATGGGATCGACGATCGCCTGATCCGGGAGATCGAAGCGGCTGGGGTGACGGTGGCCGGGGCCATCCACCCCGCCCTGCGGGGCCGCTCCTTCCGGGTCGGCCATATGGGGGAGATCGGCCTGCCGGCCCTCCTCCAGACCCTCAGCGCCATCGAGATCGCCCTGCGCCGCCTGGGGCACCCCGTCACCCCCGGGGCCGGCGTCGCCGCCGCCCAGGCCGAATGGACCCGCTGAACATCCCACCTCCGGGAGGGGGGCGGCTTCCTGTCGTCCCCCTCCCGATCCCCCTGCCGATCTTCACCCCTTCCCCCTGTTGGAACTCACTATCCGGAGACCTCCTCAAGCGGGATACTGAAAACGGGAATCCATGAAATCGCATCGCTGGGTTCTACAGGCTTCGCATGCTCGTTCGGCATGAGGATGGGGAGGACGCCATGAAGATTTACATCGATCGGGACATCTGCACGGGCAGTCTCCCCTTCTGCGTCCGGTGTTTCGCCTTCCTGGCGGAACACCCGATGGGCGTGGATCGTCCCTGCATCACCCAGATCATTCCCAACAACGGGGAGACGGTCACCTTCGTGATCCGCACGGAAGGGGAGACCGTGACCTTGACGCTGGATCCGGCCACCCGGGAGCGCGTGATCACCGAAGGCTGGGATGCGCTAGTTCCCTTCGTTCCCTCTTTCTTCCGCGCCTGAAGGCGGAACGCGCGGCTTCCCTGCCCTCGGGATCGTTCAGGGCCCAAGGGGAAGCAAGACATCGGCAGGCATCCCGGCCTTCAGCCGTCCCTCCGGGTTGGGCACCCGCACGGTCACCGGGAAGACCAGGGCCTGACGCTCCTCCCGGGTCTGGACGTTACGGGGGGTGAAGGTCGCCTCCGGTGCAATGCGGGCGATCACACCGGGGAACATTTCGCCGGGGAAGGCATCCACCTGAACCTTCACAGGCTGGCCCACGCGCAGCCGCCCCACCTGCCCCACCGACACATAGATCGTGATCTCCAGGGGATCCACGGAGCTGAGGCTGAGGACAGGTTGTCCAGCCCCCAGGGTTTCTCCGACACGGGCCAGATGCTCGGAAACCGTCGCGGTGAACGGTGCGGTGAGGCGCAACCGTTCGATTTGTAAGCGCAACAGATCCCGTCGCGCCTCGGCCAGGGCCACGGCCGCCCGGGCCGCATCCCGCTCCCACGGCGCAGGCCCGTTCCGGGCGCGGTCCAGCCGAGCCTGGGCTACCCGGACGGCGGCCTCTGCCGCCCGGACCTGAGCCTCCGCCGCATGGACCTGGGCCTGCAACGCGAGAGGCCGCTGGCGGATCCGAAGGAGGCTCTCCAGCCGGGCCCGGGCTGCATCCCGCTCTGCCTCCGCCGCCCGCAACGCCGCTTCCGCCGCAGCCACCTGCTGGTCGGCGATCTCCCGCTGATCGAAGGGCAGGCGATCCCGCTCCGCCCGCGTCTTCTCCAGGTCGGCCCGGGCCCGTTCCACCCCCTGCTCCGCCGCCGCCAGCGCCGTCCGGGCCTCCAGGATCTGGCGCTCCAGGTCTTGAGGCGTCCGCAGCTGGCGCAGGGCCATCCGCCAGAGCCCTTCGGCCATGGCGCGTTCCGCCTCCGCCTGGCGGACCTGCGCGGCGAGGGCAGCGAGCTGCTCCGGTGAGGCCCCCGCCTCCAGCGCGGCGAGCTCCGCCCGGGCCGCCTCCACCGCCGCCTCCGCTTCCTGGAATTGCTGCTGGAGGACCGGATCCTCCAGCTCGGCGACGATCTCTCCCGCCTTCACCGTCGTCCCCTCATCGGCCAGCCAGCGCACCGTTCCTCCTGCCTCTGTCGAAAGGCGAACGCTCCGACCCGTGAGGGTGCCGGAGAACCGCACCTCCGCCCCCCCTGCGCTTCGAGGGGACTGCAGAAGAGCCCACCCCCCGATCCCGCCGATGATCCCGATCATCAGGAGCATCCGCACCAGAGCGAAGCGACGCATTCGGGATCCTCCTTCAAGGGATCTCAACGTCCGCGGGCACTCCCGGCTTCAGACGACCGTCCGGGTTCTCCAGGCGGATGCGCACCGCGAAGGTCAGGCGCGCCCGCTCCTCCGGGCTCTGGACGTTGCGCGGGATGAAGGAAGCCTCCTCGGCGATATGAACGATCACCCCCTCAAACCGCTCGCCCGGGAACCCCTCCACGGTCACCGGGACTTTCATACCGGGTCGCACCCGACCCAGCGCGGCCTCCGGGATGTAGACGACCAGCTCCAGAGTCTGGAGATCCATCAGCTGCAGCACCCGGGTCCCGGGGGCCACCCGCTCGCCGGGCTCCACCGCCCGCAACGCCACGATCCCTCCCCGAGGAGCGAGAAGCTGGAAGCGGGAGCGGCGGGCTTTCAGGGCCTCCAGGGCCGCCTCCGCTTGCCGCAGGCGTGCCCGCGCGGCTTCCCGCTGCTCCGGCGAGGCGCCCGCCCGGAGGGCCGCCTGCTGCGCCCGGGCGGCCTCCAGCACAGCCTCCGCGGCCCGATACCGCCCCTCCGCCTCCACCACCTGCGTCCGCAACGCGATCGGATCCCGGATCACCGCATCCAGGTATTCCAGAAGGGCACGGCTTCCATCGTAGGCGGCGCCGGCCCGGTTCACCTCCGCCCAGGCCGACCAGTAAGCATAGGCCGCGTTCCGCACCTCCGCAGGCAACGGCGGACGGAGAGCGGGGGGAAGCCGCTCCCACTCCCGCATCGCCGCCTCGGCCCGGCTCTTCAACCGCTCCGCGATGTCTTTCAGCGCCACCGCCTGCTCCAGCCGCGCCTGGGCTGCCCGGACCTGCGCGGCGGCCACCTCCCGCTGGAGCAGGAGATCCTGAGGCTCCCGGAGCATCGCCTGCGCGTCCTGCCAGGCCTGATAGGCGCCATCCCGCAGGGCCTGGGCCTGATCCACCCGCGCGGCCGCCTCCCGCAGATCTTCCTCCCGGGGCCCCGCCTCCAGCGCTTCCAGCGCGGCCCGGGCCTGCGCCACCTGGGCCTCGGCCATTCGGATCTGGGCCTCCAGAAAAGCCGGGTCCAGATCCACAAGAGGCTGCCCGGGCCGGACGACATCCCCTTCCTCCACCCGAACTTGAAGCACCCGACCGCCCTCCACCGCGATCACGTCGACCATCCGCGCCTCCAGATAACCGGAGACCACCAGCGGCCGAGCGGCCCCCGGCCGGCAGGCGCTGAGCAGGACGAGCAACCCCAACCACCATCCGAGGTGTTTGCGTCCGTTCATCGAAGCGCACCTCCTGACCGCGAGGGGAGTTCCGCCTCCTGCGCTGCCTGATCCACTAGCCAGAGGAACACATCCTCCAGAGAAGGACGGATCCACTCCACGGAGATCTCCTCCAGGCCCGCCTCCTCCAGACGGCGGCGGATCTCCTCGATGGAGAGCCCCGGATCCCGGGGATAGGCGTGGATCCGGGCGCCGTGGAAGGCGACGTGCTGGAAGAAGGGCCAGTCCCGCAAGAGAAGGAAAGCCCGCTCCAGCGGCGTGGCGGAGACCGCGACGATCCCCCTCGGCCCCGCCCGCTCCTTGAGCTCGAAAGGGGTTCCCTGGGCCAGCAGGCGCCCGTTGTGGATGAGCGCCAGGCGGGAGCACTGCTCGGCCTCATCCATATAATGCGTGGTGACGAAGATCGTCACCCCCCGCTCGGCCAGCTGGTAAAGCAACGCCCAGATCTCCCGGCGGGCCAGGGGGTCCATCCCCGCGGTGGGCTCATCGAGGAACATGATCTCCGGCTCGTGGAGCAGGGCCACCGCCAGGGCCATCCGTTGCCGCCAGCCTCCCGCCAGGTGACGGACCAGACGCCGGGACTGCCCGGCCAGATCCAGCCGCTCCAGCAACGTCGGGATCCGCTCCCGGAGCCGTTGGACGGGCAATCCATAAGCGGCCCCATAAAACCGCAGCGTCTCCTCCACGGAGAGATCGGGATACAGGCTGAACCGCTGGCTCATGTAACCGACGCGCGGGCGGATGCGCGCGGTCTCCCGGGCGGCGTCATACCCGAGCACCCATGCCCGGCCCTCTGTGGGCTCCAGCAACCCCAGCAGCATGCGAATGGTGGTGGTTTTCCCCGCCCCGTTCGGCCCCAGGAAGCCGAAGATCTCCCCCCGCCTGACCTCGAAGGAGATATGGTCCACGGCGGTGAACGCGCCGAACCGTCGGGTCAGGCGCTCCGCTCGGACCACCACCTCAGCCACGGCCTCCCTCCCGACGCATCAGGTAGGCGAACACCTCCTCCAGACGCGGAGGGGCCCAGCGGGCCTCCTGGACCTCGATCCCCGGAAGCGCCCGCAGCGCTGCGACGAGCTCGGAAAGGGCCACCCCGTCCTCCCGGACCACCGCCCGCACCCGATCTCCCAGGACCACAGCCTCCAGAACCGCCGGATGGGCGGCCAGGGCCGCCTGGGCCCGCAGGACCGGCTGAGCGAGGATCTCGAGCACCGGATGACGGAACGCAGACCGGAGCCTCCCCGGTGCATCCACGGCCAGCATCCGTCCCTGGTGCATCAGGGCGATCCGGGTGCAGCGCTCCGCCTCATCGAGATACGGGGTGGTGACGATGATGGTCACTCCCTGCACGTGGAACTCGCTGAGCAGATCCCAGAGCTCCCGCCGCGACAGCGGGTCCACCCCCGTGGTGGGCTCGTCCAGGAGCAGCAAGCGGGGCCGGTGGACCATCGCCCCGATCAGGGCCAGCTTCTTCTGCATGCCCCCGGAGAGCTGCGCCGCCCGGCGATCCAGGAACGGCTCCAGGCGGGCGAAGCCCAGCATCCGCCGGATCCATTCGGGGTCCTGCGATCCATACATCGTCGCGAAGAAAGATAGGTTCTCGCGGACTGTGAGATCTCCATAGAGGCTGAAGCTCTGGGGCATGTAACCCAGGGATCGACGGATCCGCTCGGGCTCACGCAGCAGATCCCGCCCCAGCACCCGGATCGTCCCTGCATCCGGCCGCAGGACCCCGGCGAGGAGACGCAGCAGCGTGGTCTTCCCCGCCCCGTCCGGCCCGATGATCCCGAAGATCTCTCCGTCCTCCACCACGAACGAGAGATCCCGGAGGGCATGCACTGCCCCGAATCGTTTCTCCAGATGTTCGACCCACACCGCTTCGCCAGCCATAATTCGCTGAAGATGAGATATTGATCTTCTTGCGGGAAGGGCTCCAGCCCGAATTTCGGTCTTCGATGACGCAAGGGTCGCGGCTGAAGCCGCTTCTGTAGGAGGGGCTTTAGCCCCGAACTTCGGTTTTCGATGACGCAAGGTTCTCTGTAAGTCGAAATTTATTTCGACTCAGCCGGTACAGAGAACACCTGACCGTCTGCAGACGTCGAGATCGAGTTTTAAACCCCAATCCCTGCCTTCGATGGTCGTGGCGGAAGTCGCTCTTAGAGCCAGGATGCCGAAATGAATTTCGGCTTACGTAGGAGGGGCTTTCGTCCCGAACCTCCGTCTTTGATGACGCAGGAGGTCGCGGCTAAAGCCGCTCCTACAAGAACAGATTCATTCCAGCCGCTTCCGGAAGCGGCGGGCCGCCAGGCCCATGGCCGCTATCCCGAACAGGAGGAGAGCAACGGTCTCATCCCACAACGGCTCGATGCCTACCCCTTTCACGATGATGCTGCGCAGGATCACCAGCATGTAGCGGAGAGGGATCAGATAACTGATCCACTGGAGGACCTGAGGCATCGCTTGAATGGGAAAGAGAAGGCCGGCCAGGAAAATGGAAGGCAGGAGGAGGAAATAGGTCAGCAACATCGCCTCCCGCTGCGTGGAGGCCACCGTGGAGATCAGCAGCCCCAGCCCCAGGGAGGAAAGCAGGAACAACCCGGAGAGAGCCAGGAGCAGACCCAGGTTTCCCCGGAAGGGCACCCGGAACCAGAGGGCCCCCAGGGTCAGGATGATGGCGAAATCGATGTAGGCGATCAGGACGTAAGGGGCCACCTTCCCCACCACCAGCTCGACCGGCCGGATGGGCGTGACAATGAGCTGCTCCATCGTCCCCTGCTCCCGTTCCCGGACGATGGCCTGGGCCGTGAGGAGCATGGTGAGGAACTGAAGGATGGCGCCGATCAGGCCCGGGATCATATAGTTGGCGCTGCGCATCTCCGGGTTATACCAGACCCGGGGGCGCGGATCCAGGCCGGGCATCCGCCGCGGGTCCAGGTTCAGCGTCCGCCGGAGGATCTGCGTGGAGTGGTTCTGGGCGATGGAGAGGGCCGCCGCGTAGGCGTTGCTGGCCACCGCAGGGTCGCTGCCGTCGATGATCAGCCCCACTGTGGCCAGGCGGCCGGCCAGGACATCCGCCCCGTATCCCTTCGGGATCAGAAGGGCCGCCTGGGCGATCCCCGCATCCAACAGCCGCGCCAGATCCTCCTCTCGCTCTACATAGCCGATGATGCGAAAGACATCCACCGCCCGATAGGCGTCCACCAGCTCCTGGCTCTGGGGAGTGTGATCCCAGTCCAGGACCACCATGGGCACGTGCTTCACATCGGTGGTCGCCGCGTAGCCCAGCAGGAAGAGCTGGACCACGGGGATCATGAACATCACCGCCAGGGTGCGGGGATCCCGCACGATGTGCAACACTTCTTTGTAGATCACCGCCCCGATACGCTGGAACATCGCGGCCTTCATCTCCCAGAGGAGGATCGCGCCATGCAAAGGCATTGCGGCGCGGCGCCCCTGCACTCGATCAAGGCAGGGGCGAAAAACCTTTCGCCTCTCCTCACGCCGAACCTCCCCCGGTTTCCGGGTTCAGGATCCCATGTAGATACACCTCCAGGGCCTCCGCGAACAGCTGACGGGCCGGCACCGGGAACCGAAGGCGCAGCAGATGGCCCAGGATGACCTGCGAGAACATGAGGCCCATGAAGAGGCGGGCGCCGACCCGGGGATCCAACGGGCGCACGGTCCCTTTGGCCTGCTGCGCGGCCAGGTAAGCGGCGATGGCCTCCATACCCGGGCGGATCGCCCGGCTGACGAGGACCCGCCGGACCCGGCCGTTGCGGATCGCCTCGGGCAGCAGCAACTGCAATGCCGCGATCATGGCCGGGTCCTCATACAGGGAGAGGACGATCTCCATCACCCCGGCGAGGAACTGCGGGGGCGGAGCCGTCCCCATCGTGCGGGCCAGGCGCCTCAAGGGGAGGGCGAAGGATTTGGCTTCCACCACGGCCCGGAAGAGGTCTTCCTTGTTCCGGAAATACCAGTAGATCAGGCCCGGCGAGATCCCCGCCTCCCGGGCGATCTCCCGGTTGGAGGTCCCCCGAAAGCCTTTGCGAAGGAAAACCCGGAAGGCGGCTTCGATGATGCGCTGACGCATGGCCTCACGATCCCGGTCCCGATGCCGGCCAGCCCCCTTGCCCATCTCCTCCCCCCGCCGGATGTGTGAAAAAGTTCAGGCCGGAGGAGCCTGCGTGTCCTCCGATGCCGCGCCTCAAAAGCCTCAAAATTAATTGATCGATCAATTAAGATTTTAGCCTTTGCCGATCTGTAGTCAAGCGGCGCCGCTTCCCCCTCCCCGGATCTCATCCCAAGGTCGACAAGGGTCAATCGAAGAGCAGGTGGGCGATCCATCCGGCCAGCGGGGGCATGAACAGGGTGGAGATCAGACGCGCCATCATCAGGCGCGGGCCCAGGAGGGCGAACTCCAGGGGCAGCCGGGTGAGGGACCAGAGGGACCAGGCGGTGACGAAGGCGACCACCGCGCCTATGCCGGCTCCGGCCCGATAGAGCATCGCGACCAGGGGGAAGGAGACGAAGGGCCCGCCGGGGATCAGCATCCCCACCCCGCTGGCGATCAGAATCCCTCGCCAGCCCGAGCTGGGCCCCAGCCACCGCGCGATGACCTCACGGGGGATCAGGACTTCCGAGAAGCCGATGAGGATGAAGATCCCGAGGAAGAGCGGTAGGAAGTCGCGCACGGCCCGCCCCACCCCCCGCCATCCGGCCGCCGCCACCTCCCCGCCCCGCGCATAGGCAACGCCCACCATCACCGCCGCGAGGATCAGCACGACAGCGGTCCCGAGATCCATGGAGATCCCCCTTTTCTTCATCTTCGACCCGTCTCCTCCAGGGTGGAACTCCTCATGCGCTGCGCTTTCGGGCGTAGTGCTCCTGCAGGCTCATCACCGTGAAATCCCGCTCCCGCATGGCCCGGATGGCCTGGACGGCTGCGGCGGCGGCGGAGAGGGTGGTGAGCAGCGGCACCCCGTAACGCACGGCCGCCTGGCGGATCCGCATGCCGTCGGTATAGGCCCGCGGGCCCAGGGGGGTGTTCAGGATCAGCTGCACCCGCCCTTCCCGGATGGCGTCCACCACGTGGGGAGAGCCCTCGCTTACCTTGTTTACCACCTCCACCGGCAACCCCACGCGCCGCAGGGCTTCCGCCGTGCCCCGGGTGGCCATCAACCGGAAGCCCAGACGGTGGAAGTCCCGGGCGATCTTCAACACGCTCCCCTTATCGAAGTCGTTCACAGAGAGCAACACCGTCCCGTGGAGAGGCAGGGCGTCCCCAGCGGCCATCTCCGCCTTGGCGAAAGCGTGGCCGAAGGTCTCCGCCCAGCCCATCACCTCGCCGGTGGATTTCATCTCAGGGCCCAGGATGGCATCCGCGCCCGGCAGCTTGCGGAACGGAAGGACCGCCTCCTTCACGAAGAACGCCCGGACCTCCGGCGAACGGGTGAAGCCGATCTCCTCTAAGGACTGCCCCAGCATCACCCGGGTGGCGATGCGGGCCAGGGGAACCCCGGTGGCTTTGCTGATGAAGGGTACGGTGCGGGAGGCCCGCGGGTTGGCCTCCAGGACGTAGACGATGTCGTCCTTGATCGCGAACTGGATGTTGATCAGCCCCCGCACCCCCAGGGCCAGGGCGATCCGCTCGGTGTATTCCTCGATGATCTGGAGGTGATAGCGGGAGATCTTGTAGGGCGGCAGCACGCAGGCGGAATCTCCGGAGTGCACCCCTGCTTCCTCGATATGCTGGAGGATGCCCCCGATGACCACGCGCTTCCCATCCGCCACCGCATCCACCTCCGCCTCGTAGGCATCTTCCAGGAAGCGATCGATCAGCACCGGTCGCTCCGGGGAGACCCACACCGCTTCGGCCATATAGGCCTTCAAGGTCTCCTCATCGTAACAGATGGCCATGGCCCGCCCGCCCAGGACGTAGCTGGGCCGGACCAGAACCGGGTAGCCGATGCGCCGGGCGACCTCAAGGGCCTCCTCGACGGACGTCGCCGTCCCATGCTCCGGCTGAGGAATGTCCAGGTCCCGCAACAGGGCGCTGAACCGCCCTCGATCCTCCGCCAGGTCGATGGCGTCGGGGGAGGTGCCCAGGATGGGCACCCCGGCGCGGTGCAGGGGCATGGTGAGGTTGAGGGCCGTCTGCCCCCCGAACTGCACGATGACGCCGAGGGGCCGCTCCCGCTCGACGATGTTCAGCACATCCTCCAGGGCCAACGGCTCAAAATACAGGCGATCCGAGGTGTCGTAGTCCGTGCTCACCGTCTCCGGGTTGGAGTTCACCATGATCGATTCGATTCCCAGCTCCCGCAGGGCGAAGGCGGCCTGGCAACAGCTGTAATCGAACTCGATCCCCTGCCCGATGCGGTTGGGGCCGCTGCCGACGATCACCACCTTGGGGCGATCCGTCGGCGGGGCCTCGTCGCTCTCCTCGTAGGTGCTGTAAAGATAGGGCGTGTAAGCCTCGAACTCCGCCGCGCAGGTGTCCACCTGGGCGTAGCGTGGGCGGATGCCCAGAGCTTCTCGGCGGCGGCGGACCGCCTCCTCCGTGCAGCCGAAGAAGGCCGCCAGCTGGGCGTCCGAGAACCCCTCCCGCTTGGCCTGGCGCAACAGGCTTGCCGGGACCGTGGCCAGGGTGTAGCGGCGCAGCTCCCGTTCCCGCTCGACCAGCTCCGCCATCTGAACGACGAACCAGGGGTCGTATCCGGTGAGGGCGGCGACCTCCTGGACCGGCATCCCGGCCATCAGAGCGTCGTGGACGGCCCGCAGACGATCCGGGTTCGGGCAGGCCAGGGCAGCCCGCAGATCGGAGGGCCGCCGCTCAGGCGGGAATCCCTCAAAGCCCTTCGCCCCGATCTCCAACCCCCGCATCGCCTTCTGGAGCGCCTCCTTGAAGGTCCGCCCGATGGCCATCACCTCCCCCACGGATTTCATCTGGGGGCCGAGGGTCGGATCGGCGCCGGGGAACTTCTCGAAGGTCCACCGGGGGATCTTCACCACCACGTAATCGATGGCCGGCTCGAAGGCCGCCACCGTGCGCCGCGTGATCTCGTTGCGAAGCTCGTCCAGGGTGTAGCCCACTGCGAGGAGCGCGGCGATCTTGGCGATGGGAAAGCCCGTGGCCTTGGAGGCCAGGGCGGAGGAGCGGGAAACCCGCGGGTTCATTTCGATGACCCGCATCCGGCCATCGCGGGGGTTCACGGCGAACTGGACGTTGGAGCCGCCGGTCTCCACTCCCACCGCGTGCATCACCGCCCGGGCCCAGTCCCGCATGCGCTGATACTCTTTGTCCGTGAGGGTCTGGGCCGGGGCCAGGGTGATGGAATCCCCGGTGTGTATGCCCATGGGGTCCAGGTTCTCGATGGAGCACACCACCACGAAGTTGTCGTGGCGATCCCGCATCACCTCCAGCTCGAACTCCTTCCAGCCCAGAAGGGACTCCTCGATGAGGGCCGAGCCGACGGGGCTAAGGCGCAGCGCCAGATCCACGCGATCCATCAGCTCCTCCCGGGAACGGGCGACGCCGGCCCCGGTGCCGCCCAGGGTGAAGGAAGGGCGGATGAGCACCGGGTAGCCCACCTGCTCGGCGAAGGCCAGCGCCTCCTCCACGGAGCGGGCCAGGACGCTGCGGGGGACCTCCAGGCCGGCTTTCTCCATCGCCTCTTTGAAAGCGAGGCGGTCCTCCGCGATGCGGATCGCCTGAGGCGAGGCGCCGATGAGCTCCACCCCGTAGCGCTCCAGGACCCCTTGTTCGTGCAACGCCATGGCCAGGTTCAGGGCGGTCTGGCCGCCCAGGGTGGGGAGCAAGGCGTCCGGCCGCTCTCGGGCGATGATCCGCTCGAGGATCTCCGGGACCAGGGGCTCGATGTAGGTGGCATCGGCCATCTCGGGATCGGTCATGATGGTGGCCGGGTTGGAGTTGACCAGGATCACCCGATAGCCTTCCCGCCGCAGGACCTTGAGGGCCTGGGTCCCCGAATAGTCGAACTCGGCCGCCTGGCCGATCACAATCGGCCCGGAGCCGATGACCAGGATGGAGCGGATGTCGGTGCGCCGCGGCATCCGGAGTTCCACCTCGCCGCACAAATGGGCGGGCGTTTTCCAACGCCCGCCCCATTCCACAGCGTTTTCGCGCTGACGCTTTACATTTCTCAGCCTGGCTGTTCTAAGAGATTGAGCGCATCTGCCGGGGTGAGAACGCTCAGGCTGGATGATCCCCGCTCCAGTTGCTGCCGATCCAGGGTGATCAAGATCGCTCCATACCGACGAGCGACTAACGTCCCAGCGTTTCTACCCATTGATCGAAGATGGGATCCGCGTCGTGGGGGCCGGGATTGGCCTCCGGATGGTATTGCACGGAGAACACCGGCCGATCCCGCAGCGCCAGCCCCTCCACCGTCCCATCGTTCAGATTGAGATGGGTGATCACCACCTGATCCGGGTCCAGGGTATCGGGGTCCACGGCGTAATTGTGGTTCTGGGCGGTGATCTGGACCCGACCGGTGGTCCGGTCCAGGACCGGGTGGTTGCTCCCGTGGTGGCCGAAGGGGAGCTTGTAGGTGCGGGCGCCTATGGCCCGGGCGATCAGCTGATGGCCCAGGCAGATGCCGAAGAGCGGAACCCCCGTTTCGAGGAGCCCTCGCACGATCTCCACGATCCCCGGCAACCCGGCGGGGTCCCCCGGCCCGTTGGAGAGGACAATCCCATCGGGCCGCAGGCGGAGGGCCTCCGCCGCGGGCGTGTAGGCGGGCACGACCGTAACCCGGCATCCTCGATCGACCAGCCGCCGGAGGATAGAGCGCTTGACGCCGAAGTCATACACCACCACGTGGCGCCGCCGCTCGGGATCCGGCTGGAATCCATGGGGCTGCCAGCGGCCGGATCCCTCCATCCACTCATAGGGAACGGCGCAGGTTACCTCGCGCACCGTGTCCCGGCCCTCCAGCCCTTCCCACGCTCGTGCCATCTCCACCAGGGACTCCGGATCCACTCCCTCCGTGGAGAGGGCCGCCTTCATCGCCCCTTTCTCCCGGATCCGCCGGGTCAGGGCGCGGGTGTCGACCTCGCACAGGCCGGGCACGCCGTGGCGGGCGAGATAATCCTCCAGGCTCTCCTTCGCCCGCCAGTTGGAGACCACCGGGCTTAAGGCGCGGACGATGAAGGCAGCGACCTGAGGGCGATCGCTTTCCACGTCTTCATCGTTCACCCCCACGTTGCCGATGTGGGGACACGTCATCACGACCATCTGGCCCCGATAAGAGGGATCCGTGAGGATCTCCTGGTAGCCGGTCATCGCGGTGTTGAAAACCACCTCCCCCACCACGGTGGCCCGCGCCCCGAAGGCCCGCCCGATAAAGACCGTCCCATCCTCCAGCGCCAGAACCCCCTGCATCCGGATCTCCTCTTCCGCTCTCCGACGCCGTGTCCGGTTTTGTGATCTATGGAGCGATTTGAGGGAATATCTTAACCATGGGCCGGATCTCCGTCAAGGCGCCCCGGAGAAGCCGTCCACGAATAGGGACACGAATACACAAATGAAAGCGCGCGGGGACTTCGAAGGCTGGGTGGGGGTCGTCCACGAAGGAGAGGCACGAACCCACGAATGGGAGTATGCCTGAGACTCCGGAGGTCAGAGTCGTGCCTTCATCTTTCAGAGGGTGTGTCCCAATTTTGTCGGGCCCGGCCGCCTTGTAGGACAACTGCAAGCAGTTGTCCTACGATTTCGGGACACACCCCTTTCAGATTCGGGGACGGCCCCTCTTGCGATCCGTGGTATAATCTTGCGAAATCCTTCACGGAGTGGGCGGAATGGAGGCCGGACCGGTCCGCTGGGTCTCGTTCACCCACGTGTTTTTCGACTGCGATGGGACGCTGGTAGGGGTGGAGGGGATCGTGGAGCTGGCCCGGCGACGGGGCCAAGCGATGGCGGTGGCCGCCCTCACGGAAGCCGCGATGTCCGGCCATCTCCCTCTGGAAGCCGTCTACGAGCAGCGCCTCGCGCTGATCCGCCCGACCCGCGCGGAGATCCAGGAGCTGATCCGCATCTACCGGGAACATCTCCTCCCGGACGCCGCGGGGGTGATCCACGCCCTCCACGCCTGTGGGATCTCCGTGCATCTGATCAGCGGCGGATTGGAGGAGGCGGTGCGGGGGCTGGGGCGTTTCCTGGGCATCCCCGCCCAGCGCATCCACGCCGTCCGCCCGCGCTATGATCCCTTCGCAGGGGCATGGTGGCGAGGCGAGGAAGGACCCGCTGTCGGCGTGGAGCCTTCTCCTCTGATCGCCCAGGACGGGAAGGCCCGCCTGCTGGAGGGCTTCCGGGCACCGGGGCGGCGCTTGATGCTGGTGGGGGATGGGATCACCGATCTCATCGCCCAGGGCGCGGTTCACCTTTTCGCCGGATTTGGGGGCGTGTTCCACCGACCCGCTGTCGCGGAGAACGCTGAGGTCTACATCCGCTGCCCGCGCCTGGCGCCTATTCTTCCTCTGGCGCTCTCCCCGGAACGCGCCCGGGCCCTGCAGGGAACCCCGGCGGAGGGGATCCTGCGGGAGGGTCTGCAGGCCTTCCGGAACGGCGAGGCCCGCTTTCGGGATCCTGTCCGCCATGAACGGTTCCTTCAGGCGTGGCACGCGCTATAAGCCGAAATTCGTTTCGGCATCCTTTTGTAGAAGCGGCTTTAGCCGCGACTTTTCGTCGTCAAAGACGGAGGTTCGGGGCAAAAGACCCTTCTTCCGTAAGCCGAAATTCATTTCGGCATCCCTGTTGCAGGAGCGGCTTTCGCCGCGCTCGGTTGTGACGATGGGCGAGGGGCCGTCCACGAATGGGGGCACGAAGTAGGAGCGGCTTTCGCCGCGACCTCCTGCGTCATCAAAGACGGAGGTTCGGGATGAAAGCCCCTCCTGCGTAAGCCGAAATTCATTTCGGCACCCTGGCTCTAAGAGCTTCCGCCACGACCATCGAGGGATCGAAGGCAGGGATTGGGGTTTCAAGCTGGATCTGGACGCCTGCAGACGGTCAGGTGTTCTCTGCACCGGCTGAGTCGAAATAAATTTCGACTTACAGAGAACCTTGCGTCATCGAAAACCGAAGTTCGGGGCTAAAGCCCCTCCTACCAGAGGTAAGGAGGTGGATCCCGTATGGAAGAGGCGCCGATGCTCTTCATCCCCGGCCCGACGTATGTCCCGGAGGAGATCGCGCAGGCGCAGGCCCGACCGATGATCGGCCACCGCAGCCGGGAGTTCACCGCTTTGTTCGAGCGGCTGATCCCGCGCCTGCAGGCGATCTTCCGCACGCGCGGGCGGGTGTTCTTCGTCGCCGCCTCCGGCACCGGCCTGTGGGAGGCCGCGATCCGCAACCTGGTGCGCCGGAAGGTCCTCTGCCTGATCAACGGCGCCTTCGGGGAGCGATGGCATCAGGTGGCGCTGGCCAACGGGAAAGAGGCGGCCGCCCTCTCCGTGGCCTGGGGGCAGGCCATCCGGCCTGAGCAGGTTGTGGAGGCCCTCTCCGCCCACCCCGACGCCGAGGCCATCACCGTCGTGCACAACGAGACCTCCACGGGAGTGATGAACCCCCTGGCGGAGATCGCCGCGGCGGTGCGCCAGGCCTTCCCGGACGTGCTGATCCTGGTGGACGCGGTCTCCTCCCTGGGCGGGGCACCCCTGGAGACCGATGCCTGGGGCCTGGATTTCGTCCTCACCTCCTCCCAGAAATGCCTGGCCCTGCCCCCGGGGCTGGCCTTCTGCGCCGTGTCGGAGCGGGCGATGGAGAAGGCGAAAGAGGTTCCTCATCGGGGCTACTATTTCGACCTGCTCACCATGGCGCGTTACGCGGACCGGGGGGAGACGCCAGCCACGCCCGCCATCTCCCTGCTCTTCGCCGCCGATCGGCAGTTCGACCGCATCCTGGAGGAAGGGCTGGAGGCCCGCTGGGAACGCCACCGCCGCATGGCGGAACGGGTGCAGGCCTGGGCCTCGGAGCGGTTCGCCCTGTTCGCCGAGGACGGCCACCGCTCCTGGACGCTGACCTGCGTGTCCAACACCCGGGGGATCGACATCAGCGCCCTGAACGAATTCCTGCGTCGGCGGGGCAAGGTGATCTCCTCCGGCTACGGCCCGTTGAAGGGGAAAACCTTCCGCATCGCCCATATGGGGGAGATCCAGCCCCATCACATCGAGGCGCTGCTGATGGATATCGACGAATGGCTCGCTGCGAAGTGAGGAGGGACACGCAGATGTGGCGCATCGCGTTGACGGACCCGCTGGACGAGGAAGGGCTGGCCCTGTTGCGCGCGGACCCTGAGGTAGAGGTGGTGGAGGCCCGACGGCCCTCGCCGGAGACGCTGCGGGAGCTGGTCCGGAACTGCGACGCGCTGATCGTGCGCAGCGGGGTCCGGCTGGACGCGAAAGTGCTGGAGGCGGCGGAGCGGCTCCGGGTGATCGCCCGGGCAGGCATCGGCGTGGACAACATCGACCTGGAGGCGGCCACGCAAAGGGGGATCCTGGTGATGAACACGCCCGCGGCCAGCACGGTGGCCGTGGCGGAACACACCTTCGCGCTGCTGCTGGCCCTCCTGCGCAAGATCCCCCCGGCCTGGCTCTCCCTGCGGGAGGGCCGCTGGGAGCGGGAGCGCTTCCTCGGGGTCCAGCTGGCGGGCAAGACGCTGGGGTTGCTGGGGTTGGGGCGGATCGGGACGGAGGTGGCCCGCCGGGCCCGCGCCTTCGAGATGCACGTGATCGCCTTCGATCCCTACATCCCTGAGGAGCGGGCCGCGGCCTTGCAGATCGAGCTGGTGCCCGATCCCGATGAGCTCTACGCTCGGTCCGACATCCTGAGCCTGCACGTCCCCCTCACCCGGGAGACCTATCGCATGCTCAACCGGGCGGCCTTTGAGAAGATGAAGCCCGGGATCTATCTGGTGAACACAGCCCGGGGGGCGGTGATCGATGAGGAGGCGCTCTTGGAGGCCTTGAACGCCGGTCGTGTCGCCGGGGCGGCCCTGGATACCTTCAGCGAGGAGCCGCCGCGCTCGCCGATCCTGCAGGCCCTGATCGCCCACGAACGGGTGCTGGCGGTGCCCCACCTGGGGGGCAGCACCCGCGAGGCCCAGCGTCTGATCAGCCGGCAGATCGCCCAGCAGGTGCTGGACGCCCTGCGGGGCCGGGATTTCCGCAACGTGGTGAACCTCCCCTTCCCGGAGGGGGCTGATTATCGCGCCCTGGCTCCCTATATGCGCCTGGCGGAGGTGCTGGGGAGCCTGCAGATGCAGATCGTGCGGGGGCGCATCTATCAGGTGGAGATCGATGTGCGGGGGGAGGAGCTGCGCCCGGTGATCCGGCCGCTGGGGGTGGCGTTGCTGAAAGGGCTGCTCGCCCCTATCCTGGGGGACACGGTGACCTTCGTGAACGCCCCCGTGCGGGCCCAGGAGCACGGCATCCGCATCGTGGAGGCCCCCCAGCCGATCCTGGGGGCCTACGCCCAGGCCATCGCCTGCCGGGTTCTCTCCACCAAAGAGGCGCGGCTGATCGTCGGCGCCCTGTTCGCCGGGGAGCCCCGCATCGTCCAGGTGGACGCCTTCCCGATGGAGGCGCTGCCCCGCGGGGCCATGCTGGTCATGCGCAGCCGCGACGTGCCCGGGGTGATCGGCCGGGTGGGGACGCTCCTGGGCCAGTATGGGATCAACATCGCCGAGTGGCGCCTGGGGCGAGACCGCCCGGGTGGGACGGCCCTGTCGTTCATTAATCTGGACAGCCCGGCCCCGGAGGCCGTCCTCGAGGCCCTGCGCCGGATGCCGGAGATCGAAGACGTGCGCCAGGCCTTCCTGCCGGAGAGCATGTAATCCGGGGATGATCCCAGGCGATCCTTTGCGCGAGGGAACCCAGATGCTGCGCCCGGAAGATCGGATCCTGGTCACGGATCTGTATGAGCTGACCATGGCCCAGGCCTACTGGGCCCATGGGGTCACCGGCTTGGCCACCTTCAGCCTGTTCGTGCGGGATCTCCCGCCGGAGCGGGGCTTTCTGGTGGCGGCCGGTCTGGAGGATGTGCTCCGCTTCCTGGAAGATTTCCGCTTCCCCCCGGAAGCCCTGGAGTATCTGGAGTCCACCGGGATCTTCGCCCGCCCCTTCCTGGATTACCTCGCCGAGCTGCGCTTCACCGGGGACGTGTGGGCGGTCCCGGAGGGGACGCTGGTGTTCGCCCAGGAGCCGATCCTGGAGATCACGGCGCCCATCATCCAGGCCCAGATCGCGGAGACCTATGTGATCAACCAGGTGCACCTGCAGACGATGATCGCCACCAAGGCCGCTCGCTGCGTCGCGGCCGCCCGGGGGCGAGGGGTGGTGGATTTCGCCCTGCGACGGACCCATGGGGTGGACGCCGGGCTGAAGGTCGCCCGCTGTTCGTATCTGGTAGGCTTCCAGGCCACCAGCAACGTCCTGGCGGGCAAGGTCTATGGGATCCCCATCACGGGGACCATGGCCCACTCGTTCATCATGGCCTTTGCGGAGGAGGAGGAAGCCTTCCGGGCCTTCGCGGAGACCTTCCCGGAGCGGGCGATCTTCCTCATCGATACGTATGACACGCTGGAGGGGGCCCGTCGGGCCGCCCGGGTGGGCCTGGAGCTGCGGGAGCGAGGGCGTCGCCTGCTCGGGGTGCGCCTGGACAGCGGAGATCTGCTCGCCCTCAGCCGGGAGGTGCGCCGCATCCTGGACGAAGCGGGCCTTCCCGAGGTGCGGATCCTGGCCAGCGGGGGGCTGGATGAATACCGCATCGAGGAGCTGGTGCAGGCCGGCGCGCCCATCGACGCCTTTGGGGTGGGGACCCGGATGGGGGTTTCGGAGGACTGGCCGTGGCTGGACATGGCCTACAAGCTGGTGGCCTATGAGGGCCGTCCGGCCCGCAAGCTGAGCCCGGGCAAGGCGTCCCTCCCCGGCCCGAAGCAGGTTTTCCGGTTTTACGATGAGGAAGGGAAGATGAAGGAGGACATTCTGGCGCTGCGGGAGGAGCGGATCGAAGGGGGGGCGCCGTTGCTGGAGAAGGTCATGGAGGGCGGGCGTCTGCTCCGCCCCCACCCGGCCCTGGCCGAGCTGCGGGAACGGTTTCGGGAGGCGTTCGGGCGGCTGCCGGAGCCCTACAAGGCCTTGCGGGAGGCCCCTCGCTATCCGGTGCGCCTCAGCCCGAGCCTGGAGGCCCTGGCGAACATGCGGACCGCTCCAAGGGAGGCGTTAGGAGAGAGCTAAACGGCCTTCACGCCGATTGAAATCGGCCTTCCCAGGCGCTTACGCGCCAGGCGTCGGCCTCCGCCGACGCAAAGAACGCTTTCCCGGTCGGCGCAGGCTTTCACGCCGATTGGAAATCGGCCTTCTGAGGCGCTTACGCGCCAGGCGTCGGCCTCCGCCGACGCAAAAGACACCTCCCCGGTCGGCACAGGCCGACCGTTGGCCGAAGGCCCCGGGAGGCCGAATTCATTCGGCCCACAAGCCGACCCACCGGCCGAAGCCTTCGCGCCGATTGGAAATCGGCCTTCAAAGGCGCTTGCACGCCAAGCGACGGAGCGCTCGCATGTGATCCGGGGACCGATCTCCCATTCCCGCCTCCTTGGACGCGCGGGGAGACGGATCCGAAGGGCAACCTCATAATGCAGGGCAACTGCTCGCAGTTGCCCTGCATGCGGAAAAACCGAAACGCCCCCAACGGCCCGCCTCTCCGTTGCAGGGGGCGCCTTCGTCATGATATCATCTCGGAAAACAAGCGGGGTGATGCGCCCCGATGGGGGTGTGTCCCAATTTTGTCGGGCTGGCCGCTTTGTAGGACAACTGCAAGCAGTTGTCCTACGATTTTGGGACACACCCCCCGATGGAAATGGAGCGCATCGCCTCGGGCCGGTCGATTCCACTCTGAAGGAGGATTCCCCATGTCCACCGAACCGATGTCCGGCGCGCCCTCCCCGGCTCCCCTCTCCCAGCGGGATCAGCTGCTGGCCATCCTGCCCTGGTGGATCTGGTTCGTGGGGCTGGCGGCCTTCTTCGTCCAGGACCTCCATCCCCTGGCCAAACGGCATGCCTTCTGGGGGATGGGCTACAACCTGGCCCTCAGTGTCCTGTTCGGATGCTGTCCCCTGCTGTTCATGATCATCTCCGGGGCCTCCGGAAGCGACGCGCTTCGATCCCTCTCCACCCTGGGGGGCCTGGCCGCTTCGTGTCTGGCGTTCCTGCTCTGGGCCGGCGTTGCTCTCCTGAACACCTACGCCGTGCTCCAGAACAAAGGGCCCTGGCTGCAGGGGTAGAGAGCCCGACGCGCGGTCGCGGAAAAAACAACGGGGAGGCCGCGCAGGCCTCCCCGTTGGGCCATCCCCAGCGGGATCCGCTCAACGCGCGGGGGAGGGGCCCGAGGGCGCCGGCTCGCTGAGGTTGAGGACGCTGATGCGGGCGGCGATCTGGCGGGCAATGTCCCGCATGGCCTGGGCCGCTGGGCTGTCGGGGTGGGCGATCACGAGGGGCCGCCCCGCATCCCCGCCCTCCCGCACCCGCGGGTCCAGCGGGATGCGCCCCAGGAAAGGCACCCCCATCCGCTCCGCCAGTTGACGGCCGCCGTCCTCCCCGAAGATGGCGGTCTCCCGGCCGCAGTGGGGGCAGACGAATCCGCTCATGTTCTCCACCACCCCCAGCACAGGCACCTCCAGCCGCCGGAACATCTCCACCGCCCGTCCCACATCGCTCAGCGAGACGGCCTGGGGCGTGGTCACCACCACCGCTCCGGTCAGGGGCACCAGCTGGGCCAGAGAGATGGCCACATCCCCGGTCCCCGGCGGCAGATCCACCACCAGGTAATCCAGCATCCCCCAGTCCACGTCGGTCAAAAACTGCCGCACCGCGCTGTGGAGCATCGGGCCGCGCCAGATCACCGGCTGATCCGGAGGGAGCAAGAAGCCCATGGACATCACCCGCACCCCATAGGCTACGGCGGGGATGATCTTGTTGTCCCGCGGGGCGGGGATGCGCCGCACGCCCATCATCTCCGGGATGTTGGGGCCATACACATCGGCGTCCATCAGCCCGACCACCGCCCCCATCCCGGCCAGGGCCACCGCCAGGTTGACCGCCACCGTGCTCTTGCCCACCCCGCCCTTGCCGCTGCCCACCGCCAGGATGTTCTTGAAGGCCAGGCCTTCGATCCCCTGCAGCCGGGCGTGGGCCGGCACCTGTGCCGACATCCGCAGGTCCACCTCCCGCACCCCGGGAAGGGCCTGGAGGGCGGCGCGTACCTCCGCCTCAATGCGCTCCGTCAGGGGACAGGCCGGGGTGGTGAGCACCACCGTGAGCGAGACCCGATCGCCCTCCACCCGAACGTCCCGCACCATCCCCAGGGAGACGATATCCCGCCCCAGCTCCGGGTCGATCACCCGGCGCAACGCCTGCATCACCTGTTCCGTCGTCGCCATCCATGCCTCCTGTTTCCCACCGGTAGACGGTGGAGATCCCCGGCCTCTCACCGGGGGAGCAAACGCTCGATGAAGCGCTGGACTTCTTCCTTCCACAAGCGGAAAGCCTCCGCGGCCTGCTCCTTCGGATATTCCCCTTCATACCAGAATCGGATATGAAGGTGATGGATCAGGCGGCGAAACAGCTCCGCCAGCTCCGGGGGAAGCGCACGCGAAAGACGCCCCCAGCGCTCCTCGTCGGTGCCTAAGTAGATCATCACGGCCAGGCGGGCGGCCTCGAAGAGGGTGTTGAAAGCCGTTCGATAGTGGCGATCTCGTCGCAGAGGAGAGGTTGCCTCCTGGGCCAGGCGGGCATAATCCTCTGCGGCTGCCAGAGTCTGCCAGACCTCCTCCGGGGATGGGACCGGCATGCCGGATAACGCCTCCTCGAGGATCCGCGGGTCCCCCCAGATCAGACGGCCCGCGCGGATGGCCGGAGCCAGCCCGCCCAGGGGCTCCCCAACCCGTCGGATCACCAGATCCACCGGGAGCGGGAGATCGGTTAGGAGATCGTGAAGGATGGATTCCTCCGGCTGTCCCTCTGTGAGGATCAACAGATCCAGATCGCGGGCCATCTCCTCGGCCCAGGCCGCCGACCCAAACAGGATCACCGCCCGCAGCCCCGGGTCTGCCCGCCGCAGCCGGGCCACTGCCTCTTCCAGCACCGCCGCCGTTTCGATGGCCTCCGTTCGCGTGCGCACCGCGGATCCTTTCCGTTATCGCGCTCAGGAGGAGGCATGGGCTGCCGCCTTCTCCCCCTTCTTCGCTTTCTCCGCCTCCTTCTCCGCTATCTCCCGCGCCCAGTCCGAGGGATGGATCCGGGCATGATAGGTGTCGGGCTTCAGCAGGCGCGGCAGATCGAAGAGCAACGATTCGTAGCGCTCGTAAGCGGAGAGCTCATAATCGTGGTCCATCTTGATCGCATCGAAGGGGCAAAACTCGGCGCAGAAGCCGCAGGACATGCAGATGGTGGCGTCGATGTAGAAGGCCTCCGGCTCCGGCTTCGGGCGACCGGTCTGGGGGTCCGTGCCCCGCACGATCCAGATGCACTGGGGCGGGCAAACCTTGGCGCAGATCCCGCAGGAGGTGCACTTGATCTTGTTCTCCTGGGTGTCGTAGACCAGGAAGGGGATGTAGCGGAAGTTCTCGGGCAGCGGCAGCTTTTCCTTCGGATACTGAACGGTGAACACGCCACGGGCCCGCGGGCCCTGGCGGGCCGGGAGATGGCGCGGCTGATAACGCCCGCCCTCGAAGAGATAGCGGACGTCCTCGAGATAGGAGTAGATGAAATGCTTCAGCGTGACGCCGAGGCCCTTGAGGATGCCGAGACCGTAGATCATCGCGCGTCGCCTCCCGCTTGCAGGCTAACGGTCGACCTCTCCCAGCACGATGTCGATGCTGCCCAGGATGACCACCACGTCGGCCACTTTGTGGCCCTTGCACATCTCGTTCAGAGCGGTGAGGTTGATGAAGGACGGCGCCCGGATGTGATAGCGGTAGGGGTTGGGGCTGCCGTCGCTGACGAGGTAGAAGCCCAGCTCCCCCTTCGGGTTCTCCACCCGCCCGTAGGCCTGCCCGGCGGGCACGCGGATCATATACTGCTTCTTGCCCGCCTGGATCTCCCCCTTGGGGATCTGATCCAGGGCCTGGCGGAGGATGCGCAGGGACTGCCACATCTCGTCGATGCGGATCAGGTAGCGATCGTAAACGTCTCCGTTATAGCGGACCGCCACATCGAAGTCGAAGCGATCGTAGATGCTGTAAGGCTCCGCCCGGCGCACGTCGTAAGGGATCCCCGAGGCGCGCAGCACCGGCCCCGCCGTGCTGTAGGCCACCGCCAGGTCCGGCGGGAGCACCCCTACCCCCTGGCAGCGGGCTTTGATCAGCTCGTTATGCGTGAGGTAGCGGTCCAGCTCCTCGATGGCCCGGGGGAGACGGTTATAGACCAGCTCCCTGGCCCGGGCGATCCAGTCGTCGGAGACATCATGGGCCACGCCGCCGAAGCGCATATAGTTGCACATCATCCGGGACCCCGAGGCCTCCTCGAAGAGGTCCAGGATCAGCTCCCGCTCTTCAATGGCGTAGAGGGCGGGGGTGAAGAAAGCCCCCAGGTCGTTCAGAAGGAAGCCGATGGCCCAGAGGTGGTTGACGATCCGGGTGAACTCCGCCATGATCACCCGCAGATACTCCGCCCGCTCCGGGGGCTTGATCCCCAGCAGCTTCTCCACGGCGATGGCGTATCCCAGGTTGTTGCTCATCGAACAGATGTAGTCGAGCCGGTCCGTGTAGGGCATGTTCTGGAGATACATATTGCGCTCGCCGATCTTCTCATGGTTGCGGTGGAGGTAGCCCATGACCGGCTCCAGGCGCACGATGGTCTCCCCGTCCAGGGTGACCACCATGCGGAAGACCCCGTGGGTGCTGGGATGCTGGGGACCCATGTTGACCACCAGCCGCTCCGTGCGCAGGGTCTTCGGCTCCACCACCTCCCCCGTGTCCGCCCGGGCGAACTGCCCCATGCCGATGTAGAGCAGCTCGTCGGAGGTGTCCTCGACCTGGTCGGGATCCCAGTCCAGCGGATACTGGACGTTGTCGCGCCAGAGGACCCGATCCTCCGCCCGCACGTGATGGCCGGAAGGCCATCGGCTGCTGAAGGGCTTGTGCTCCTCCTCGTAGTAAGGCTCCTTCCAGTCCTTGCGCAGGGGATGTCCGTGGAATCCCTCCCACAGCAGGATCCGCTTCAGGTTCGGGTGGCCGACGAAACGGATTCCCATCAGATCCCAGGCCTCCCGCTCCTGGAAATCCGCTCCTGGCCACACTGAGACCAGGGAGGGCACGGCGGCCACATCCCGGGGGGTCCGGGCTTTGAACACCAGGGGGCCGCCGCCCTCGAGGCGGTAGGCGTGGTAGACCACCTCGAAATAGCCCTGCTCGATATAGTCGACCGCGGTCACGCTGGAGAGATACCTGTAGCCCAGCTCATCCCGGATGAAGCGGGCTGCCTCCACCAGAACGTCGTTGGCGATCACCACGCCCTCGTATTCCGCGGGCTGGACGGCGTCGCCGAAACGCTCCTTCAGGGTTGCCAGATCGCCTTTCAGCTCCGCCAGCGGAGCCGCCTTCGTCTTCGTCGGCGCACTCATCCCCACCTCCCCTGGAGGGCATGATCAGGCGAAAGGGATCCCATGGACATTGCGCACGCGCAACGTTTCCCGAGGCTCATCACGCGCCCTTCTCGGATCCCGCGGAAGCCTCCGGGGATCCTCCCTGCTGCGCGCGCAGCTCGGCCAGCCGGGCGCGGATCTCCGGCAGACGTCGGGGGTCGATGAGATCCGGCCCCAGGATCGGCACCGGGATGGCTTCGGATTCCCCTTTCTGATACCAGGGAACCTCCCGCACGGACTGGCGCTCGATCTTGGCGTAGAGTTTGAGGAGCCCGTGCAACAGGGCCTCCGGCCGCGGCGGACAACCCGGCACATACACGTCCACCGGGATGAACTTGTCAATGCCGGAGACCACGTTGTAGCCCTCTTTGAAGGGGCCGCCGCCCGTGGCGCAGGCGCCCATGGAGATCACGTATTTGGGCTCCGGCATCTGGTTGTAGAGGCGAACGATCTGGGGAACCATCTTCTTGGTCACGGTGCCGGAAACGATCATGAGGTCCGCCTGCCGGGGGCTGGGGCGCATCAGCTCGGAGCCGAAGCGGGCGATGTCGAAGCGACTGGCCGCAGCGCAGATCATCTCGATGGCGCAGCAGGCGAGGCCGAACATCATCGGCCAGACCGATCGCTTGCGCCCCCAGTTGTAGATGTAGCTCACGAATCGGTCAATGGTGGTGACGAACACGTTGTTGCGGAGCTCAGAGGGGACCGGCATGGTGTTCAGATCACGCAGCTCATCCATGGGCGAGCACCTCCTCCAGCCATTCCCGCTGGATCTCCTCCAGCCGCACCGGATCCTTCAGGCGCGGATCATCCGCGAAACCCGGCAGGGCGACCACCCACCGATGCAGCGTGTCCCAGTCCACCGAAAGGGGATCCACGCCCGGATGGGCCGCCCGCAACGCCTGCGCAATCGGATACGCATCATCCCAATAGAAACGCACCATGTGAATCTTAGCACAATTTTGCTAAACCGTGCGAACTTTACCATCAAGACCGGGGGGCTCCCGCATCGGAGAGCGGGGCGGGCCGGGCGTCCGGCCCGCCCCGCGCCCAGACGGGAGCCCGGATGGATGTCACTGGATGGGCACCTGCCCGAAGGCGGTGGTGTCGATCTGGGCCCGCTGGAGCCGGCCGCTGTAGTCGACGTAAACCGCCTTCCACTCCGTGAAGAACTCGATGGCCGTCAGCCCGGCCTCCCGATGCCCGTTGCCCGTCCCGCGGGTGCCGCCGAAGGGGAACTGGATCTCCGCCCCTGTGGTTCCGTGGTTGATGTAAACGATGCCTGTGGTGATATCCCGGATGGCCTGGAAAGCCTTGTTGACATCCTGAGTGAAGAGGCTGCTGGAGAGGCCGTAGTTGACCGAGTTGTTGATACGGATGGCCTCTTCCAGGTTTTCCGCCTCGATGATGGAGAGCACGGGGCCGAAGATCTCCTCCTGGGCGATCCGCATGTCCGGCCGCACCTGATCGAAGATCGTGGGCTCGTAGAAGAAACCCTTGCCGTTGACCTTGACCGGGTTGCCGCCGCACAGCAGCCGGGCCCCCTCCGCCTTCCCGATCTCCACATAGGAGTGGACCTTCCGCACCGCCGCCTCGTTGATCAGCGGCCCCACATCGGTGGTCGGCTCCAGGCCGTTCCCCAGTCGCAGCTGCTTCGCCCGCTCCACCAGCATCTCCGTGAACCTCTCCTGGATGGGCTTGTGGAGGATCAGCCGGGAGCACGCCGTGCAGCGCTGCCCGGTGGTCCCGAAGGCCGCCCACAGGGTGGCCTCCAGGGCCAGCTCCAGGTTGGCGTCCTCCATCACAATGATGGCGTTCTTGCCGCCCATCTCCAGGGAGACCCGCTTGAGGTGCCGGGCGGCCCGGGCGTAAAGATCGCGCCCCACCTCCGTGGAGCCGGTGAAGGAGATGGCCTTCACGGTGGGATGCTCGACCAGGGCGTTGCCGACCGTGGGGCCAGGGCCGATGACGAGGTTGAGGACGCCCGGCGGAAGCCCTGCCTCCTCGAAGATCCGCACGAACTCGGCGGCGGTGGCCGGGGTGTCGGTGGCAGGCTTGAAGATCACGGTGTTGCCGGCGACCAGGGCAGGGAAGATCTTCCAGGAGGGGATGGCGATGGGGAAGTTCCAGGGGGTGATGCAGGCGACGACCCCGATGGGGTCGCGGATGGCCATCCCGAACTTGTTGGGCAGCTCCACTGGGGCGGTGTAGCCCAGGAGCCGGCGGCCCTCCCCGCCGATGTAGAAGGCCATGTCGATGGCCTCCTGCACATCTCCGCGGGCCTCGGGGAGGATCTTCCCCATCTCCTGGGTGAGCAGGCGGGCCAGCTGCTCCTTGCGCTCCACCAGCAGCTGCCCGGCCCGATACAGGATCTCCGCCCGTTTGGGCGCCGAGACCTTCCGCCACTTCTCGAAAGCCGCCTCGGCGGCCTCCACCGCAGCGGCCACGTCCCGCTCATCGGATTTCACCACCTCGGCCACGGGCTCCTCCGTGGCCGGGTTGAGGTCCACATACCACTCCCCGGAGCGCGCCTCCACCCATTTGCCGTTGATGTAATTCCGGACCTGCATGGGGAGCCCCCCGTGCACAGGGTTGCGTGGGGATTATAGGCCCGGCCGGGATCCCATGTCAACCGTCCCTCACGCCTTCCGGCGGATTCCCCTCTTCCTGCCCCTCCGGTATAATCACCCGTGAAAAGATTCACACGAGGGTTTCGCCATGTTCACCCACGTGCGCGTACCGGAGGACGGCAAGAAGATCGAGGTGCGGAACGGGCGGCTGGTGGTCCCGGACCATCCGATCATCGGCTATATCGTGGGCGATGGGACGGGACGGGACATCATGCCGGCGGCGATGAAGGTGTGGGACGCGGCCGTGCAGAAGGTTTACGGCGGCCAGCGGAAGATCGCATGGGTCCGCCTTTACGCCGGCGAGGACGCGGAGGAACTCTACGGCGAGCGCCTCCCGGAGGAAACGCTGCGCGCCATCCGTGAGTTCGTGGTGGCCATCAAAGGCCCCCTCACCACCCCGGTGGGCTACGGCTGGCGCAGCATCAACGTGCAGCTCCGGCAGAAACTGGACCTCTACGCCTGCATCCGGCCGGTCAAATGGTATCCGGGGGTCCCATCCCCCCTCAAAGAACCCCATAAGGTCAACATGGTGGTGTTCCGGGAGAACACGGAGGATGTCTACGCCGGGATCGAGTGGGAAGCAGGCTCGCCGGAGGCCAAGCGGGTGGCGGCCTATCTGAAGCGGACCTTCAAGATCACCCTGCCGCCCAACACCGGCATCGGGGTTAAACCCATCAGCGAGGGGGCCACCAAGCGGCTGGTGCGCAAGGCCATCCGCTACGCCCTGGAGAACGGCCGGCGCAGCGTCACCCTGGTCGGCAAGGGCAACATCATGAAATACACGGAGGGCGCCTTCATCCGCTGGGGCTATGAGGTAGCCAGGGAAGAGTTCGGCGATGTGACCATCACCGAAGCGGAGGTGGCCGAGGGCAAACCTGCGGATGGAAAGATCATCATCAAGGATCGCATCGCCGACGCGATGTTCCAGCAGGTCCTGCTCCGCCCCGAGGAATACGACGTGATCGCCACCCCCAACCTCAACGGCGATTACCTCTCCGAGGCCCTGGCGGCTATGGTGGGCGGGGTGGGCATCGCCCCCGGCGCCAACATCGGGGACACGCTGGCCGTCTTCGAGGCCACCCACGGCTCAGCCCCCAAATACGCCGGGCTGGACAAGGTAAACCCGGGCTCGCTGCTGCTCTCCGGGGTGATGATGTTCCGCTACATCGGGTGGAATGAGGTTGCCGACGCCATCGAGGCCGCCTTCACCCGCACCATCCAGCAGAAGATCGTGACCTACGACCTGGCGCGCCTGATGGAAGGCGCCCGGGAGGTCCGCACCAGCGAGTTCGCTGAGGCCATCGTGGCCAACCTCTGATTCCTCGTCCGCAGGGGGCTGGAGGGCCGCCGGGTCCTCCAGCCCTCATCTCGGGGAACCTTCGAGCCGCGCGCCTGGAGATCTGCGTCAAGGAGCAAGCTCCATGGACCAACCCGTGGTGGTGGCGCTGTTCCGATGCCCGGGCCATCGAATGCCCATGGAGGCGGTCCCGGCCCTCCGGGTGGAGGCCGGCTACGGCATTGTGGGCGACTCCCACGCTCGGGCAGGATCCTCCCGTCAGGTCCTGCTCATGGATCTCGAGACCCTGGAAGCCCTGGATCTCCGGCCAGGGGCTGTGCGGGAGAACATCACCGTGCGAGGGCTCTCCCTTCACGCCCTTCAGCCCGGTGACCGCCTGCGGATCGGCGAGGCCCTGCTGGAGATCACCAAGCCCTGCACCCCTTGCGGGCGCATGGATGAGATCCGCCCCGGACTTCAGGAAGCGCTGCGGGGCCGCCGCGGCATGCTCGCCCGGGTGCTGGAAAGCGGATGGATCCTTCCCGGCGCTCCGATCCGGGTGGAGACCCCCCCGACGGTCCGCTCCCCCTCTCCGGAGATGCGCTAAATTCCCCTTTTCACAAATTTGTGATATATAGGAATCGGCGATTTCAACGCATTTCGGAGACGGAGGGTGAGCATGGCGGCCGTGCAAAAAGTGCCGGACATTGTGGTGGGACGGTTGCCGGTGTATCTGCGGGCGCTCCAGGTGATGGCCGCCGAAGGTCGGGAGATCACTTCCTCTCAAGAGCTGGGGGAGCGCCTGGGGATCAGCTCCGCCCAGATCCGGAAGGATCTCTCTTACTTCGGAACCTTCGGCAAGCAGGGGACCGGGTATCGCATCCCGGATCTGATCGAGCATTTGAAGCGCATCCTGAAGGTGGATCGGACATGGGACATGATTCTGATTGGGGCCGGCAACCTGGGACACGCCCTGGCTCAGTATCAGGGCTTCACCCCGCGGGGCTTCCGGCTGATCGCGATCTTCGATAACGACCCGGAGAAAATCGGCCGGCCCATCGGGCCTCATGTGATCCGGGACGTCCAGGAGGTCCCGGAGTTCGTCCGGGCTCACCGGGTCCAGATCGCCATGATCGCCGTGCCGGCCTCCGCCGCCCAGCAGGTGGCGGACCTCTGCGTCGAAGCCGGCATCCGCGCCATCCTGAACTACGCTCCCATTCATCTCAAGGTCCCCAAGGGGATCCTGGTGCAGTATATCGACCCGGCGATCCACCTTCAGCAGATGACGTATTACCTGGGGAACGAGGGATAAGGCCGGACTGCGAATGGCGCATCCTCCGCACGTTTCCCAGGAAGAGATCCAGCGAGCGCTGTGGGCTCTCGCCCGGGCCTATGCGGAGGCGCTGCGGCAAAGCCTGGGGGAGCGGCTGGTTGCCGTCGCCCTGTTCGGGTCGGTGGCGCGGGGAGAAGCGGGCCCCTCCTCGGATGTGGACCTCCTGGTGATCGCCGAGGGCCTGCCGGCCCGCCGGCTGGAGCGCTACGGTTGGCTGGAAGAGGCAGATCGGGCGGTGGAGCCCCAGCTGAAGGCCCTGTGGGAGCGCGGGATCACGGCGGAGGTCTCCGTGATCCTGAAGACGCCGGAAGAAGCGATGCGGATCACCCCGCTGTATCTGGATCTGACGGAGGACGCTTACATCCTTTATGAGCGGGAGCCGTTCCTTTCATCGATCCTGGAGCGCTTGCGGGAGCGGCTGAAGGCCCTGGGAGCCCAACGGAAGCGTCAGGGCGCTGTCCGCTACTGGGACCTGAAGCCGGACTTTCGACTGGGGGAAGGTGATCAAGCCGTGACCAGCGGGGAGATGGCTCGCGCCGATCTTTCCCAGGCGGAGGAGATCCTCCGCGAAGTCGAACGCCTCTACCAGCGTCGGGCCTGGAACCTGGTCGTTCGCTGATCTCAGGAAGTCGCCGAATCCATAAGGCGGCGCGGGGCTGATCCCTTGGGTAGAACAGAAAAGCCTGACAGTCCGCCCCGCGCTCTCAGGACGGATTTAAAAAGAGGACCAGATTGTCGTGAGCGTGCGCTGGAAGAGGTGGATGTTCTCCAGAGCCTTGCCGGCCCCGATGGCGACGCAGGCCATGGGGGCGTCCGCGACGTAAGCCGGGACGCCGGTTTGCTGGGTCAGGAACTCGTCGATCCGCCGCAGCAGCGCCCCGCCCCCCACCAGGGCCATCCCGCGATCGATGATGTCCGCAGCCAGCTCGGGGGGCGTGCGCTCCAGAACCGCCCGGACCACTCCCACTACCGCCTGAAGGGGCTCCTGGATGGCTTCCAGCACCTCATCGGAGCTCAGGGTGATCGTGCGCGGCAACCCGGTGACCAGATCGCGGCCCTGCACCTCCATGGTCAGGGGCGGATCCAGGGGCATGGCCGTTCCGATCTGGATCTTCACCTGTTCTGCCGTCGGCTCCCCGATGGCCAGGTTGTATTTCCGACGCACATAGCCGATGATGGCCTCATCCATCCGGATGCCGCCCACCCGCACAGAGTGGGCGGTCACGATCCCCAGCATGGAGATCACCGCCGCTTCGGTGGTGCCACCCCCCAGGTCCACGACCATGTTCCCGGTGGGGGTGTCCACCGGCAGGCCTGCCCCCAGGGCCGCGGCCAGCGGCTCAGGGATCAGATAGACGTGTCCGGGGTGAGCGCCGGCCGCCACCGCGGCCTCATGCACCGCCCGGCTCTCCACGCTGGTCACCCCATAGGGGACCGAGATCATCACGTGAGGCCGAAAGAGGCGAAGGGGGCCACAGACCTTGTTGATGAAATACCGGAGCATCCGCTCGGTGACGTAGTAATCGGCGATCACGCCGTCCCGGAGGGGTCGGATGACCTCGATGATCTCCGGGGTGCGGCCATACATCGCTCGCGCTTCCTCTCCCACCGCCAGGATCTCATCCCCATCCACAGGCATGGCCACCACGGAGGGCTCTTGAAGGACGATGCCGCGCCCCACCTCGTAAACCAGCACGTTGGCGGTCCCCAGATCAATGCCCAAACGTTTGGTGAGCATCCCCGATGCGCTCCTCCATTGCATATTCCGTGGTCGGGCCCATCATGGCTCATCCCGTCCGGATCCGGCGCTTCTTTGGGATCCTGGCGGCTGAAAGAGGTTTTATGGTCCGGACGAGCTCTCCCGACGGATCCGGCGACGGCGGGCGACCTCCAGGCGGACCCGCGAGCGGCGCAGGGCGGCCAGGGCGGCGTTGAGATCCACGCCGGCCGGCCGCTCTTTGAGGAGCTGTTCCGCGCGCTGACGGGCCTCCTCGGCCCGGGCGATGTCGATCTCCTCCGCCCGCTCGGCGACGTCCGCCAGCACGATCACCTTCTCCGGGGTGACCTCCATAAAGCCCCCGTGGATGGCAAACCAGAGCTCCTCGCTACCCCGGCGGGCCAGCAGCGGCCCGATCCCCAGGGCGGTGAGCAACGGTGCATGTCCGGGGAGGATTCCCAGCTCCCCTTCCACGCCGGGGGCCACGACCATATCCACATCCCCGCTGAACAAAGCGCGTTCCTGGGTGACGATCTCCAGGCGCAGAGGGCTCATCCGTCGATCTCCTCCTTCAGACGGCTCCAGCGGACCGGCAGCTCCGGAAGCTCAGCCTCCTGGGCCAGGTCGTGCACCGCCGCCTCGATGTAGGTCCAATCCAAAGAACCTCGCTGGCTTTCCAGAACCGCCCGCACATCTCGCTCGTCGATAGGCTCCCAACGAGCTAGTTTGTAGACGATCAGATCCTCCGGGGTGGCCAAGCGCAACGTCAACCCGAACAGCTCCACCTCCCGGGCGCGCCGGATCGCCTCTCGATCCAACCGAGAGGAGGCTTGACGCAAGTCTACCGAGAAACGGCGGGTGAAGAAGATCTTGACCGGTCGCCCTTCCCGGAGGCGCAAGAAGGCCTCCGCGCTTGCCCGGAAGCCCGCCTCCTGCAAACGGTCTAAAAGATGGCGCCCGCCAGATCCCGCCGTTCCGCCTCGCGGAGGGCCCGGTAGTCTGCGACCATGCGCTGCCAGCGTCCCCGTAGTTCCTGCCCCTCGAGGCTCATCGCAGCTCGCCCCGGCGCAGGCGCTCGGCTTTCTCGACCGCCTCATCGATGGTGCCGACCATGTAGAAGGCGGCTTCGGGAAGATCATCGTGCTTGCCTTCCAGGATCTCCCTGAACCCACGCACCGTCTCCTTCAACGGGACGTAACGGCCAGGCAAGCCGGTGAACTGCTCGGCCACGAACATCGGCTGGCTGAAGAAGCGCTCGATCTTGCGGGCCCGGGCCACGATCAGCTTGTCTTCCTCAGAGAGCTCGTCGATCCCCAGGATGGCGATGATATCCTGGAGATCCTTATAGCGCTGCAGCACCCGCTGCACCTCCCGGGCCACCGTGTAGTGCTCCTCCCCTACGATCCGCGGATCCAGGATCCGGCTGGTGGACGCCAGGGGATCCACTGCCGGGTAGATGCCTTTCTCGGCGATGCTCCGCTCCAGAGCGATGGTGGCATCCAGATGAGCGAAGGTGGCTACCGGCGCCGGATCGGAATAGTCGTCGGCAGGCACGTAGACCGCCTGCATAGAGGTGATGGCCCCGCGGCGGGTAGAGGTGATGCGCTCCTGGAGCTGACCCATCTCGAAAGCCAGGGTGGGCTGATACCCGACCGCCGAGGGCATGCGGCCGAGCAGCGCCGAGACCTCAGAGCCGGACATCACGAAGCGGAAGATGTTGTCGATGAAGATCAGGACGTCCCGCCCCTGATCCCGGAAATACTCGGCCATGGTGAGGGCGGTCAGGCCCACCCGCAGGCGCACCCCCGGGGGCTCGTTCATCTGGCCGAAGACCATCACAGTCTTGTCAATCACCCCGGCCTCGATCATCTCCCGGTAGAGCTGGGTGCCCTCGCGGGTGCGCTCCCCGATGCCGGCGAAGACCGAGATGCCCTTGTGGACGGTGGCGATGTTGCGGATGAGTTCCATGATGATCACCGTCTTGCCCACCCCAGCGCCCCCGAACACCGCCACCTTCCCGCCCCGCATGAAGGGGGCGATCAGATCGATGACCTTGAGGCCGGTCTCGAAGACCTCGATCTGTGTGGATTGCTCCTCCAGGGAAGGCGGGGGCTGGTGGATGGGCCGGTATTCCGTGGCGTGGACAGGGCCCTTGTCGTCGATGGGCTCCCCGAGCACGTTGAACACCCGGCCCAGGGTGGCCTCCCCGACCGGGACCGTGATGGGGGCTCCGGTATCATAGGCCACCATGCCCCGGCGCAGACCATCCGTGGTGTCCATGGCGATACAGCGCACCACACCGCCGCTCAGGTGCTGCTGCACCTCCAGCACCAGCCGGTGCCCGTCCCGGGGGATCTCGATCGCGTTATAGATATCGGGGAGCTCCTCGGGCGGGAACTCCACATCCACCACGTTCCCCATGATCTGCACGATCCGACCCACAGAGCCCTTGGCCATCCGTGTCCACCTCCTGAATTCAGATTCTGAGGCTCAGAGCAGGATGTTGAAACGTCCTTTCCGAGACGTTTTCCACGCGCCGAATCTGCGGAACAGGCCGCTTCAGCGGCCTGCGGGGGTGCGGACCCGCGCCTGGATCTGGGCGCGGGCGGCCTGGCGCATCGCCTCCGCGCCTCCCGCGATGTCCAGCATCTCGCTGGTGATGGACTGCTGGCGAGCTTTGTTGTAGCTTAAGGTCAGGGTGTAAATCAGGTTCTCCGCGTTCTCAGTCGCGTTGCGCATGGCTACCATGCGCGCGGAATGCTCGCTGGCCAAGCTTTCCAGAACCGCTTGATAGAGCTGGAGCTCCACAAAACGAGGCAGGATCACCTCTAACAACTGAGCCGGGTCCGGTTCGTAGATAAACGTCTTGTTGGCCACCGCCCGGGTGTCCAGCCGCTCCACAGCCTCCGGGACCGCCGGTTCGTAGGCACCGGTGAGGCGGAGGGGAAGCAGCCGGCGGACACGGGGGCGCTGGACCATGGTGTTGATGAAATCCGTATAGGCGACATAGACCTCATCGACGCTCCCCTTTAGGAACTCTTCCATCGCCAGGCGGGCGATGGGCCGCACGTCCGCAAAACGCGGCCAACGGGGCATAGGGGAGAAATCCGCAATCAAGGCTCCCCGCACCCGCGCCACGGCGTCCCGCCCCTTGCGGCCCACCGTCAGGAAGGCCACGGGGGCGCGGCTCACTGCGGCGAACCGGAAAGCTAGACGGATGATGTTGTCGTTGTAAGCGCCGCACAGCCCGCGATCCGCGGTGATCAGAACCAGCAGCACCCGATGGACCGGCCGGACCTCCAGCAGGGGATGCAGAAGGGCGCTGGCCTCCGCCTGATGGGCGAGATGGACCAGGACCTCCCAGGCCTTCTGGGAATAGGGGCGAGAGGCCAGCGTCATCTCCTGGGCCCGCCGCATCTTGGAGGCCGATACCGCCTCCATCGCCCGGGTGATCTGGGAGATGCTCCGCACGGTTCGAATGCGACGCCGCAATTCCCGAAGGGTAGGCACGACCGCATCCTCCTGTTCAGCCTGCGGATGAAATCGCCTGCCAGCATTCGAGGACGGAGGGGAGGGGTTCCTGCCACAGCCACTCCGCCCGAATCCGGAACCCCGGCACCGCCTCCGAAACCACCCAGCCCTCATGGATCTCCTCCGGCTCATATCCCCTCCCCCGCCGCTCCACGACCACCACCTGCCCCTCCACATCCACCAGCCACAGCTCCCCCACCCCCACCTCCCGATACAGCCGCCGCTTCTCCCCCAAATCATAGTCCCGCGTCGACTCCGAAAGCACCTCCACCACGAGGAGCGGGATCCCCTCCGCCCGCTGGCGGACGATCGGCACATGCGGAGGCAGGACCATCACATCCGGCGCGAACTGCCGGCGGCCGGCTCGGAAGAGGGCGTTCCCTCCGACCACGCGCCCGATCCCATGGACCTCCGCGTAGAGACGGAGCAAGGAGAGCAGGAAAGCCTGGCGATCCTCATGGGAGAAACCCGCCGGCGAGTGCACGATCATCACCCCGTCGAGGTATTCCGCCTTGAGATCCTCGTCGGCCAGGGACTCGAACTCCGCCTCGCTCACCCCATACAGGCGAAGCAGGTAGGGATGATCGCTTCGCACTTCAAGCGAACGCAGGGCCTGCATCGCCGCTCCCCCGCATCAGCGCCCAGCATCCGAGGACGGAGGGGAGGGGTTCCTGCCACAGCCACTCTGCCCGAATCCGGAACCCCGGCACCGCCTCCGAAACCACCCAGCCCTCATGGATCTCCTCCGGCTCATATCCCCTCCCCCGCCGCTCCACGACCACCACCTGCCCCTCCACATCCACCAGCCACAGCTCCCCCACCCCCGCCTCCCGATACAACCGCCGCTTCTCCCCCAAATCATAGTCCCGCGTCGACTCCGAAAGCACCTCCACCACGAGGTCCGGAGGCCCTTCCACTTCCTTCGGGCCGATCCGTTGTTCATCTCGCACCACCATCACATCAGGGGCGAGCCGTCGCTCCCTCCACCGGAACACCGCGTTGCCTCCCAGCACCCGGCCCATCCGGTGGGCATCCGCATAGAGCTTCAAGAGGGTGGCAAGGAAAAGCTGGCGTTCCTCATGCCGAACGGTCGCCGGCGAGTGCACAATCATCACCCCGTCGAGGTATTCCGCCTTGAGATCCTCGTCGGCCAGGGACTCGAACTCCGCCTCGCTCACCCCATACAGGCGAAGCAGGTAGGGATGGAAGGGCTTGATGTCTACCTGGATGCGGGCGCGGGTGGCGACGGCCATCGTCCAGGCCTCCTCTCATCCCGCCAGCCAGCCGCGGTTGAACTCCTCGATGGCACGGCGCAGCTTCTCCTCGGTCTCCTTGGTGATCTCCTTACGTTCCGCGATATCGCGGCCGACCTCGGGATAATTTGTGGCCATGAAACGCAGGAACTCCTTCTCCCACTGGCGCACCTTCTCCACCGGGATGGCGTCCAGGTAGCCGTTGGTTCCAGCGAAGATGACCATCACCTGCTCCTCCAGGGGCATCGGCTCATACTGGGGTTGCTTGAGGATCTCCGTCAGCCGCTTGCCCCGCTCGATGATGGCCAGGGTGGTCTTATCGAGATCCGATCCGAACTGAACGAAGGCAGCCAGCTCCCGGAACTGGGCCATCTCCAGGCGCAGGCGCCCGGCCACCTGCTTCATGGCCTTCGTCTGGGCTGCGCCCCCTACCCGAGAGACCGAGATCCCCACGTTGATGGCCGGACGGATGCCGGCGTTGAAGAGGTCGGTCTCCAGATAGATCTGGCCATCGGTGATGGAGATCACGTTGGTGGGGATGTAGGCCGAGACGTCTCCCAGTTGAGTCTCCACGATGGGCAGCGCCGTGAGGCTCCCACCGGAGCCCTTCACTTTGAGGATTTTGAGGTTCTCCTTATCGGGACGGGCCTCCAGGGCCTTCAGGGCCTCCTTATAGCCCAGAGGGCCGGTGTAGACTTTCCCGTCGACGCCCTCCTGGGCATCCTCGGGAGCGTCCTTCGGCACGATGATGTATTTGTTGGCCAGCCGAGCGGCGCGCTCGAGAAGCCGGGAGTGGAGGTAGAAAATGTCGCCCGGGTAGGCCTCTCGGCCGGGCGGACGCCGGAGCAGCAGGGAGACCTGGCGGTAGGCCCAGGCGTGCTTGGTAAGATCGTCGTAGACGATGAGGGCGTCGTTGACCAGCTGGCCGTCGACGATCACCCCGTTCTCCATCACCTCCTCCCCCATGGCGCAGCCCGCGTAGGGGGCGATGTATTGCAGGGCGGCGGGGTCGGAGGCGGTGGCCGCCACCACGATGGTGTAATCCATCGCGCCGTAGCGCTCGAGGATATCGACCAGACGGGCCACCTGGGCGCGCTTCTGACCGATGGCCACGTAGATGCAGACCATCCCCTTGCCCTTCTGGTTGATGATAGTGTCCACAGCGATGGCGGTCTTCCCCGTCTGGCGGTCGCCGATGATCAGCTCCCGCTGGCCACGCCCAATGGGGATCATCGCGTCGATGGCCTTGATGCCCGTCTGCACCGGGGTGTCCACGTCCTGGCGCTTGGTCACACCGGGGGCGATGCGCTCGATGGGCCGGTAGCGATCCGTGACGATAGGCCCTTTCCCGTCCAGGGGTCGGCCCAGGGGGTCCACCACGCGACCCAGGAGGGCCTGGCCGACCGGCACCGAGGCGATGCGGCCGGTGCCCCGGACCTTCATCCCCTGGCGGATGCCGCTGAAATCTCCCAGGATGATGACGCCGACGTTATCGCGCTCCAGGTTGAAGGCGATGCCCATCACGCCGTTCTCGAACTCCACCAGCTCGCTGGCCATCACGTTGCGGAGGCCCGAGCAGCGGGCGATGCCATCCCCGGCCTCGAGGACCTCGCCGATCTCGGCGACCTCCACTTCAGGGGTATATGCCTCAATGCGCTGCTGTAAAGAGGCAATCAGCTCCTGCCAGGCGTCCGTCCGATCCGCCATCGTCCACCTCACGTCCAGTGGGATATGGGAACCCCGCTTCGACCCCGTTGTGAAAGGCGTCACGGGGATAATTATAACTCAGACAGCTTCCCTTCATGACCTCAGATGGGCCACCGTCTCCGTGTCCAGGCGTTGCACCAGGGCTGTGACCAGCGCGATGGCTCGTTCGATATCGTCACGATGGACAATGCCCCCCATGACTATGGATATGTCGAGCGGGGACGCCGAGGACCAGCGTGGGCACCCCTCCTTTATGCAGATGAATGACGCCGCCGTCCGTGGCGCCTCCCTCGATCACAGAGAACTGAATGGGAATCCCCAGGGCGCAGGCGGTTTCCACCGCCAGATCCCGTAGGCGGAGGTTCGGGATCATGCGAGCATCGTAGACGACGATGGTGGGACCACCGCCCAACTTCACCGTAGACTCCTCGGGCTTGATGCCCGGAACATCCCCAGCGATGTCCGATTCCAGGATCAAGGCCACCTCGGGGTTCACCTTCTCCACACTGGTGGCCGCCCCCCGCAGGCCCACCTCCTCCTGGACCGTCGCCACAGCGTAGACGGTGTTGGGGTGCCCCTCTCGGGCCAGGCGGCGCATGACCTCCACCAGCACCGCGCAGCCCACCCGGTCATCGAAAGCCTTAGCGAGATACGCCTTGCCACTGGCCAGCACCTGGAACGGCGCCAGGGGCACGATGGGGTCGCCGATACGCACCCCGGCCTCCTCCACCTCCTTCGCCGAGGTGGCACCGATGTCGATATACATATCCTTTTTCTCGACCACCTTCTTGCGCTCATCCGGTGGAAGCAGATGAGGTGGCTTAGCGCCGATCACGCCGATCACATCTCCTTTATGTGTCTTGATGACAACACGCTGACCCAGGAGCACCTGATCGAACCATCCACCCAGGGGGGTGAAGCGAATGAAGCCTTCGGGAGTGATGTGCTTGACCATGAAGCCGATCTCGTCCATGTGGGCTGCCAGCATCACTCGAGGCCCGCCTTCGCCGCGCCGGCAGATCAGGCTGCCGATGTTGTCCTGCTCGATCTCCCCCAGGCCCTCCAAGAGACGACGCATCACTTCGCGGACCTCCGTTTCATAACCCGGGACGCCGTGGGCCTCGGTCAAGACCTTCAGCAACCCCTCCAGATCATCGCTCATCGTCTGCCTCCTGATTCATCGTAACGTAAGGAACAAGCGCTTACAGGACGGAAAGGCTCTGTGGGACCGAGAGCCGCTCGTGATCCCAGCGGCCGCCCATGGTCATCAGGCCATAGCGCTCCGGATGCCGGCCGC
The DNA here is from genome assembly GCF_018771565.1 of Thermoflexus hugenholtzii. NCBI lineage: Bacteria > Bacillati > Chloroflexota > Thermoflexia > Thermoflexales > Thermoflexaceae > Thermoflexus > Thermoflexus hugenholtzii. Next base: position 903,420 of record NZ_CP076326.1, on the reverse strand, counting down.
GCACCACCCGGAAGACATAAGCCCGATCGTGATAATCGAAGATCTCGCTGTCCCGCTCATCTGTGGCAGCCACCGAGATCAAATAGGTGCCCTCCAGGAGCGGAAGAGTGGGGATCGTATAGATGATCTCCCCCTCTCCCTCCACCCAAGGGATCTCGAAACCGGAGAAGGCTGTGTTGGGGCCGCAGATGTGAACCCCATCCTGTCGATGGATGGCCAGGCCGAAGATCGGTCGCTCGATTCGCTCCCGCGCACGATAGCGCATATGGATCCGGATGGTCTCCCCGGTCTCGAAATGATAGCGCTCTCGACCATCGCCGTCGGTCAGGTAGACCCGCTCGATCCGCACGCGCCCGCTCCCCCGGCGCGCGGGCACTTCCTGCCGATTGTGATCCCGAAGAGCCTGGTCCTCCCGCTCGCGGACCTGATCCAGATAGGCCTGGACCACACTGGATGGCATCCCCTCCATCCGGATCCGACCGTGATCGAACCAGAAGGCGCGGTGGCAGAGCCGCTGCACCGCTTCCAGGTCATGGGAGACCAGCAGGATGGTCACTCCGGCCTGCTGGAGGGCCATCAGATGATCCACACATTTGCGCTGGAAAGCCGCGTCGCCCACCGCCAGCACCTCGTCCACCAGCAAGATCTCGGGATCCAGGTAGACGGAGACCGCGAAAGCCAGACGGACATACATCCCGGAGGAGTAGTGCTTGACGGGGACATCGATGTAGTCCTCCAGCTCGGCGAAGGCGACGATGGCCTCCAGGCGGCGGGCCATCTCCCGGCGGGAGATGCCCATGAAGGCGCCGTTCAGGAAGACATTCTCCCGGCCTGTCAGCTCCGGGTGGAAACCCACCCCCAGTTCCAACAGGGCGGCTACCCGTCCCCGCACCTCCACCCGGCCGGACGTGGGCTCCAGGACCCGGGCGGCGAGCTTGAGCACAGTGCTCTTGCCCGCGCCGTTGGGCCCGATCAGACCCACGGTCTCACCGGGCTTTACCTCGAAGGAGACATCCCGCAGCGCCCAGAAAACCTCCGCCGGAGGTCGCCGCCAGAGCCGCCACCCTTCGACGAACAACTCATGAAAGGAGCGAGGGCGCTGGCGATGGGCATGGAACCGTTTGGAGACCCGGTCGAAACGGATCATCGCGCCATCCATACGTTTCACGCGCGGACACCGAGCCGGCTGGCCACGATCTCCGCGATCTCCTCCGGATGGCGGGCGACAGGGATGCCCACGCTTTCCAGCTTGGCGATCTTCTCCGCAGCGGAGCCGGTCCCTCCCTCGATGATCGCCCCCGCATGCCCCATGCGCTTGCCCGGAGGCGCCGTGCGCCCGGCGATGAAGGCCGTTACCGGCTTGCTCATCTTCGTGGCGATGAAATCCGCCGCCCGCTCCTCCTCCGTGCCGCCGATCTCGCCGATCAGCACAATATGCTCCGTTTGTGGATCTTCCTCAAACATCGCCAGGACTTCTACGAAATTGGTTCCAGGGATGGGATCGCCGCCGATCCCCACACAGGTGCTCTGGCCGATGCCCCGCTGACTCAGGGCCGCGATCACCTCATAGGTCAGGGTCCCCGAGCGCGAGACAATGCCCACCGGGCCCGGGCGGGTGATGTGGCCAGGGATGATCCCCACCTTGCATTCCCCCGGGGTGATCAGGCCGGGTCCGTTGGGCCCGATCAGCCGCACACCCTTACGATCCAGGTAAGCCCGGACCCGAATCATGTCCTGAACGGGGATCCCCTCCGTGATGCAGACGATCAGGGGGACTCCCGCGTCGGCCGCTTCCAGGATGGCGTCGGGGGCGAAGCGGGCAGGGACGAAGATCACCGAGCAGTTGGCCCCGGTCGCCTCCACGGCTTCCTTCACAGTGTCGAACACCGGGATCCCCAGGATCCACTGCCCGCCCTTGCCCGGGGTGACCCCGGCCACCACCTGCGTGCCGTATTCCAGCATCTGCTGGGTGTGGAACTGGCCTTCGCGGCCCGTGATCCCCTGCACCACCACGCGCGTGTTGCGATGGACCAGGATGCTCATCGCCGATCTCCTCCTCGAAAGGATAACCTCCGCCCGCTCTTATCCGCCGGGTCCCGCGTCCTCCTCCCGCCGCCAGAGACACCGACCCTCCCGGAAGGCGATCCAGACCAAAGAGCCGGGCTGCCCGGATAGGGCACGCGCCTCCTCCTCTGTGTAGACGAATATCTCAAGAGGCAAATCCGAGCGCAGAGGAATATACCGCAGCGCACGATCCTCGAAACGCCCCTCCGCTTCGCGCACGATCAACAGCAGATCCACATCGCTTCCCGGCCACTCTTCCCCTCGCGCGTAGGATCCGAACAGCCAGACCTCTCGAACCTCCTGCGCCGGCTCGATGACCTCCTTCAACCAGCGCTCCAGGCCGCTCTGGATCCTCTGACGGTCAGCTTTCCAAATCCGCACGGACATAGCTCAGGATCTCCTCAGCGAGCCGGATGGCCTCCAGCGCTTCATGGCGGGTATATAGTTCAAAGGGTGCCCCGGCCGGATGGGCATTCGGATACCGTGGGCCGATGTAATATTTATCCAGAATGCGCGCCGCCTCGAGCAGGCTTTCAGGGATCTCCTCGCCGAGCTGCTCCAGCAACAACCGCACGGAATGCCCCCAGGCGATCTGGTTTCGCCTCATATAGAGGGCTTTCAAGGCTTTCTCCGCAGCCTGTTGAGCTGCGAAGCAGGCCCAAGCGTAATCCTCCAGCCGCACGCTCTCTCGAGCATGCCGCAGATCCGCCTGAGCCTGTCGCCACCAGTCCCGCCATCGGTTCATCGCCGCTGCTCCGGCCCGGACGGGGAGGATCCGTGCCCATCCCCGGCCAGGCGCACGACCTGCTGGGCGGCCTCCACGAGGGTGGTGGCCGTATACAGGGTGACCCCCTGGGCCTGTTGCAGGATCGCCCGGCCTTCGGCCTCGTTGGTCCCTACCAGCCGGACGACCACAGGCACACGCGGGCGGACCATCTCAAAAGCGGCCAGCATCCCTCGGGCGACCTCATCGCAGCGGGTGATGCCACCGAAGATGTTGATCAGGACCGCTTTCACGTTGGGGTCCGAGAGGATCAAGCGCATGGCCGCTGCCACGCGCTCCGCGCTCGCGCCGCCCCCGATGTCCAGGAAGTTCGCCGGGCGTCCTCCATAGAGCTGGATGATGTCCATGGTCGCCATCGCCAGGCCGGCTCCGTTGACCATGCACCCGATGTTGCCATCCAGCTGCACATAGCTGATCCCATACTTGCGGGCCTCCCGCTCCGTCGGCGTCTCTTCGTCCTCATCGCGCATGGCCGCCAGATCCGGATGACGGAACAGGGCGTTGTCGTCGATGATCACCTTTCCATCCAGGGCCAACAGCGCCGGGCCGGGCACCACGGCCAGGGGGTTGATCTCCGCCAGGGTCGCATCGTTCTCCTCGAAGCAGCGATACAGGCCGAGAGCGATCTGGGTGAAGGAAGCCCAGAGGGAACGATCCAGCCCGATCCCTGCCGCCAGGGTCCGGGCCTGATATTCCCGCAAGCCGAGCTCCGGCTCAATGATCACCCGAACAATCTTCTCCGGCGTGGTCCGGGCGACCTCCTCGATGTCCACACCGCCTGCCGAGGAGGCCATGGCCACGACCCGCCGGCGCGCCCGGTCGATGGTGAGCCCCAGGTAGAGCTCCGCCTGGATCTCCGCCGCCTCATCCACGAGGACCCGGCGCACAGGCAGGCCTTTGAGGGTCATGCTGAGGATCTGCTCGGCGACCTGTTCCGCTTCCTCGGGGGTGCGGGCCAGGCGGATCCCCCCTGCCTTGCCGCGCCCGCCCACCAGGACCTGGGCCTTGACAACCACCGGCTTCCCCAGCTCCTTGGCGATGGCCCGGGCTTCCTCCGGGCTGGTCGCCACCTTCCCCCGGGGGATCGGGATCCCATACCGCGCGAAGAGCTGTTTGGACTGGAACTCATGCAGCTTCATTGTTCCTCCCCCTGCGTTGAACTGGAGATCTCTGGATGCAGACGCTCCAGGAACTCCCGAAACGCCTGAAGGTCATGGGAGACATCTTCAAAGCACTTCGGGAGGCCGCGCGCCAGCTCCCTCAGGCGGGCTCGATCGAACACAAAGGCATAGACGTTTCGAACCACATGGCGGAACCGACGGTATTCATCGAGACAATCCCGCGTGCTACGCCGGAGCACTGCCGGTCGGAGGGAGGGGATCTCCAGGCTTGCCTGAGGCAAGAGCTCCTCATGCCAGTGGGGACCCTCCGGCACTGCCTGATCCACCACGAAGCGGGTCGCGCGTTCCACCACCCGCCGCAGATCCTCCAGATCCCCCTCGATTCGACCGATCCGCAACCGCACCTCAGGCCTCACAGATCCACCCCCTCTTCTTCAATGCGGCGAAGCAGCCGGGGCGCATCCCGAAGCGCTTCCAGAGGAACGAGATCCACGCGGAAATCCGGGGCCAACTCCGCCAGGGCAGCCTCCGCTTCGCCCAGACGCTCGGGGGGAACACCTTCCACCGCCAGATCGATATCGGAGCGCTCCCGGAACCACGGGGTGGGGAGCGAGCCGAAGGCCCGCACCCGACGGGCGCCGAAGCGTTCCTTTAATAATCGGGCGGCGGCACGGGCCACCGCCCAGGCCCGCTCCTGACGCCGGGCCCGCCGGGCTTCCTCCTCCGCCCAGCGCCGTCGCCAGGCCTCACGATACGCCTCCAGTTCCTCCGGGGTGAGATCCGCCGCCGTCTTCGGCATCCCCCACGCTCTGGAAAAGAGATCCGAACCCGATTATAGCACGTGCCCTCCTTCACGAACGATATCGGCGCACCTTTACGGGACCTGGAAGGCCATCACCCGGTGGCCTCCGGAGTCCACCACCCACACCCGCCCGTCAGGCCCGACGGCGATCCCCTGAGGGAGAAGGAACGAAGCGGCGTCATCCCCATACTGGCCGAAGGCGAGAAGGGGCTGCCCCCGGGCATCGAAGACCAGAACCCGGAAGCCGGTGGGGTCGGTGACGAAGATCCGACCGCGGGCGTCCACCGCGACATCGGGCTTGGTAGTGGGGGACTGATCCAGCCATCCCGCGATCTCCCATGACCGGACGGGCTTCCCTTCCGGCGTCAGGATCTGGATCCTCCGGTTCCACGTGTCGGCGATCACCAGATTGCCGTCCGGCAGGACGGCGATGCCCACCGGCTCGTCCAGCCGCCCGGGCTCGACGCCGGGCCCACCCCAGGCCGTTAGGAAGCGCCCCTCACGGTCGAAAACCTGGACGCGCTTGTTGCCGGTGTCCGTGACATAGACGCGATCGCCATGGACCTGAAGGCCCCGGGGCCCGAAGAAGGTGCCGGGCTGGTCCTGCGGATCCTCCACCCGAGCGAAGCCGCCCCATGCGCGGAGGAAGCGGCCGTCGGCGGTGAACTGCTGGACCCGATGGTTCCACAGGTCCGCCACATAGACCGTGTCATCGGGCCCCACGGCGATCCCCCAGGGCTCGTTGAACTGCCCGGCGCCCAGCGGCATCGGCCCTGGACCGTCGGGATCGATACACCCCGGGGCCCCACTCTCATAAAGGGCGCAGAAGGATCCCCATGTCCGCAGGAGCCGGCCGTCCGGGGAGAAGACCTGCACCCGGTGGTTGCGTCCATCGGTCACATAAAGGGTTCCGTCCGGCCCAACGGCGATGCCGTGGGGCTCCTGAAAGCGCCCGGGTTCACTTCCGGGGCCTCCAAGGATCTGAACGGCGGTCAGGCTCCGGCTCACAGGGGCGTAAGGATCCGGCGGCGGCGTGGGCGCGGCGAGCGCCTGCTGAGGACGCAGGGGCCAGGCCTTCGCCGCCACATCCTTTCGGATGAAGAGTTTGAAATCATGGGCCAGCGGCCAGTCCTCAAGGGTGTGGGTTTTCCCGGTGATCTGATCGTAGCGGGTGTAGTCCCGGCTCCAGAAGATGTCCCAGAGAGCCGCCCGCCGCGCCGGATCCAAAAGCCAGCGCTGGAGGCGCTCCCAGGTCAGCTCCCGGTAATCCTCCATCGGCCACCAGATCAGATGGTATAGATAAGATTCATGGGTGTTGCGGAGGGCGTTCTCCACCTTATACCAGTTGGCGCTGCCCACCAGGATCACCGGGGCCTCCAGGTCCTCGCGCCGCGGGTTCTCTCCGAAATAGCGCTGCCTCCAGTCCCGCAGATACCAGGTGAAGGGCCAGGAGCTGTCGTTGTCGTAAGCCACCGTCACCGCGTCCCGCCCGAGGGCGCGGGCGATCTCCTCGATACGGCGCATGGCGATCTTCACACCGGGGGCGCCGTGGGCGTAGACCCCGTGCTCCAGGGCCAGGTCGTAGTTGATGAAGTTGAAGCGCCAGGCCACGTGAAGGGTGGCGAAGAGGAGAACGGCCAGGACGGCGAGGGCGAAGGACTGAAAGAGCCCGGCAAGGCCGAGACGCGGGCCCAGGTAGACCCAGCCCCCTACAACGGCTCCTATGCTGATCAGAGCTGCGATGACCTGGTTGGCTGCCCGGAGAGATTCCAGGGTCGGGGCCTGCATGGCCAAGCGGGCCTGAGGCCAGGCCGTCAGAAGACCCAGGAGGGCAGCCCCAAAGGGGAGGATCAGCAACGCGGCGACGGCTCCGCCGCCCCGCCACCACCGGCCCCAATCCAGAGCCCCCAGGGTGTCGTTCAGGAAGGTCGCGGAAAGCAGGATCATGGGGACCGTAAGATGGACCGTGAGCCATGGCATCTTCTCCCCGGCCAGCGTGTAAGCGACCCACGAGAGGATCACCCAGAACCCCAGGAACCCCCGAAAGGCAGCGTCCAGAGGGGTGGGGAATGATGCCCCTGCAAGCCATCGCCCGGCGTAATAACCAAGGGCCGGCAGGGAGAGCAGGATCGGCATGAACTCATACATCGGGGCGATGACGAAGTAATAAAAGAGCGGCTGGCTTCCCCGCTGGACGCACTGCTGCGCCATCCAGTAGCCCAGGGAGCCGATGTAGCCGGTGGCGATCCCTGCGCCGTTGGTAAAGAAAGTCGTGAACAGCGGGAGAGTGATCCCGAAGAAGATCCCCATGAGGATCAGCCAGCGCCCCGGATCCCAGGCCATCCCGAGGGCGGTGCTCAGGGCCCCGAAGAGCAAGAAGAGGACAAGGACTCGAATCATCTCCCCGGTGATCCCGCTGAAAGAGCCGCTTTCGAAGATCGACACGGGGACGAAGACGCGGTCGAAGAGGAGCTGCGAAACGGGATTCAGCCAGATCAGGGCGGCAGGGGAGAGCATCCACAGGCTCAGACCCCCGATGACGATCATCAGGTTGAAGGTCGGCTGCTCCTGCAAGCGGGCCCGCCCCCATTCCGCCAGCCGCCACACCAGGATCCCGACCCCGGCCAGAGCGATCAACCCGCCAGCCAGAGCCCACCGCTGGCCCCATTCGGAGATGGACTCCGGCTGACAGAGGAAGGCCATGGGGATCTTCGTCGCGTTTTGCTCCAGCCCCCACAGCGCCAGCCCACCCCCGAGGAGAAGCAGCGCAGTCCCCCCTCCCAGTATCAGGCGGTCCTCCCCGGACCAGCGGGGATCCCGGAGGACAGCTGTGGTCCAGGCGAGGAAGAGCAGCAGGCCGAAGATGGCCAGGTAAATGAAGGCCGCCTCCATGGTGGTGTAGAAGAGGGCGACGATCGCCGCCAAGCCGTAGAGCCAGCGGTCCTGTCGGGTTTCCATATAAGCGAAGATCATCCAGACGGTGAGGACCGCCCACAGAGCCATCAGGCCCTCGTCGCGGATGTAGCGGCTGTGATACATCACCATCGGGGAGATCAAGAAAAAGAGAGAAGCGGCAAAGCTGCCCCAGCGACCCAACCAGCGGCGCATGAAGAGGGGCAGCATCACCAGGGCGATCCCGGCCAGGGCCACGGGAAGGCGTCCGGTGAAATCGTCCGCCCCGAACAGAAGATAAGCGAGGGCGTCGAGATGGAACTTGAGGGGACCGTGCATAAGGGGAGTATGTTGAAAACCTTTGCCTTTAAAGAGCTCATAGGCGTAGTAGACGTGGAGGCTTTCGTCGTGGCTCATCACCCGCTCCCCCAGGCGCCAGAGGCGGGTGAAGACGGCGGCGGCCAGCAACATCGCCCAGGCGAGGCGCTCCGCCGGCGTCAGATCCTCCCAGAGGGCCCGCCATCGGGATCGTGCAGGAACCCGGATCGTTGCCTCCATCGCTCCGCTCCTGCGAAGATGCCGGAGGCGGATTATAGCACACGCGAGGGCTTCTCGTGCCAGGCGCTGCTTCGAACGACGATTGAAAATCGGTCGCTATAAGCCGAAGTCGAGAGGCCATCACCACAGAAGCAGCAGAAGCGGCTTCAGCCGCGACTTCTACTGCGCCCGCGCCCAGAGGATCCAATACCGTGTGATCAGGCCTTCCGCTCCGCGGAGATCCATCATCGCCGGGAAGACGCGCCCCACCCAGCGCACCGGATCCAGACCCGGAGCCATCCCCTCCGGAGCGATCCAGAAATCCGCTTCGTCAGGATCCCGAAGGATCTTCACCCGATGCAGGCGGAACTCCCGCAACGTCCACTCCCAGAAAGGCGCTTCCTCATCCGGGTCCACGATCCCTACCCGCAGCGCACCGTGCCCCCCGGGGCGCCATCGGGCCTCCTCCCGCAGTGTCTCCACCAAATCCCGCAAGGCCGGGGCAGCCATCTCCGCTTCGGACAGACCGGGTATCGGATCAACACGACGGATCAGCGCAGCGCTCGTCGCCAGCTGGGCCAGGCCCGCTGTAAGAAGAACCGCTCCCAGGATCCCAACCCAGGCCGGGCTCCACAACCGAGCCCTCCCCCGCGGGCTTTCTTCCTCGGGATGCATCAGGCCCTCGACCAGGAAGAGGGCGAGGATCAGGACCCCGATGACACCTCCTATGCTGAGCCAACGCATCCATGGATCCGGGGCCTCGACGTGCAGCACCATCCAAACCGTTCCGATGGCGATCCCCCCGATCCCGAAGCCGACGCCGGACGCATCCGCCCGCAGGGCCGGCGCGAGGACCTCCCATCCCCGCTGAACCGCCAGCCCGGCCAGCAACGTCCATGGCAGGAGCACCACGGCGTGCTCCGTGAAAGGAGCGCTGAACCGAGCAAGGCGCACCACCGTCACCAGCGCCGCGCTGACCCCCACCGCGATCCCCCGCCGATCCCCCATCCGTATGCTGAAAAAGGCGCCCGCCAGCCCAAGGAGCAGGAGGGGCGCTTCCAGGCGGACCAGGGCGGCCAGGGAGGCCCACCAGAGGGCGAGGCCCTCCGGGGAGAAGCCCCTCCACCAGGCGGGGAGCATCTCGATGGCCTCTCGGACGCCGCTCCCCCGAATCCCTCCCCAAGTCCCAACAAAAAGAACGGTGGCGCCCAAAAGCCCCAAGGCCTTCCAGCGGGGAAAAGCGGGATCCGGAGGTTCCAGGGCGAGCGCGGGGAGAAGGGCCAGCACGCCGGTCCAGAAGGCCGGCCCGGCTGTCACCCCGATTCCCAGAGCCACGGCCGGACCGATCCAGCGGGCTGAATGGGAGAACCCCCCGAAGGCCAGGGCGGCGGCCAGCGTCGCAGCGGCGATGGCGTTGCCATCCGGGAAGCGAGCGGCCATCACGGCGGTGGGGGAAACGGCCCAAAGGATCGCTCCCCCGATCGCGGCTGCGCGTCCGGCAGGGTGTAGAAAGTTCCACAGGGCCAGGACCGTGAGGGCGCCGGCCAGGGCGCTTCCGGCGCGCATCCAGCCTTCATCGGGTCCAAAGAGGGCGAAGACCATCTTGCTCCATCCGGCGAGCAACGGACTGCCTTCAGAGGGCAACTCCCCGCCTCGCCAGGCCGCCCACGCTTGCGCTGCTTCCCCGGGCGACGCCGGCCGCGCCCCCAGGTCCCAGGCCCGCAGGGCCAGGGCCAGCCCGAAAAGCCCGAGGAGGATCCACCGGTCCTCGCTACGGCGCGACGGGTCCTTCATTCCCGCCTCCGGTAGATCACCGTCTCCCCATGGCGGAAAACCGGGTCCATCAGCAACTCGAACTTCCGCAAGACAGAAGGCGAAAACAGCCTGCGCTCCGTCTGACCGACGATCACGTAGACGACGCGATATTTCTCCAGGAGCGCTCGGGTCTCTTCGAGGTCCGGGGATTGCCAGAGGATCCGGAGATCGGGCTCGCGGCGGGCGATCTCGGCGTAGGATCCTCGCCACTGATGCTCGTGGCCGCCCCAGCCCAGCACGGTGGGCAACCCGGTGTGCGCGGCGAAGCGCCCGATCTCCGGTTGGAACGAGATCCCTTCCCAGCCCGGCGCCTCCAGGATCACCGGCGTGCCCGGCACGTGGGCGTTCAGCCACTCGATCGCCGCCAAGTCATCCGAGGCCGACTGCGCGAGGTGAGCATAGCCGTCCAGCGTCGGCGGTCGGGAGAAGAACTCCGCTTTGACCGGGATCATCAGGATCGGATAGAGGGCGGCCAGGGCGATCATGCCGGTGAACCCGATCGCGAGGGCCGGGCGTGCGCGACCCCCTCGCTCCCAGAGCGCTCCCATCGCCCAGGCCAGGGCCAGGCCCCACAGAACCCACACCTGATAGTAGAGCTTGAACACCGTGTTCATCCGGGTTCCGAAGAAATCCCGGATGTAAACGAACTCCACCGCCCAGGCCAGGGCGGCCCCGAAGACGATCAGCAGGGGGATGAAATCCTCGCCCTCCCGGTTCGCCCGCCGCCAGAGTTGCGCCGCCCCGATCGCCATCCCGGCTAAGAGCATCGGGACCCATGGCCCGCTTCCCGGCAACGCCCGGCCGCCCACCATCACCGTTCCATCCCACAGGCGCCCCCAGACCCACGGCTCCAGAGCGCTCAGGTCCACAGGAAGCGGAAGGTTCTGACGGGCCGCGATCTCGCGCAACCCGAAATACAGGCTGACCCACAGCGCCACCGGGATCCCCCCGAGGCCCAGCGCGCCGCTCAGCACGCCGGCGGCCCAGCGCCGAAGGCTTCCCTGCCCTTCCCGGGCTGCGCGCCATGCCTGCGCGAGCAGCCCGGCCGCGATCCCAACGACCTGGAAGCCGAACATGACCATAAACTGAGGCAGCCGCGTGCCGTTATGGAAATTGGGAAGCAAACCGCCCGCCTGGGATCGAAAGCCGAGGTAGAAGGGGAAATATAAAGCCCATCCCAGCACGAGGATCCCGATCCCCAGGCCCGCGATCTCCCGAAGCCAAGCAGAGGGGGAGCGCCCGGCGCGCCATGCCCCGAGCCCCCAGGCCGCAAGCCCCAGCCCGGTGTAGATCGGGAAATCCCAGGTGTTCAGGAAGGCCAGCCCGCCGAACGCCACCGGCAGGATCCAGAAAGGCGGCCCATGGGCCTCCAGAAAGCGAAGCAAGGGCTTGACCGACCGGTCCGACTGGAAGCCGGGGAACCTTTCCCCAGCCCGGAAAAGGGCCAGGGCAAGGGCGATGGCCATGAGGTTGAAGGGCAACGCCAGCACATGGGGATGGAGATCCCCGAGCAGGAAGCTGAACTGAGGGAATTCGTCGATGACCTCCTGGTGCTCGCCCTCCGGCGTGTAATCCCGCACCACCCGGGAGGCCCGCCACCAGACCCAGGGCCGCTCCAGCGGGGGCCAGCATGCCGGCCATGGACGAGCAGGAGGCGACGCGTTCAGCTCCGGGATGTCCAGCCAGGCCCAGAACCCGGGGTCCCGGATCCAGCCGCACGAATGGGCCAGATCCAGGATCGCCTCTCCGTTCCCCGCCAGGCCCACCCAGAAGGCCGCGAGGAGGGCAACCGCCCCCGCCATCCGCGGTCGGCCCGGCCGATCGAGCGCCCACAAGTTCCACCCCACGCCGGCGGCCGCCAGCAGCGTCAGGGCGAACCAGGAGGAGACCCCGAGGTTGAACGTGATGCGGGCCGGCAGGCCAGAGAGCTCGGTGAGAAGCCCCAGGAGGATGTAGCCGAAGTAGTAATAGCTGATGGCGAAGCCTGAGAGCCAGGGATCATGAGGAGGGAAACGCGCTGCCCGCACCACGGCGCTGAGGAAGGCCAGCTCCATCGGCTTCTCGGTGTAGGTGATCTCCGGATTGTAAGTCCGGAAGAGGGTCCAGCCGGCGAAGGCGAGGGCGAAAAGGAGTTCATAGAAGAGAACCTGACCCAGGCGCGCGCGAAGCCATCCCCACGGGGATTCCCCGGCCCGCCCGGCCAGCCAGAGGCCCAGGGCGAGGGTGAGCCCCCCGGCGGTCAGGGCACCCCCGGCGGAGGATGGCAGCAGCCCCAGGTTGCCACCCCACCACCAGAGGAAGCCCATCAGCAGCAACCCCAGAGGCCGCGCGAAAGCCAGCCCGCGGTCCGGCAAGGGACGGAAGACAAGGAACGTGAGCGGCCAGGCCGCGAGGGCGATCAGGGTGAGCAGGAACCACCAGAGGAGCGCGGAGAGCATAGCACGCGCCGGATCGGGCCTCGCCCGCACTCAACCCCCAGCGGGAGGCTCCGGGGGGACGTCTTCCGGATAAGTGTAGATCTCCATCCCCATCTGCCGGGCCAGATCGCGGGCCCGCGGATCCACCATGGGGGAAATGAGGATGCGCCGGGCGACCGGCAGGCCGGTGCGGCGGGTGTAGAACTCGGCTTTCCGCTGGAAGGCTGCCCCATCGCCCCGGCTAACTGAGGAGCGGATCTCAATCAGGATGGCCTTCCCATTCCGGATCACCGCATCGATCTCCACCTGGTCGGGGCGCCCGAAGACGTAGCCCTCCGGGTCCATCGCGAGGAAGCGGTCCACCTGCCAGCCCGCCTCCTGCAACAGCGCGGCCATCCCATCCCGGAAGGCGGCCTCGCTGTGTAGACCCCAACGAGCCCCGATAGCCCCAATGGTCGCTCCCAGGCGGCGGATCTCCTGGGAATGCTGATCCACAGCCGCCAGAAGCCGTTCGATCACCTGGGCATGACGCTCCACCTTTTCCATTAGCTGTCGGATGACCTCCGAATGCTCCCCCAAACGCCGGGAATGCTCCTCCACCCGCTCCATCAGACTCCGAATAACCTCCGAATGCTCCCCCAAACGCCGAGAATGCTCCTCTAAGCGAGCCGTCATCACCCGGATTGCGTCTGAGTTCGCCTGGCTGGTCTCGATCAACTGCTGGACCGCTTGTGTCAGCCCGGTCAGCATCTGTCGATCGGACTCCCGTTGTTTTTCCATCTCCCGGCGGAAGTCCCGGAGCTCCGACAACACCTCCTCCCACGGTCGCAGCGCCTCGATGAGGGCCTCCCGGAGGACCTGGCGGATCGCCGGGTCCTCCCGAAGCCACTGCGGCAAAGCCTGTCGCACCGCCTCCTTGAGGTGCTCCACGGCCATGGGTCCTCCCTTTAGACGGAAAACTCCCCGTTTATTCTACATCCGAGTTCAAAGAGATGGGCAGAGCGAAAAGACAACGGAGCCGGGGCCACGCGTGGTCCCGGCTCCATCCGGATCGCGCGAAGCGGGTCCTCAGCCGATGAGCGCCGCCCGCAGCCCTTCCATTCGGGCTCGCACGCTGCCGTCCACCACCCGATCGCCCACCCGAAGGATCAAGCCCCCCAGGATGGTGGGATCCACGCGGAAGACGATCTCTCCGAGGGAATCCAGGCGGGCGGCGAGCTCCTGACGGATACGCGCCTTCTCTTCCTCCTGGAGGGGGAGAGCGCTGATCACCTCCACGCGCTCCCCCTTCAGACCCCGGAGCTCGTCTAAGGCTTTAGGGGGGATCGCGGTAAAGAACTCCTGGATCAGGCGTCGGTGTCGGGATTCATCCAAAGCGTCCCCCACCACGCGATGGGCCGCCGCCAGGGCCAGGGCGGCGATCTGGTTACGCAGCTCCCCCAGAACGCGCTCCCGCTCCCGTTCGGCCTCCTCCCGGGCCACCTCAAGGATGCGCTGAGCTTCCGCCCGCGCTTCGGAGAGGATCTGGGCGCGCTGCTGCTCCGCCTGGCGCACGGCCTCGGCGACGATCCGCTGGCGCTCGGCCAGGGCCTCCTCCAGGATGCGCTGGCGCTCGGCCTGCATGCTCGCCCGCAGCTGCTCCGCCGCCTTCGCATCCTCCAGTCCCTTCTCGATCAGCGCCCGTCGCTCCTCCAGGGCCTTGAGCACCCGGGGGAAGACAAAACGGGACAGCAGAAACCAGATCACCAGGAAGTTGAGGATCTGGGCGATCAGATAGATCGGGTTGATCCCAAGGGCCTCCAACGCCAGCCTCCCGGACCTCGAGGTTCAGGTGTTCGACTACGCGACGAACTTCAGGAGCAGCGCCACGACCAGCGCGTAGATTGCAATGGCCTCAGCGAACGCAATGGCCAAAATCATGTTGAGCTGGATCTGCGGGGTCGCTTCGGGGTTACGCCCGATCGCCTGCAAAGCCCCGCTGGCCAGAAGCCCGATGCCGATCCCGGGGCCCAACGCCCCCAGGCCGATCGCCAGACCGGCTCCCAGCACGCTCAACGCCTGTGGCGAAAGGATCTCCTGCGCCAGAATCAACCCCAACATCTTAGATCCTCCTTATGAGAGATTTTTTGGTTTGCGACAATCCGGCACGCGCCGGCACCGAACAGGCCGGCTCCGGATCCTTCGCTTCGTTCAGTGATGACTCTCCGAATGCTCCTCCCCATGCCCGGCTGTCGCCAGGGCGATGAAAACCAGGGTGAGCATCATAAAGATGAAGGCCTGGATCAGCCCCACGAAGATCTCCAGGCCGTAGAAGACCGCCGGGATCAGAAGGGGGAGCAGGAAGATCATGATCCCCAGCAACACGTGGCCGGCGAAGATGTTCCCAAACAATCGGAAGGAGAAGGAGACGATCTTGGCCACCTCGCTGATCAGCTCCAGGAGGCTCACGAAGAACTCAATGATCCCCATGAAGCCGCGGCGGAGCGCCTTCACGTTGAAGAACTTCCAGAAATAGCCCGGTCCCAGGGCTCGCACTCCCCACACCTGCACCATGAAGACCGCCACAAGGGCAAGCCCGATGGTGAAGTTCAGATCGGTGCTCAGGGCGCGGAGATAGGGAACCAAGACGAAGCCGGTCCCATGGGCTTCCCCGGCTTTTGCGCTTCCCTCCGCGTGCCCTTCACCCTCTCCATGCGCGCCCGCCTTCGAACCGGAGGCCTCCGCAGGAGCCGCCGCCGGCTCTGCTGTCAGCAAAGTGATCGGACCCCAATGAAGGACCGCATAGCCCGGCTCAGGGCCGTGGGCAGGCTCCACCTTCCCGATGGAATCGAAGCCGGGGATCAAGCCCAGCCAGTTCGCCGTGAGCACCATCAGGAAGATCGAAGCCACCAGCGGGAAGACATGGCGAGCTCGGGGGCCCAGGACCACCTTGGCTAGGTTCTCATACAGCGCCTCCACGAGGAACTCGAAGAGGTTGACCAGGATCCCCAGGCCGCGCACCGGAGGCGGGAGCGGGCCTGCCCGTCGGGCTGCCAGGAAGCCCAGCCCCAGGACCACCAGGTCCACCAGAACCATGGCCACCATGGTGTTGGTGAGCGGGGCGCCGAAGAACAGAGGGCCGGTCAGCGGCTCCGGCTTCACCAGGATCACCGGCAGCACGGTCTTGATCGGCTTGCCCGCCACGGAGAGCCCCTGCCCCAGGGTGCCGAAAAACAACGAGGTCCCCAGCACGAAGCCCAGGATCAGGGGGACCACCACCAGCCTCTGGAAATAACGGATCACCCGCGTATCCCGCAGCCCCCACAGCACCAGGGCGATCACAAGAGCATCGACCACCAGAAACCCGATCAGCCCGCCCGCCGAGGGGAAGGAGATCACGCCCAGCCCGCCGATGAGCGCCCGCAGGCTCCCCAGCAACCAGAACGAAGCCTGTCCTCCCACCCCGCACGAGAGCAGGGCGATCAGCCCCAACAACGCATAAGGACCCATCCGTCGGATCAACTTCCCCATTGCGGCGTCTCACCCTCCCGGATTGGTTGATCGATTCATCCGCCCGGAGCATCACCGGGCTTTATCCAGCCGCCTCTCCAGGATCATCCGGCTCGTCTTCCTGCCGGAGCCTGGCGGGGCCGGGGCCTCGCCTCCCGGGTTGCGTTCCCTCCATCCGGAATCGGGAGGCTGCGGTCATCGCCGTGCGGACCATCACCACCAGGCCCAGAGTCGCGCCGGCGATCATGCAAGCCGCCGTCAGCACCGGCCGGGTCCCCAGCCGCAGATCCAGCCACAGCCCGCACAGCATCGCCCCCACCACAAACACCACCGGGATGAACCCGATCTGGGAGAGCGCCCCCGCCAGCGCTAAGTTCCAGGCCCGGATCCACCATCGTCCAGGGGATTTCATCGAAACCGCTTGCCTGAAGGTTTCTCAGCTCCGGCTTCGCGCCTGCTGAGCCACACGACCATAATGATACCGGCCTGCCCGTCTGTCGACAAGATCCCTCCCCGAAAATTCACACCCGTCAGCCGGTTTTGATCCGGCTCAGAAGGCCTGGGCGGCCATCTGCGCCAGCTGGTAAAGCGGATAGACCAGCACTGTGAGCAACAACACTCCCGCCACGGTGAACCACAAGGTGAAACGGGCCGGGCGGGAGATCCACACGGGCTTCCCTTCCTCGGGCGATCGGTCCACATACATCGCCCGAGCCACCATGATGTAGTAATAAAACGCCACCATGGCGTTCAGCACCCCGGCGATGGCCAGCCAGAGCAATCCGCTCTCGATGGCCGCGGCGAACACGAACAGCTTGGCGAAGAAGCCGACCAGCGGAGGGATTCCCCCCAGGGAGAGGAGGGCAGCCAGCATCGCCAGGGCCAGGCCGGGGGAACGTCGGGACAGCCCCGCCAGGTCCCGGATCTCCTCGCTTCCCGTTACGTTGGTCATGATCACCGCAACGGCGAAGGCAGCGATGTTGGTCAAGGTGTAGATCCCCAGGTAGAAGATCGAGGCGGCGATCCCCAGGGGGCTGGCCGCTGCCACCCCGATCAGGATGTAACCGGCCTGAGCGATGCTCGAGTAGGCCAGCAGCCGCTTGAGGTTGCGCTGGGGGATCGCCAGGAGGTTCCCCACGGTCATGGTGACGAAGGCCAGGGCCGAGATCAGGGCGACCCAATTCCCCTGCACCGTGGGGAAGGCCTCGATCATCGCCCGGATGAGCACGGCGAACCCGGCCGCCTTGGAAGCCACCGAGATGAAGGCGGTGATCGGCGTCGGCGCCCCCTCATAGACATCCGGGGTCCAGAAATGGAAGGGCACGGCGGAGACCTTGAAGCCGAACCCTACCAGCACCAGCAGGAGGGCCGCCATCACCGCCGGAGAAGGCAGCGCTCCCAGGGCCTGGGCGATGCGGGCGTAGGCGATCTCCCCGGTGAAGCCATACAGAAGGGCCAGGCCATACAGCATGATCGTGGAGCTGAAGACCCCGAACAGGAAATACTTCAGCCCCGCCTCCGCGGAACGCGGGGTGTCCCGCAGATATCCCGCCAGCAGATACAGGGCGATCCCCACCGTCTCCAGGGCCAGATACAACGTCACCAGGTTGACCGCCGCCCCCATCAGGCCCATCCCCAGGATCGAGAGGAGCAGGAGGGTGTAATACTCGCCGCTCTGGCGCAGGGGGCGGAAATCCATCGAGATCGCCACCGTGAGGATCCCTGCGAGCAGGAAGATCAGGCGGAACAGCATCGCCGCAAGATCCGCTCGCACGGATCCACCGAACGCTTCATAGGGGGCCGCCATCCCTCCGGCCAGCTGTGCCGCCTGGACCGCTGTCACCCCCAGGGCCACGGCCAGCCCCCCGATGGCCCAGTAGCCCAGCTCCCGCTTGCGTCCCTCCGGCAGCCAGGCGTCCGCGGCCATCGTCACGACCGCCGCGACCACCAGCACGATCTCCGGCAGGACCGACCAGAGATGCGCCCACCAGGACAGCTCGCTCATCCATGCCTCCTCTGGATCAGCGGATCTCAACGGAGGGAGGCCAGCATCGCCCCGTGCAGCAGCGCCGCGATCGGCTCCACTCCCGTCTGGATCAGGTCGGTCATCACCCGCGGGAACACTCCGATCAGGACGAACCAGACCGCCAGCGTGACGATGGCCACCTTATCCAGGACGGTCACGTCCCCCACATGGGGGTAGCGCTCCCGGTTCAGCTCCCCAAAGAACGTGGCCTGGAGCGCCCGCAGGATGTAGGCGGCGGAGAGGGCGATGCTGGGCGCGGCGAGGATCGCCACCCAAGGATACCACCAGGCGGTGTCCCGGGCCGCCCAGATCCCTGCGAAGACCTGAAACTCCGCGATGAACCCGGAAAAGCCCGGCATCCCCATCGCCACCAGGCCGCCCAGGACGAAGCCCAGGGTGGCCATCGGCATCGCCCGGGCGAACCCGCCCAGGTGGGCCAGATAACGCGTGTGCGCCCGGTCGTAAACCATCCCCACCACGGCGAAGAGGATGGCGGCCATCACCCCGTGGGAGAACATCTGCAGCACAGCCCCTGTCAGCCCGGTGACGTTCATCGCCGCAAACCCGATGGTTACGAAAGCCATATGCCCAATGCTGGAGAAAGCGATCACATACTTGAGATCCTCTTGCACCAGGGAGATGGCCGCCGAATAGAGGGCCGCGACCACCGCCAGGAAGACCACGACCGGCAGCCAGTAGACCGCCCCGCCGGGCATCAGCTCGATCCCCACCCGCAGGGCGCTGTAGGCCCCCACCTTCATCACCACTCCGGCCAGGAACATCGAGCCCGCCGTGGGAGCCGCCGAGTGTCCATCCGGCACCCAGTTATGGAACGGCCACAAACCGGCGGTGACCGCGAACCCCAAGAAGACGGGAAGAAACCACAGGTGATCAAAGCGCACCGTCTGGCCGAACACCTCCACCGGCCGGGCGAAGGCCCCTCGAGCCGCCAGCTCGCGCAACACATCCATATCGAACGTGCGCACCGGGGACACAAAATACAGGGCCAGGGCGCCCACCAGGGCGATAATGGACCCCACCAGCGTGTAAAGCACCAGCTTCATCGCCGCGTATTCCTTGCGGGTGGAGCCCCAGATGGCGATCAGGAAGTATTTGGGGAAGATCGCGATTTCGTAGAAGAAGAACAGCAACACCAGGTTGCGGGCCACGAAGACCCCCATGATGCCGCTGGCCAGAAGCAACATAAAAGCGAACAGCTCGTGGGGGCGGTCCTCGATGTTCCACGAGACCAGCACGCCGGTGAAGAGGACCAGGGCGGAGAGCAGCACCAGGGGCAGGCTGACGCCGTCCACCCCCACATAGTAGTGGATGCCCAGCTGGGGCAGCCAGGAGATCCGCTCCACGAACTGATAGCCGCCGGCCGAGCGGTCGTAGGCGAGAAAGGCCCACAGGGCCAGCAGCAACGTGAAGCCGGAGACCGTGGCCGCAAAGACCCGCGCCGCCTCCTTCTGATGGCGCGGGATGAGCAACAAGATGAGCGCCCCCACCAGGGGCGTGAAGACAATGAAGCTGAGAATAGGAAGCGTCACCGCCGGGATCGTCATCCTTCACGCTCCAAAGATGAGGGTAGATCGTTCAACAACACGCACCGACATTCAGGAAGTCCTCCAACGCTCGGATCTCGGCCAAGGCTTCCGTGCGATCTGCAGTTCCCAAGCGCAAGGGCACGCCGTAGCGCTCCAGGATTTCCTTCATGCTCTCAACGCTGACCCTGGCGATAGCAGCCGCTTGAGCCAGGGTCAGCTCGGGATCCGTTCGATAGCGATGCACCGCCAAGGCCACCCGCAAGTGTGGGCGATCCTGAAGCAAAAGGCGCAACGCCTCCTCCATTACCTTCTCTTCGCTCTTATATAGGCCTGCTTCTACCAAGTCACGGATCCGGATCTCCATAAAGCGCCTCCTTCATCCGAACAGCCCGCGCAAGGCCGCGTCCAGGGTGGGCACGATCCAGGCCGGCCACAGGCCGGTGAGCAACATGAAAGCCATCAGCGGCGCCACGGCGATCAGCTCCCGCCAGCCCATGTCCGGCAATCGGGCCCACTGAGGATTCAGCGGCCCATGCAACACCTTCTGGATGGCCTTCATAATGAACGCGCCCGTGATGAGCAGCCCGAGCATGGAGAGGGCTGTGAGGGCGGTGAACACCGGCCAGGCCCCCTGCACCACCATATACTCCGCCACGAAGCCCGCCAGGCCCGGCAGCCCCACCGAGGCCATCGCGCAGTAGATCAGCACCCCACCGTAGCGGGGCATCCGCGTCCACAGCCCCCCATAGGCCTCCAGATCCCGGGTGTGCGTGCGATCGTAAACCACCCCCACCAGGGCGAACATCGCCGCCGAGGAGAGGCCGTGGGCAAACAGCTGCAGCGCCGCCCCGTTCACCGCCATCAACGCATGATCCCGCACCGCCGGGTTGCCCAGGGCGTAGCCGGCCACGGCGATCCCCAGCACCACAAAGCCCATGTGGTTCACCGAAGAATACGCCACCAGCCGCTTGAAATCCCGCTGGCCCAGCGCCGCGTAAGAGCCCAGGACGATGGCCGCGGTGGCCAGGAGGGCCAGGGCAACGGCGAACCGGGCGGATTCCGCCGGAAACAGCGGGAAGACGATGCGCAGGAAGCCATAGGCCCCCAGCTTCAGAAGGATCCCCGCCAGGATCATCGAGCCCGCAGTGGGCGCCTCGGTATGGGCGTCCGGCAACCAGGTATGGAAGGGCCAGACCGGCACCTTAATGGCGAAAGCGATCACGAAGGCCCAGAAGACGATGGCCTTCACCACGTCCATCGGAACCCCCGCCAGGGTGCCCTGAAGGGTCGGCCAGCGCCGGCTGATCTCCAGCAAATCGAAGGTCCCACCCTGCGTTCCCCCCAGGGCCGCCCAGATCAGCTGGATCCCCAGCAGAAGCCCCAGAGACCCCGCCATCGTGTAGAGGATGAACTTCAAGGCCGCGTAATGCCGCCGCTCCGGTGCCCCCCAGTTGTTGATCAGGAAATACATGGGCACCAGGCCCAGCTCCCAGAACAGGAAGAAGAGCACAAGGTCCAGGCTGACGAACACCCCCAGGATCCCTGTCTCCAGGGCCAGGAAGAGGGCGAAATACGTCCGGGGATCCTGCGTGATGTTAAAGGAGACCAGGACCCCCAGGGGCGTGAGCAGCGCCGTCAGGAAGATCAGCATCACGCTCAGGCCATCCACCCCGAGGAAGTAGCTGGCGTTCACCTGGGGGAACCAGACCGCCCGCTCCACGAACTGGAAGCCCGGGCGGCTCCGGTCGAAGTTCAACCACAGCCAGATGGAGAGGGCCAGCGGGATCAGGCTGAAGGCCAGCGCCAGGCCGCGCTGCAGCCGGACGCTGTCCCGCGGCGTCAGAGCGATGAGTCCCGCCCCCAGCAACGGGATGAACGTGATCAAAGTGAGGATCGGGATCGGCTGCCCGAAGAGCGTCATCGCCGGCTTCCCCCTTCCGCCTTCAGGATCACAGGCATGACTTCAGAACCCCCGCAACATGGGCGCCACCGTGTAAAGCACGATGAAGCCCAGAACCCCCAGCACCACCACCAGCAGATAGTTCTGAACCAGGCCGGTCTGCAGGGCCCGCAGCTCCCGGCCCGCGGCCTTCACCGCCTCCCCGATCCCATCGCCGATGCCGTTGACCACGACCCGATCGAAGAGGCGCAGGGCGCCTCCCATCGACCAGACCGCATCGGCGACGCCGTGGAGGAACCCATCGATCACCACCCGATCCATAAAGAACGCCACGGCCCGCTCGGCCAGCCACAGGGTCGGCTGGACAAAGACACGATGGTAGAGGTCGTCGATATACCAGCGGTTCCGAAGGAAGGTGTAGATGGGGCCCAGGCGAACCAGAGGATCCGGCTCGCCTGCCGCCAAAGGACGGCGGGCGTAGACCAGCCCGCCCAGGGCCAACCCGGTCAGCGCAATGAGGGAAGAAAGCACGACCGGGACGGCGTTGAAGGGCAGGGCCTCGGGATGCTCGAGGAGGGTCCCGCCCACGAATTCATGGAACCAGTTCTGCCCAAACAGCGCGCCCAGAACCGGGAACCCCTCCGGCACCCCCACGTAGCCTCCCAAGACCGCGAAGAGAGCGAGGATGATCAACGGCATGGTCATGGAAGCCGGGCTCTCTGCCGCATGAGCGGCGGCTGGGGACCGAGGCTCCCCGAGGAAGGTCAGGGCGATCTGGCGCATCGTGTAAAAGCCGGTGAGGACGGCGGCCGTTGCCAGCAACAGGAAAACCAGCAGCGGCAGGAGCTCCCCTTTCTCGAAAGCCCCGTGGAAGGCCTCCCCCAGGATCTCATCCTTGCTCCAGAAACCGGCCGTGATCAGCGGGAAGCCCGCCAGGGCCAGCCCGCCGGCCAGGAAGGTCCAGAAGGTTATCGGCATCCGCCGGGCCAGCCCACCCATCTGCAGCATATCGTTGGGATCGAAGGGCTCCTCATGGCTATGGCCGTGGCCGGCGTGATGGTGCCCGTGCTCCATCGCATGGATGACCGAGCCGGAGCCCAGGAAGAGCAGCGCCTTGAAGAAGGCGTGGGTGATCAGATGGAAGGCCGCGGCCACGTAGGCCCCGATCCCCACCGCAGCCAGCATGTAGCCCAGCTGGGAGATGGTCGAATAAGCCAGCACCCGCTTGATGTCGTTCTGCGCCACGCCCATCGTGGCCGCCATGAAGGCCGTGAAGGCGCCGATCAGGGCCACAACCCAGAAGGCGGTCTCCCCGCCCAAGCCGTGCTGACCCGCCTGAAGCAACGGGAACATCCGGATGGTGGTGTAGACGCCGGCCGAGACCATGGTCGCGGCGTGGATCATCGCGCTGACCGGGGTGGGACCCTCCATCGCGTCGGGCAACCACACGTGCAGCGGGAACTGGGCGCTCTTGCCCACCGTGCCGGCGAACAGCAGCAGCGAGGCCAGGGCCGCCACCGAGAGGCCGGCCACATAAGAGGGCGTCTCCGCCAGAACCTTCAGAGTCTCCGGGTTCCGCAGAATGTCGTGAAAGTTCAGGGTGCCGGTCTGAGCGTAGAGGTAGGCGATGCCCAGGAGCATCAACACATCGCCCACCCGGGTGGTCATGAAAGCCTTCACGGCGGCGCGGTAGGCCGAGGGCTTGCGATACCAGAAACCGATGAGGGCGTAGGAGCAGAAGCCCATCACCTCCCAGCCGATGAACAGCATCAAGAGGTTGTCCGCCACCACCAGCAGCAACATCGCCGCCTCGAACAAAGAGAGCAACGCGAAGAATCGGCTGTAGTGGGGATCCCCTGCCATGTACCCCACGCTGTAGATGAAGATCATCAACGAGACCAGGGGGACCATGAAAAGCATCACCGCCCCCAGGGGATCCACCAGCACCCCGAACTCCAGGGGTCGCGCCCCCACCGGCAGCCAGGGGATGCGGGCGGCGATGGGATGCTCCCCCAGGTGCTCGATTCGGAGGGCGCTCCAGAACACCACCTGGGAGAGGACGAAGGAGATCGCCACCGAGCCGATGGCGAGGGTGTGGCTGAGGCGCTTCCATCGGTTCGCGAAGAGCGAGATCATCCCGAAGGCGATGAACGGCGGCCACGGGATGAGGGCCGTCAACAACGCCAGGATCGTCCCCTGGTTCTCCATTCCCATCCACCTCGAGAGATTAACCCCTGAGGAGGTCGATGTTCTCCACGTCGACCGTCTCGCGGTTCCGGTAGATGCTGATGATCAGCGCCAGGCCGGCGGCCGCCTCCGCCGCCGCCACCACCAGCACGAAGAGGGCGAAGGCCTGCCCCACCGTTCGCTCCGGGTGCAGGTAGCGCCAGAAGGCGACCAGGCTGAGGTTCACCGCGTTGAGCATGAGCTCGATGGCCATCAGGATCGCGATGGCGTTGCGCCGCGCCAGGACCCCATACACGCCGATACAGAACAGCGCCGCTGCCACCAGCAGATACCAGGTCAAGGGGATCATCGGGAAGCCCTCCACCGCGCGAAGATCAGGCCCGGCTCCGGGATCTCAACGCTTCTCCCGGGCGATGAAGATCGCCCCGATCAGCGCCGCCAGGATCATCACCGAGGCCAGCTCAAAGGGCAGGGCGAACTGGTTCGGGTCCACCAGGGAGCGTCCCAGGGCCTCGATGGCGTCCGCCGGCACCCCGGAGGCAGCCGTCGGCCATGGGAACCCGGCCAGCACCGGGGCCAGCAGGATGAAAAAGAGCCCGGCGATCACCGCGGCGGCCAGGCTCTGGTTGTTCAAAGGCGGGCCCGGGTTCCGGGCCATCCCCCGGGTGAGCATGACGGCGAAGATGATCAGAATGGAGATGGCCCCGATGTAGATCAAGACCTGCACCCCGGCCAGGAACTCTGCCTCCAGCAGGATGAAGAGGCCCGCCACCCCCACCAGCGAGAGGATCAGATAGAGCACGGCGTGAAACAGATGCCGGCTGAGGACGGTCATCAGGCCCGCCCCCAGGGTCAGGGCCGCAAACAGGATGAAAACCGCCTGGATCAGCGTCATCGCCCACCACGCTCCCGGAAGGTCTCCTCGGGCGAGGAATGAAAGAGATCCCTGTATCTCCCTTGCCGTTCAATGCGCCGCCACAGGGGCCTCAACGGCTTCCGCTTCCGCCTCCGCTGCCAGCGCCGCCATCCGGGCCCGGCGCCCCAGATACCCCGGCAGGGCCAGCGCCCCGATCAGCATCGCCACATTGAACAGGAAGAGACCGGCCGCCCACATCCCGCCGCTCACCCCCGCCGCCCGCAGGCCCCTGTCCACCAGCGCCACCCCGATCAGATTCAGGATCATGAGGGGCGTCAGGAACTTCCAGTTCAGGTTCAACATCTGATCGATCCGAATCCGAGGAAGCGTAGCCCGCAACCAGAAGAAAAGGAAGATCCCTACGCTCATCTTGATGAGCATCCACAGATAAGGTGGGAGCCACGGCCCCCGCCAGCCGCCCAGGAAGAGGACGGCGAAGAGGGCGGAGACCACCAGGGCGTGGACGAACTCGCCCAGGAAGACTAAGGCGAACTTCATGCCGCTGTATTCGATGTGGAAGCCGGCCACGATCTCCGACTCGGCCTCCAGCAGATCGAAAGGCGTGCGGCCCACCTCCGCCACGCCGGAGAGGAGGAACACCAGCGCCGCCACGGGGAGCACGAAGAGATACGGCACATCCTGGGCCTGCACGATCCCCACGGTGGACATGGTCCCCGCGATCATGACCACGATGACCACGCTGAGCACCGAGGGGATCTCATAGCTGATCAGCTGGGCCACCGCCCGGAAGGCGCCCAACAGGGCGTATTTGTTGTTGCTGCCCCAACCGGCCATCAGCACCCCCACCAGGGCCCCCGCCCCCACCGCCAGAGCGTAAAGGACGCCGATGTGGAGGTCGGCCCCGATGGCCCCCGGGCCGAAGGGGATCACCACCAGCGGCGCCAGAGCGCATGTGGCGATGATCAGCGGCGCCAGGTTGTAAACCCAGCGATCCGCCCCCGCCGGCATGGTGTCCTCTTTCGTCAGCAGCTTGATCCCATCGGCCACCGGCTGCAGGATCCCATACGGGCCCGCCACGTTCGGCCCCAGCCGGTCCTGGAAGCGGGCGACGATCTTGCGCTCCACGTAGGTGAGGATGGCAAACCCGATGAGGCCGAAGTTGACCAGCAGGAACGCCTTGATCAGGCCCACCACCAGAAACATGGCCTCCTCCGAGAGGCCCAGGCTCCGCAGGAACCCATGCAGCCACATCCCCAGATAGGGCAGCAGGTTATAGATGAAATCGTAGATCTGTCCCATGCGGACCTCGCGCGGGAAAGTTCAGGCATACGATGGAAGATCAACCCTCACACCCACTCCAGCGCGCCCTTCCGCCAGGCATACAGCAAGCCGCTTAGAAGCAGCAGCAGGAAGAGGGCCATCTCGATCACGGCATACAGACCCAGCTGGTTGTAAGCCACAGCCCACGGGAAGAGGAACACCGCCTCCACATCGAAGAGGACGAAGATGAGGGCGAAGATGTAATACTGGGCGCGGAACTGCACCCAGGTATCCCCGACCGTCTGTACGCCGCATTCATAGGCCTCAAGCTTGAGGGGGTTTGGCTTCTTGGGCCGTAGCGCCCACCAGAGGAGCAAGGTGGCTCCCAGAAGGGCCAGGGAGAGCAAGAGATACAACGCGACGACCGCATAGGCCGACAGCACGTCCCCTCCCCCTTGTTGCAGATATCACAAAAAACGCAAGCCTATTATAGCATCGGGATGAGGCCCCGACAAGGCCGCGCGCGCTTCCCCGGATATCCCGGCTGGATCGAAGCGTGGACGGCTGGGGCCACCTGCAACAGACGGATGATCCATCCACCGGGACGCCGGCGACGATCTCTCGGTGAGCCGCTATGGGAATCCGAACAGCCCGCCCTCGTTTGAGGGCATCCCCCTGGCGAAGGGAGACGACTGGGAATTCGGATCACCGAACCCCTCGTGCTGGTGGGAAGAGCGATGGAGATCTGGATCCTGGATCCTTGCGGGACGGGGGAGCGGCGGGCCTGGGCGGAGGGGTGGGCCCAGCATAGCCGGCACCGAATCCGCCGGCTCGCCCTCCCCCCGGATCCGCTCCCGCCCGACCCCGCCCGCGGGCGGGAGCGAGCCCTGGCCCTCGCCCGCCGCGTCCGCCGCGCCCTTACCGGATCCGCCGCCCCCGATCCGACCCGCCTGCCCGCCGGCCGCCCTCACCTCCTCCTGGCCCTGGATGGGATGGACGTGGCCGTCTTCCGGGAAGCGACCGTCGATCTTCTGGAGGGGATCCCCCTCTGGATCTACTGGCACGACAGCGCGCTCGGGCGGCGGCGCTTATCGGATCCCAGCCGCGCGGCCCTGGAGACGTCGTCCGCCCGCGCCGCAGATCGTCTGCTCTTCAACGCGGAGGGGCACCGCCAGCGCTTCCTAACTGCTCTACAGGCCATCGATCCAGCCGCGGCCGCCATGGGGATAGCCCGCTCCGCCACGCTCCCGCCCGGCTTCTCTTTCCCTCCCTCGCCTCCCCAGCGAACGGCCCCCGAGGCCACGGGATGGTTCCTCTGGATCTTCCGAGGCGATCCGGAGGCCCTCGATCGCCTCGTGGACGCCATGGGGCCGGCGGCGGCGAAAGGGATCGACTTCCGCCTGATCACGCTGAGCGAAGACCCGCCCCAAGCGGCCCGCGCCCTCGAGCGGCTCCCCCGCGCCCTTCGGGCTCGCCTGCTCGGGATCCTTCACCCGGAGGACCCTGAGGTCGACCGCTGGGCCGCTCGAAGCCACGCCCTCCTGGAAACGGACCCGGAGACCCGCTCCCCCATCCGGACCATGACCTTCGCCGCCCGAGGGATCCCTCCCTGGGTTCCCGAGGGGTCCGTGCTGGCGGAGCTGTTGCCCGGATTGTCCGCGTGGCGAGACGGGAGGGAACTGGCGGAATGGATCGAGGCGGAACGAAAGGGTTCGATATCCAGCTGGTCCGGGATCCCCACCCGCCGGTCCCCTTTCTGGCTGGAAGGCCTTCGGCCCTATGCGTGGCCTGCCCTCGCCGCCCGCTATGATACGTCCGTGGCCGATGGAGAAGCAGATGGAGTGGCCTGAGCGCCCGGCCTGCGTTCCGCCCACCACGCGCGGAGGGCGATCCACAACCGGGCCACCGGGCCCAGGGCGGCGCGGCGGGTGAACCCATCGCAACCGTTGCGCTCGGAGGAGAGGACGAGGATCCATTATCGCGCCAAGATCCGACGCGAAAGCGAAGCCCCCGAGCCCACGCCCCAAAGGGCGAAGGCAAAACTCGGAGCCCCCCCTTATAGGAGCGGCTTCCGCCGCGGCTTCGGCGGCGAGACGGGAACCCACCGAAAGCGAAGGTTCGGGAGGCCGGGCGAGAGCGCCCCGGTCCGAAATGAATTTCGGCCTCAAAGATCAAGCCGCGGCCTGCATCTCGTGAAGGTTTGCAGGCGCGCTCATCGCTCTGGGGACAGCAGAGCCGTCCGGACAGGTCTTCAGTCCTGGGCCACCTGAAAGCGACCGTTCTCAAAGACCACCTTCTGGATGATCCGCTGATCGACCAGCGGCGTCTCGGGGCGGGCGCACACCACGATCCGCACTCGATCCTTCAACGGCGTCACCACCACCTTGCGGGCCAGGATCTCCTGAACCTGGAAGATCCCCGCCGAGTTGCTCAGGTAGACCGCGATCTCGATGGGCAGATCCCCTCCGTCCCGGATCTCCACCGCATCCACGGCCAACGCGGACACCGAGTGGATGTCCACCTTCCCCAGATCGAAGGCCGCCCGCCCCCGCCCCTTGGTCATATCCGTGCCGTCGGCGATGGCCACCACCGAAGCCTCCACTGTCAGCGGCGGCGGGGAGCCGTCGTGGCTGGCGATGCACGAGAGGATGAACCCGGCGATCAGCTGCTCCTGCTCAGGATCCGGGTAGATCTCCGGTAGCCAGCGGGAGAGCAGCTGGGCGGCCAGGAACACTCCATATTCGATGTGCCCGACCCGATGCACCATGTTCCCGATGTCGTGCAACATCTCCGCCGCCATCACCACCAGGAAGGCGTCGTCCAGCTCGCCCGCCCCCGACGTCACGACATCCATGGGAACCTCGTGGCGCACCAGCAGCTGCATCATCTGCATCGCCGCGGCCGTGGCCACCCGGGCGTGGACCGGCCCGTGGTCGTTGTAGTTGAGCTTGTAAACGGCCATGTAGTTCGAAAGATCCCAGCACGCCGAGGCCCGCGGATCCCGGACGATGCGCTCATAGAGGCGAGCGGCCCGCGGATAATCCGCCAGGATCCGGCGGATGGTGGCGTCGGCCTGCTCCGCCAGCTGCTGATAGTCAGGGGCGATCTCGATGACCACCCCGTGATCCCGATAGGAGATGCGACGCCGCGGCACCCGCACCTTGCTCATCCCAAACCTCCTTCCGGCCCCCCTTCTCCCGAGGGGCCCGCGCGAGGGGATCCCTCCACCATCCCTTTCAGCTCATACAGTTTGTGGAGCGCCTCCAGCGGGGAAAGGGAATCCGGGTCCAGGTTCCGCAGGGCCTGGACCGCGGGATGCTCCGCGAAGAGGGGCAGGGGCGCAGCAGGGGGCGCCTTGCGCTGAACGGCCGGTTCCCCGCGCTCCAGCCGGCGTAACAGCTCCCGCGCCCGCCGGATCACCGGCCGGGGCAACCCCGCCAGCTCCGCCACGTGGATCCCGTAGCTCCGATCCGCGCCGCCGGGCCGCACCTGATACAGGAAGACGATGCGGCCCTCCACCTCCGCCACCGCCATGTGCGCGTTCCGAACCCGAGGGAGATACGCTGCCAGGGCGGTCAGCTCATGATAATGCGTGGCGAACAGCACCTTGGGCCGCCGCTTCGGATGGTTGTGCAGATGCTCCGCCACCGCCCAGGCGATGGCCAGCCCATCATACGTGCTGGTCCCCCGCCCGATCTCATCCAGAACCACCAGGCTGTCCGACGTGGCCTGATGCAGGATATAGGCTGTCTCGTTCATCTCGACCATGAACGTCGAACGGCCTGCCGCCAGCTCATCGTGGGCCCCGATGCGGGTGAAGATCCGATCCACCGGCCGCAACCGGACCCGATCCGCGGGCACAAAGGAGCCCACCTGGGCCATCAACACGATCAGGGCCACCTGGCGCAGCAGGGTGCTCTTGCCGGCCATGTTCGGGCCGGTCAGGATCAGGATGCGACCCTCCGCGTCCAGCACGACGTCGTTGGGGACGAAGCGCCCGGCCAGGGCCTGCTCCACCACCGGGTGCCGTCCGCCCCGGATCTCCAGGACGTCCTCCTCGGTCAGCTCGGGGCGGACGTAGCGATGCCGGGCGGCGGCCTCCGCCAGACCGGCCACCGCATCCAGGTGGGCCAGGGCCTGGGCGACGGCGCGTAGGCGAGGGAGCTCCTCCCCGATTCGGCGGCAGAGATCCCGAAACAGCTCGGCCTCCAGCTCCGCCTGGCGGGCCGCGGCGTTCAGGACCTGCGTCTCATATTCCTTCAACTCCGGCGTGATGAACCGCTCGGCGTTGACCAGCGTCTGCTTGCGGATGTAGTCCGAAGGCACCGAACGGGCCGCCGACTTCGAGACCTCGATGTAATACCCGAACACCTTGTTGTAGCCGACCTTGAGGGACCGGATGCCGGTCCGCTCCCGCTCCCGTTGCTCCAGCTCCGCCAGCCACGCCTGGGCCTCCCGGGCGATGGACCGCCAGCGGTCCAGCTCCTCGGAGAACCCGGGACGGATCACCCCGCCCTCCGCAAGCGTCGCCGGCGGATCGTCCACCAGGGCCCGGTTCAGCTGCTCGAGGAGCTCCGGAAGGGGCTCCAGGCGGTCGGCCAGAGGTCGAACGGCCCCGGCGTGCGGGCCGTCCATCCGGCGGAGGAGGCCCTGGATCTCCGGCAACGCGGTGAGGGCCCGGCGCAACGCCGCCAGATCTCGAGGGGAGGCGAGCCCGCTCCCGATCCGCCCGGCCAGGCGCTCCAGATCGGGGAACCCGCGCAGGTGCGCCGCCAGCCGATCCCGGGCGATGGGGTCCTCGACGAAGGCCTCCACCTGATCCAGACGGGCCTCGATGGCGGCCCGATCCCGCAGGGGTTGCGAGAGCCAGGTCCGCAACAGTCGTCCCCCCATCGGCGTGCGGGTGAAATCCAGGACCGAAAGGAGGGATCCCCGCCGGCCGCCCCCCGAGGCGCCTTCCAGCAGCTCCAGGTTCCGCCGGGTGGCCGGGTCCAGGAGCATATAGCGGGCGGTGGAATAGGTCTCGAGGGAGACCAGCAGCGAAAGCGCCTCCGGACGGGTCTCCTGGAGATACTGGAGGATCGCCCCCGCGGCCCGGAGGGCGAAGGGTTGATCCTCCAGGCCGAAGGCGTGCAGCGAGGCCACCCGGAAGTGCTCCAGCAACGCGGTGCGCGCCGCCCCGAGCGCGAAGCGATGAGCCGGGAACGGCGTGAAGGCGCAGGCGATCTCTCCGGCTGAGGGCAACGGCGGCGCGGCGGGCTCCCCCGGCGTCGCGGGATACAGACATTCCCGGGGAGAGAGGCGCAGCCACTCGGCCTCTGCCTCCCGCCGGGCCTCCGGGCCCGTCCACTGAGTGGCCGCGAACTGCCCTGTGCTCACATCGCAATAGGCCAGGCCGATCCCCTCCGCCTCCTCGACCCACGCCGCCAGATAGCTCGGCGCCCGCTCCTCCAGCAACGTCGGCTCCAGGGCGGTGCCCGGGGTCACCACCCGGACCACGCGGCGGGGCATCAGGCCGTTCACCGGTTCGCCGACCTGCTCCGCGATGGCCACCCGGTAGCCCCGCTCCACCAGCCGGGCGAGGTAAGCCTCCAGGGCATGAGCCGGGACGCCGGCCAGGGGCACCCGTTGCCCCTTCCCAACCGGCCGGGAGGTGAGCACCAGATCCAGCTCCCGGGCGACGATCTCCGCATCCGCATCGAAGGTCTCGTAGAAATCGCCGAGCCGGAAAAACAGGATGGCGTCCGGATGCTGGCGTTTCAGATCCAGATACTGACGCCGGATGGGGGTGAGATCCTCCACCGCACCGCCTCTCCGTTCCGCTACACGAGGTGGATGTTCAGTATACCCCTTATTTCTCCTTGACACAGCCCCAAGGTTGCCTTATCCTAACGAACGAAAGAAAAGGGTTCTGAGGAAGATGGAGGGATTCCGCCAGGGCTTCGGAGGAGCGCCTTTCGAATGGCGTGGGTTCTGGGTGTCCTCCTCGGGTGGATCGGCCTGCTCCTGACCTACCGGGGCGTGCGGCGCTCCCGCTCCTCGGAGGCGCGTCTGTGGGCGCTGGCCCTCCTCGCCCTGGCCCTCTGGACCTGGAGCGAGGGTCTGATCATCGGCGCGTCCGAGCCCGAACTGCGCATCCTGGGGTTTCAGGTTCAGGCGCTGGGGGTGGCGGGGATCGCTCCTTTCTTCCTCCTGGGCGCCCTCCGATATTCCGGCCTCCGCGCGCGGCCCTGGCATCGGATCAGCGTCCTGCTCATCCCGGTCCTGACCGTTCTGCTGGCCTTCACCAACGATGCGCATCACCTCGTCTGGTCTACCTTAGCCGTCCGCCCGGACGGCTCCCTCGTGGTCTCTTATGGGCCCTGGTTCTGGGTGCACACCCTGTTCGCCCTTCTGGCTTTCCTCGGCGCGGTGATCCTCCTGCTTCCAACCCTGATCCACGCTTACCGGGTCGCGTTCCGGGTCCTCGCCGGATTCCTGCTCGCCGTCGCCCTGGTCATGGTCAGCGTCTTCATGGCCCTGCACGATCCTTCGTATGCGCAGCTCCCCACGGCATGGCGAGGGGCGCCGGCGATCGCGCTGGGGCTGGCCACCGTGTTGCTGGGCCTGATCTTCCAGGCCCTCCCGCGCCTCCGCCCCATCCCCCTCGCCCGGGGCCTGCTCATCGAGGGGATGTCCGAAGGGATGATGGTGCTGGACCCGCAGGGTCGGGTGCTCGACCTCAACTCCCGGATGGCCGAGCTGCTGGGACGTCTCCCGACCGAATGCCTCGGCGCGCCGGCGGAGGACCTGCTCCGGGCGTGGCCGGAGCTCCGGGATGTATGGCGAGCGGCGGTCGATGAAGGCGGGGAAAGGATCGCAGAGCTCCGCCATCCGGCTCAGGAGCGCTGGTTCCTCTTTTCCATCCAGGCGATCCCTTCTCAAGGGGAGCCTGAGGGGTGGCTGGTTCGAGCCAGCGAGATCACCGAACACCGGCGCCAGGCTCTCCGACGCGCCCGCCAGCAGGAGGCCCTGCTGCGCCTGGCCCGGGATCCCCGGATCCAGAACGGGGAGCTCGAGGAGGCCATGGCCCGGATCGCCTGGACGGCCGCGGAGACCCTGCAGGTCCATCGGGTGAACATCTGGCGGCTGGACCCGGCCACCGGCCGCCTGTCCTGTCTGATCCATGTGGAGTGGCCGGAGGGGCGGACGGGGAAGGAGGCGGATCTGCGCGCGGACGAGTTCCCCACATATTTCCGGGCCCTGGAGGAGGGGCGCGCCATCGACGCCTCGGACGCCTGGAGCGATCCACGAACCTCCGAGCTGCGGGAGCGCTACATGGCACCTCGGAACATCCGCTCGATGCTGGACGCGCCCATCCGCCAGGGCGGGCAGGTGGTGGGGGTGATCTGCCACGAGCACGTCGGGGAGACCCGCCTCTGGACCGCCGATGAGGTCGCCTTCGCCGCGGAGATGGCGGATCTCATCGCCCTGGTCTGGAGCAACGCGGCGCGACGGGCCGCGGAGGCCCGGGCCCAGCGCTACGCCCGGCAACTCCAGCTGCTCCAGGGGATCTCCCAGGAGATCTTCCGCGCCGCGGATCTGGAGCGCCTCTACGCGCTGACCCTTCGGGGCGTGCGTGAGGTGCTGGGGGCGGATCGGGCGGCGGTGCTGGTGCGGGATCCGGATGGCGTCGCGCGGTTCAAGGCCTGGGAGAACCTCTCGGAGGACTACCGCCGCGCCGTCGAGGGGCACTGGCCCTGGGACCCCTCGGATCCGAACCCTCGCATCCTCTGGGTCCCGGACGCCGCCCAATCCCCGGAGCTGGGGGAGGTTCGGGAGGCCGTGCTTCGGGAAGGCATCCGGGCCCTGGCCTTCGTCCCCATCCGGAGCGAGGGGCAGACCTTAGGCAAGCTGATGCTGTATTACGATGCCCCACGCCATCCCGATGAGGACACCCTCCGTCTGGCGGAGACCCTGGCGGACGCCGTGGGCATCGCCCTGCGCCGGCGGCGGGAGACCTGGCTGTGGGAAGCGATGGCGGGAGCGCTCCAGGAGCTCCTAAGCACTCCGCCGGAGTTTTCCGAGCGGGTGCGGACGATCCTCCGGGGCGCCAAACGGCTGCTCGGCGGCGACCGCGCGGGCGTCTGGTTCTACGAGCCCATCCGGGAGCAGGTGGCCTGCGCCGGGGCGGATGGGCTTTCGCCGGACTACGTTCAATGGCTCCTGGAGAGCTACCGTCGCGTCCCTGGGGTCCGGGCCATTGAAATCCCCACGGTGATCCATGTCTCAGACGTTCAGACCGATCCGCGCACCCAGGCCGTTCGCGAGCGGCTGCTCCAGGAGGGATTCCGCGCTTACGTCGTCTTCCCGCTCTGGGCCCCCGCCATGACGGCCGACCAGTTCC
Source organism: Thermoflexus hugenholtzii (assembly GCF_018771565.1). Classification (NCBI taxonomy): domain Bacteria; kingdom Bacillati; phylum Chloroflexota; class Thermoflexia; order Thermoflexales; family Thermoflexaceae; genus Thermoflexus; species Thermoflexus hugenholtzii. The sequence continues at coordinate 869,316 of NZ_CP076326.1, read as the reverse complement.
CCTTCCGCGGAGTGCTCACGGTTTACTGGGACACCATCCGCGCGCTGACGACGGAGGAGCTACTCATCGGCCAGGCCTTCGCCAACGCCGCCGCCCAGGCCCTGGCCAGCGCCTACCTGTTCGAGGAGACCCAGCGGCGCGCCCGCTATGAGGCGGCGCTCCACCAGATGGCCGCTGCCATCCTGCGAGCCGAAGACCTGGAGGGGATCCTGCGCGCCGGCCTGGAGCACGCCTGCACGGCTATCGGCCTGCGCATGGGGGAAGTCTACCTCTGGGAGGACGGGCCGGGCTGCCTGCGCCTGCGCGCGGCGGTCGGATTGCCCCCCGAGGTCCAGGCCCTCCTCGCGGAGTGTCGTCCGGGCGAGGGGCTGGCCGGGCAGGTCTTCGCGGAGGCACGCCTCCTCGCTTATGGCGATCTCCGACTGGAAGCTCCGGAGCGGGAGCTCCCCTTGCCGCTTGATAGGATGCGGGCCTGGATCGGCGTCCCATTGCGCGCAGGCGCTCATCCGGTGGGTGTCCTCAGCCTGCACGATCCCCAGCCGCATATGTTCACGGATCCGGAGATCCGGATGCTGGAGACGCTGGCCGATCACCTGGCCCTGGCCGTGGAGCGGGCCACGCTGGTCGAACGGCTGGCCGACCAGGTCCGGGAGATCTCCCTGCTCTACGAGGCCAGCGCGAACCTGCTGGCCGCCCAGGAGGTCGATCGGGTGCTGACCCTGCTGGGCCGCTTCCTCTGCGACATCACCGGCGGGGCCTATGCGCGCTTTTACCGGTATCGGCCGGAATCCGGAACCCTGGAGACCCTGATGGAGTTCAGGGCCCCGGATGCCGCCCGGAAAGGGCCGCCGGGCTGGCCGGAAGGAACCCGGGGGGACCCCCTGGCCGTGCGGATCTCCGTGCTTCGGGAGCGCAGGCCGATCGCCCTCCGGCTCGCGGATCCGGAGGCGGAAGGATTGCTGTCGGCGGAGGACCGGGAGACCCTGGCCCGGCTGGGGGTGAGGCGCCTCATGATCCTGCCGCTGGCGGTGGGGGCGCGGGTGCTGGGCCTGGCGGAAGTCTGGGATCCGGTGGGGGAGTCATCCTTCTCCCTGAACCAGATCGCCTTAAGCCAGGCCATCGCCAACCACGCCGCGGTGGCCCTGGAGAACGCCCGGCTGCTGGAGGACCTCCGGACGGAGCGCAGCCGGCTGCGCGCGCTCATCGACGCGGCGGTGGACGGCATCCTCCTCATCCGGGCGGGAGGGGAGGTGATGGAGATCAACCGGGCGGCGGTCCGCCTGCTCTCCCTGGACGGAGAGCCGTCATCCTGGGTGGGACGTTCGGTGAGCGATTTGCTCTGCGATCTGAAAGGGCGGCGGCCCGAGCTGGCCCGGGGGCTGGTGCGCTACCTGCGGGCGTGGCGCCGGAGCCCGGAAAGCCGCCCCGCCGTGGAGCTGGAGGCCGGCCCCTACGCCCTGCGGGTCCACGGGGTCCCTATCGCCGAGGGTTCCTCCATCACGGGCTGGCTCCTTTGGATCTACGACATCACGCCGCTGCGGGAGCTGGAGCGCCTGCGCGAGGAATTCCTCCACATGATCGTCCACGACCTGCGCAACCCCGCGGCCTCCATCCAGACCGCCCTGGACTTCCTGCTGAGCGAGAGCGTAGGGCCGTTGCTGCCGGAGCAACGGGATGTCCTGAGCATCGCCCGGGACAACGTGGGGCGCATGCTGCGCATGGTGAACACCATCCTCGACCTGCGCCGGCTGCAATCCGGGCAGGCGATCCTCCAGCCACGCCCGCTCTCCCTGAGGGAGCTGGTGGCCCGGATCCTGAAGGAGCTCTCCATCCTGATCCGCGAGAAGGACCTGGAGGTGCAGGTGGAGATGCCCTCCGATCTCCCGCTGGTGCACGGGGATGAGATGCTGGTCTTGCGGGTGTTTCAGAACCTGATGGACAACGCCATCAAGTTCACGCCGTCAGGCGGGACGATCTGGATCCGGGCGGCGGCGGAGGATGCGAGGACGGTGCGCGTGGAGGTCGCCGACTCCGGGCCCGGGGTGCCACCGGAGCTGCGGGAACGTCTCTTCCAGCCCTTCGTGACCGGGATGGTCCGGGGGCGCGGGTTCGGTCTGGGCCTGGCCTTCTGCAAGCTCGCCGTGGAGGCCCACGGCGGCCGGATTTGGGTGGAGGATCGACCCGGAGGCGGCGCCCTGTTCGTGTTCACGCTCCCGCTGGTTCCGCCTTCCTCCGAAAACGGAGACCCCAACCGCTCAGGAAACCCGCCCACCCCCTCTCCTTTCGGGCGATAAGGGCCTTAGGCGCTGGAAATGATCGGCCTTCTGGATTTCGCGGGGCACAGGCCGCGGCCCGAATCGCAAGCCGAAATCGATTTCGGCAATTCGTCGAAGCAGGTGCGCAGCGCCGCAGCGCCTCTACCCCCATGTTGTGCCTTCTTCGGATCGGCGCACATCCGGGCGCATCTCCGAAGGCCCCTCCTCCTGGGCTGCCGCAGGCCCTTCATCCGCGGATCAGCGCATAGAGCAGGTAACCGTTCAGCCCGACGACGAGGGTCCCCATCCCCAGGGCGAGGAGGGTGGTCAGCGGCCGGTTGGCCAGATCTCCCATCAGATCCCGCCGCGCGGTGAAGAAGATCAGCGGGAACACGGCAAAAGGCAGCCCGAAGCTCAGCACCACCTGGCTGATGACCAGCGTGCGGGTGGGATCCCACCCCAGCCCGATGACCACCAGGGAAGGCAGCATCGTCACCAGCCGTCGCACCCCCACCGGGATGCGACGGCGCAGGAAGCCCTGCATGATGATCTGCCCGGACATGGTCCCCACGGTGGACGAGGAGAGGCCGGAGGCCAGCAGGGCGAGGGCGAAAGCTCCACCGGCCACCGGTCCAAACAAGGGGTGGAGGGTGCGATAGGCTTCCTCCAGGGTGCCAATCTCCGAAAGGCCCCGGGCGTGGAAGGTAGCCGCAGCCATCATCAGCATCGCCGCGTTGATCAGGCCGGCGATCCCCATGGCGAGGGCCACATCGATCTGCTCGAACTGGAAGAGGCGGCGCCGCAGGGCTGGATCACGGACCACAATGCGATCCTGGGTGAGGGCGGAGTGAAGGAAAAGCGCGTGGGGCATCACCGTGGCCCCCAGGATCCCCACCGCCAGCAGGACGCTCTCCGGCCCGGCGAACCGCGGCGGCAGGAACGCGTGAAGGACCTCCCGCCCATCCGGGCGGACGATGAGGATCTCCACCACATACCCGAGGGAGACCACGCCGATCAGCGCGGTGATCACCCCCTCCAGGGGGCGGAAGCCATGGCGCTCCAGGTCCAGGATGGCGAAGGCCGCCAGGGCGGTGAGCAACGCGCCGGCCCACAAAGGGAGCCTCAGGAGCAGATGGAAGCCCACCGCGGCGCCCACGAACTCCGCCAGGTCGGTGGCCATGGCGACCAGCTCCATCAGGACCCACAGGAGAAAAGAGAGGGCCGGTGGGAAGTGCTCCCGGCAGAGCTCCGCCAGGTTCCGCCCGGTGGCGATGCCCAGCTTGGCGGAGAGAGCCTGGAGGAACATCGCCATCCCGTTGCTGAGGAAAATCACCCAGAGGAGCAGGTAGCCGAAGCGCGCGCCCCCCTGGATGTTGGTGGCGAAGTTCCCCGGATCCATATAGGCGACGCTGGCCACGAAGGCTGGGCCCAGGAAGGGCCACACGCGGGCCAGGCCCCGGGGCGCCTCCTTTCCCATCAGCACCCGCAGCGCCTGCTCCACCGTCCCCCGATCCCCTGGCCGGATCCCCCGGGTTGCCTCCAGGAAGTCCTCCATCCCCTTCGCCCCCGCGTTGATTTTCAACATGCCTAAATTTACCACAACGCGGCGACCCATGGCCACGCGGGCTTCCGCCGGGCGACCTCCCGGCTGTGCGCGCGATCCACCCGCCCGGAGGGATTTGGCGAAGCGGGGGAAGTGCGGATAAAATTTTTCTGGAATTTTCGGAAACATCGTGAGGTTGAGGAGATGGGCGCCCTCACCCGCCGTCAGCGGGAGTTCCTGGCCGCCTTCCTGCGGTTGTATCGCCGATGGCGTCGGCCGCTTCACTACGCCGTGGTGGCCCGCGCCCTGCGAATCGGCCGGGCCACAGCGTATGAGATGCTGGCAATGCTGGAGCGCGTTGGCCTGGTGGAGCGGCGCTATGAAAGCCGGGCCGGGCCGGGCCGGCCCCGGGTGGTCTTCCGGCCCACCGCCCGCGCGCCCCAAATCCTGACCCCGGTATGGGACGCCGGGGTCTGGCGGGGGGTCCGGGCGCGCGTCGAGGCGGAGGTCGCCGCCCTGCAGGCCCGGCTGGAGCCCGGGGCGCTGCTACGCTGGCTGCTCGCCACGCCGGAGCGGGCGCCGGTCGCTGAAGGGATGGCTCGCATGGCCGCCGGGCTGATGCTGGTGTTCCGTCTGCTGGAGCCGTCCGGCCCGGAAGGGCGACCCCTTCCCGCCCGCCGGGGGCTGGATCTGGGCGCCCTGGCCGGGCTGAGCGCCGCCCTGGTGGCCCTGACCCGCCCTTCCCCGCAACAGATCCAGGCGTTGCTGGAGAAGATCCGCTGGTTCCAGGAACAGTGGGAGCGCCTGGATCCCCTGGACCGGCGTCGGCTTTCCCGGTTCGCCATCCGGATCCTGGAGGGAGGAGCGGCGTCCGGGTGACGCTCGAACCCGCCGGGGAGGTGAGGCCGATGGTCAGCGTGATCATCCCAACCCTGAACGAAGCGGCGTATCTCCCCCAGCTCCTCGAGGCCCTGGCCCGTCAGACACAGCCGCCGGAGGAGGTGATCGTCGCCGACGCGGGGTCGGAGGATGGGACGCCGGAGATCGCCCGGGCCTGGGGCGCTCGGGTGGTCCCCGGTGGGCGCCCGGCCGTCGGCCGGAACGCGGGGGCGCGGGCCGCCCGGGGGACCTGGCTGGTCTTCCTGGACGCGGATGTGGTCCCCCGTCCGGATTTCCTGGAGAAGGCGATGCGGGAGATCGAGGCGCGGCGTCTGGATGTGGCCACATGCTTGATGGAGCCCCTGAGCCCCCGGCCGACGGATCGGGTGTTCCACGAGGTGGCCAACGGATATCTGCTGGCGCTGCAATGGATCTCCCCCCGCGCGCCGGGGTTCTGCATTCTGGTCCGCCGCGCCCTCCACGAGGCCATCGGGGGGTTCGATGAAACCCTGTTGCTGGCCGAGGATCACGATTACGTGCGACGGGCGGCCCGCCACGGCCGGTTCGGGGTGCTGACCTCGGTGCGCATCCCGGTCTCCACCCGCCGGGTGGAGGAGGAGGGCGTTTTCCCCTTGCTCTTGAAATATCTCTGGGCGGAAGCCCATGTATGGGCCGGGCGGCCCATCCGATCCCTTCCCTTCGATTACGCGTTCGGGCATCACCACCCATCCTCACGTCCAGGTGGATACGCGGAAAGGGAAGAAGAAAGGAAAGGGACATGGCTGGCCTGGCCGCCCGTCCTCCATCCTCGATCCGTGATGGGAAGGATCGGAAGCCGCTCTGGACCCCTTCCAGTGCCCTGGAGGTGGAGGCTTCTTTCGGGAGATCGGCCTCTGCCGGCCTCCCGATCGAAGGCCCATGAGGGGCGATTCGAATCAGCCGCCGGGGGCCGCCCTTCACCCCCCTCCTCTGGAGACCGGTAGGAGGGCTTTCGCTTTAACCTGGAGATCGCCGCTGAAGCGAATCCTACCGATGCGGTCTATATCCTCACTCGTTGATCATTTACACGGGCGAAGCTCCAGCTCAGAGGGCCTGGCATGCCGGATCGCCTGCGGAAATGGAACGGCTGGGGATATGAAGGGGAAGGGATCCCGACGGAGCGGGTCGCCCGCTGGTTGAAAGCGGTGGAGCCATGGCTGCGGGTCTCCCCGAAGGATTACCAGCCGCCCGTTCCCCTGGAGTCCCTTCAGATTCCTCCATCCCGGATCGCCCTGGAGATCCCGGGTTTTCAGGGCGCCCTCCTGGCCACGGATTATGAGCGGGCGCTGCACGCAGCCGGGCGGAGTTTCGGGGATCTGGTGCGGTTGCGGACCGGGCAGGATCTCTGTTTCCCCGACGCGGTGACCTATCCGGAGGATGAAGCGGATCTCCTCCGCCTGCTGGAGGTTGCTGAGCACCGATCCATCGCGCTCATTCCCTATGGAGGCGGGACCTCCGTCGTTGGCGGGGTGGAGCCCGCTGTTCCCCCTGGCTTCCAGGGGGTCCTCTCGGTGGATCTCGCCCGGATGAATCGAATTCGATTCCTTGATCCCTCCGGCCGTCGGGTTCGGGCGCAGGCGGGGATTCGCGGGCCGGATCTGGAGGAGGCGCTACGGGCGCATGGCTTAGCCTTCCGGCATTATCCCCAGTCCTTCCAGATGTCGACGCTGGGGGGCTGGATCGCAACGCGGGCGGCGGGGCATTTCTCCACCGCGTGGGGAAGGATCGAGCATCGCGTGGAAAGCCTGCGGGTGCTCACCCCCCGCGGGGTTCTGGAGACCCGGGAGGTGCCCGCCTCGGCCTCGGGGCCGGATATGCGGTCGTGGGTCGTGGGGAGCGAGGGGGCGTTCGGATTCATCACGGAGGCGGTGGTGCGGGCGGTGCGGCCGCCGGTCGCCAAGCGGGCGGGCGGTTTTCGTTTCCCGGAGTTCTCGGCCGGTCTGGAGGCCATGCGGCGGATTCTGCAGGCGGGCTTAACACCGGCCGTCCTCCGTCTGCTCGATGAATATGAGGTAGCGATCAGCGCCGCCCTCGCCGGTCATCCGCTGGAACCGGGCGCCCTGCTTCACATCAGCCTGGAGATCGAAGATCTCGAGGACGCGCATCGGGTGGAAGCCGAATGGCGCTCGGCCCTCCGATGGATCGAACGGGCAGGGGGAATTCCAGCGCCCGAGGCCGTGGAGACGTGGAAACGGGCCTACTTCGAACAGCCTTACTGGCGCGATGTCATGATCGATTTCGGCCTGCTCCTGGATACGGTGGAGACCGCTGTGCCGTGGTCCCGGGTGGAGGAAACCGTGCGGACCGTGCGGGAGCGCTTGATCCAGCGGATCGATCGCTGGTCGCCGGTCGGTGGGGTGATGTGTCGGGTGACGCATGGCTATCCAGACGGATGCGCCCTGTATTTTACTTTCTTCGCCCGTCCATCCCGGGAAGCGCTGCGCGAGGCGTGGCGGGATCTCCAGCGGACGGCCCTGGAGGCGTTTCTGGAGTGCGGGGGGACGATCACCCATCACCATGGAACAGGACGGGATTTCCGATCGTTCCTGGTCGCAGAGCATGGCCCCCTGGCACTGGATCTCCTGCAGCGCGTGAAGGCGGCCCTGGATCCGGCCGGGATCATGAACCCGGGCGTGCTGGTGGCCCCCGCGCCGCACGGGTAGTCCGCGCGGCACCGAAAGATCGCTTCTCCTCCGGGCTTTTCCCTCACCCTCTTGCAGCGGGCTCCCTTGGAGAACCGGAAAGCCTGGACGCTGCAACCCCTTGACAGAATCGGCCGCCCCAGATATTATTGGGGAAAAATTGCACACGTGTGCAATCCATGGGCCGTCGCGCCTCCCGTCGGGTCTCGATCAAGGACATCGCCCGGAAGGCGGGCGTCTCCCACTCCACGGTCTCCCGGGCGTTGCGGGGAAGCCCCCTGGTCAACCCCCGCACGGCGGAGCGGATCCGCCGGCTGGCGGCGCGGATGGGGTATGTCCCCAACGCCGCCGCCCGCAGCCTGGCCACCGCTCGCACCGGCATCGTCGGCCTGGTGATCACCACCCTGGCCGATCCCTTCCTGGCGGAGATTGTCCGCGGCGTGGAGGAGGTCGCCCTGGAGGCCGGCTATCGCCTGTTCCTGGCCACCTCCAACGCGGACCCTGAGCGGGAGCTGGCGGCGGTGCGGGCCCTGGCCGAGAGCCGGGTGGAAGGGGTGATCGTGGCCTCCTCCCGCGTCGGCGAGCTCTACCTCCCGCACCTGGAAGCCCTGGGCGTCCCCATCGTGCTGATCAACAACCAGCGGGAGGAGCCCTTCATCTACTCGGTGGCTTCGGACAGCTATCAGGGGGCGGTGCAGGCGATTTCTTACCTGGTGGAGCTGGGCCACACCCGCATCGCCTACATCGCCGGCCCGCCCACCGCCCGCTCGAACCGGGAGCGCCTGGCCGGCTACCGGGAGGCGATGGCCCGGGCCGGGCTCCCCCTGGATCCTGCCTGGATCGCCGAGGGGAACGGCCGGCCGGAGGGCGGGGAATGGGGGATGCGCCGCCTGCTGGAGGCCCCGCGCCGGCCCACGGCGGTGTTCTGCTACAACGACATGACCGCCATCGGGGCCCTGCGGGCCGCCCGGGCGGCCGGCCTGCGGGTCCCCGACGATCTCTCAATCATCGGCTTCGATGACATCCTCTTCGCCGCCTACACGGAGCCCCCCTTGACCACCGTCGCCCAGCCCAAGTATGAGATGGGGCGGACCGCGATGAGCATGTTGCTGCGCCTGCTGCAGGGGGAACGAACGCCGACGCATCTCCGGCTGCCCTGCCGGCTGGTGGAGCGCGCCTCATGCGGCCCGCCCCCGGAGGAAAGGATGGACCTTCTCCCCTTACCCCTCACCGAAAGGAGGTTGCCATGATCCGTCACGCCTACCGCTGGATCCCGATCCTGCTGGCCCTCGCCCTGCTGGCCGGAGCATGCGCCCCGGCCACGCCCGCCCCCGCCCCGGCGAAGAAGGAGTTCACCTTCTACATCGTCTCCCACGGCGGCCCCGCGGACCCCTTCTGGGGGGTGGTGATCAAAGGGATGAACGACGCCGCGAAGGTCTATCCGGTGGAGGCCAAATACTTCGGCCCCGAGAAGTTCTCCATCGAGGAACTGGTCAACCTCCTCAACAGCGCCATCGCCGCCAAGCCCGACGGCCTGGCGGTGACCATCACCGACCCCAAGGCCCTGGATGAGCCGCTGCGCCGGGCCATCCAGCAGGGGATCCCCGTGGTGGCCATCAACGTCGCCGACCCCCGCCCGGAGGGCGAGCGCATCCCGTATATGTTCTACATCGGCATGGACGAATACCTGGGCGGGGTGCGGGCGGCCCAGCGGATGCTCGCCGTGCGCACGCCCAAGCGGGCGTTGTGCGCCATCCACGAGGTCGGCCACGTGGGCCTGGAGGCCCGCTGCCAGGGCTTCCTCGATGAGATGAGCAAGAAGAACGTGCCAGTGGAGAAGTTAGACATCGGCACGGACCCCACCAAGGCCGTGGAGGCCCTGAAGGCCTACTTCACCCGCAACCCCGACACCGATGCCCTGCTCACCCTCGGCCCCCTGGGCACGGACCCGGCGGTGAAGTTCCTGAAGGAGAACAACCTGGTCGGCAAGGTGCTCCACGGGACCTTCGACCTGCACCCCGGGACGCTGTCGGCGATCAAGGAGGGGGTGACGCTGTTCGCCATCGATCAGCAGCAGTATCTGCAGGGCTACATGGCCATCACCTGGCTCTACCTCTACAAGAAATACGGGCTGCGCCCGGCCAACGATGTGCTCACCGGGCCCGGGTTCGTGGACAAAGACAACGTCGGCCTGGTGGAGGAGCTGATCAAGCAGGGGATCCGCTGATTCGGTGACGAAGGGGGCGGGGGGTGGGATCCTCCACCCCCCGCCGAACAGGGGATCTCCCACCCGACGACCCAGGGAGCGTTCCGGATGGATCCCGAGACGGTCCAGGCCTCATCCCGCCGGCCAACGTATGGGCCGCGCTGGGCCCGGGCGATCCGCCTGTCCGGGTGGCGGCGTTATCCCGAAGTGGGGGCGCTGGCCGGGTTCCTCGCGGTCTTCATCGGGTTCTCAGTGGCCGCTCCTTACTTCCTGACCCTGGACTCCCTGGCCGGGATCATGACCATCGCTGCCGAGCTGGGCCTGGTGGCGGTCGGCGTCACCATGCTGATGATCGCCGGGGAGTTCGACCTCTCCGTCGGATCGGTGCTGGGGGTTTCGTCCATGGCCTTCGCCCTGATGGTCCGGGCGGGGTGGCCGCACCTTCCGGCCTTCGGGGCCGCCCTGGCCCTGGCGGCGGCCATCGGGGCGCTGAACGGCTGGGTGGTGACCCGGGGGCGCCTGCCCTCCTTCATCGTGACCCTGGGTTCGATGATGTTCTGGCGCGGGGTGCTGCTGGCGGTGACGGGCGGCTTCCCCATCGCGTATGAGGGGAAATCCTCCCTGATGTTCGCGCTGTCGGGACGGCTGCCCGGGGGCTTCCACGCCTCCGCCCTCTGGTTCCTGGCCGTTGCCGGGATCGCCACCGTGGTCCTCACCCGCACCCCCTTCGGCAACGCGGTGTTCGCGGCCGGCGGGAACCCCCAGGCGGCCCGGGCCCTGGGCGTGGAGGTGGACCGGGTCAAGCGGATGGGCTTCGTCCTGACGGCCACCCTGGCCGCCCTGGCCGGGATCATCCAGTTCAGCCGCTTCGGCTCGGTCGATCCCCTGCGCGGAGAAGGTGTGGAGCTGGAGGCCATCGCGGCGGCGGTGACCGGCGGGACGCTGCTCACCGGCGGCTACGGCAGCGTGATCGGGACGGTGCTGGGGGCGCTCATCGTGGGGATGGTGCGCAACGGGCTGGTGCTGGCCGGGGCGCCCGCCTACTGGTATCGCGCCTTCATCGGCCTGGTCCTGGTGCTCGCGGTGATCATCAACCTGCGGATCCGACGATCCGTCGGGTCATGAGCAAGCCCGCAAGCGCCCGAACCCTGAAACGTCGGACTTCGCGGAGGGCAGGAGAGGGCCATGACAGCCGGTCGCTGGCTGGTGGAGATGCGAAGGATCGTCAAACGGTTCGACGGCGTGGAGGCCCTGGCCGGGGTGGATTTCGCGGTGGGCTATCAGGAGGTGGTGGGCCTGCTGGGGGATAACGGGGCCGGCAAATCCACCCTGATCAAGATCCTCACCGGGGTCTATCCGCCGGACGCCGGGGAGATCTACTTCGAGGGACGGCCGGTCCGCTTCCGCTCGCCCCGGGAGGCCCGGGCCCTGGGCATCGAGACGGTCTATCAGGACCTGGCCCTGGTGGAGATGATGAGCATCGCCCGCAACTTCTTCCTGGGCCGGGAGCCGGTGCGACGGATCGGGCCGCTCGCGTTCCTGGACATGAAGGAGATGGGGCGGGTGACCCGGCAGGTCCTGGAGGAGATCGGCATCCGCGTGCGCTCCGTGTGGGAGCCGGTCTCCGCCCTCTCCGGCGGCGAACGCCAGTCCATCGCCATCGGCCGCGCCCTCCATTTCGGCGCCCGCCTGCTGATCCTCGACGAGCCCACCTCCGCCCTCTCCATCAAGGAAACGCGCAAGGTGCTGGGCTACGTGGAGGAGGCCCGCCGTCGAGGGCTCTCGGTGATCTTCATCACCCACAACATCTATCACGTCTATCCGGTGGCCGACCGGCTGGTCATCCTGAGCCACGGCCGCAAAATCGGGGATTTCCCCAAGCATCAGATCTCGCCCGAGCAGGTGGCGGAGCTCATCGCGGGCGGGATCACCATCCCGGAGGAGGAGAAGCCATGAAAGCGGTGGTGGTGGAAGCGAAATGGGATCCCCGTCCGGATTACCCGCTCTCGGATTGGGAGCGGGAGACCGGCAAGGCGATCACCGGGTCCAGCATCTGGCGGCATCCCCGGTTCGCGATCCAGGAGGTCCCCGACCCCACCCCGGGCCCGGATGAGGTGGTGATCCGGGTGAAGGCCTGCGGGGTGTGCGGGTCGGATCTCCATTTCTACGAGACCGATGCGGAGGGCTACATCCTGTATCCCGGCCTGGTGAAGTTCCCGGTGATCCCGGGCCACGAGTTCTCCGGGGAAGTGGTGGCGGTGGGAAAGGAGGTCCGGGATCTGCGGCCCGGGGATATGGTGACTTCGGAGGAGATGCTGTGGTGCGGGGTCTGCACGCCGTGCCGCAGCGGCTTCTTCAACCACTGCACCAACCTGGAGGAGCTGGGGTTCACCGTGCCTGGGGCCATGGCGGAGTATGTGGCCGTCAAAGCCAAATACTGCTGGAAGATCGACGCCATCGCCGAGCGTTACGGCGACGTCGACAAAGCTTATGAAGCAGGATCGCTGGTGGAGCCCACCGGCGTGGCCTACAACGGGATCTTCATCCGCGCGGGCGGGTTCCGGCCGGGGGCCTACGTGGCCGTCTTCGGGGCGGGGCCCATCGGCCTGGCGGCCATCGCCCTCTCCCGGGCGGCGGGGGCCGGCAAGGTGATCGCCTTCGACGTGAGCGCGCCGCGACGGGAGATGGCCCGGCGGATGGGAGCGGACATCGCCCTGGATCCCCGGGAGGTGGCCCCCAGCGAAGCGGTGCGGGAGCTCACCCGGGGGGAGGGCGCCGACCTGTTCGTCGAGGCGGCGGGGGCCCCCACGCGGACGCTGCCGGAGATGGAGAAGGCCCTGGCCATCAACGGCCGCATCGTGGTCATCGGCCGGGCGGCGGAGCGGGTGCCGCTGTATCTGGAGACCCTGCAGGTGCGGCGGGGGCAGATCTTCGGCTCCCAGGGCCACTCGGGCGACGCCATCTTCCCCAGCGTGATCCGGATGATGGCCGCCGGCCTGATCGACATGACCCGCATCATCACCGCCCGTTATCCCCTGGACCGCGCGGTGGAGGCCGTGGAGCGGTTGAGCCAGCGGCTCGACGCCAAGATCACCATCAAGCCGGACCTGCGGGAGGTTCCGCAGGCGGAGCCGGCCGCCGCGGCCGTGGCCTGAAGGAGGCGTTCCATGGCGGGAACCCGTATGCCGGCCATCGTCTTCCAGGGGGAAGGACGCTGGGCGCTGGAGGAGCGGCCTCAGCCTTCCATCCGGCAACCGGACGAGGTGCTCCTCCAGGTGGAGGCCTGCGGCATCTGCGGAACGGATCTGCACATCCTGGAGGTGCCTCCGGGGCATCCGGCCACCCCCGGGGTGATCCTGGGCCACGAGGTGATCGGCCGCGTCGTGGAGGTGGGGCCGGCGGTGACCCACCTGCGGCCGGGAGATCGGGTGGCGGTGGCCCCGAACCTGTATTGCGGCGTCTGCCGGTTCTGCCAGCGCGGGCTTTACAACCATTGCGAACAGTTCACCACCTTAGGGGTCTTCCTGGACGGAGGCCTGGCGCCCTACGAAGTGGCCCCCGCGCGGGCCCTGTTCCCCATCTCCCCGGAGATCCCCCTGGAGCGGGCGATCTTCACGGAGGTGCTCTCCACGGTGGTGGGCGGCACCTCGCAGATCCGCCTGCACCCGGGGGAATCGGCAGTGGTGCTGGGGTGCGGGCCGGTGGGGCTGCTGTTCATCCAGGTCCTCCGGGCCAGCGGGGCCGGCGCCCTGATCGCGGCGGACATCGCCCCCTTCCGCCGGGAGTTCGCCCGACAGGTGGGGGCCGACATGGTGATCGACCCGCAGACAGAGGATCTGGAAAGCCGGGTGCGGGAGGTCACCGGGATCGGGGCGGATGTGGTGGTGGACGCGGTGGGCTCGCTGATGACGACGGCGCTGCGGCTCGCCCGGCCGGGCGGGACCGTGGTCCTCTTCGGCATGAACGCCCGGGCCCGGGCGGAGGTCGCCCAGTATGAGATCACCCGGCGGGAGCTGCGGGTGGTGGGCAGCTACGTCGGCCGTCACACCTTCCCCCTGGCCATCCAGATGCTGGAGCGCGGGGTGATCCGCCCCGAGGCGCTGGTCACCCACCGCCTGCCGCTCTCCCGCTTCGGGGAGGGGCTGGAGCAGCTGCGCCGGGGGGAGGCGGTGAAGGTGATGATCGTGCCGACATAAGCGGCAGGCCGTCCACGAATGAGGGACACCAACACATCCACGGCAGGAGGTTCGCGATGGGCAAGTGGCAGATCCCACCGGAAGGCGGCCACATGGATCGGCCGACGGGGATTTACTTCCAGAACATGACCGGCAAGCAGGTCATGGAGCGCCTGAAGCAGAACGACCTGATCATCATCCCGGTGGGCGCGACGGAGGCCCACGGCCCCCACGCGCCCTACGGGGAGGACGTCTTCCTGGTCACCCGGATGGCCGAACAGGTGGCCCTGCGCACCGGGTGCACGGTGAGCCAGCCGTTGTGGTTCGGCTCCCATCCGTATCACCACATGGGGATGCCGGGGACCATCGTGGTGCCGGAGGATGTGTTCGTCGGGATGCTCACGGCCATCATCGCCGGGTTCTGGAACGCCGGCTTCCGCAAGCAGATCATCCTCAACGGCCACGGCCAGGAATACGTCATCCCCATCGCCATCCACCGCTTCGCCAAGACCTACAAGGTGCCTGCGGTCATCGTCAACGTCAACTGGTATCACGCCATCCCCGATCATTTCAAGCTGAAGTCCGAAGGCGGGCCCTACGAGACCCACTTCATCCACGGAGATGAGGTGGAGACCAGCTGGAGCCTGGCCCTGTTCCCCGAGTTCATCCACATGGAGGACGCGGTGGACACGGAGCCTTACAGCTTCCTGCCCACCGACAGCGAGCACATCGACAAGGCGGGGAACCTGTTGCGCAAGCCGATCGCCTGGTATGCCCAGGTGGGCCTGCGCCCCATCGAGGTGAAGGCCTACCAGCCGGGCGTGGTGGGCAAGGCCACCCTGGCCAGCGCCGAGAAGGCCAAACCCGGGGTGGAGCAGCTCCTGGACTACCTGGAGAAGCTGGTGCGGGACATCCTGGAGGCGTTCCCGCCGGGGAAGCTGCCCCCGCTGGAGGGGGTGACCGAGCGGGAGCGGGAGATGCTGGAGCCCTACCTCAAGATGCCCTTCGAGCCCGGCTGGCGCAGCCTGTATGAGCTCCATTACCCGATGTGAGCGGCAGCGTCCGGGAGGAGGAAGCGCTCCTCTATGATGCTCTCCCCGGAGGTCCTTGCGGAAGGACTGCGTCCGTATGGGCTCCATCTGATCGCGGAATCCATCCGGGAGCTCCCCGACGGCGGAGCGATCTTCGCCGCCCACCAGGGAAACGAACGGCGGATCGGATGGATCGGGGAGGCATCCCCCTTCCCCGCCCCGGATCCTCGCATGCCGATCCGTATCCAGGGGCAACCCGTGTGGATCCACCCCTGGACGTGGGCGCATTATTGCCTCCTGCGGGAACGCCTCCCGGCCCTGTCCCCCGCGCGGTGCGATCGGCCTGCCTCCTTCGGGGCGGGGGATCGCCTGGGGATGGTCACGGCGGCTCAGATCGCCGCCCTGGAGCGCTACCCGGTCTTCCCGGTGCTGGCCCAGCAGTCCCCCCGGGAGCTCGCCCGCACCGGCCGGGATTTCCAAACGGTCCTGCTCGATGCCGCGTGGGGGGTCTTCGCCTCCGGATTCGCGGGCCCCTTCGGCGCCGACGCCGATCACCTCCAGGATGAGGCGCAGCTGCGGGCGGCGGCCGAGGCCGGCTACTCCCTTTACACGTTTGATCTGCGCCGGGCCCTGGCCCGGGGCCCTCGCCCGTGGGAGGCGCTTTCGCCCCTCGCCCGCTTGGTGGTCGCCGAGCTGGCGGACCGGCGGGTCGAGACGCCGGAGGGCCTGCGAACCCTGGAGGAGCCCGCCCTGCAGGCCGCGGCCTGCCGCTATGAGCCGGCCCTGGAGGAGGTGGTCCGCGGGGCCGAGATCCTCCGCGACCAGGGGATCGCGGCCGACCTGGAGGTGTCGGTAGACGAGACGGAGGAGGAAACGACTCCGGAGGCCCACGCGTTCATCGCCGTGTATCTGCAACGGCGCGGGGTGGCCCTGTGGAGCCTGGCCCCCCGCTTCCCGGGGGTCTTCGAGAAGGCCGTCGATTACGAAGGGGAGGTGGAGCGCTTCGCGCAGGCAGTCGCCCTCCACGCCGCCGTGGCCCGGACCTTCGGGGGCCACCGGCTCAGCCTGCACTCCGGCAGCGAGAAGTTCCGCATCCTCCGGGTCTTCCGAGAGGCAACCGGAGGACACTTCCACGTGAAGACCTCCGGGACCACCTGGCTGCAGGCGGTGCGGGTGGTGGCGCGGGTAGCCCCCGCCCTCTTCGCCGAGCTCTACGCCATCGCCCGGGCGCATCTGGAGGAGAGCCGCCGGGATTACCCCATCGCGTTGCGGCCGGAGGCGCTGCCCCCTGCTCTCCCCGACGATCCCGAAGCCGCGCTGGTCGACCGCGCCGTGCGACAGCTCTTCCACATCTCTTACGGCGTGCTGTTGCGCGAGCGAGGGCCCGCTATCCGGGCGCTCCTGGAGGCCCACGAGGCGGAGCACTTCGCCGCCGTCCGGGAGAACCTGGAACGCCACCTAGAGGCATTGCTAAAATAGATCCGGGATAAGAGAATCCAATCGCTTCACCTCAGCGATCCGCCAGCCCAACGGAGGGATGAATGAATGAGCTTCGCAGGCCCAGGCCGATCGCCGTGAAAGCGCTTCCGGGATGTCGACTCTGGATCCGATATTCGGATGGCGTAGAAGGCACGCTGGATCTCTCGGACCTGGTTGGGAAAGGCGTCTTCGCGGCATGGGAGGACGAACAGGAGTTTGAGAAGGTCCATATCGGATCCGGCAGGGAGATCTCCTGGGGCAAGGAGATCGAGATGTGCCCGGACGCGTTGTATCTGTGGATCACCGGGAAGCGGCCGGAAGATCTGTTCCCAAGGTTGCGCGAACTGGTTCAGCAGCATGCCTGAGAGCTGTGGGAACGCGCCGTGCAACATCAGCCGCTCTATCGCCTGCCTCCTCTCGAATGAGCCTCCCCTGGAAGATCGATCCGCCTCGATCCTTAGTGGAGAAGGATAGCCGCTATGCGTCCGCGCATCGCCATCGTGAACTCCAGCAGCTTTGGCCGCTACTTCCCGGAGCACCTGGAACGCCTATCCACCCTGGGGGAGGTCCGGCGGCTGGACTTCCCCCCGCACATCGATGGCCGGGCCCTGGCCGAGGCGCTCCGCGGCTTCCCGATCCTCATCGTGAGCGTCACCCCGCGGTTCGGCCCGGAGTTCTTCGCCCATAAGGACGAAACCTGGCTGATCGCCCGCCACGGCATCGGAGTCGACAACATCCACCTTCCCTCCGCCACCGCCCACGGGGTCCTGGTCACCCGGGTGACGCCCTGGATGGAACGGGAGGCGGTGGCGGAGCTCACCGTCGGGCTGCTGCTCGCCCTGCTCCGCCGCATCCCCGAGGCCGCCGCCGCGGTCCGGGCGGGCCGCTGGGCGGAGCGGGCGGCCTTCGTCGGATGGGAGCTCCGGGGCAAAACCGTAGGGCTCATCGGCTTCGGGAACATCGGAAGCCGGGTGGGGGAGATCCTGGCCCAGGGCTTCCGCGCCCGGGTGCTGGCCTATGATCCGAACGTGCCCCCGGAGGTCATCCGGGCGGCGGGGGCCGAGCCGGCGGACCTGGAGACCCTCCTTCGGGAGGCTGATATCCTCTCCCTGCACGCCGCCCTCACTGAGGAGAACATCCATATGCTCTCCCGCGAGGCCTTCGCGAAGATGAAGCCGGGCGTGATCCTGGTGAACACCGCCCGAGGGGAGCTGATCGACGAGGCCGCCCTGATCACCGCCCTGGAGGAAGGACGGGTGGCCGGCGCGGCGCTGGACGTGATGACGGAGGAGCCCATCCCCGCCGATCATCCCTTGCTGCGCTTCCCCAACGTGCTCATCGTCCCCCACATCGCCGCGTATACCCGTGAGACCCTGCGGCGGATGGGAGAGAAAGTGATCTCCGATGTGGAGCGGGTGCTGCGCGGGGAGATCCCGGAGGAAGTGGTGAACCCGGAGGTCCTTCCCCATGCCCGGGCCTGGCGACGATGATCGGAGCGGACGATGCGGATCCTCGCCGTGGACCTCGGCACCACGCACGTGAAAGCGGGCTGCCTGGACCCCGAGGGCCGGCTCCGGCGCCGGGCGGTGCGGGCGCTTCCGCTGCTGCGGGATGAGACCGGCCGGGCGGAGCACGACCCGGAGGCCCTGTGGGATGCGTTCGTGGCCGCAGCCCGGGAGGCGCTGGGGGAAGAGGCCCCGGCGGTGCGCGGGCTGATCCTCTCAGCCTATCAGCTGGGCCTGCTGCCGGTGGACGCGCAGGGGCGGCCGCTGATGGGCCTGATGACGCTGCTCGACACCCGGCCCCGGGAGACTTTCCCGGGCTTGCTCGCCCGCATCGATGGGGCCATCCTCTATGCCCGCACCGGCTGCCCGCCCCTCTTCCATTACCCCCTGGCCAAGCTGGAGTGGCTCCGAGCTCGTCGCCCGGAGATCTTCCGGGCGGCCCGCTGGTTCCTGGGAGCGAAGGAATATCTGCTGCTGCGGCTGCTCGGGGAGCCCTTCACCGAGCCCTCCCTGGCCACGGCCACCCAGCTGATGGACCTGCGCACCCTGCGCTGGGACCCGGAGCTGCTGGCGGCGGTGGAGCTGTCCGCGGATCGCCTGCCGGAGGTGGTGGCCCCGGAGGCCCGCCTGGGCCCGCTGCGGCCGGAGGCGGCGGCCGCCCTGGGCCTCCCGCCGGAGGTGGAAGTGATCGCCGGGGTCTACGACGGGGGGGCGATGGGCCTCGGGCTGGGCGCCCTGGCGCCGGGCGTGGGCGTGATGAACCTGGGCACCACGGCGATGATCCGCATGATCGCGGCGCAACCGGTTCTGGACCACAGCCCCCGCATGCGGCTCCAGACCTACGCGTTGCTCCCGGGACGGTGGTTTCCCGGCGGGGCCCTCAACAACGCCGGGATCGTCCGTCAGTGGCTTCAGGAGGCAGTGCTGCGGGTGGTCGACGCGGAGGCGGAAACCCTGGCCGAGGCGACCGCGGGGCCCACGGGGATTCTGTTCTTCCCCTTCCTCACCGGGGAACGGGAGCCCGGGATCGGCCCTATGGCCTCCGGGGTGATCTTCGGCCTGCGCGTCCACCACGGGCGGGGCCACCTGATCCGGGCGGCGATGGAGGGGGTGGCCTTCGCCCTGCGCCGCCTCCTGGAGGCGCTGTGGGAGAACGGGCTGCGACCCAACCGGCTGCGCGCCGGAGGCGGCGGCACCCGTTCCCCCCTCTGGATGCGGATCCTGGCCTCCGTCCTCGCGACCCCCATCGAGGTCCCTGAGATCCCGGAGCCCGGCCTCCTCGGCAGCGCCATGCTGGCCTGGAAAGCCCTGGGGGTCCTCCCGGACCTCCCCGAACATCCCCCGGAGACGCCGGTCGCGGTGTATCCTCCGGTGGAGGAATGGGTTCCCGCCTATGCGGAACAGTTCGCCCGCTTCCAGGCCGTGCTGGCGGATCTGGAGGCAGCGTTCCAGCATGGAGGGAGTTCCGAAGCCCACCACCTCACGATGGGAGGCGCGCATGAACCGTTGTGAGATCGGAATCATCGGCCTGGCGGTGATGGGGCAGAACCTGGCCCTCAACTTCGCCCGCCACGGCATCCCGGTGTGCGTCTACAACCGGACCCGGGAGCGCACCGAGGCCTTCATGCGGGAGCGGGTGCGGGGCGAGCCCATCACCCCGGCGGATTCGCTGGAGGAGCTGGCCCGGCGCCTGACCCGTCCTCGCCGCATCCTCCTGATGGTCCAGGCCGGGCCGGCGGTGGATCAGGTGATCGAGGCCCTGCTTCCCTTCCTGGAGCCCGGGGACCTGGTGATGGACGGCGGGAACTCCCATTACGCGGACACCGAGCGGCGGATGGAGGCCCTGGCCGCCCGTGGGATCCGGTTCCTGGGGGTGGGGATCAGCGGAGGGGAGAAAGGGGCGCTCCTCGGCCCCTCGATCATGCCCGGGGGGACGCCGGAGGCGTATGCCCTGGTGGAAGAATTCCTCCTGCGCATCGCCGCGCAGAGCGAAGAGGGTCCGTGCTGCGCCTATATGGGCCGGGGCGGCGCCGGCCATTTCGTGAAGATGGTGCATAACGCCATTGAATACGCCTTCATGCAGGGCATCGCCGAGGCCTACGATTTCATGAAAAACGCGCTGGAGATGCCGGCCGACGCCATCGCCGGGACCTTCGCGCGCTGGAACGAGGGGACGCTGAACGCGTATCTGGTGGAGCTGGCCGCGCGGGTGCTCCGATACCGGGATCCCGAGACCGGGGAGCCCCTGGTGGAGCGGATCCTGGATCAGGCGGAGCAGAAGGGAACCGGCCGCTGGGCCGCCCAGGCCGCCCTGGAGCTGGGCATCCCGACTCCCACGTTGACGGCGGCGGTCATCGCCCGCACCCTCTCCCACTTCAAGGCGGACCGGGAGCGGATCGCAGCCGGCTTCCCCTGGCCCGATCGCCGGCCGGAGATGACGGAGCCCGCCGCCCTGGCGGATCTGGAGGCGGCACTGAACCTGGTGGTGCTGAGCGCTTTCTCTCAGGGCCTGTGGCTGCTGCATGAAGCCTCCCGGGCCTACCGCTACGGGACGGATCGGACCGAGGTGCTGCGGGTGTGGCGGGCCGGCTGCATCATCCGCGCCCGCTGGCTGATCTTCCTGCGGGAGATCCTCCGTGAGGACCCCGAGGATCCTCACCTCCTGTTCCACCCGCGGTTCCGCCGGGAGCTCCAGGATCGCCTTCCGGCCGCCGGCCGGGTCCTGGCCCGGGCCTTCGAGGCCGGGATCCCCATGCCGGCCCTGCGCACGGCGGTGGATTATGTGCTGTCCATGCGGCGAGCGCGGCTGCCGGCCAACCTCATCCAGGCCCAGCGGGACGCCTTCGGCGCCCACACCTACCAGCGGATCGATCGCCCGGGGACGTTCCACACGGAGTGGGAGGAGGGATGAGCTTCCTGGAGGACCTGTTCTCGCTGAAGGGGAAGGTGGCCCTGCTCACCGGGGGAGCAGGGGTGCTGGCCGGGGCCATCGGCCGGGGCCTGGCCCGGGCGGGCGCCCGGGTGGTGTTCACCGATCACCGTCCGCCGGGGGAACGCCTGGAGGCCCGGCTGCAGGCCCTGCGGGCGGAAGGGCTGGAGGTCTACGGCGAGCAGATGGACGTCCTGAAGCGGGAGGAGATCGAGGCGGCGGCGGAGCGGGTGCGGCGGGCGATCGGGCCGGTGACCATCCTGGTCAACCTGGCCGGGGGCAATCTCCCGGAAGCCACGGTGGGGCCGGAGCGCCCGTTCTTCGATCTGCCCCTGGAGGCCCTGGAGAAAGTGGTGGCCCTGAATCTCTTCGGCGGCGCCATCCTCCCCAGCCAGATCTTCGCCCGGCAGATGGTCGAGGCCGGCGAGGGGGTGATCCTCAACGTCTCCTCCATGGCCGCCTTCCGTCCCCTGAGCCGGGTGGTGGGCTACGCGGCAGCCAAGGCGGCGGTGAACAACTTCACCCGATGGCTGGCCGTGCATCTGGCCCGGGAGTATTCCCCCCGGATCCGGGTCAACGCCATCGCGCCGGGGTTCTTCCTGACCGAGCAGAACCGTTTCCTGTTGCTCGATGAGCAGGGGAACCTGACCCCTCGCGGGCGAGCGATCCTCGCCCGCACGCCCATGGGGCGGTTCGGAGACCCGGAGGATCTGGTGGGCACGGTGATCTGGCTGGCCTCCCCCGCCAGCGCCTTCGTCACCGGCATCGTGGTCCCGGTGGACGGCGGGTTCGACGCGGATTCGGGAGTGTAGCGCGGATGTTCCCGCTGGCCTTCGTCCTTTCCTGGCAACCGACGCGCTTCGAGGCCGCCGCGGCCGTCGAGGATCTGGAACACGCCCTGGAGCAGCTCCGGGGGCTGGGGTATCAGGGCGTGGAGCTGGCCATCCGGGATCCCGCCGCGGTCCCGGTGGAGCGGCTGCGGGCGCTCCTTGCGCGTTCCGGCCTGCGGGTCCCGGCCATCGGCACCGGCCAGGCCTGGGTGGAGGAAGGGCTCTCCCTCACCCATCCGGATCCAGAGGTGCGGCGGGCTGCCCTGGCCCGGCTGGAGGCTCATCTGGACCTGGCGGCGGAGTGGGGCGCGCAGGTCATCATCGGGCTGATCCGTGGAAGGCGCATGGAGGGCGTGGAGGCCGAGCGCGCGCGGGGATGGCTCATCGAGGCGCTGGATCGTCTGGCTCCCCGCGCCGCCGCCCGGGGCGTCCGCCTCGCCCTGGAGCCGCTGAACCGGCGGGAGACGGACTTGCTGAACACCGTGGCGGAGGTTCGGGCCATGGTGGAAGCCGTCGGCCATCCGAACGTGGGGGTGCTGGTGGATACGTTCCACGCCTCCCTGGAGGAGCCCTCCATCGAGAGGGCCCTCGAGGAGGCCGGCGATCGGCTTTTCCATGTCCACATCGCCGACTCCAACCGGCGGGCGCCGGGATGGGGTGGGTTGGACTTCCGGCCGGCCCTGAAGGCCCTGGAGCGGATCGGCTACCGCGGGTGGCTCTCCGCGGAGGTGATCCCCTCCCCTACCCTGGAGGCGGCCATGATCCAGGTCGCCCGCTGGGCCCGCGAAGCCCTGGGGGCTCTTCCAGCGTGAGGTCCCGTCCTCATTCCTCAGACAGCGATCGGATCCGCCATCCGGAGGGCAGGCGTTCCACCTCCCCGCGGGCTTTCCATTGCTGGAAGATCTCCCGCATGCGGGCGAAGGACCCTCGATCCCAGAGGACGATGCCGTGGTCCAGGGCCTCCAGGAGCAGCGGATGGCGCGCCTGGAACATCCGCTCCCATTCCGGACGGCTGTAGGGGAACAGATCCACGTTCCCTTCCACGAGCGGGGCGAAGCGAAGGATCCGATCGATCAGGCGAAGGCCGTCCGCCTCCCGGAGGCCTAAGAGGAGATCATAATCGCTGCGCCAGGACCAATCCCCCCGGGCGATGGATCCGAACAGCACGAGGAACTCGATCTCCTCCCCGCGCTCCTGGAGGAGCCGCTCGACGGTGCGCCGGAAGCGCTCCTCATCGGGAGGGCCGGATGAAGGACTCCGCAAAGCGGATCACCTCCGCCGCATCCTGAAGGGCCTGGCCGGGCGTCTAATCGTCTAATGCGGGTTCAGTCTGATCCAGGGACCCGGACCTGAGTGGAGGGGATCTGAGGATAAGGGACGCCGGCCAGATCCGAGGCCCAGAAGGATTCCACCAGGGCCAGCATGTTGATCTGGTTGGTGCCTTCGTAGATCGGGTTCAGCCGAACGTCCCGCAGGGCCTTCTCCACCCCCCAGGCCGGCACGTAGCCCCAGTCCCCCATCAGGTCCAGCGCGCGGGTGGTGATGTAAACCCCGAGATCGGCGCACAGGGCTTTGGTGGCGGCGGCGATCCCCTGAACGGGGCGTCGATACCGGGCGCTCTGCCAGACCATCGCCCGCATCGCCATCGTCAGGGCCCACAGCTCGGCCAGGGCGACCTGCACCTCCGGATACGCCAGCAGGGCGCGGTTCCCCAGGCGGGTTTCCCGGGCGAAGCGGGTGGCGGCCTCCACCGCCCCGCGGGCGATCCCCAGGGCGATGGCCCCCACCACCGCCCGCGAGTAATTGAGGACGTTCCGGTTCAGGGCCCAGCCCGAGCGCTCCGGGCCGATGCGATGGGTCTCCGGGACGAACACCTGGTCGAAGAACAACTGGGTGGCATCGCAGGCCCGCTGGCCCAGCTTGCGCTCCCGTCGCCCGGTCCGGAACCCTTCCCGTCCCCGCTCGACGATGAAGGCGGTGAAATCCCGATCCACCCGCGGCGGCTGGCCGTCCTCCCGCTCCAGCACCGCGAACACCACCACGTAGTCCGCGCGGCTTCCGCCGGAGATGAAGACCTTCTGGCCCTGGATCACATAGCCCCCGCGAACCTTGCGGGCAACGGTGCAGAAGCGGGCGGAGGTGGCGCCCTCGCTCTCCTCCACATCGGAGCCCGCCTCCGGCTCCGTGATGGCATAAGCGACCAGGCGGATCTCCCCGCGCCGGTTGGCGCGACAGATCGGCCACAGCCACCGGCGCCAGACCCCCAGGTCGCCGCAGAGCAACAGCGGGGCCATCCCCAGGTCGTGGAACAGTAACGCCAGCCCAATGCCCCCGCAGGCGGCGCAGAACTCCTCCGCTTTCAAGGCGAAATGGAAGATATGCCGCCCGGAGATCGCCCGCCAGGGCATGGTGCCGATGGGCCACGGCGCGGCCTCGGAGAGGAAACCCCGACGGCCGGCCTCCCGATACAGCGGCCCGAGATCTACCCCTTCCGGATCTCGATCCGCCTCCCGGGCGAGGGGCGCAATGAACTGCTCCGCGAAGCGCCGGTAGGCCCGGCGACGCCACTGCAGATCCCGGGGCAGCGTGCGCGTGTCCCGCTCCCACAGGGTCTCCGTGGAATGGTCATACAGCCAGCGCCCCAAGGGCTTCAGGCGCTGGATGGAATCGAGCAGCTCCGGATGCATCGCGCCTCCTGTTCCTCAGAAAAAAGATCACTCGGCGTAACGCAACCGGATCCGGTCGGGCGACCCGTGGAGAACGCGCAGGGTGGAGACATCCCGCAGGCGCCCGGCCAGGCCTTGGTCCTCCATATAGCCGTATCCCCCCATCACCTGCAGGCTGTTCGAGACCGCCCGCCAGGCGTGCTCGGCGATGGCCAGCTTGGCGATGGCGGCCCAGCGTTCCAGGACGTCCTCGGGCAGCGCCGCCAGAGGCTGCTCCGCGTGGGCCTTCAACAGGAGCTCCAGGGTCATCACATCCGCGGCCGCCGTCCCCAGCAGGCTGCGCACCGGCCCATGGGCGATGATCCGGCGTCCCCCCTGATAACGGGTCCGGGCATATGCCCGCGCTTGATCCAGGGACCGTCGGGCGACGCCCAGGGCGATGGCCGCATGGCCCAGCCAGTCCAGGGCAAGGAGCCGCCGCAGACGCCGATGGGCTTCCTCCCCCCGAGCGAGGATCCGGGCGACACCCTCCTGAGCGATGAGAACCCCGCCCGCGTGCAGATGGCCCATCCATGCCCCTCGAAGCCCCAGGCGCTCCGGAAGGGGTTTGAGCCGGACCCCCGGGAGGTCTGCAGGGAGGGCGATCAGCGCCCAGGAAGAATCCTCTGCAGCGCGGGCGAAGAGCAGGAGGCCCTGGGGAGGGCCGGCCGAGATCAGAAACCAGGAGCGACCTTCCAGAAGGGGAAGGTCATGCGGCCCGGTGACGCGCAGCCCATTCTCCTCCTCTCCTGCGAAGGGGCTCGGGGAGATCCCATCGGCCAGCAGTCCGCCCAGGGCCAGCCGGGTGCCCCGGGGGAAGACCCGAGCGCCCTCCAGGGCGGCGCAGGCGATCCCCTGGGCGTGGAGGGCGAGGGCGAACCCCGCGCAGGCCTCGCCCAGCCGAGCCAGCGCATGCAGGGAGAGGCCGAGGCGTTCCGTCCACGCCCAGCGTCCCCAGATGCCCGTCGCGAAGCCGGGCGCCTCAGGATCCGGATCGGCGAGCAGCCCGATCGCCTCCGCCTCTTTCAGCAGGGCCTCTCGGCGCGCCGGATCCGCCTCCGGATCCTCGGCCTCCAGCCGCTGGAGGAAGCGGCGGAGCGCGACCTCCAGGAGCCGCGCCTCTTCTTCAACGCTCACGGAGCCCTCCCGGATCCTCCGAAGGGGAATGGATGATCACCGGCGTGGCGGCTTCCCCATAGCGAACCGTGAGACGGGCCACGGGGCGATCCTCTCCTGGATACGGCGCGTGCGGCCGCGCCGCCGAGTCGATGGCCTCCCCGGCGGGGAGGATGGCGTAACGGACCAGGTAATTCTTCGTCGCAACGGCCATGAGGGAAAGATCCAGGCTCCGGAGCTGATCCGCCACCGGGTGATCGCCCAGGATCAGCGCGCCGGATCCCGGGCGCAGGCCCAGCTGGTAGACCGCGTAGACGGGGATGGTGGTGCGGATCAGCGCGCCGTCGCGGACGCTGAAGGTCACCAGCGGGCGCAGGTCCCGGATCACCGGCCCGCTGGAACGGACCGTCAGGGTGAGGATATGACGGCCGCCCTCGCTGAGGCGCACCCGCTGGAAGGCTGGGGTTTTCTCGAAGTCCATATCGGCGAGGAACTTGGCGTAGCCATAGATCACCCGTCCGGCGTCCCGGGCGATGCGGGTGGTCACCGGCAAATGGAGGATGAAGGCCCCCCACCCCGGGAAGCGGCTTTCCAGGAGCAGCGGGAGCCCGGGCGGGGCAGGTCGTCCATAGGTGCACAGGAGGGCGATGGCCACCTCCCCATACGGGCCGATGGTGGTGTGGATGTAATGGAAAGCGGCGATCCCCACCAGCGCCCGGCCGCCGGGGGTCACCACCGGGTGAAGGCGGTCGGAAGGGAGCAAGGCCCGCACCGCCTCCCGATCGGCGGTGAAGATCCCCAGGAAGCTATCATCTCGATAGTAGAAGATCGGAAGGTCAACCCGGCCGGAGCCCACATCGATCCCGGTGGCAGTGGGTCCGGTCCAGCGGAGGAACTCCTCCGCCGCGTCCGGCCTCCAGCCGAGGAGCGCCCGAAGGCCTCGCACGCCCACATACCCCAGGGCGGCAACGCCCATCCCCGCAAGCCACCATCCCCTGCGTCCCATCGCCAGCCTCCCTCTGGTATGCTGGGGGAGAAAACCCAGGGAACGACGCCCTGTTCGGCTATAATTCTGGCCGAAAATCGCCGCGTCCGCGCTTCGGAGCCTTCATGGCGAATGGCAACGGGGACCCCATCTCAACCGATCGGAGGCCGCCGTGGAGCGCATCGGATTCATCGGCCTGGGAGTGATGGGCAAGCCCATGGCCCGCAATCTGCTGAAGGCGGGCTATCCGCTGGTGGTCTACAACCGCAGCCGTCCCCCCGTGGAGGAGCTGGCGGCGGAGGGGGCGGAGCCGGCCGGCTCCCCCCGGGAGGTCGCCCAGCGCAGCGATGTGGTCATCACCATGCTGCCGGACACCCCGGAGGTGGAGCAGGTGCTGGCCGGGCCTGACGGGGTCTTCGAGGGCGGACGGCCGGGGCTGATCGTGATCGACATGAGCACCATCGATCCGATGGCCGCGCGGCGCCTGGCGGCGCAGGCCACGGAGCGGGGCATCGTGATGCTGGACGCGCCGGTCTCCGGGGGGGAGATCGGAGCGATCCAGGGGACGCTCTCCATTATGGTGGGAGGGGATGCGGCCGCCTTCCGGCGCTGCCTGCCCATCCTGCAGGCGATGGGCCGGAACATCGTCTACATGGGGGAGTCCGGAGCGGGCCAGGTCACGAAAGCGGCCAACCAGGTGGTGGTGGCGCTGACCATCGCCGCCATCAGCGAGGCCCTGGTGCTGGCGGCCAAAGCGGGGGTGGATCCGGCGAAGGTGCGCCAGGCGCTCCTGGGAGGGTTCGCCGGCAGCCGCGTCCTGGAAGTCCACGGCCAGCGGATCCTGGAGCGGAACTTCCGCCCGGGGTTCCGGATCCGCCTGCACCACAAGGATCTGCGGATCGCCCTGAGCCTGGGTCGGGCGGTGGGGGCCAGCTTGCCCCTCACCGCCCTGGTCCACGAATGGCTGGGGGCGCTGGTGGCCCGCGGACATGGCGATCTGGATCACGCCGCGCTGGTCACGCTGGTGGAGGAGTGGGCCCAGACCCAGGTGCGCCCCCACCCCGAAGCGCCTCCTCCTGAGGGATCTGCAGGGCCGTAAGGCCCTCCCCACCCGTGCTGGGCCTTGCGGCCCTCAGGGACTGACGATCACCACCCCCTTCATCATCTGCGCGTGGAAATCGCACTGATAGCGATATTCGCCGGGCTGAGCGAACGTATAAGAAGCCTGCTCGCCCGGCCGCAGAGGTGGGCTTCGCCAGTCCGCCCCGCTCAGGAAGTGCACATTATGGGTGAAATGGTCCTCGTTGATCCACGTGACCGTGGTCCCCACTTTCACTCGAAGCGTGGGGGGATCAAAGCGGTAGGATTTCGGCATTCGAACCACCGGACCTGCCGTTGAAGGGGTTCCGGAGGGTGGTGGTGGAGCACCGCATCCGAACCTCAGTAGCCCTCCCAGCGTCAGCAGGATGATCCACCGTTTCATGGCCGATGGCTCCGAAAGATGTGGAGGGAGCCGGTTGCGCCAACCGCTCCGGGGCGGGCCCCGCCCCGGAGCCTGCGGCCCCGCCGCTTAGGCGCGCGCCCGGCGCGCGGCCAGGACGGTCTGGGAGATCCCGGCGAACAGCAGGATGAAAGCCAGCAGATCCAGCACTTCCGCCAGGGTGTGGGCGAAGAGGACGACCGTGAGGTCCAGGTGATAGGTGATGTAGAAGATCTCCGCCAGCGCATAGAGGGCGAACCCCCACCCGAACGTGGCGGCCCCCGCGCGGAAGCTCTGAGCGGCGAAATAGGCCCCTATCAGCAAGGCCACCAGATGGACCAGGATGAAGAGCTCCGGCGGCAACGCGTTGACAAACCCTCCGAACGGCATGGCACCCTCCTCTCCTTTGAGTGAGCTGGACGGGCCAGCCCACCTGCCCATTCCGGGGGCTGGCCCTCCTGCGCCCTGTGGGTCAGGCGGCATGCGCCGCTCTCCGCAAGATCTCTTCCGTTTTCTCCGGGGAAGGTCACCTCCTTTCCCTTCCGGAGAAGCCGGTCTAAAGAGAAGGCCGCTTCACCGGGCGAAGCTCAGGGAAGACCCTTGCGGGTGAGCCGTCGCCGCACCACGGCGAGCCACCTCCGGGCCTGCGGGTTCAACTGCCGGACCTGATCCCCCAGCCCCTGAACCGTGGCGGCCAGGGCGATGCTGTGTCGGATGTAGTCGTGGATCAGATCCACCAGCATCCGCTGACGGGTCCGGATGCCATGGGCTTCCCCATCCCCATGGATCTCCCCGGCCACCACCTCCGACTCGTCGGAGATCAGAAGCAGCCAGCGAGCCGCAGCGGCCGGGGCGATGCGGTAACGATAGAGCTGCCCTCGACATCCCTCGCAGGCGGTGGCGCAGGCCGCCAGACACAGCGTGGTGATCCGAACGCCCCGTTCCTCGGCCCGGGCCATCGGCATCGCCAGCGCCTCCGCCTCCGGAGGCCAGAGGGCGATCCAGAGCGCGCGGGAGGCTCCCTCCAGGAGGGCGCGGGCGTGATCCAGGAGCGCGGCGTATCCGGAGAGGTTCCATACGGGTTCCGGCTCCGGAGCCGGGGCCAGGGACTCCAGCGCCTGCCGGGCAGCGGCGAGGACCTCATCGAAGCGGTGGCTTAGCCGTTTGAGGAGCTCCGCGGGAGGCACCGGCGCATAGCGGACGCCCTCCGGCATCTCCATCCGCATCACCGCGCCGCGTTCCTCCAGGCGCTGGAGGACCGGGTAGATGTTGGGCCGAGGGATGCCCGAGCGACGAGCCAGCTCGTAGCCGGTGAGCGGGCTGGCCTGAAGGAGGGTCACATAGGCCCGCGCCTCATATTCGCTGAACCCCAGCTGCTCCAGCAACGCCACCGCTTCAGCCATCCGAAGCCCCCACCTTCGAAATCATCGGGAAGCCCCCACCCGCATCCCGTGCCGGTAGACCAGCTCCCCGCCGAGATAGTTGCCGAGGAGCAGAAGCCCCGTCCCCAGCCCGGCCAGGACGAGAGGAAGCACCGGCGTGCGCCCCGTCCCCGGATCTGGGATCCGAAGCCCCAGGCTCAGGGCGAACAGACCGGTCGCGCTGCCCTGCACGAGCAGATGCCACCACCCCAGCCGGCGCTTGCGGGAGCCGGGGACCGTAGGCAGGAAATCCAGCAGGCCGGTGAAGATGGCCGGCAGAGCCAGCCCCAGCCCAAGCAGGATGTTGTAGAGGGCCGCGCGGACCAGCGCGGGATCCGGATGGATCCAGGAGAGGAGATCGAAGACCAGGGCGGCAGGCCATAGCCCTGCCGGGAAGTGAATGAAGAGGGCATGGCTGGGATGGCCAAGGGGCTTGCCCTGGAGGACCTCCCGGATCGTCCAGCCGCCCCCGATCCGCCCACCGCTCCAACCCGCGCGGAACCCCTTCATCGTCAACGACCCTGCGCGCCGGGGGCCCAGTGGCGGCTGCGGATCTCCCCCCGCAGCACCCGTTCCATCGTCTCGGTCATATTCCGCCAGACCTGCTCGACCGAGAGATCCTCCGCCCGGGCCGCCTCCACCAGATGCTGCATCGTGATATGCCGCGGATCCCCGTGCCCGGCATCCGGGTCCATGCAACCGCAGGAGAGGCACATGGCGGACCTCCTTTTAGGAGTTATGCAAGCAACTACTATTATAGCCCGCGAGGGCGGTGGCGTCAAATCCCGGGGCTGGGGCTCTCATCGGCTGACTCGTTCTCCGCCAGAGGGAACACCGTCTCCTCCTCCACGCGGAAATGCTCCTCGGAGAGCTGGAGGAGAGTCCAGAGGTCCTCTCGTGGATCCGGCGCCTCCAGAGCCCACCGAAACACGTCGCGCACCTCCTCGTGGACGATCTCCATCATCTCCAGGATGTGGCGCGCGGCCGGCCAGCGGCGGCGCATCGGGACAAACAGGGCCTCCTCCTCGAACCGGGCGTGATCGTCCAGCGCCTCGAAGAGCATGCGGGCCCGCTCCCGCAACGCCGAGGAAGGGACCCCGCTGGCGATCCAGTCCGCCATACGGACCATCAGCCGCCGCAGCAGCCGATGCTCCGCCCGCAGCGCACGAGCGATCCGGGCTTCCTCTTCCATCGCTCACCTCCGAGAAGGGTTTCAGCACCTCAGGCTTCGCATCCGGAACCGTCGTCGTCCGCGCTCATCTTCCAGCCTGAATGCGTTCCGAGGGTTGTGCCGGATCAAAGGCCGCAGCTTGACCTGGAACAAGGTCGAGCTGACATGGCCGACCTAAAGTGGGATCCGGAATCCAAGGGCAGGAGGCCGACGATGGGCGTGGGAGAGGCCTTTCGGGAGCATCACCGCATGCTGCTGGAATATCTGGCGGCGTATGTGGAGGGTCCAGCGTTCTCATGGGAGGAGCTGAGGAGCCTGCGGGACTTTCTCCGGCAGGAGCTGCTCCCCCACGCGCGAGGAGAGGAACGGGCCCTTTATCCCGCGGTGGAGCCGCTGCTCCACCGGCACGGTCAGGCGACGGCGACCATGCGGGTGGACCACGCGTTCATTGAAGGCTACGTCCGTCAGATCGAGGACCTCCTCCGGCAGATAGAGGGGATGGACCCGGAGAGCCGGGCGGGCGCCGAACGCTCGCTCCGGCGCCTGCTCCTGGAGCTCTACGCCATCCTCCGTCTGCACATGACGAAGGAGGAGCGCGTCTACCTCCCCCTGTTCGAACGCGAGCTGCCGGAGGAGGAGCAGCAACGAGTGTTCGAGGAGATGCACCGGGAGAGCCAAGAGGTGCCCCTCACGGTCGTGCAGGAGCTGGACGTTCGGTCTGTGCCGCCCCCTCAGCGCCATCCCCTGATCTTTCAGACCTTCGAGGCGTTGCGGCCCGGGGAGGCCTTCATCCTGATCAACGATCACGACCCGAAGCCGCTGTATTACCAGTTCCAGTATGAGCGCCCGGGTCAGTTCGAGTGGGCCTACCTGGAGCAGGGGCCAGAGGTCTGGCGGGTGCGCATCGGACGGATCGCCTCATCGGGCAGGGAGGCGGGCGCCAGCGGGCGCTGAAACGACCATCCAACGATCACCAGGAGGGGAAACAATAATGGGCGCTGGGACCTTCCGAAAGGGTCAGCTGGAGCGCCGGCCGCCCGGGGTCTGGATCGGGGCGCTGGGATGCTTCGTCCTGGCCGCGGCCACCGGAGCGCTGTTCCGCTACGGGGTGCTGGCAGGGCTTCCTGCCCCGCTCACACTGGGGAATGTCCGGCATGCTCACTCCCACTTGATGTATTTCGGATGGGTAACCCCTGCGCTGATGGCCCTGATGGCGGAGCATCTCACCGGCCGGAAGACCCCGGGGGCGATGAGGTGGATCCCCCGCATCGCGCTGCTGCTGGGCCTGCTGGCCTACCCTCCTTTCCTGCTCCTCGGCTATCAGCCGCTGGAATGGGCCGGGCGACGGCTCCCGCTCGCCACGATGGTCGCAGGCCTAAACATCCTGGTCTGGTATGCTTACGGGGGCGCTTACTTCGCGGCAACCCGCAGGATCCATCATCCCAGCCGCCCGTGGTGGGACCTTGCGGTGTTCTTCCTGCTTCTCTCATCCCTGGGCGCCTGGGGGCGAGCCGCCCTGGCCTTCATCCGTGGAGGGGATCCGTTCTGGTCTGAGGCCACCGTCCACTTTTTCCTGAATCTCTTCGCCGATGGATGGTTGACCCCTGCCCTCATCGGCCTGGCCGGCGCGGTGAACCCGGAGGGGATGCAACGCCTCCCTCGATGGGCATGGTGGGCCCTCCTGTTGGGAGCTCCGGGAACTTTTCTGCTGACGATCCCCCCGGCGGTGACCCCGCTGGCCCTTCGGATCCTGGGCGGGATCAGCGGAGGCATGGTCGCCGCCGCCCTCCTGGCCCTCCCATGGGCGCTGCTTCCTCATGCCGGCCCGGAATGGCGGATCCCGCTGGCGTTTCTGGGGCTACGCGCGCTGTCCGGATTGGCGTTCGCTGTGCCCGCCATCGGCGCATGGGCCTTGAAGCAGGAGCTTCGCATCCTTTACCTCCATCTGTTGCTCCTGGGGTTTGCCTCCCTGGGCCTGATGGCCGCAGCCGCTCAAGCCTGGGGGACGAAGGCTGTCCCATGGCTTCGGGCGATGGAGGGGGCCGTTCTCATCCTGCTGGTCACCCTGATCCCGGTCACCGGCCTCTGGCCATCCCGATGGGGCGGGCCATGGACGATCGCAGGCGCGTGGATCGGGGCCATGCTCCCGACCCTCGTAGCCCTTGGGATGCTGGGGCAGCTCCTCCGGCCTGCGAAGCGCGCATCCCACCGACCCCTTTCACATTCCCCTGAGCCACTTCAAGACTTTAAGGGAGGGAAACCATGACAGAAGAAGAACGTGAGCTTCGGGAGCGGTTGCTGCGGATGACGATGCGGGAGCTCCTGGATCAGGATTCGGAGGCGGCGGCGATCCTGGAGGAACAGGGGATCTATGAAATCGAGGTAACATGCACGAAGGAGATGGAGGAAACCCTGGAGGACGCGGCCGCGATCTGCGGGTTCGACCTGGAGGAGGTCCTCTCCCGGCTGATCGCCCGCTGGACAGAGCGGGCGCATCCTGTGACGGCCTGAAGAGCCCCCAGGTGGATGGAACCGCTGGATTTTCCGCCCAGGAGGAGAGGATGGCGCCGCGCTTGCTTCGCGCGGAGCGTCTGGAACCCCCCCAGACCTTCGCCTGCGAGGCGTGCGATCCGCCAGGCCGACGGCCACGGGTGCGACGGCGTTACCGCTTCACTCTGATCGATGCGCACGGCCGCGAGGCGGCGTATTGCCTCCCGTGCGCGGCGGAGCAGCTGGGGATCCCCCCGGGGGCGCTGCGGCGGCTCGCGGTGGAGGGAGGGACGTAATAGGATGCCGACGCGGACGCTATGGCTGAAGCCACACCCGCCGTTCCGTCTGGATTTTACAGTCTGGGCCCTGCGTCGGCGGCCGGAGAACCAGGTCGATCGCTGGGACGGCCGGACCTACCGTCGCACTGTGCTGGCTGCTGGGATTCCGATCAGCTTGGCGGTGCAGATGGAGGGCTCGCCGGATTCACCGCGCCTTCGCGTCGGCTTGACTGCCCCTTCGCTCCCCGAGGGAGTGGTGGAGGAGGCCGTCCGGGCTCTCGACCATCTGCTCGGGCTCTCCGTGGACCTCTCCGGGTTCTACCGCCACGTGAAGGGAGACGCCCGCTTGGGTCCCTGGGCCCTCCGGTTCCGGGGGATGCGGCCCCCGCGGTTCCCCACCGTGTTCGAAGCCCTGATCAACGCCATCGCCTGTCAGCAGGTCACCCTCGCCCTGGGGATCCGTCTGATCAACCGCCTGGCCGAGGCCTTCGGACGTCGCGTAGAGGAGGACCCGGAGGCTCCGCCGGCGTTCCCAGGAGCGGAGGACCTGGCGGGGCGTTCCCTTGAGGCGTTACGGGCCCTCGGCTTCAGCCGGCAGAAGGCTCGGGCGATCCTCACCCTCGCGGAGATGACCGCCGCGGGGGCCATCCATCCCGAGTCGTGGGGATCGTTGCCCGACGCAGAGGCGATAGCCCGATTGCAGGGGCTGCACGGGGTTGGGCGCTGGAGCGCGGAGTATGTGCTGTTGCGGGGGATGGGTCGGCTGCACATCTTCCCGGCCGACGACGTCGGGGCCCGAAACCACCTCCGGCGCTGGCTGGGACGCCGCCGACCGCTGGATGCCCAGCAGGTACGGAACGCCTTGAAGCCCTGGCACCCTTACGCCGGGCTGGTTTACTTTCACCTTCTCCTGAAGCATCTGGACGAACAAGGGATTCTGGAAAAACGATAAACAACTTCAAGGAACTGCACATCCCCACCGAGGAGGGGCGATGATCAAAGTCAAGCGGGTCTACGATCCAGTGGAGCCGGACGACGGGAGGCGGTTCCTGGTGGAGCGGCTGTGGCCGCGAGGGATCAAGAAGGAGGCCCTGCGGATGGACGGCTGGCTGCGGGAGGTGGCGCCCAGCGACCGGCTGCGGCGGTGGTTCGGCCACGATCCCCGGAAGTGGGAGGAGTTCCGGAGGCGCTACTTCGCGGAGCTGGAGGCCCATCCCGAAGCCTGGCGGCCGTTGCTGGAGGCCGCCCGCGTCGGCAACATCACCCTGCTCTTCAGCGCCCGGGACACCTCCCACAACAACGCGGTGGCCCTCCGGGAGTTCCTCGAGGAGAAGCTGAAAGAACCCAAAGATCCTTCGCTCCAGGCCTCAGGCCTATAACGCCCTCGCTCGCTTGAGCTGACCCTCGAGCGCTATTTGCCCCTTACGGGCGGCGAGGGGAGGATCAGGCGCACCGCCCGTTCGTAGAACAGATAATCCCATGCCCAGCCGGAGAGCACCACCAGACGGTTCCGCATCCCGATCAGGCGGATGAGGTGAACCCCCAGCCAGAGCAACCAGGCCGCGAAGCCGGTGAAGGCGCGCCCGAACACATGGGCGACGGCGGCGTTCCGCCCGATGGTCACCAGGGTCCCCGGATCCCGATAACGGAAGGGCAATGGCGGGCGGCCCTTCAGGGCGCGCAGGATGTTCCGCGCTGCGAGGGTTCCTTGCTGGATGGCCACCGGCGCGACCATAGGCAGCTTCCCCGGCCCTTCCGGGAGCGCCAGATCTCCCACCACGTAGATCTCTGGATGACCGGGCACCTGGAGGGTGGGGGTCACCAGTGCCCGCCCCCCTGGCCCAAGGGGAAGCCCCAGGGCTGCCCCCAGGGGATGCCCGCGCACGCCGGCCGTCCATACCACAGTTGCCGTCTCGATTTCTTCCCCATCCTGCAGGCGCACCCAATCGGGTCCCACCGCGGCCACGGGAGCGCGCCGCCGCACTTCTACGCCCAAATGACGAAGCCGCTCCCGCGCATAGGTGGAAAGGACCGCCGGCAACCCGGGGAGCACCTCCTCCATCGCCTCGAGGAGGAGCACGCGGACCTCCCGGAAGTCCAGGGTGGGGAAATCCCGGCGCAGCGGGCGCGCGATGAGCTCAGCGAGGGCCCCCGCGAACTCCACGCCGGTGGGGCCGCCGCCCACGATCACGAAGGTCAGCAGACGCCGCTGGCGGAGCGGATCCGGCTCCCGGGCCGCCCGCTCGAAAGCCGACAGGATATGGTTGCGCAGAGCGACGGCCTGATCCAGGTCTTTGAGGAAGAAGGCGTGCTCGGCGACTCCCGGAACGCCGAAGGTGTGCGCCAGGCTCCCCGGAGCCAGGATCAGGAAGTCGTAATCGATGGGTGGGCCATCGGTCTCCAGCCGGCGGGCCGTCAGGTCGATCCCCTGCACCTCCGCCATCTCGAAGCCCACATTGGGGAAACGCCGCAGGAGCCCCCGGATGGGAAAAGCGATGGCCTCGGGCTCGATCTCGGCGGCCGCCACCTGATAGAGCAAGGGGAAAAACGTGTGGTGGTTCCGACGGTCCACCAGCAGCACCTCCACCGGTTCAAAGGCCAGGGTCCGCACGGCCCACAACCCGCCGAACCCTGCCCCCACCACCACGATCCGTGGCCGCCTGCGCTTTCCCATGGATGACCTCCCTTCCGGAATTCTGATCGGTCGGATCCTGAGCCTCTTTGCGCGCGCGCAAAGCGGGCTCCGCCGATCGGAGGTAAAACATCAGCGCGACCGTGCTTCCGGAGACGGCAAGCTTCTCAGATTTGATCCCGGGTGAAGAGTCAGGATGCCGCTGCGGATGCGGTTCCCACTGATGCTCGTGGCGCTCCTCTCCCTGGGGGTGGGGATTTGGGCCGGGTGGATCCGGATCGGGTGGGCCTTCCCCCGGCCGAACCCGGCCTGGCCGGGCGCGCATGGGGCGCTGATGATCTCCGGGTTCCTGGGCACCCTGATCGCCCTGGAACGGGCGGTCGTCGGCCCCCGCTGGTCCTGGGCGGCTCCCCTTCTGGCCGCCCTGGGCAGCCTCACCCTGCTCCTGGGCCGTCCGATGGCTGGAAGCGCCTTTCTGTTCCTGGGCAGCGCCATCGTCCTCACCCTCTTCTTCGGCGATGCGGCCCGCCGGCATCCCGATCCCTCCTTCCGGGTGCTGGGGATCGGGGCGGCGCTGTGGGGCATCGGCCAGGCGGTCTGGCTCGTCCGCGGGACCCTCGCCGCCGCTGTCCCATGGTGGACCGCTTTCCTGGTGCTGACCATTTTCGGGGAGCGGCTGGAGCTGGCCCGCCTGATCCCCCGCGGACGCGGGATGGTGGGTCTGTTCGGTGCCGGCCTGGCATGGGTTCTGCTGGGGCTGGCGCTGGGGGAGATCCAGCCGGCGTGGGGCCGGCGGGCGCTGGGGCTGGGATGGCTGATCCTGGCCGCCTGGCTGGCCCGCTACGACATCGCCCGGCGCACCGTCCGCCAGCATGGCCTGGTCCGCTACGTGGCGGTGTGCATGCTGGCCGGCTATGTCTGGCTGGGGATCGGTGGAGCCCTGGAGTGGCTCCCCGGTGAGGCGATAGCGGGGCCTCTTTACGATGCCCGGGTGCACGCCCTCCTTATCGGCTTCGTGTTCTCGATGATCTTCGGCCACGCCCTGATCATCTTCCCGGCTGTGTTGCGGGTGCGCCTCCCCTTCTCCGTCGCCTTCTACTTCCCCCTCGCAGTCCTCCACCTCTCGCTCCTGCTCCGCCTCAGCGGGGATCTCGGCGGATGGCCGGACGCCCGGCGGGTCGGCGGGCTGCTGAACGGCCTGGCCATCCTGATCTTCCTGCTCCTCATCGCCCGAGCCCTCCGGGCCGGACGCCGCGCGCCTTCTCCAAATTCCGCTTAGAGTCCGCTTAGAGGGACGACCGAGACGCATCGCTTCGGGGTGATCTTTGTCACCCGGAACGTGTGATCGAAACCGTCAGATCGATGACGCTTGTCACACCGGAACGTTGGGTAGAGTCAACGAGGAGGCCATTGGGCTCGGGGAAGATAGGGCCGGAATCCCTTTGCGGAGGTGAACGATGGTTCCGGCCCGATGGCTCCTTATCGGCGCGCTGATGATGGCCCTGACGGCGTGCACGACCGTGGCGGCTACGCCCGCCGTGCCCACCCCGTCTCCCGCAGCCTCTTCAGAAGCCCATGTGCACCCTACGCCCACCCCGGGCGGGCCGAAAGTCCGGGTGGTCCGGGATCCGGCGGACGTGCCGCCCCCGATCCGGCGCACGGAGCCCACCACGGTGGAGGTCACCCTCACTGTGAAGGAAGTGGTGGCGGAGCTGACCGACGGAGTGACCTTCCCCTTCTGGACCTTCGATGGGACGGTGCCCGGCCCGATGATCCGGGTGATGGAGGGGGACACGGTGGTCCTCCGCCTGGTGAACCCTCCGGAGAACCACGTCTCCCACAACATCGATCTGCACGCGGTCACCGGCCCGGGCGGCGGAGCGACGGTCACCACCGTGGCGCCGGGGGAGACCAAGACCTTGGTCTTCAAGGCCCTGAAGCCGGGCGCGTATATCTATCACTGCGCCTATCCGCCGGCCCCGCTGCACATCGGGATGGGCATGTATGGCATCATCGTGGTGGAGCCGAAGGGAGGTCTGCCGCCGGTCGACCGGGAGTTCTACGTTGTGCAAGGCGAATGGTATACCTCTCTTCCCTTCGGCCAGCCGGGCCTGGCCTCCTTCGACTCCGCCAAGGCCCAGGCGGAGCGCCCCGAATATTTCACTTTCAACGGCCACGTGAAGACCCTCACCGACCTCTATCCCCTGCGGGCGCAGACCGGTGAACGGATCCGCATCTTCTTTGGGGTAGGTGGCCCGAACGTCGGCTCGAACTTCCACATCATCGGGGAGATCTTCGACCGGGTATATGCGGGCTCGCCGGACACCTTTGTGGCGAACGAAGAGACCGTTTATGTGCCGCCGGGCTCGGCAGCGGTCTTCGAGCTCACCACCGAAGTCCCCGGCCGCTACGTGCTGGTGGATCACGCGCTGTGGCGGATGCTGCGGGGGCTGTCCGGATACCTGACCGTAGAAGGCCCCGAGCGGCCGGATCTGTTCCAGGGCACTCCGTCCGGCAACTCCGGGCACTAAGGGATGGGCCAGGATGCGGGGGCTGGGAGATCGCTTCTGGGTCTCCCAGCCCCCGAATGCGCGCAGCCCCGGCGATCCCCTGCGCCAGCATGCTCCGAATGCAGCAAAATAAGAAGACAAGGTGGGAAAGGCCTTCCCTTGTTCACCGGCAGGCGGATCCCGGATCCGGAGGGGCGGATGGAACAGAGGCGGCCCGGGACGACTGAAGGAGAGCTCCTGGAGGTCTTGAGCGGATATCCGCTTTTCCGCGGCGTGCCGCGCGAGAGCCTGCGGGCGCTGATCCATATGGGGGTGGAACGGAAATGTCCCGCCGGCCGCTTCCTGTTCCTGGAGGGGGATCCGGCAGAAGGAGTTCATTTGCTCCTCGAGGGCTATGTGAAGATCGTCCAGACGGATGTCAGCGGCCAGGAGGTGGTGGTCCAGGTGGCCGGGCCCGGAGAGCCGCTGGGCCTGATCGCGACGTTCGCGGATTCGCCCTACCCGGCCTCCGCCCAAGCGATATCCCCTGCCCGGGCTCTCTGGCTTCCCGGGGAGGCCCTGCGCGGGTTCCTGCTCCGCCATCCGGAGGTCGCCCTGCGGCTCCTGCGGGTGCTGGCGGAGCGGCTGCACGAGACGCATCGGCGGCTGCTGGAGGTCAGCGTCCTCCGGGTGGAGCGCCGGCTGGCCCGGGTGCTGGTGCGGCTGGCCAGCCGGCTGGGGGAGCGCACGGAAGAAGGGATCGTTGTGACGATGCCGTTGAGCCGGGAGGAGCTGGCGGAGCTGTGCGGGACCCGCCTGCACACGGTGAGCCGGCTGCTCAACCGCTGGCAGCGGGCTGGCTGGGTTCGACTGGGCCGGCGACGGATCGTGTTGCGGGAACCCCATGCCCTGGTCGCCCTGGCGGAGGAGCTGGAACTTCGGGAGCCTTCCCCGGCCTTGACGGGGCGCAAGGTGAGGGAAGGGAAGACCGCCGATGATCAAGGAGGAACACGCCCGGGGAGGACAGGATGATCCGGAAGGACTGGTCCATTGAGGAGCTCCTGGCCCGCTACCCCCGATCCCGCGAGATCCTGATCCGCTGGGGGATGTGGTGCCCGGTGTGCGCGCTGGCCGGCCTGGAGACGCTGGCCGACGCCGCCCGGGTGTATGGGATCGACATCGAAACGCTGATCCGGGAGCTCGAGGAGCAGGAAGGAGGAGGTTCC
Source organism: Thermoflexus hugenholtzii (assembly GCF_018771565.1). NCBI lineage: Bacteria > Bacillati > Chloroflexota > Thermoflexia > Thermoflexales > Thermoflexaceae > Thermoflexus > Thermoflexus hugenholtzii. The sequence continues at coordinate 829,810 of NZ_CP076326.1, read as the reverse complement.
TCACGCTGACATTCTGCCTCCATGCCGGCCTCCGCGCCGAATAGTAGAATCTTCTCCGAAGCCGCGCATCGGAGGTCCGTTATGCCCCAGGCCGAGGTGCTGGCAACCGGCACGGAGCTGCTCAGCGGAGATGTGGTCGACACGAACTCGGCGCGCATCGCCCGCGCCCTGCAGCCCCTCTCCATCCCCCTGGTCCAGATCACGGTGGTGGGAGATGATCTCCCCCGCATGGTGGCGGCCATCCGGGCGGCGCTGGCCCGTAGCGAGATCCTCGTGATCAGCGGAGGGCTGGGGCCCACGGTCGACGATGTGACCCGGGAGGCGGTGGCGGAGGCCCTGGGGCGTCCCCTGATCTTCGATCCGGAGCTGCTGGAGGTCATCCGGGCCCGCTTCCAGGCCTTCGGGGTGTCCATGCCCGAGAACAACCGGCGCCAGGCCTTCCGGCCCGAGGGCTCTCGCGTCATTCCCAATCCCATCGGCACCGCCCCCGGGTTCCTGGTTGAGACCAACGGCCGCGTCCTCTTCGCCCTCCCGGGCGTCCCCCGGGAGCTGGAGCGGATGCTCTCGGACACGGTGGTCCCTTACCTTTGGGAGCGGTTCCCTCCCGCGGAGGCCCTGGCCTGGCGGGTGGTGCGCACCATCGGGTTGGGGGAAAGCTGGATCGATGAGCGGCTGCAGGATCTGCTTCGGGGCGAGAACCCGCAAGTGGGATTGAACGCCCATCCGGGGATGGTGGACATCCGCATCCGGGCCCGGGGATCCACCCCGGAGGAAGCCGCCGCCCGGGCCGAGGAGGCCGTCCGCCGGGTCCGGGAACGCCTGGGCTGGGCGGTTTTCGGGGAGGGCAACCAGGCGCCGGAGGAGGCGGTGATCGCCGCCCTGCGGGCCCGCGGGGCGACCGTCTCCACGCTGGAGCGGGGCACCCTGGGGATGCTGGGGGGGCGCCTCGCTGCGGCGGATCCTGAAAGCGAGGTCTTCCGGATCGGTGAGGTCCGCGCCCGGCTGGCCGCCGCCCCGGAGCACGCCGCCGAGGCCATTCGGCGTCAGGCCGGGACCACCTTCGGGCTGGCGGCGGAGGTCCTCCCCGAGGCGGAGGGCTTTCAGATCACCGTGGCCCTGGCGGCCCCTGAGGGTTCCCGAAGCGTCCGGCGCGGCCATCGCGGCCCGCTCCCCCATGCGGCCGAATGGGCCGCGCACGCGGCGATGGGCCTGCTCTGGCGCTGGCTCCAGGAGGGGCCATGACACTCCCGTTCCGTCCAACGCTGCCCCCGGTGCGCCTGCCCGTCTTCGAGGGCCCGCTCGATCTCCTCCTTTACCTGATCGAGCGGAACGACCTGGATATCACCCAGGTCTCCCTGGCCCAGGTTACCGAACAGTATCTGGAATACGTCACCATCCTGCAGGCGCTGACCCTGGACCAGCTGGCGGAATATCTGGTGATCGCCGCCAAGCTCCTTTACATCAAGTCCTCCCTGCTCCTCCCTCGCCCACCGGAGCCGGATGAGGCCGAGGAGGATGTGGGAGAAGCGCTGGTGGAGCAGCTCAAGGCCTACCGCCTCTTCCGGGAGCTGGCCCGCCGGCTGCGGGAGCGAGAGGGGTTCACCGCCTACGGCCGGACCGCGCCGCCGCCCCGGCCCGAGGCCCCCGGGACCGGCCTGGAGGGCATCACCCTGGAGGATCTCCTCCGGCTGGCCCGCCGGGCCCTGCGCCCGGCGGTCGAAGCGGCCCCGGTGGGGGCGTTCCTTCCCGCGTATCGCCTGACGATCCAGGAGGCCATGGAGCGGATCCTGGAGGCGGTGCGGGAAGGAGGGCGGGTGGCCTTCACCGGGCTGCTCCGGACGGCGGGGAACCGTTACGAGGGCATCGCCTTCTTCCTGGGACTGCTGGAGCTGTTGAAGCAGCGCCGGGTGGTGGCCTATCAGAGCCGGCTGTTCGATGAGATCTATATTGAGCCCTTCCCGGAGCGCCCGTAGGGGAACCACCAGGGTTTCTCGCCGCCCTCGATGTCCCAGTGGACGTGCTTGGTCTCCCGGAACTCCTCCAGTCCCTCCAGGCCCAGCTCCCGGCCGATCCCGCTGAGCTTCATGCCCCCGAACGGCCCGGCGTAGTTATCCGTGAGGGGATCGTTGATCCAGACCGTGCCCGCCTTCACCTCCTCATAGAAACGGCGGATCAGGCGGGGGTCATGGCTCATCAGACACGCGCCCAGCCCGTAGGGGTTATCGTTGCACAGGGCGATGGCCTCGTCGAAGGTCCGGTAGGGCATCAGGGGGATGACGGGCCCGAAGGTCTCCTCGCGCATGACCTTCATCGTGTGATCCACGTCCACCAGCACCGTGGGCTCGTAGAAGAAGCCGCGAGGGAGGTGAGGCGGCCGGCGCGCCCCGGTGAGGGCGTGAGCCCCCCGCGCCAGGGCATCGGCCACGTGATCCTCCACCTTCGCCCGATAGGAGGGCCCCGCCATCGGCCCGATGTCTGTTTGCGGATCCAGGCCGTGGCCCAGGCGCAGGGTGCTGACAAACGAGGCGATCTCCTCGGCGAACCGATGGTAGATCGAGGCCGGCACATACACTCGTTCCGTGCTGGTGCAGACCTGGCCGGCGTTGATCAGGGCCGCATACGCCAGGGCCTTCACCGCGAGCTCCAGCGGCGCGTCCGGCCCGACCACGAAAGGATCCTTGCCGCCCAGCTCCAGGTGGAGCTTTTTCATCATCGGGGCGGCCAGGGCTGCGATCCGCTGGCCAGTCGCCAGGGATCCGGTGAAGGCGATGACCGGGACCTCCGGATGCGTCACCAGCGGCTCGCCGACCTCCGGCCCATATCCGGTCACGATGTTCACCACGCCCGGCGGGAGATGATCCATCGCCACCTCGGCCAGGCGCAGCGTGGTCAGGGGGGTGAGCTCGGAGGGCTTGATCACCACCGTGTTGCCGGCGGCCAGAGCCGGCGCGACCTTCCAGGCCATCAGGAGGATGGGGTAGTTCCATGGGACGATGCATCCCACCACGCCGTAGGGCTCCTTGAGCACCAAGCTGAGCTGACCGGGCTCCGGCGAGGGGATCACCCGGCCCCGCTCATGACGGGCGAGCTCCGCGTAGTAATCAAAAGTGTTCGCCGACCAGAGGATCTCCTCCTCGTTCTCCGGCCACGGCTTGCCTTCCTCCAGGGTGAGCAGTCGGATCAGCTCCTCCTGGTGCGCCCGGATCTTGCGGGCGATCTCGTGGAGCATCTCCGCCCGGATCGCGGCGGGGACGCGGCGCCAGGGTTCGAAGGCGCGACGGGCAGCGGCCACCGCCGCCTCTACATCCCGGGCGGTCCCCCGGGGCACCGTCTCCAGCACCTCCTCCGTCGCCGGGTCCTGCACGGGGATCTCCCCGGCGGCGGTCCCGGCCGTCCACTCCCCTCCGATCCACATCGGCTTCATGGTCAGCCCCTCCATCCCCGACGATCGGGGCGGGGGATCGTCTCCGATCCCCCGCCCTTCCAGCCCCATCTCATTGCTCTACGCCCAGCTCGGTCCAGATCCGGTCATACAGCTCGATCGCGTCCCCTACGTCGATCAGCCACTCCATCTTCCGCTTCAGCTCGTCCGGCGGATAGATCCCCGGGTCGTTGAGGAGCGCGGGGTCGATCAACCGCTGCTGGATGGCCGTGCGGTTCGGGCTGCCGTATTTGATGGTGTTCGCGTTGATGGCTGCGATGTCCGGCCGCATCAGGAAGTTGATGAACACCTCGGCCGTGTATTTGTTTTTGGAGGTCTTCGGGATGGCCAGGTTGTCCTGCCAGATGGTGCAGCCCTCCTCAGGGATCACATACTTCAGCGTCGGCTTGGCGTCGCGGGCCCGGATGGCGTCGCCGGTCCAGATGTGCGCCACGACGACCTCGCCGGCCACCAGGAGATCCCGGTTGGTGTCGCTGGTGTAGGCCTTCACATAAGGCTTCTGGCGAAGCAGGACCTCCTTGGCCTTCTGGAGCTCCTCCGGGTTCGTGGTGTTCATGGAGAACCCCAGATACTTGAGGGCCGCCCCGATCACCTCTCGCTCGTCCTTCAGCATGGAGATCTTCCCCTGGATGTCCGGGGCCGGCTCGAAGAGATCCTTCCAGCTCTTGAGCTCGCGCTGGACCGCCGCGGTGTCATACATGAACCCGGAGGTGCCCCACATATAGGGCACCGTGTATTTGTTCTCCGGGTCGAAATAAAGGCCCAGATGGGCCGGATCGATGTGCTTCAGGTTGGGAAGGTTGTTCTTGTCCAGCTCGGCCAGCATGCCCTCCTTGATCATGATGGAGACCATGTAGTCCGAAGGCACGATGACATCGTAACCGGTGGCACCGGCCTGCAGCTTGGCCAGCAGGGTCTCATTGGAGTCATAGGTGTCGACGATGACCTTGACCCCGCACTCCCGCTCGAACCGCTCCAGAACCTCCTGGGCGATGTAATCGGGCCAGTTGAACAGATACAGCTGCTTGGAGAGCCGGGAGCGATCCCCGCACGAATCCTCAGCGGCCGCCGGCCCGGTCGCAGGAGGAGCCTCTGTGGCAGGAGCCGTCGGAGGAGGAGTCGGTGGGGTCGTGGGACTGGGAGGGGCTGCCGGTGCCCCGCACGCCACCAGGATCGCCAGGAGGACCATAAGCGTGAGACCGCGCGCCCACTTGCCCATCGCTACACCTCCTTTCCGTAAAATAAGGTTGGCAGGGGATTTTCCCCCAGAAAGCGCCGTGACCCAGTGGGTTTCCTCGTTCGGGACTCACAGCGCAGGAAGACGCTCCGCAGAGACCCCGGCTTCCGCGAGCCGTCCCTCCAGATGTCGTCCGGCTTCCTCCACCAGGGCCTGCGCCTCCTCCGGCGTCGGGGCGGCCGCGGAAAGGTAAATCTGTATGCGCACCTGAGGTCCGAAGGCCCGGGCCCGGGATTTGATATAGACGTGGGGGAAAGCCCGGCCCACCTCCCCCAGCAACGGCGCCAGCCGGGATTCATCCCCACAATCCGTAAGCAGGCGCAACTCCGCAAACCCGGCCCTCCCCAGGCGGGCCTGCAGATGCGGGGCGAGGGAGCTCTGGACGATGGCCTTCATCTCTTCGGGGACGCCGGGGAGGCAGACGAGGAGTGTCCGTTCCAGAGGCAGGAGGACCCCTGGGGCGGCCCCCACCGGGTTGTCCAGGGGGATCGCTCCGCGGGGGAGCATGGCCATCTTGCGGCGGGGGGGCGTGAGGTCCGGCTCCGCGACGAAACCGGCGGCCGCCAGCTCCCGGTAGCGCGCCGCCACCATCCGCAGCGCCTCCGGATGCTCCTCCAGCGGCCGCCCGGTGGCCATCGCCACCGCGGCCAAGGTTCGGTCGTCCTCGGTGGGGCCCAGCCCGCCGGTGGTGAACACGAGGGCCGGAGCTCGACGCAGGGCCCCCTGCAGCTCCGCCGCGATGGCCTCCACCTCGTCCGGCAACACCACAGCCCGCTGGACCTTCCCGCCCAGCCCGGTGAAGAAGCGGCACAGCCAGGCGGTGTTGGTATCGACAACCTCCCCCAGCAGCAGCTCGTTCCCGATGGCCAGGATCTCCGCCGTCGGGGGATGGGCAGGCATCTCGCTCACTCCTCGCCGGGCTCGGTCTGAACCGAGCGGCTCATCACCCGCTCGATGCTGGCGATCAGCTCCGAGGGGCCGAAGGGCTTGGTGAGATAATCGTCGACGCGGGCGATGTGAAGGCCGAGGATGCGATCGACGTTCTGGGCGCGGGCGGTGACCACGATCACCGGGATGTGGCGCAGCTCGGGGTCCGCCTTCATCTGCTGGTAGACTTCCCAGCCATCGATGTCCGGCATCATCAGGTCCAGCAGGACGAGATCAGGCTTCTCCCGCCGGATGACCTCGATCCCCTCCACGCCGCCCGTCGCCCACCCGACCAGCTCGTAGCCCCGCCGGGTGACGATCAGGCGGATCAGGTCGATCATATCCTGGTCGTCCTCGATGCAGACGATCCGGATCTTTCTGGGCTCTCCTTCGGTCATCCTCGCTCCCCCTTCTGTGCTTAAATGCAGTTTATCCGCAATCCGGCTCTCCGACAAACGGGGCCGGGGCCCCTATGCCCCGGCCCCTGCAGGGATCAGCTCTCCTCCCGCACGATGCGGATGTGGAGCTCCCGGAGCTGGCGTTCGTCGACCTCCGAGGGGGCATCGAACAGGAGATCCATCGCGCTGGCGGTCTTGGGGAAGGCGATGACCTCGCGGATGTTCGGCTCGTCCGCCAGCAGCATCACCAGGCGATCCAGGCCCAGGGCGATGCCTCCGTGAGGAGGGGCGCCGAACTCAAAGGCCTCCAGCAGATGACCGAACCGAGCGCGGGCCTGCTCCGGGGTGTATCCGAGCAGCCGGAACACCCGCTCCTGGATCTCCCGGCGGTGGATCCGGATGCTCCCCCCGCCGATCTCATAGCCGTTGCACACGATGTCATACGCCTTCGCCCGGACCGAGGCCGGGTCGGTCTCCAGGCGGTCCAGATCCTCATCCAGCGGGGAGGTGAAGGGATGGTGCACGGCCTCCCAGCGGCCTTCCTCCTCGTTCCACTCGAACATCGGGAACTCCAGGATCCAGGCGAAGGCGAACTCATCCGGATCCGCCAGCTGCAATCGGTCGCGGAAGAGCAGGCGGAGCCCGCCCAGGGCTTTGGCGACCACCTCGGGGGCGTCGGCCACGATGCAGAGCAGATCGCCGGCGCCGGCCCCGGTCCGCTCGGCGATGAGGGCGCGCTCGCCTTCGGTCAGGAACTTAACGGCCTGGCCTTTCACCCCATCGCCGGTGAAGGCGAGGGTGATCAATCCCTTCGCCCCCTGCGATTTCACGTAAGACGTCAGCTCGTCGAGCTCGCGGCGGCTGTAGCCGGCGCAGCCCGGCGCGCGCAGGGCCTTCACCTGTCCTCCGCCCCGAGCCGCCTCCCGGAAGATCTCGAAGGCGCTCTCCCGGGCCACATCCGTCAGGTCGACCAGCTCCATGCCGAAGCGCAGGTCCGGCTTGTCCGAGCCGTAGCGGGCGAGGGCCTCCGCGTAAGTGAGGCGAGGGAACGGCGTGCGAAACCGCTTGTGGGGGACCACCCGCTGCACCACCTCGATCAGCAGCCCTTCGATCAGCTGCAGGATGTCCTCGCGATCCACGAAGGACATCTCCAGGTCCAGCTGGGTGAACTCGGGCTGGCGGTCGCCCCGCAGGTCCTCATCGCGGAAGCAGCGGGCGATCTGGTAGTATTTCTCCAGGCCCGCCACCATCAGCAGCTGTTTCAGTTGTTGAGGAGATTGCGGCAGGGCATAGAACTTGCCGGGGTGGAGCCGGCTGGGGACGATGAAATCCCGGGCGCCCTCCGGTGTGCTCTTGATCAGGATGGGCGTCTCCACCTCCACAAACCCCCGGGTGTCCAGGTAGTCCCGGATGGCCCGGGTGGTCTGATGGCGCAACATCAGGTTCCGCTGCATGCGAGCCCGCCGCAGGTCCAGGTAGCGGTAACGCAGGCGGACCGTCTCATCGATGCGCCGGCCGTCGTCGTCGATGGGGAAAGGCAGCGGGCGCGCGGGGTTCAGGATGCGCACCGCGTGGGCTTCCACCTCCACCTCCCCGGTGGGCAGGTTCGGGTTCTCCGTCCCGGCGGGCCGCCGGCGCACCCGCCCGTGGACCTGGATCACGTATTCCAGGCGGACCTGATCCAGGGCCGCATGGGCCTCCGCGGAGCAGGAGGGATCCCCCACCACCTGGACCAGCCCGCTCCGATCCCGCAGGTCGACGAAGATCAGGCCGCCATGATCCCGGCGCCGGTGCACCCACCCGGCCAGCTCCACCATCTGGCCGACGTGGGCCGGGCGCAGCGCCCCACACCCATGGGTCTTCCACATCGAGGACCTCCATGCGCAGCGTCCGAATCGGTTGCATGGGATTATAAGGCATCGGCCTGGGGAAGACGGCAAGGGGAGCCCTCAGACAAAAGGATCGGGGCCGGGGATACGCGCGGCGCGCCTCCCCGGCCCCCGACCGCCTCCAGCCGGGCCCTGCGCGCTCCCGGCGGCTTAGCTTTCCGCCGGGGCACCCGATGGATGACGGGCCCGGCGCACGACCTCCAGGATCTCCGCGAGGAGCGCCTCGGGGTCCGCACCCGCTTTCTGGAGCAGCCGCTCGATCCGCCCGTTGAGCCGTCGGCGGTCCTCCTCGGTCAGCGCTTTGGCCGTGAGCACCAGGATGGGGAGGGAACGGGTGGACGGATCCTCCCGCAGCGCCTCCACCACGGCGAACCCGTCCATCTCCGGCATCATCAGGTCCAGGATCACCAGGTCAGGCCGCTCCCGTCGGGCCAGGGCCACCCCTTCCGGGCCGTTCGCCGCTTCCAGAACGTGATAGCCCCCTGCGTTCTCCAGGACCCGGCGGATCAGCTGGCGATCGCCCTCCGAGTCATCGATCACCAGGACCTTCAGGGGGCGGGGTCGACCGTCCACCCGCTGGATGGCTTCCAGCAGCTCCTCTTCGGTGAAGGGCTTGACCAGATATTCCGCAGCCCCCAGGCTGAACCCCTGGCCCCGCTCGTCGAGGATGGAGCAGATGATCACCGGGATCGCCCGGGTTTGGGGATCGGCCTTGAGTTCCTGAAGGACCGTCCATCCGTCCTTCTGGGGCATCATGATGTCGAGGGTGATGGCATCCGGCCGGAGGCGGCGAGCCGTCTCCAGGGCCTCTCGGGGATCCGTCAGGCCGACCACTTCGAAGCCGTGCTTCTCCAGATACCGCCGATATAAGGTGATCACGCCGGGGTCGTCGTCGATGCAGAGGATCACCGGCCGGCCCGGTCGGGGTTCGCCCGCAAGCCGTGGCCGGGCCCGGGGGAGCGTGAAGAAGAACGTCGAGCCCTTCCCGACCTCGCTCTCCACCCAGATGCGCCCGCCCATCAGCTCCACCAGACGCCGGGCGATGGCCAGCCCCAGCCCGGTCCCGCCGTAACGCCGGGTGGTCCCGCTCTCCACCTGGGTGAACTCCTGGAAGATCTCCTCCTGTTTCTCCCTGGGGATCCCGATCCCGGTGTCCTGCACGGCGATCGTCACAAAGGATTCGTCCGCCCAGGCGCGCACCGCGATGAAGCCCTGGTCGGTGAACTTGGCCGCATTGGAGACCAGGTTGAGCAGGACCTGTCGGGCTCGCTGCGCGTCCGCCCAGACCGGCGAGAGGTCCTCGGGGACCTCCTGGCGGAGCTCGATGGGTTTGTCGCGGGTCAGGCCGACGGCGGTGGACATCACGCCGCGGATGATCTCCCGCATGTCCACTTCGGAGAACTGGAGCTCCATCCGGCCGGCCTCGATCTTGGAGAGATCGAGGATGTCGTTGATCAGGCCCAGCAGATGCTGGCCGGCGTTGTAGATGGCGGTGAGGTCCTGGCGCTGGGCCTCCGTCAGCGGCCCGTCGATCCCCTTAAGGATCACCCGGCTGAAGCCGATGATGGAGTTCAGCGGGGTGCGCAGCTCGTGAGACATGTTGGCGATGAATTGGGTCTTCAGGCGGTCCAGCTCCCGCAGGCGCTCGGCCGTGCGCTTTTGCTCCTCGTAGAGCATGGCGTTCTGAAGGGCCACGGCCAGGCTGTCGGCGACAATGCCCAGCACGGCGAGATCCTGCGGGGAGAACGCATGGGGACGGTCGGCCTGGATCGTCAGAGCGCCCAGCACCCGATCGCCCACGATCAGGGGCAGGGCCATCTCGGCCCGGGTATCCGGGAGCAGGGGGTTCACATAACGGGCCTCGGCCTCGCTCACATCCTGGGCGATCACCGGCTGCCGGCGGGCGCAGGCCTGGCCGATCATGGATTCCCCGCCGACGCGCAGGCGGTGTCCCTGGGCGACCATCCGCCGGCCGGCCTCCCCGGTGCCCGCCCGCAGGACGGCCCACTCCCCGCTGGGATCCACCAGGAAGGCTCCCACGTAGTAGTAATCGAACCGCTGGCGGATGAGGTCCACCGCCTGTTGTAACAGCTCCTCCACATCCAGCACGCTGACGACGATCCGGGCGATCTCCGCAGCAGTCTGGATGCGGCGGGCCTGGCGCTGGGCCTCCTCATACAACAGGGCGTTCTCCAGGGCGACGGCGGCCTGCTGGGCGATGGTCTGAGCCAGACGCAGCTCCTCGGGCGTGAAGGCATGGTGGGCCCGCACATAATCCAGGCCCACCGTGGCGATCACCTGGCCCCGGGCCACCAGCGGGACGATGGCGATGGAACGGATCCCCAGACCGGCCAGCAGAGGCCCGGTGGCCTCCAGCCGCTCGTCCCGGAGAACATCCAGCGCCCACTGGGGTTGTCCGGTCTCCATCGCCTGCCGGGTAAAAGCGTTGTCGATCTGGATTTGGACCCCAATGAAGCCCTGGGCCGGATACTCCGCCACCACCGTCCCGACATCCCGGCCTTTCTCCCACAGCGCCGCGCCGCTATGGTCCGCCCCCAGCACCTCCACATAGGCCCGGCACACGGCCTCCAGGATCTCGGTCAGGTTCAGGGAACGGGAGAACTCCAGGGCCAGGCGGTGGAGGGTGGCCAGCTCCTCCGCTTGCGCCTGGGCCTGGGCGTAGAGCCGGGCGTTCTGCCAGGCGGTGGCCAGCTGATCCGCCATCACCTGGAGGGCCTGGATGTCCTCTTCGGTGAAGGCAGCCGGCTGTTCAGACTGGATGTCCAGGACCCCGACCAGCTCCCCGCGCACGAGCATCGGCAGGGCGATCTCCGAGCGGGTGAGGGGAAGGAGGGGGTTGGCGAAGCGCACCGGCTCCGCGCCCACATCCAGCGCGATGCGGGCCCGCCGGTGGGCCGCCGCCCAGCCGACCATCGATTGCCCGCCGATCTCCAGCCGGTGGCCCCGTTCTTTCATGATCCGGCCGGGCTCCCCGGTGCCGGCAGCCAGCACCATCCACCGGCCCTCCGCATCGGGGACGAACCAGCCGACATAGTAATAATCGAAGCGCTCCCGGATCCGCTCGACGGCCTCCGCCATCAGACGGTCCGGATCCAGGATGGTGGCCGTGATGCGGCTGACCTCCGCCGCCGCCTGCAGCAGGCGGGCCCGGCGAGCGGCTTCCTCGAAGAGCCCCTGGCGCTGGAGGGCCAGGGCCGCGCTGTGAGCCAGGGTGGTGGCCAGCCGGATCTCCTCCCCGGAGAACCAGCGCTCCCGCCGGCTGTCCCAGATCTCCACGTGCCCGTAATACTGTTCGCCGACCAGCAGAGGGAGCAACAACACGGTCCGGCCGCCATATCGCGCCAGGAGCTGCGCCTCCGGGGCGCCTCGCGCCTCCAGCTCGCTCCGCCGGAGCACCACCGGCTGCCGCGTCCATCGCATCTGAGCGTAGAGCGGATAGTCCTCGTAACGATAATAGGCGCCCACATCGGAGATGCGCTCCTCCGGCATGGCTTCCGGGGCATAGAACTCGCTCATGACGAAGAAGCCCTGTCCATCGGAGGACTCCCGGTTCACATACGCGCTGGTTGCGCCCAGACCGAGGGTGAAGGCCCGACAGATCCGGGTCAGCAGCTCCACCGGCCCGGAGGCCTCCGCGAGGGAGGCGGCGACTTCGTAGAGCAAGGCCTGCTCCCGCAGCCGTTGCTCCAGCAGCTCGAAGAGACGACGGTTCTGGAACACCACCGCCGCCGTGTCGGCGAGGGCCTGCAACCGGCGAACCGTCCGCCCGTCGAGCTCCAGGGGCCGCTGGACCCCCTGGGCGATCAGCCAGCCCCAGAAGACATCGCCGGCCCAGAGGGGGAAGAAGGCGATGGAACGCACGCGATGCCGGAGGTAGAACGCACGGCTGGTCTCGTCCAGCCACGGATCGGTGGCCACATCGGGGACGAAGATGGGCTCCCGGGTGAGCTCCCGGGCGATGATCGGCAGCTCGGCGGCCGTATAGCGTCGGGGCTCTGTGAAAAGCCCCCGCTCTCGATCCCAGATCAGCCGGGCCTGGAGGACTCGTTCCTCCCCTTGAGCTTCCGGATCCTCCGCCATGGCCAGCACATACCGATCCACCCCCTGGACCGGAAGGTGGGCCAGCAAGGCCCGGGCCGCCCCCTCGATGGTCGTCGCGGCCGTCAGATCCCGAGCGGCCTGATACAGCGCCTGGGTCTCCTCCAGGGCCGCCTGGGCCTGCTGATAGAGCCGGGCGTTCTCAATGGCCACCGCCAGCTGGTCCGCCAGGATCTGCAGCACCGAGAGGGCCCCGGGGTCGAACGCCTCCTCCAGCGTGCTCTGAACATCCAGGGCCCCGATGATGCGATCCCCGATCTTCAGCGGGAAAGCGGCCTCGGATCGGGTCTCCGGGAGCAGCTCGTTCTTCAAATGAATCGGATCCTCCGCGGTCCGCTGGGCCACCCGGGGCCGCCCGTTCGCCGTCACCCAGCCGATCAGGCTCCGCCCCCCCACCTCCAGCCGGTGGCCTCGCTCTTTCAGCTTTCGCCCGACCTCGCCGGTGGACTCCTGCAGGACCGCCCACCGGCCGCTCTCCTCGATCAGGAACACCGAGGCATGGTAGTAGCCCAGGCGATCCCGGATCAGGTTCACCGCCGTCCGGAGCAGCTCGTTCAGGTCCAGGGTGGAGGCGATGAGGCGGCCCATCTCCGCCGCCGTCTGCAGCTGATGGGTCCGCTCCTGCACCCGGCGCTCCAGGTTTTGATAGAGATCCTGGAGCCGAACGGCCATCGCGTTGAAGGTCTCCGCCAGCACCCCCAGCTCGTCCCGGGAGGTCACCGGGACCCGGACGTTCAGCCGGCCGGCTCCCATCTGCTGGGCGGCCTCCGTCAGCTCCCGGAGGGGGCGGGTGAGAGAGGCAGAGGCGACATAAGCCAGGCCCACCGCAAGAAGACCCAGGACCACCGTCCAGAGCAAGACCTGGCGTCCCAGCCGCTCCACCGGCGCCAGGGCCTCATCCTCGCTTTGCACCACGGCCAGCATCCAGCCCCGCTCCTCCAGGGCAGGAAGCCGGTGGGCGATCCCCGGTCCCACCCGGCTGTAGGCGATGAGCCAGTCCCGGGTGAACACGGTGCCTTCCGGCCGGGCGAGATCCTCCGGCTTGAGCCCGAGATCCGTGACCCGCTGCTCCCGATGCAACAACCCGATGGGGTCCATCAGGATCGCCCCATCCCGATCCAGCAACAGCGCCCGTCCGGTGCGTCCGATCCGGAACTGGCTGAGGATCCCGAAGATCTGCGAGGCGCCATAGGCGCTGCGCAACACCCCGACCGCCTGATGAGTATCCCGGCGGTAGATGGGAACCGCCAGGTAGACCACTGTGGTCTGGAGGTCCTCGTCGAACTGGAGGGTGCTGATATACGGCGCGCCCCGTCCCTGACTCCAGGCCGCCTGCCACCATGGCTCCCGATCAAAGCGATAGGCGCGAGGAGGCTCCGTGGCCGCGACCAGGATCCCGTGGGCATCGGTGAGGAGCAGGTGCAGGTGGCCGGTGAGACGATCCCGGAGGGCGCGGAGCCGGGCGGCGGCCGGACCCTGGAGGATCTGTCGGCGCAGGCTGGAATCGGGCTGGAGTCGCCAGAGGAGCTCCTCCTGCTGAACGGCATACGCGCGGAGGAGAGGATCGGCATAACGGGCCGAGTGGGCGACGGCCTCGGAGATCAGCGTCTCCTCCTCCGCGCCCGCGCTCAGGCTCTCCACCTGATGCCAGAGCTCCTTCTCCAGGGCCGCCCGCTGGGTCTGGGCCACCCCCTGGAATTCCTCCACAATCCGGCGCTGGAGGGCGTTTGCCAGCAGGCGCCCCGCGATCTCCACCGTCCCCACTACGCTGACCAGCACGACCAGCACGAACCCGGCCAGGAACTTCCAGCGCAACGGCCACGAGCCCCAATCGAGGGACACCATCGCGCGCCCTCCTCAACCGAGTGTCCACACGCCCTCGCCGGCGAGGATGCGACGGATCTGATCGGGGAAGGCGTCCGGGTCGATGGGCTTGCCGATGAAGCCATCGAAGCCCGCCTCCCGCGCCCGCCGCATGTTGTCCTCTGTGGCCTCCGCCGAGACCGCCACCACCCGGGTCCCTCGGAAACGGGGGTCGGCCCGGATCTGTCGGAGGACCTCATAGCCGTCCTCATAGGGCAGATGGATGTCCAGGAGGATGAGATCGATGCGGGGCAGCTGCCCGGCGAACTCCAGCACCTGCCAGCCCGAAGCCTTCCACTGGATGTCCCGCACCCCCAGGTAGCCCAGGAGGCGGGCGATCAGCACAAAGTTCTGGAGGTTGTCCTCGACCACCAGGATGGTGGCCTCCTTCGGGTCCACCGGAGGCTTCATCTGCTCACCGCCCATGAGGGGCCTCCCGGTTCTTCAGGAACGCGGCGATCTGCTCCGGCAACGCATCCACATCGATGGGCTTGGGGATGTAGCCGTCGCATCCGGTCGCCAGGGCCCGCTCCCGGGTGCCGCGGATGACATCCGCCGTGAGCGCCACAATCGGGATCCCCTGCAAATGGGGCATCTGCTTGAAGCGACGGACCAGTTCATAGCCGTCGATGTCGGGGAGATGGAGGTCCACCAGGATCAGATCGGGGTGCATCGAGCGGGCCAGCTCCAGCCCTCTGGGCCCGTCCTCCGCCTCCACCACCCGATACCCCTCTGCCTCCAGGATCCGCCGAACCAGCAGCCGGTTTTCGAAATTGTCCTCGATGTATAAAATAAGTGCCCTCATCCGGCTCCCTCGAAGATCCAGGATGCGGGATGCCGCCTCCCGCCCGTTTGGACCCGGCGGCAAGGCTAATCTAACCTCAAAGGGGGAGCCTGTCAAGCAAGATCGTCCCCCGGATCCCGTTCGGTCTATTTAAATAGGACTTACGCCGTTTTCTGCGTATTCCGGTCGTGGCCTTGGGTTTTAGCCCAAGGCCAGAGGACCGGCCACCGGGGTCGCCCACCGACCCCTGCCCCGGGAGCCTAGGCCCCCGAGGAATTCCACCCCCCTGCGGGCGATGTTCACCGCCGCCGCCTCGTGACGGCCCATCCTCGCCCCGCAAGGGCACGCCAGGACGTGTCCCCTTAGCCTTTCATTCACTTTGCCGCATACCGGACACGCCCGGGACGTGTTCTGTGGGTTCACGAAGATCAAGGGAACCCCATAAAACCTCGCCTTGTGAACCAGAATCCGATGGAAAGTCATAATGCTCCAAAAGTTCAGTAGACGCTGCCGCATCCTCCTGGACTTCCCCTCCCCAATCCGCTCCTTCATCCCCCGAAGATCCTCCAGCACCAGAGCCGCCCGCATCCCCAGCGCCCAGGCGATCAGCGCCAGGGCCAGATGATGCCAGAAGTTCTCCGTCTTCTGCTTCCGAATCCTTCGATGCTTGGAGGCGATCTTCTTCCTGGCCTTCGGGTTGCGCTTCCCTCTCGTCCCTCTGATCTCGCGCCGCAGATGGTCCCGGTTGACCTTCCCCACATATCCCGTGTCGATCTCCCGGATCTCACCGGTGGAGGTCACGAAGGCCGTCAGATTCCCCTCGTTGCTGTCGATCCCGATCACCCCCTCCGGCTTATAGGGGATGGGGTCGGGGAACTTGAGGGGGATGGAGAGGGAGTGGGCCGTGAGCGTCGGCTCCCCCATCCGCGCCCGTCCCGCCTTCCACTCATCCAGCAGCCGGCGATACTTGTGATGAGGGCGGAAGGTGAGGATGATGGGCTCCGGATCCCGGGGGAAGACCGGGATCGTGACGGTCAGGATCTCCCCGTCCCACTCGATCTTCACCGTCTGCCGGACCAGATAGATCGAGGGGCGCCGGATCTCCGGCCGGTCTGCCCGGGTCTTCCCCTTCCGCTGCTGGTTTCGGAAGCCGTGGACGATCCGGGCGCCGGATCGGATCGCCCCGTAGATGAGGTTGGAGTGGAGATCCGGATGCTGCGCGCGCAGGGAGGGGTAGAGGGCCTGGATGAGGGTGAAGGTGGCGGTTTTGCCGTTTTCCAGGGCGTAGTCGACGGCCTGTCGCTGGATGTCGGCGCAGGCCTCCATCAGGGCGCGGATCCTGGGATGCTCCTCGAATCGGAACCGCAGGCAGACCGTCGGCATCGCCGCCGCCTCCATCATGATGATCGCCCCGTCCGTCGCATGGGGAGAAGGACGGATCCAACTGCGTAACTCCTATTAAAATAACCGGGGCAGGGGGGTGTGCGGTTACGGAAAAAGCGTTCCTCCCATCGCAGGGGGAACGCCGTGCGAAGGGGAGATTCCTTTCGTCTCAGGGAGGAGGAGCGCACCCATGAGCGTCACCGCACCTCGGGGATTTCGGGCGGCCGGGGTGGCCTGCGGGATCAAGGCCAGCGGCGCCCTGGATCTGGCCCTGGTGGCCAGCACGCATCCTTGCACCGCCGCCGCCGTCTTCACCACCAACCAGATCAAGGCGGCCCCGGTCCGATACGATCAGGTCCTCCTCGCCCGGCGGCGCACCGGCTTCCGGGCGGTGATCATCAACTCCGGGAACGCCAACGCCTGCACCGGACCGCGGGGGCTGTCGGACATCTACGCCATCGTGGACCTGGCCGGGTTCCTCCTCGGGTTCCCGCCGGACACCATCCTGGTGATGTCCACCGGGGTGATCGGAGTTCCTCTCCCCGTCGATGCCATCCGGGCCGGCCTTTTCCAGGCCATCCCGGCCCTCTCCGAGGAAGGAGGAGAGGCGGCCGCCCGAGCCATCATGACCACCGACACCCGGCCCAAGATGGCGGTCCGCCGGCTGACCCTGAACGGCACCCCGGTGACCATCGGGGGGATGGCGAAAGGGGCCGGGATGATCCATCCCCATATGGCCACGATGCTGGCGCTGATCACCACGGACGTGGCGGTGGAACCCGAACTCCTGGACGACCTCCTGCGGGCCGCGGTGGACGCCAGCTTCCATCGGATCAGCGTCGACGGCGATCAGAGCACCAACGACACCGTCATGATCCTGGCCAACGGGGCCTCCGGCGTCGCCCTGGATGCGCGCAACGCGCCCCTTTTCCGGGAAGCCCTGACGGACCTGTGCGTCGAGCTGGCCCAGGCCATCGTGCGGGACGGCGAAGGGGCCACCAAGTTCGTGGAGATCCGGGTGCGGGGGGCGCGCACGCCCCAGGAGGCCCGCCACATCGCCCGCCACATCGCCCGCTCGCCGCTGGTGAAGACCGCCTTCTACGGGGAGGATCCCAACTGGGGACGGATCCTCGCCGCAGCCGGATCCGCCGGCGTCTCCCTGGACACGGAGGCCATCTCCCTCTGGATCCAGCGGGGAGAGGAACCGCCCCTGCTGCTCTTCGATCGGGGATCCCCGGCCCTGTATTTCGAGGATGTCGCGCGGGAGATCTTCGCCGCCCCTTCCTTCCGGGTGATCCTGGAGCTGGGCCTGGGGGATGGGGAGGACTGGGTCTGGACCTGCGATCTCTCCCACGAATACGTGACCATCAACGGGCGCTACCGGACATAAGTGCGATGAAGGCCCCGGCGCGCGAAGGCCTGGAGGGCTTTCTGCGGGAGACTCTGGCCCGGCTGATCGCCATCCCCTCCCCCAGCGGTGAGGAGGGAGCGCTCCTCATGTTTCTGGAAGGATGGCTCCGGGAGCGCGGCTTCCCGGTTGCCCGCTTCCCGGTGCCGGACCATCCCTGGCCCAACCTCCTGATCCATCCTCAGCCCCGCCCGCGATTGCTGATCGATGTCCACATGGACACGTTCCCCCCCTCCGATCATCCTCAGCCATATGAGGCGGTGGAGCGGGAAGGCCGCATCTACGGGCGGGGGAGCGCGGACGTCAAGGGGGGGCTGGCCGCGCTGCTCAGCGCCCTTACGCTCCTCGGCCCCGAGCGCCTCGCCGGATCCCCGGTCACCATCGCCCTGACGGTGGACGAGGAGAACATGGGCCGCGGGGCGGAAGCCCTCGCCCGGGCATGTCGGCCGGAGGCGGTGCTCGCCATCGAGCCCACCCAGATGGAAATCCATATCGCGGAGGCCGGCACCCTGGAGCTCGCCCTCGAGGTCCGGGGCCAGCCGGCCCACGGCTCCGCGGTGGAGAGCGGCCGCAACGCCATCCGCATCGCGATGGCGCTCATGGAGGAGCTGGAAGCCCTCCCGGCCATCCAGGCCCAGCACCCGCGGATCGGCCGCGGCACGGTGACCCCCCTGTTCATCCACGGCGGGGAGCGAGCCCTGGCGATCCCCGACCGCTGCGCCCTGCACCTGGACCTCCGGTGGCTCCCCGGGATCCCGCGGGAGGCCCTGCTCGCCCAGGTCGAAACCGTCCTCACGCGTCATCCGGTCCGCTGGGAGATCCTCGATCTCTCCCCGCCCTTCGAGACTGATCCCCAGGCCCCGCTGGTTCAGGCCCTGGCCCGCGCCCTCACGGAGATCGGCCTCCCCGTTCGCCTGGGCGGGATGCCCAGCTGGACCGACGCGGAGCCCTTCGCCCGGTATGGCGCCCAGGCCGTCGTCTTCGGCCCGGGGACCCTCGCCGTCGCCCACACCCCCGACGAACATATCCACCTCCTCGAGCTGCACCAGGCCACCCAGGTCTTCCTCGCCCTCCTCCAGCGGTTCACCGCATCAACCTGAGCGCGTGCAAAATCCCTGCCCGGTCGCCTGAACCGACGGCCATCTCCACCTGTAAGCCGAAATTCATTTCGGCATCCCTATGTTTTAGGGATGTAGGAGCGGCTTCAGCCGCGACCTTTGCGCCATCGAGAACCAGGGGTTTGGAGTTGTCGGAGCGGCGTCCATCGCAACCCTCGCGTCATCGAAGACGGAGGGTAACGGAGGTTCGGGGCGAAAGCCCCTCCTACAAAAACCGCCCGCTCTTCTTCTCCAATGCTCGGAAATTAGCTTGTAAGGCGATTGCGGACAGTTGCCCTGCTTGAACCGATCGCGCAACGGGAGGGGGAAAGGTTGCCTCTGCCCCTCTTCAATCATTCCGGGGCATGAGCTGCAGGTCAACCATTCGCAGTTGTCCTGCGGCCTGACCGCCTTGTAGGACAACTGCTCGCAGTTGTCCTACTTTCGCTTGACATCGAACAGATGTTCGCATAAGATTTGGGAAAACTTGGGATAAGCCTTGGGATCCGGCATACGCGTTCTGTCGACGGGGAGGATGTCCGATGAAACAGAGGCGGCGGGTGCAGGCGCGGCGGGATCTGCGGATGGAGATCTACCGGTTCATCGTCCGCTGGCATCGGGAGCAGGGGACCTATCCGACCGTCCGGGAGATCCAGAAGGGGTTGCGGATCTCCTCCACGTCTCTGGTGCATTATCATCTGCGCCGGCTGGAGGAGGCGGGCCTGGTCCAGCGGTTCGACCGGCGATCCCGGGGGATCCGGCTCCGTCAGTGGCCCGACGGGCTGACCCCATCGGAGGACTTGATCTCCTTGCCCTTTATGGGGTTCATCGCGGCGGGCGATCCCATCCCGAATCCGGATGCGGAGCCGCAAGGATGGATCCTCATCCCTCGCCTCTGGCTCCTCGAGACGGACGGGCTCTTCGTCCTGCGTGTGCGCGGGGATTCGATGATCGACGCCCTGGTCCGGGATGGCGATCTGATCGTGGTGAAGCCTGCGGCCCGGGTTGAGAACGGGGAGATGGCGGTGGTCTGGCTGCGGGATCGCCAGGCGACGACGCTCAAACACGTCTACTATGAGCCGGAGCAGGGGCGCATCCGACTTCAGCCCGCCCATCCATCCATGAAACCCCTTGTGCTCCCCGAGGAGAACGTTCAGATCCAGGGGAAAGTCATCCAGGTGCTCCGCAACCTGAACGGCGCCCCCCTCCCCACTGTGCCCCCAGCCGGATAGGGCCCTGGCGCCCCTTCCTCTTTGAGGTTCAGGCGGGGCGCAGCGCTGCTGCGCCCCGCTCCCATGTTGCGCCTTGTTCGAATGGGCGCCGGGAGGATCCTCCGGAGCCTCATTCGGAGGCAACGATGAGGGGACATCACGGAAACGGGCGAGGCCCTTTTCAACCCCTGAAGGAGAGCGCAGCCTCCGGGACCGGGCTTTCCCGGACGAGGATGACCCGGACATCCACGGCATGGACGCCCTCCCCCGGGCGGCCCACGATCAGCGGGTTGAGATCGATCTCCGCGATCTCGGGATGCTCCTGCATCATCCCGCCGACCTGCCGCAAGATCTCGAGCACGCGCTCCGGTCGCTCCAGGCGTCCCTCCCGGCTGCCCTGCAGCAGACGGCGACCGATGGTCGTTTCCTCCAGCATGGCCTCTGCCTCCGCCTCGCTGAAGGGCACCAGCCGGAAGGCCACGTCCTCCCGGAGCTCCGCTTCCACTCCACCGGCCCCGAACATCACCACCGGGCCGAAGAGGGGGTCCCGGTAGGCGCCGATGATGAGCTCCAGGCCCGACGGGGCCATGCGCTGGATCAGCGCATATTCCCCGGGACGGATCAGCCGGGAGAACGCGTCGCGCACCTCGTCGGGCTTCCAGAGGTTCAGGATCACCCCGCCCTCCGCGCTCTTATGGATCAACCCCGGGGCCACCCGCTTCAGGGCCACCGGATAGCCGATGCGCTCAGCCAGCGCGATGGCCTCCTCGGGGGTCGCGGCCAGCCCGGAAGGGGGCACGGGCAAGCCCCACGCCGCTGCCAGCTCCGCTCCGGCCTGAGGATCCAGCCGATCCTTCCCCCAGGCGATCGCCTCTTGAAGCACGGCCGTTGCGCGTCCCCGATCCAGGGGTTGAGCAGGCGCGATAGGCGCCTGTAGACGGCGCCGGATCCCGGCCCATTCCCGCAGGACGCCCAGGGCGAACGCTGCCCGGCACGGGGTCAAGAAATGGGGAACCCCGGCCCGGTGGAGAACCCGGGCCGCTGCGAGGGCCTCCGTGCCGCCGAAGATCACCCCCACCACCGGCCGAGGGCTCCCGGAGGCCGCGCGCCCGATGGCCTCGGCGACCTCCCGGGTGGAGGTGACCGCCTGCGGGACGAAGAGGGCCATCACCGCGTCCACCTCCGGCGCCCGCAACAGCACCTCCAGGGCTTGCGCGTAATGGGAGGGCTGCGGACCCCCCATCAGATCCACCGGGTTCCCGGTGAAAGCCTGAGGCGGCGTGACCTTCCGGAGGGCTTCCTGAGTGTCTTCTGAGAGCGAAGCGAGCTGAAACCCGGAGCGGGCCAGGTGATCCGCCCCGATCGCCGCCGGCCCCCCCGCGTTGGTCAGGATCACCGCCCGGGGTCCCGGAGGCGGGGGCTGCATCGCCAGGGCGAGGGCGGCGTCCATCAGGGCTTCCAGAGAATCCACGACGATGGCCCCCACCGCGCGGGCGACCGCCCGGAAGATGCGCTCCGGCAGGGCCAGCGCCCCGGTGTGAGAGGCCACCGCGCGGGCTCCTTCCGGCGTGCGTCCCGCCCGCAGGATCACCAGGGGTTTGCGCTCGCTCACCCGACGGGCCGCTTCCAGGAAACGACGGCCATCGCGGATCCCCTCCACATACGCCGCCACCACCTGCGTAAACGGATCCGCCATCAGGGAGAGCAGGGCGTCGGCCAGGTCGATATCCGCCTGGTTGCCCAGGCTGATCACCCGGGAGAAGCCGATCCCCACCGCGGCCCCCCAGTCCAGGAGCCCGCCGCACACGGCGCCGGAATGTGACACCAGGCCCACCGGCCCCGGCTCCGGCATCCGATGGATGAACGTAGTGTTCAGAGGGATCCGCGTGTCGATGAGGCCGACGGCGTTCGGCCCGATGAACCGCAAGCCATAGCGACGCGCGATGGCCCGCAGGGCCTCCTCCCGCTCCCGCCCTTCCCCCCCTCGCTCGGCGAAGCCGGAAGCCACCAGGATGGCCGCCCGGATCCCCCGCCGCCCACAGGCCTCCAGGGCCGCCACGCTCTGTTCCGCAGGGACCATCAAGATCGCCAGGTCCACCGGGTCCGGGACCTCCGCCAGGGAGCGGTAAACGGGCAGGCCCAGGATCTCACCCCCCCGCGGGTTCACCGGATAGATCCGCCCGGGATATCCCGAGCGCACCAGATTCTGCAGGACGCCATAGCTGAGCTTAACCGGCTGCGCGCTCGCCCCCACCAGGGCGATCCCGCGAGCGTTCCAGAAGGGCGCAAGAGGATCGTCCATAAGCGCCTCGTTGCGAGGAGATCTCCGCCGCAAATCTTAACGAATGTTTGGAAGGATGCGTAATTCGAGGGCCCCTTTTTCGCTGCAATTGATCAGCAAAAACGGACGCGCCCGGTGCGGCGTTCCTGCGG
The DNA here is from genome assembly GCF_018771565.1 of Thermoflexus hugenholtzii. NCBI lineage: Bacteria > Bacillati > Chloroflexota > Thermoflexia > Thermoflexales > Thermoflexaceae > Thermoflexus > Thermoflexus hugenholtzii. Next base: position 807,619 of record NZ_CP076326.1, on the reverse strand, counting down.
ATTTGACGCGCTCCCGGCGGGACATTAGGATGGGGGTCTCAGAGCACGTTGTGGAGGGAAGTCTTCATGGTGCTCAGCGATCTTCTGATCCCGGCGGCGCTGCGCCGGACCCGGGCGCAGCAGCGATTGGCGGATGCGGTTCTGATCCTGGGCGGCAGCCTGCTCACCGCGCTGATGGCCCGTGTGGAGATCCCCCTGCCCTTCACTCCGGTGCCCATCACCGGCCAGACCTTCGCGGTGCTGCTGGTGGGGGCCGCCCTGGGGAGCCGGCGGGGAGCCCTCAGCATGGCGGTCTATCTCCTCGAGGGAGCCCTTGGCCTGCCGGTGTTCGCCGGAGGAGCGGCCGGGCTGGCCCGGCTGCGGGGGCCGACGGGGGGCTACCTCATCGGGTTCATCGCCGCCGCGTTCGTCACCGGCTGGCTGGCAGAGCGAGGATGGGATCGACGGCCGGCGACGACCGCCCTGGCGATGCTAACGGGCAACGCCGTCATCTATCTCTTCGGTCTGCCGTGGCTGGCCTGGTTCGTCGGGGGCTTCCTGGGCCCGAAGGGCGCGCTGGCCCTGGGTCTTCTGCCCTTCGTGCCCGGCGATCTTCTGAAGCTCCTCCTGGCGACCCTCGCCTTCCCTTCCGCCTGGCTCCTCGTCCGCCACGCCCGCGCCTCGTAACGGATCCAGGCCTCCCGGAAAGCGGTGGGGGCGAGGCCTTCCCCTTATGCCCCCACCGCGCCTTCCTCACCGATCCGACGAAGTTGAGCCTTCCCACGCTCCGGAGGACAATTCTCTCTCAGGAACCCGAGACAGGGCCGGACGAGGGCGATGGAGCGCGAAGGAAAGTCCTCCGGGATCTCCGACGTAGAACGCGCCATCGGGGAGGCGCTGCTCCGCTGGTATGAAACCCATCGGCGCGACCTGCCCTGGCGGCGACGGCAGGACCCCTATGCCGTCTGGGTCGCGGAGGCGATGCTGCAGCAGACCCGGGTGGAGACGGTCATCCCGTATTACGAGCGGTTCCTGGCCCGCTTCCCCACGTTGCAGGATCTGGCCGCCGCGCCCCTGGAGGAGGTGCTCAAGGCCTGGGAGGGATTGGGCTACTACGCCCGGGCCCGCCACCTGCACGAAGCGGCCCGCCGCCTGATGGAAGAACGCGGCGGAGAGTTCCCCCGCACCCTGGCGGAGTGGCGGCGCCTGCCGGGGGTCGGCCCTTATATGGCGGCGGCCATCCTCAGCATCGCCTTCGGCCAGGACCTCATCGCTCTGGATGGCAACGCCATCCGCGTGCTCGCCCGCCTGTTCGCCTTCGAGCAGGATCCCCGACGCCCGGCGGGCCGGCGGCAGCTCCAGCAACGGGCGGAACGCCTGCTCCCGTCCGGGCAGGCCGGCGTCTTCAACCAGGCCCTGATGGATCTGGGCGCCACCCTCTGCACCCCCAAATCCCCGCGCTGCCCGGAGTGCCCCCTCCGCGCCTTCTGCGCCGCCTACGCCCAGGGGAATCCGAAAGCCTTCCCGGTTCGGGCTCCCCGACGGATGCTCCCCCATTACGACGTGACGGCAGGGGTGATCGAGGCGGACGGCCGGGTGCTGATCGCCCAGCGGCCCCTGCAAGGCATGCTGGGGGGATTGTGGGAGTTCCCCGGAGGCAAGGTGGAGTCCGGCGAGAGCCTGGAGGAGTGTTTGCGGCGGGAGCTCCGGGAAGAGTTGGGGATCGAGGTGGAGGTGGGAGAGCCCCTGCTGACCCTCCGTCACACCTACACCCACATGCGCATCACCCTCCACGTCTTCCGATGCCGCATCCTCTCCGGCACCCCGCAACCCATCGGCTGCGCCGACGTCCGCTGGGTGCCCATCGCGGAGCTGGACCGCTACGCCTTCCCCCGCACGGATCAGCGGATCGTGGAGTGGCTACGGCAGGAAGGATCCTCTTCGCTCACCCGTCAGACCACGGGTCGATCGCGAACTTGAACCCCTGGCGGCGCTCCATCCGCTCGAAGGCCTCCCACAGGCGCGTGAGCGGAAGCTCCCCGCTGATCAGGAGATCCACCGGGATCCGCCCCGCGCGCAGCAGGCTCAGGGCAGCGCGGACGAATCGAGGATGGTGATGGAAAACCCCGCGCAGGGTGAGCTCCTGATAGTGCAGGCGGGCGGTGTCGAAGGAGGCCCGCGTGCCGACCGGGCAGCCGCCGAACAGGATCACGCGCCCGCCCGGCCGCGCCAGCTCCGCGGCCGCCTCCCAGGCCTCCACCCGCCCGACCGCTTCAATGACCACATCGGGCCGCTCTCCGAAGGCCTCCTCCAGCTTCGCCGCGAGGGCATCCCGAGGATCCAGGAGGAGATCCACGCCGATGGATCGGGCAGCCTCCCGGCGCTCCGGATGGGGATCCGCCAGGGCCACACGGGCGCCCCGGAGCTGCGCCAGATGGGCCAGCATCAGGCCCAGGGCACCGCCCCCCAGCACCAGCACCGTCTCCCCGGGCCGGATCTCCGCGGCCTCGACCCCCCGGAGGGCGCAGGCCAGGGGCTCCACCAGGGCCGCGGCGGCCGCCGGGAGGGAGTCCGGGATCGGATACAGGTTCACCCGGACGATGGGCGCGGGGATGCGGGCATACTGGGCGAAGGCCCCGAAGAAAAACGTGAGGTGAGGGCAAAGGCTGAACTCGCCCCGCTGGCACATGCGGCACGATCCGCAGGGGGCGGAGTTGGCCGCCACCACCCGCATCCCGGGCCGGAAATCCGTCACCCCCTCCCCGACCGCGACCACCTCCCCGGCCACTTCATGGCCGAAGGGAGAGGGCAACGGGCCCAGGGCCGGATGCCGGCCCCGCCGGAAGATCTTCACGTCGGTCCCGCAGGTCAGCGCCCGCTCCACCCGGATCACCACCTCGCCCGGCCCGGGCTCCGGCACCGGCACCTCCTCCAGCCGCAGATCCCCCGGCCCATGCAACCGGGCCGCCAGCATCCGTTCCGCCACGGCCTCCTCCCGGATCCAGGATCACCCTCACAATGAAACGAATTGTAGGAGTAGGAGCGGCTTTCGCCGCGAACCTTGGGTCATCGCAGGCGGAAAGTTCGGGGCGAAAGCCCCTCCTACGTAAGCCGAAATTCATTTCGGCCTCCAGGATCGAAGGTTCGGGGCGAAAGCCCTCGCCTTCGACAAAAGGGCCCCCTGCCCGCTCAGCGGCGGTTCCGGGCGCGCTGCTCCTTCTGGCCTGCCGGCTTCTCGTAGACGGCCGGAGCGATCAGGCGGGCCAGCGTCTCGTTGCTCTTCAAAGAAAGGGCCGGCGTCCCCGGCCGCGCCCGACCGGAGCGCGGGAGCTCCTTCACTTTCACGGCCTTCACCGTGCCCCGGCTGCCCACCGCCCACAGGGTCTCCGATTCCTCCACCGCGGCCACCGCCACCAGGGGGCCGGTCTTCGCGGAAACCGTTGCGGTCTGGACCCCCACGCCGTAGCGGCCCTGGCGGGGATATTCCTTCGCCGCTGTCCGCTTGAGGAATCCCTGCGCCATCCCCACGACGATATCTCCCTGAGGCTTCACCAGGGTCGCCCCGATCACGCGGTCGTCCTCCCCCAACTTGATGCCCAGCACCCCGGCGGCGCTCAGACCCATCACCCGAACCTCCTCTTCGGCGAAGCGGATGGCCTGTCCGGCGGCGGTGGCCAGGAGAACCTCTCCCTCCCCCCACGTGGTGAAGGCCGCGACCAGGGCGTCGTCCTCCGCCACCCCGATCGCCGGGAAGGCGCCCGGCCGGTTCAGGTCCGCCCAGGCGATCCGCTTGCACAGCGCGTTCCGGGTGACCAGGAACACGTAAGGCCCGGCTCCGTTCCCGTTGATCCGGCCGGGCATCGGCAGGGCCGCCACGATCTTCTCGCCCTCCGGCAAGGGGACCAGATCCCGAACCGGGGCCCCCTCTTCGCCCTCCGGGATGCGATGGACGGCCACCCCGGCTGCGGTGCCGCGCTCGGTGAACAGAACGACCACCCCCCGCGTGCTCCCCCGGGCCAGGGCCACCGGCGGATCCCCGCTCGGCCAGGCGGGGCCGCCCCGAACCGGCGCGCGGAGGATGCGGCCCCCGGCGGTGATGGTCACCCAGACCGCCTGATCGGGCAGCAGATCCTCCACCGTGAGGGCCCCCCGCGGCCGATCCGCGATCCAGGTCCGCCGGGCGTCGCCATACTTCGCCTTCAGCTCCTGCAGCTCCGCGCGGATCACCCCCAGGATCTTTTTCGGGTGCGCGAGCAGATCCTCCAGCTCCCGGATCCGCCGCTGCTTCTCCTTGTATTCCGCCTCGATCTTCTCCCGCTCCAGCCGGGCCAGCCGCCGGAGGGGCATCTCCAGGATGGCCAGGGCCTGGACCTCGGTGAGCCGGTAGCGCCGCATCAGGCCGGCCTTCGCCTCCTCCGCATCCTTTGAGCGCCGGATGAGGGCGATCACCTCGTCCAGATGGGCCAGGGCCGTGAGCAGCCCCTCCAGGATGTGGGCCCGCTCCCGGGCCCGCGCCAGCTCATACTCGCTGCGCCGGCGCACCACCTGCTGGCGGTGCTCGATGAACAGCTGCAGCATCCGCTTAAGGGGCAACAGCCGGGGCTCCCCGTCCACCAGGGCCAGCATCTGGACCCCGAAGGTGGTCTGAAGGGGGGTGTGCTTGTAGAGCGCCGCCAGGACCTGGCGGGGGTCCGCAGTGCGGGCCACCTCGATCACCAGCCGCATCCCCCGGCGGTCCGACTCATCCCGCAAATCGGTGATCCCCTCGATGCGCCCTTCGCGGACCAGCTCGGCGATCCGCTCGATGAGGGCCGCCTTGTTCACCTGATAGGGCAGCTCCGTCACCACGATGCGGACCTTCCCCCGCTCCGCTTCCTCGATGTGCGCCCGCGCCTGGACGACGAACTGCCCTTTCCCCACCGCGTAGGCTGCCCGCAAGGCGTCCGTCTCCCCATCGTCTGCATACCGGAACACCACGCCGCCGGTGGGGAAGTCGGGGCCCTTGATGAAGTTCATCAGGTCATCGACAGTGATGCGATCCAGGCGGCCCCAGTTGTCGATCAGGTAGCACAGGGCGTCGCAGACTTCCTGGAGGTTATGGGGGGGGATGTTGGTGGCCATCCCCACGGCGATCCCCGAAGCCCCGTTGATCAACAGCTGGGGCGCCTTCGCCGGCAGCACCACCGGCTCCCGCAGCGAACCATCAAAATTGTCCACCCACTCCACCGTCTCCTTCTCCAGATCCGCCAGCAGCTCCTCCGCCATCGGCGTCAGCCGCGCCTCGGTATACCGCATCGCCGCCGGCGGATCCCCATCCACCGACCCGAAGTTCCCCTGCCCGTCCACCAGAGGGTAGCGCATGGTGAAGTCCTGGGCCATCCGGGCCAGGGCCTCATACACCGCCATATCCCCGTGGGGGTGGAACTTGCCCAGCACCTCCCCCACGATGCGGGCCGACTTCTTGTAAGGGGCGTTCGGATGCAGCCCCATCTCGTGCATCACATACAGAATGCGCCGCTGCACCGGCTTCAGCCCGTCCCGCACGTCCGGCAGCGCCCGCGCCACAATCACACTCATCGCGTAGGAAAGATAGGCCTGCTGGACCTCCTCCTGGATCTCCACGGTCTGGATGCGCTCTACGGCCATCTCGCCTCCTTGCGCAAGCGGGGAAAGGATTCGCACGGATGTAGTTTAACTCGAGGCGGCAGAGGGGTGTGAAGCGAGGATCCCACGAGGGGGTCCCGACGGCGGGATGATCTCTCCGGTTTCACCGGGATCGAGAAAGCAGGGCCAGCGCGAGTTCCCGCAACGCTTCCCCGTAGGGGTTTCGAAGCCCGGCCCGCTCCAGGGCCTCCAGAGCCTGTCGGGTGAACGCCGCGGCCGTGGCCTCCGCCTCGGCCCGAGCCCCACACGCCTCCAGATCCCGGAGCAGGACCTCCAGGGGGGTGTCCGGCGCGTGATAGCGTTCGGCGAACCCCGGAGCCCGCTCCATCGCGTAGATCACCGGAAGGGTCTTCTTGCGCGCCCGCAGGTCATCGGCCACGGGCTTTCCGGTGACCGCCGGATCCCCCCAGATCCCCAGGAGGTCATCCTGGACCTGAAAGGCCATCCCCAGCGCCTCCCCGAAAGCCTCCAGCTCCTGGTGGGGGAACCCCGCCAGGCGGGCGCCGATCCCCAGGGAGGCCGCCAGCAGGGCGGCGGTCTTACCCCGGATCATCTCCAGGTAATCCGCCACCGTCACCCGATCCGCCGTCTCGAAGGCCAGGTCCAGGTGCTGCCCTTTGGTCAACATCAGACAGGCCGCGTCGAAGCGCTCCGCCACCTCCAGGATCCGCTCCGCCGGGACCCCCCGCTGGCGGAGGCGCCAGAGGGCGCGATGGGCGATGACGAACAATGCGTCCCCCGCGTTGATGGCCTGGGCCACTCCCCACAGGGCCCACACCGTAGGACGGCCCCGGCGGGTCTCGCTGCGATCCTGGATGTCGTCATGGATTAAGGAGAAATTGTGGAGGAGCTCGATGGCCGCGGCGGCGGGCAGGGCCTGGGCGGGATCCCCCCCGCCGGCGGCGCAAGCCAGCAGGCAGAGCATGGGGCGGATCCGTTTGCCGGCATCGACCCGGGCCGGCCGGAGCTGCGCATCGGCCCATCCCAGGTGATACATCAGCATCCCGTAGAAGAGTTGCTCCCCGGGATGGGTCGGCTCCCCCACCGCCTGGCGCATCTCCGCCTCCAGGGGCGGCAACCATTCCGCGAAAAACGATTCCCAGGTGCTCCTCACCGGACATCCCTCCCCGGTCTAATCGGCGAAGCCGCCTCCCCCGCGCGGCCGGCTCAGCGCTCCTCGATCAGGGGAACGCGACGCAGGGCGTCGAGGTTCCGCGCCCCGACGCAGAACATGGCGATGCGCAGCTGGCGGGTGATGATCTCGATGGTCTCCAGCACCGCCTCCGCGGAGACCACCGCCGCGCGCAGGAAAGGCCCGGCCATCCCGACCAGGGAAGCTCCCAGGGCCAGCGCCTTGGCCGCCTCCACGCCGTCCCGGATCCCTCCGCTGGCGATGAGGGGGAGATCCGGCGCCCCCCGGCGGGCCATCCGGATGGCCTCGACGGTGGGGATCCCCCACTCCCGGAAGGCGGCGGCCACCTGCCGGTGCACCTCGTCCGGCGCCCGATGCATCTCCACCTGGCTCCAGGAGGTGCCCCCGGCCCCGGCGACGTCGAGGGCCGCCACCCCGGCGTTGGCGAGGAGGCGGGCGACTTCTTCGGAGATCCCCCATCCGACTTCCTTCACCACCACCGGAACCGGGAGGGCGCGGCACACGACCTCGATCTTGCGCAGGAGATCCGAGAAGTTCGTATCCCCTTCCGGCTGAAGGGCCTCCTGCAAGGGGTTGAGGTGAAGGATCAACGCGTCCGCCTCCACCAGCTCCACCGCCCGCCGGCAGTGATCCACCGTGTAGCCATAGTTCAACTGCACCGCCCCCAGGTTCGCAAACAACAGGATGTCCGGGGCATAGCGACGGACCTGGAAGGTGGGCAGGAGCTCCGGGTGTTCCAGGACGGCGCGCATGGAGCCCAGGCCCATGGCGATGCCCCGGGCCTGCGCGGCCTCCGCCAGGTTCCGGTTGATGCGGGCCGCCTCCTCCGTGCCGCCGGTCATCGAGGAGATCAGCAACGGAGCCTTCAGGGGCTTGCCGAAGAACGTGGTGGAGAGATCCACCTCCCGAAGGTCCAGCTCGGGAAGGGCCCGATGGATGAACCGCAAGCGCTCGAATCCGGTGGTGAGCCGCCCGAAGCTGACATCTTCCTCCAGATTGATCCGGATGTGATCCGCTTTCCGCTGCGAGATCATTGAAGGACGCGCTCTCCTCCCCTGGGTCTACAGGCGAACGGCTCGCTCCTGCCGCCCGGTCCTGAGGCGTAACATGCACCATCCTGTGGTGTTTGCATTCAATGCGGAATCATCTTACTTTGGCGCGGAGGGGCATGTCAAGGATGGGATCCGGGGATGCGCCCGGAGGTCTGAAGGGTGTGTCCCAATTTTGTCGGGCCTGGCCGCCTTGTAGGACAACTGCGAGCAGTTGTCCTACGATTTTGGGACGCACCCGGTCTAAAGGTCGCCTTGACGTCCCTCCGACGCCGGGTAGAATCCTAAACAAACGCGAACGGGAGGTTTCTATGAGCACGGTGTTCGAACAGGTGCGGGACGTCATCGTCGAAGTGCTCGGGGTGCCGCCGGAGAAGGTAACCCCGGAAGCTCGCTTCCGGGAGGATCTGGAAGCCGATTCCCTCGATCTGGTGGAGCTCATCATGGCCCTGGAGGAGCGTTTCGGAGGTGAGATCTCCGACGAGGACGCGCAGAAGATCACCACGGTAGGGGAGGCGGTGGCCTACATCGAGAAGCACATGGTGAAGTAGATCCGCCCTCCCCGACCCCCGACCGGCGGCGTCCGGAACCCCGGAGCACCGGTTGCATCTTCGCTTGCCCTTCTCCCGGAACCCCCGAAGGGGCTGGGTGGAGCGCGCAGGCCCCGCCCGGCCCCTTCCCATCCCTCGATCGCGCGCAGGGCGTAGATTGGAACGAACCTCCCACGGCCTCTATAATGGGCGGTGCGGCGCTTCCAGGGAACCAAAGCCCACCGCCGTTCGTCTTTCCAACAGGAGGCACAGCGGCATCGGGCTCTGTGCCGCTATCCAGCGCCCCTTCCGGGGTAAGGAGGTCTTCCCATGCGTTCACGCGCCATATGGATCGGAGGGCTCCTGTTGACCCTCTCCGCCCTCGCCGTGATCCTCTCCCCGGCCCTACGGGCGGCCGCCCACGAGTTTCTCCAGGGATTCCGCCTCCGACGCCTGATGGTCGTCCCCTATGCCTTTTCTCTCAGCGAGAACGCGATCCCGACGCTCCATCGCGCCCTGGAGGGGGATGTCTCCTTCGAGCCGCCGGAGCCCCGTTCGGTCCAGAGCCTCTCCGAAGCCGAGGGGATCCTGGGCTTCGCCGTCCGTCGCCCGGCCGGGGTGGAGACCTTCGCCTCGATGGGCGTGATCCCCGAGACCGCGGTTCGATGGACGGTGGATGTGGGGCACCTGCGGGAGGCCCTGCGGGCCGCCGGCGCCGAGGATGTGGAGGTCCCGGAGGCCCTGCAAGGGACGGTGGTGACGGTCACCGTGGGGCCGGCCTTCATCGGGACGTTCGAGTTCCAGGGCGCTCCCTACGGGTGGCTCCATGCGGCCCCGCCGGTTTACACCATGCAACCGGAGGGGGATGTGCGCCCGCTGGCGGAAGCGGCCCTCCGGCTCATCGGCATGCCGGCGGCGGAGGCCCGGCGCCTGGCCCACACCGTGGACTGGGGGACCACCCTGCTGCTGCCGATCCCCATGGCCCCGGGGATGACCCTTGAGGTGGAACCGCGCGCGCTGGGCGATCGGGAGGCCACCCTCTTCACCTTCCCCGAAGCCATGCAAGCGCCGAACGGGGAGATGGTTCCGGTCCGGTTCCTGCTCTGGAGCGATGATCATGGGATCTACCTGATTGGCGGTCCCGATGCGGATCCGGAGCAGCTGATCCGGTGGGCCCGCTCCCTCCGGTGAACCGGGAGGGCTGCTGGGGATGGCGGGCACCTGGGCCATCGAAGCGGAGGGTTTGCGGAAGGAGTTCTCCGGGCGGGTGGCCGTGGCGGATCTCACCCTCCGGGTGGCGGAGGGGGAGATCTTCGGTTTCCTGGGCCCCAACGGGGCCGGGAAGACGACCTCGGTGAAGATGCTCCTGGGTCTGATCCGCCCCACGGCCGGGCGCGGATGGGTGCGGGGCCGCCCCCTGGGGGATCGAAACGCCCGGCGGGAGATCGGCTTCCTGCCCGAAGGCTTCGCCTTCCCGGACTGGCTCACCGCAGAGGAAGTTCTCTGGTTCCACGGCCGTCTTTCCGGGGTGGATCCCGCGCGCTTGCGGCGGCGGATCCCGCAGCTGCTCGAACAGGTCGGGCTGGCCGCCGATGCCCGACGCCCCATCCGCACCTTCTCCAAGGGGATGCGGCAGCGCCTGGGACTGGCCCAGGCCTTCATCCACGAGCCCCGGCTGGTCTTCCTGGACGAGCCCACCTCCGGCCTGGATCCGGCGGGACGGATCCTGGTGCGGGATTTCCTGCTCACGCAGAAGGCGCAGGGGGTCACCCTCTTCCTGAACTCCCATCTCCTGAGCGAGGTCGAGCGGATCTGCGATCGCGTCGCCTTCATCAAGAGCGGCGTCGTAGTGGAAACCCTGGATCTGCGGGAGGCGGCGGCCGCCGTCGTGACCCTTCAGATCCGCCCGAGCCCTCCGGAGCTGAAGGCCGCGCTGCAGGAGTGGGGGGAGCTCCTCGCCTTCACCGATGCGCGGATCATCTTACGGCTGGCGCCGGGGCGGCGCCCGGCGGACCTCGCCCGCTGGCTCATCGGTCAGGGCCTGGACCTGGAAGCCCTGATCCCCCAATCCCTCTCCCTGGAGGATGTGTTCCTTCGGGTGGTCGGGATGGAGACCGGCTGAGCAGCAGGTCCTGCTTCGTGCAGGGGTTTTCAGTTTTTCGCATGTAGGGCAACTGCGAGCAGTTGCCCTACTCCGGCCCGCCGGCTTCTCGGATACAATTTCAGGCGAACCGGGCGTGCCCGGGATCGGTCTTCAGCGTCTTGAGATCCCCACCGCTTGCGAGGAGGGCCCAATGGAGATCACCGTCACCGTCAACGGGGAGCGGCGGACCTTCTCCATCGCCCCATCCACGCGGCTGCTGGACATGCTCCGGCGCGCCGGATATTACGGCGTCAAGCATGGGTGCGACGACGGCTCCTGTGGGATGTGCACCGTCCTCCTCGATGGAACCCCTATCCTCGCCTGCGTCACCCTGGCGGCGAAGGTCGACGGCCGCTCCATCCTCACCGTGGAGGGAGTGGGACGGACGCCGGAGCTGGGCTGGCGACGGACAGAGGGCCTGCATCCGATCCAGGAGGCCTTCGTGGAGACCGGCGCCATCCAGTGCGGCTTCTGCACCCCCGCCCTCGTGCTGGCCGCCAAAGCCCTCCTGGACCGCAACCCCAACCCCACCGAGGCGGAGGTCCGGGAGGCCTTCAGCGGCATCCTCTGCCGGTGCACCGGCTACCTGAAGCCGGTGCAGGCGGTGCTGCGGGCCGCCGCCCGCATGCGCGGGGAGCCGGTTCCCCCGATCGAAGAAGAGGCGCGGCGGATGATCATCCCCCCGGAAGGGCCGATCCCCCTCACCGAAGCGCTCCCCGCGGAGGAGATCTCCCCACCGGCGCCGGAGGGCGGGCCCGGCCTCCGGACCCGGACGATCATCCTGCCGACCATCGTGCTCCCCCAGCCGGTCCCGGAGACCCGGGTGGTGGGCAAGCCGGAGAAGAAGGTGGACGCCCTGCGGCTGGTCCAGGGCAAGCCGGCTTTCACCGATGACTTCGAGCTGCGCGGCATGCTTTACGCCAAAGTGCTCAAAAGCCCGGTCCCTCACGCCCGGATCAAACGCATCGATGTCAGCAAAGCCCGCGCGCTCCCGGGGGTGGTTGCCGTGCTCACGTATCAGGATCTGCCGCGGGTGATCTATTCGACGGCCGGGCAATCGGACCCCATCCCCGGGCCGCTGGACACCTTCTCTCTGGATTCCAAGGTGCGCTTCGTGGGGGACCGCGTGGCCTTCGTGGCCGCGGAGACCCCCGAGATCGCCGAGAAGGCCCTGGAGCTCATCGAGGTCGAGTATGAGGAGCTCCCGGCCATCCTGGATCCCCGGGACGCCATGAAACCGGGGGCGCCGATCATCCACGATGAGCCGGAGTATGTGCCCTTCGACGGCTCGGATCCCTCCCGCAACCTGGCCGCCCAGATCCATATCGAGATCGGAGAGGTGGACAAGGGGTTCGAGGAGGCCGATTACATCTTCGAAGGGGAATACATCGTCCCCAAGGTCCAGCAATCCAGCCTGGAGACCCACGTGGTGATCACCTACTGGGATGAGGACGACCGCCTGGTGATCCGCACTTCCACCCAGGTTCCCTTCCACGTGCGGCGGATCCTGGCGCCGGTGCTCGGCCTCCCCCCGAAGCGGATCCGGGTGATCAAGCCGCGGATCGGCGGCGGCTTCGGAGGCAAACAGGAGGTGCTGATCGAGGACATCGCCGCCCACCTCACCATCGCCACGGGGCGGCCGGTGCGGCTGGAGTGGACCCGGGAGGAGGAGTTCACCGCCGCTCGCTCCCGGCACCCGATGCGCATCCGGCTGCGCACCGGCGTGAAGCGGGATGGGACCATCGTGGCCAATGAGATGGTTGTGCTTTCGGACACCGGAGCTTACGGCAGCCATGCCCTGACGGTGGCGGGCAACACCGGGCACAAGGCCATGGCCCTGTATCCGGCCTGGGATGAGAAGGGCGAGCCCCGCATCCGCTTCCACGCCGATGTGGTCTACACCAACACCCCGCCCTCCGGTGCCTTCCGCGGCTACGGCGTCCCCCAGGGCTTCTTCGCCGTCGAGGTCCACATGGAGCGCATCGCCCGGGCCCTGGGGCTGGATCCCCTGGAGTTCCGCCTGAAGAACGCCCTGAAGGCCGGGCAGGAGCATCCCTTCAGCCGGGCCTGGAGCGAGGGCCGGGAGCCGCGCCCGGAGATCGTCCATACCTGCGGGCTGCCGGAGTGCGTGCGCTACGGGGCAGCCTACGTGGGCTGGCATGAGAAGTTCGGGAACCCGGAGTGGCATCGGGTGCCGGGCCGGCCCCACCTGCGCCGGGGGATCGGGGTGGCATGCGTGATGCAGGGAACGGCCATCCCCTACCTGGACATGGGGGCGGCCAGCCTGAAGATGAACGACGACGGCTCCTTCAACCTGCTGATCGGGGCCACGGACCTGGGCACGGGCTCCGACACGGTGATCGCCCAGATGGTCGCCGAGGTGCTGGGGTGCGCGGTGGAGGACATCATCGTCTACTCCTCGGACACCGATTTCACCCCCTTCGACAAGGGCGCGTATGCGTCCTCCACCACGTATATCTCGGGGGCGGCGGCGGTGCGGGCCGCCGAGCAGGTGGCGGAGCAGATCAAAGAAGTCGCAGCGGCGCTGCTCAGCGAGCGCGGCGCCCCGGTCTCCCCCGCCGAGATCCGCCTGGCCGATCGCCGGGCCTGGGCGCCCGACGGCCGCAGCGTGACCCTGGAGGAAGTGGCCCTCTCCTCCCTGCACCATCGGGACCAGCGCCAGATCATGGCGGTGGCCTCGTATGTCTCCCCGGTCTCCCCGCCGCCCTTCGCCGCCCAGTTCGCGGAGGTGACGGTGGACATCGAGACCGGCGAGGTGCGGGTGGATCGCCTGGTGATGGCCGTGGACGCCGGGCGCATCGTCAACCCGCTGACGGCCTCCGGCCAGGTGGAGGGCGGGATGATCCAGGCCCTGGGCTATGCGGTCTCGGAGGAGATGGTCTTCGACGAGCGAGGCCGCGTGGTCAACCCGCGCTTCGGGCCTTATAAGATCTTCCAGGCCCACGAAGTCCCGGAGCTGGGGGTGATCTTCATCGAGACGGTCGAGCCCACCCATCCTTTCGGCATCAAGGCCGTGGCCGAGATCCCCATGGACGGCGTGGCCCCGGCGGTGGTCAACGCCATCTACGACGCGGTGGGGGTGTGGATCACCCAGATCCCCGCCACCCCGGAGCGGGTCTGGCGGGCCCTCCGGGAGGCCCGGACGGAAGAAACCGGTTCGCGCGCATAAAAAACGAGGGGGAGGAGGACCCTTCAGGGGTGTGTCCCGATTTTGTAGGACAACTGCGAGCAGTTGTCCTACTTCAGGGTCCCTCCTCCCCCCGGATGCGCCGGAGGCAGGCTTCCGCAGGGGGAAGCGGGCGGGCCCACAGCCACTCGACCTCCAGCCAGAAGCCGGGGACCGCTGCGCTAACGAGGCGTCCCCGGGAAACCCGCTCCACCTCCCATCCCGATCCCCCGCGTCGATGCACAACGACCTCCCGACGTTCGGCGTCCACCACCCCGTATTCGTCCACGCCGCCCTGCCCGTATTCCTGAGCCTTCTCGCCCAGGTCCATGCTGCGGGTGGCAGGGCTCACAACTTCGATGATCAGGGCGGGACGAGCCCGGATGGGCACGCCCTGGGCCTGTTCGGCCGCTTCGGGGGGCAGCACGAAGAGGTCGGGCTCCCGCACCACTTCGGGCAGCACCTGCACCGCCGCCGGCCCCATCAGGACCTTCCCCCAACCCTGCGCCTCACAGTAGCCATCGAGAAGCCGAAGGAGAAAGCGGACCAGATCTTGATGCTCAGCGGTGGCGGGGGAGTGCACCACCACCTCACCGCGGACGTATTCCCAGCGAGCGGATTCAGGAGCCTCCGCCAGGTAGCGCTCCAGGGTCCAGCCCCCCATTCGCACCAGGTAGGGGCCGGAGATCGGTTCCTTTTGCATATCCACCCCCATCACCGGCATCCCGCCTCCTTCGATCCGGACCCACAGGCTCCGATCTTCAGCCTCCCGGTATAATGATAGCGGCGAAGGTTGTCGAGAGTAGCCTTTGCCGATTCAAGAAGCCTGCCTTCGAGGGAGCCCACGATGGAGACGCAGGCCAACGAGCAGGAGCTCCGGCCGGAGGCCCGGTCGGCGGTCCGTTCGGTCACCCGGGTGCTCCTTTTGATGTCCGACACCGGGGGCGGCCATCGCAGCGTTTCGGAGGCCCTGGCCGAGGGCCTGCGGGCCCTTTACGGGGCGGCCGTCGAGCCCCGCATCGTGGACGCCTTCATCCAGTATGCGCCCTTCCCCCTGAACCGCTCCCCTGCCCTCTACCCCTATATGGTCAAGCCGGCCCTCGTGCCCTTCTACGCCCGGGCCTGGCATTTCGCCAACCATCCCCGCCGGGCCCGGCAGCTGGTTTATCTGTTCTGGCCGTGGGTGCGCCAGCGCATCGCCCGGCTCTTCGCCGAGAACCCGGCGGATGTCATCGTCTCCGTCCACCCGCTCTTCAACGACGTCACCCTGCGATACTGGATGAAGGCCCCGCGTCGGGTTCCCTTCGTCATCGTCATCTGCGACATCGGCTCCATCCACGCCCTCTGGTGCGCGAACGCGGACCTGGTCATCGCCCCCCACGAGGGGGCGCGCCGGCGGGCCATCGCCTGCGGGGTGCCGCCGGAGCGGGTGGTGGTCACCGGCTTCCCCATCCGGTTGCGCTTTCGGGAAGTGCGGGGCCGGCCGAAAGCCTTCTGGCGGGCGCAACTGGGCTGGCGGCCGGATCTCCCCACCGTGCTGGTGATGGGAGGCGGAGAAGGGATGGGGAAGGTCTTCGAGAACGCCCGGGCGGTCGCCGAAGCCGGCCTGCCGCTCCAGCTGGCGGTGGTGGCCGGTCGGAACGAGCGGCTGCGGCGCCGCCTGGAGGCCGTCGACTGGCCGGTGCCCACTTACATCTATGGGTTCGTGCGCACCATCCCGGAGATGATGGCGGCGGCGGATGTCATCGTCACCAAGGCGGGACCGAACACCATCGCCGAGGCCCTGGCGGTGGGCCGCCCGATGATCCTCACCCACTATCTGCCCGGCCAGGAGGAAGGGAACGTCGACTATGTGGTTCAGGGAGGGGCGGGCCGATACGCGCCGGAGCCCGAGCAGGTGAAGGAGGCCGTCCGGGAATGGCTGAGCCGCCCGGAGGTCCTGACCTCCTTCGCGCAACGGGCCGCCGCCATGGGCTACCCCGACGCCGCCCTGGACGCCGCCCGCTGGATCTGGGAGATCGCCCAGCGGGGAGTCTCCTGACCGGGGCGCATCCCGGCTTCCACGCCGGAGGGCATCATCCCCGAACGCAGCCCCGACTAATAGTAAAATTTCCCCGAAAGGCCGTGGATGGCGTTCACGATGGAGGACCTGAGGGATCCGGCAGACGATATGTCTGTTCTGAGGGAAATGTTCCTGGAGCGGCGATATCGGGAGCGGGCGGCGGTCTACTTCAGCCATCCCGACTTCCGTCAGGTGCGGGCCCTGCCGTTCGAAGCGGTGATGGCGGCCCTGGAGAAGGCCCTGGACGCCGGAGCGATCACGCTGGAGGAATTCGAGGAGGCGCGGCGGGTGGATGCGGTGATCCGAGGACGACGCGCCCAGGGCTGGCTTCACCTGGCCCTGGAGGTCTCCTGGCTCATCGACCGAGGGGATGTGGAGCAGGCGGTGAGGCGGGCCGAGATCCTGACGAAGGCCCTGGGGAAGACCTGGCCGGCGGTGGCCGGGCGCGAACTGACGGAAGGAGCCCGGGAGGCGATCGAGCGGCTGCATCAGGAGGGCCGGCCCATCGTGGCCGTTCAGGATGAAGAGGCGATCTGGCCGCCGGAGTCACAGGGGGCCATCCGTGATTGAGGGAGCGAGGCCCGTCCCTTCGAGAGGCGGCCGAACCCGCAGCCGATGTTCGTGGCTCTCGCAGCCCGCTCCTGCTCCACATCGAAGGGGGTCCCGAGCGCGATGGCACACGCTCCGGAGCTGCCCATCACCTCATATCGGTTCACGCTGATCGCGGAAACCCCCGCGACCCTTCCGGCCTTCCCCGGCCCGACGCTGAGAGGGGCGCTGGGCCACACGCTGCGCCGCCTGGTCTGCGCCACCCGCATGCCCGCCTGCGCCCCCTGCCCTTTCCGCTTCACGTGCGCATATCCGCTGCTCTTCGAGCCCTACGCGCCCCCCGATCATCCGGAGGCCCACCGCTACGCCCGCCTCCCCACCCCGTTCACCCTGGAGATCCCCCTGGAGCTCCCGGCGACCTGGGAGGGCCGCGAGCCGCCGCCTCGCTCCCTTGCCCCCGGCGAGCCTCTGGTGTTCGGCATGACCCTGCTGGGGCGCGCCCGGGAGCATATGCCCTACTATGTCCACGCCATCATGGAGATGGCCCGCGCCGGCCTGGGAAGCCCGCGACAGCGCTTCCGCCTGGCCCGGGCGGAGATCCTGACCCCCAACGGCGCCCTGAACCTCTACGAAGCGGACACGGGCTTCTTAAGACATCCGCCGGCTCCTCCCACCCGGCTGGCTCCCCGGGATCTGTCCACCCATCGGGTCGCCGTTCGCTTCACCGCCCCGGCCCGTCTGGAGCTCCGGGACGACCTGGTTTATCCCATCGAGTTCCACCATCTGATCCGGGCGCTGCTCCAGCGCCTGCGGGCCCTGGATGCCGGCTACGGGCTGCTCGATGGGATCGAGCTTCCCAGCCATCTGGCTGAGGCGGCGCAGGCGGTCCGCCGCGTGGAGGATCGGACGCGGTGGCTGGATCTGCGGCGCTATTCAACCCGACAGAGAACGGCGATGCGCATCGGCGGGGCGGTGGGGACGGTGATCTACGAAAGCCCGGAAGGCTTCCAGCCCTTCGCCCTGCTGCTGGCCCTGGGGGAGCTTCTCCACATCGGCAAGCTCACCAGCATGGGATTCGGCCGCATGGAGGCGGATCCGCAATGAACACCGATCGCGCGTTTCAGGCCCTGATCGGACTCCTCCATGACATCGGGAAATTCCGTCAGCGCGCCCGCTGGGGCCAGGAACGACGGCCCCACGAGGAGCAGGGGGCCGATTGGGTCGCCCAGCGGCTGGCCCCCCGCCTGAAATTCCTCTCCCCTGAAGACCGGCAGCGCCTGGCGTCAGCGATCCGGGATCACCACGGCTCCCCCTACGATCGGGACGCCCGGGCGCTGATCGCCGCCGACCGCCTGGCCTCGGGGGAACGAGCCCCCCGGGAGGAGGAAGAGCCCGGAGATCCCGCCCGGGAGCCGTTGCGGGCCCTCCTGCCGGCCCTGCGGCTCCCCGAGCGAACGCCCCATCCGGCGGCGTCCGGCTGGGGCTTCGGGACAGCCCCGCTTCCGGGCGGGACCGCCGAGGTGGAGGCCTGGAAGGCGATCTTCCCGCAGCCCATCGCCTCCATCGCCCCGGACTACCCCGGCCTCTGGGAGGGCTTCGAGGCGGCCCTGGAGGCCCTGCACCCCGCCATCTGGGAGACGCCCGAGGAGGCCCTGACCGCCCTGATGGCGCTGCTGCGCCGGTTCACCTGGTGCGTCCCCGCGGCCGCCTACCGCGACGAGCCCGACGTCAGCCTCTACGATCATCTGCGGATGACCGCCGCCCTCACGGTGTGCCTCGCCGAGCTCCCGGAAGAAACCCTCCGACGCCTGGAGGAAAAGACCCGAACGGGGGAGTTCCCGGAGGAGCCGGTCGCCCTGCTCATCGGCGGCGATCTCTCCGGCATCCAGCGCTTCCTGTATGCCATCAGCTCGGAGGGAGCGGCCAAGAGCCTGCGCGGCCGATCGGCCTACCTCGCCCTCCTGGCCGACGCCGCCGTGGAGTTCCTGTTGCGGGAGCTGGACCTTCCCCCCACGCAGGTGGTTTACCGCTCGGGGGGCCATTTCTACCTGCTGGCCCCCCTCTCCGCCCGGGACCGCCTTCCCCAGCTGGCCGATCGCCTCGATGAGATCCTGATCCAGGCCCACGGCGGGGATCTGGCCATCGCCCTGGACGCCGTCCCGCTGAAGGCCAGGGATTTCCACCTGAAGGAAGGCGGCCTCCCCGAGCGCTGGGCGGACCTCTCCGCCCGCCTGGGGGCGCAGAAGAGCCGCCGGTTCCGCCGATCCATGGCGCGCCATTATGAGATCCTGTTCGGCCCCTTCGGCGGCGGCGGCCTCCGGCCCCGCTGCGAGGTCTGCCACGCGGAAGAAGAGACCGGCGGCCCCCTCGCGCGCCCGGTGGAAACCCGCCCCGACGAGGGCGTGGCCAAATGCGCCCTCTGCCGCAGCTTCGAGGAGCTGGGCGACGACATCGCCCGCCGCAGCGATTTCCTCATCCTCCGCCCGGCCCAGGGCGCCCTCCGCGGACGCCTCACCTGGCGGACGGTCCTTGGCGCTCTGGGGGTGGAATTCCGCTTTTGCGACCGGCGGGGCTTGCGGGATTCCTTCCGACCGGGGGATCGGGTGATCCGCCTCCACGACGGGGACCTCTCCCCCGTCGAGGGCGTCCCGGTCCACGACTTCCGCTACCTGCCCGCCTTCACGCCGATGGATCGGGATGGCACCATCGTGGAGCTCGGGGAGATGGCGAAGTCCGCAGAGGGGACGCCGGCCTGGGCGTGCCTGCGGATGGACGTGGACCACCTGGGGCGGCTGTTCCGCTACGGGCTGGGGGCGCGTTACTCCCTCTCCCGGGTGGCCACCCTGAGCCACCTCATCGCCCTGTTCTTCGAGGGCTACCTGCGGGTCCTCTGCCGGCAGGTCGATCCCGAAGCCCGGCATCTCTATCTCATCTACTCCGGCGGCGACGATCTCCTAACGGTGGGGTCGTGGGATCGGGCGCTGGAGCTGGCCTTCCGGGCGCGGGAGGACTTCCGGCGGTTCGCGGCCGACAACCCAAGCGTGACCCTGAGCGGCGGCATCTCCATGCATCCTGAGAAGTTCCCCCTGTATCAGGCGGCGGCGGAGGCCGGCGACCACCTGGAGGCGGCCAAGGGCCTGCGGCGGGCGGACGGCCGCGACAAGGACGCCTTCGGGTTCTTCGGGCTCCCGATGGCCTGGGAGGACGCGGAGTGGGTTCGGGGATGGGCCCGAGAGCTGGGCCGGCTGATCCAGCCAGAGGATCGCGACGGGCCGCGGCTGGCCCGGGGCTTCCTGCACCGCCTGATGAGCATCGCCGGCCTGCTGGAAGAGGAGGTCCGGCTGGCGGGCTCCGAGCGCCTGGGCCCGGAGGACCTGCGGCGGATGGTGGGGCTCCACCGGGCCCGCTGGCGCCTGGTGTATGTCCTGGCCCGCCAGCCGAAGGAGGTCCAGCCGATCCTGCAACGGCTCCAGGAGGAGCTGCTGGCCGAGGGGGGACGCCGCCTGCGCTGGCTGAGCCCCCTGGCCCGATGGGTGGAATGGATGACCCGCGGAGGATCCCCCGATTAACCCGCAGACAGGAGGTGGAGCGATGAGCAACCGGAGTCCTTCTCCTCCGGGCGCCCGGGGCGGCCCGGCCCCCGCGGCGCCGACGAACGAAAAGGAGCGCATCCGCCGCATCATCCTCGAAGGGGACTACCAGACCCTTGTGGAGGAGGCGGAGCGGATCGGTCAGGAGCTGGTGACGCAGCGGCTGACCACCTCCCAGATCCGCAACGTCTTCGGCGAGGTGAAGCGGCTGCAGATGCGCTTCGACGCCAACCGCCTGCGCATGCTCAAGCCCAAGCTGGCCTATATGGGCGCCCGGGCCGGCAAGGGCGGCGAGCGCCTCCAGAACGTCCTGAGCGCGGCCGTGGACGCCGTCTTCAGCGGCAACCCCGCAGGCTCCGAGGTGGAGCAACGGTTCCGGCGCATGGTCGACTTCTTCGAGGCCATCCTGGCCTACCACAAAGCTTACGGCGGGAGGGATCGGTGATGAGCGGGAACAGCGTCCAGCTGCAGGGGAAGATCGTGATCACCGGGGCCCTGCAGGCCCTGACCGGCCTGCGGATCGGCGGGGCGGGGGCCGGGATGGAGATCGGCGGCCTGGACAACGTGGTGATCCGCGACCCGGTGACCGGCCGGCCCTACGTCCCCGGCTCCTCCCTCAAGGGCAAGATGCGCTCTCTCCTGACCCGCGCCCTGGGCAAGCCCCTCAAGACCCTGGTGGAGCCCCGCGGGAACATCCCGGCCATCCGTATCCACTGGTGCGAGACCGAGGCGGAATACCGAAGCGGGGGCCGGCCGTGCCCCCTCTGCCGCGCCTTCGGCGTCGCCGGCCAGCGGGCCCTGGAGCCCGTCCGCCTCATCGTCCGCGACGCCCGCCTGCTGGAGGAGCTGGAGATCCTCGACGAGAACGGCCAGCCCGCCCGCAAGCGCTGGAGCGAGGTGAACACCGACCTCCCCTACACCGAGGTGAAATGGGAGGCCGCCATCGACGTGCTCACCGCCGCCGCCAACCCCCGACAGATGGAGCGGGTCCCCGCCGGCGCCCGCTTCGAGGTCGAGATGCTCTTCTCGGTCTACGACGCCGACGACCGCGAGGCCTTCCGCACGGTGCTGCTGGGGATGCGCCTGCTGGAGGACGACTACCTGGGCGGCAGCGGGAGCCGGGGCTACGGCCGCGTGGCCTTCCGGGACCTTCAGGTGCGGTGGAAGCCGGTGGCCCATTACCTGGACCCCCAGGGACATCCCGCCGTCCCGCTGACCGAGGGGCGCACGGTGGAGGAGGTGATCGCCCGCTTCGATGAGCTGGCCGCCCGGATCCCGGCCTTTGAGGGGAAGCAGGGATGAGGGAGGAGATCGTCTACCTGGAGCCCCGCGGCGCCTTCCACCTCGGGGAGCGGGGGATCGGCCTGGAGGAGACCTCGCCCCTCCTCCACGCTGACACCCTCTACGCGGCCCTGGGGGTGGCCTGGGCGATGCTGTTCGGAGAACCCGCCCTCGCCGAGGAGTGGTTCCGCCCGGAGCCGCCGGTCCTGATCTCCTCCGCCTTCCCCTTCGCCGGCCCGGTCCGCTTCTACCCGCGGCCCTACCTCCCGGTGCGGGGCCCTGCCCTCCCCTTCTCGCTGAAGGACATCGCTTTCGTCTCCGAGGGCGTGCTCCGCCGGATGCTCGCAGGCCAGCCCCCGGAGGAGGGGGTCCGGATCCACGAGGGGACGGTCTGGATGACCGGGGAGGAGGCGGAGGCCCTGCGGGCGGCCTTCGGGCGGCGGGAGCTGGCGGGGGAGCGCTTCTGGGCCCGCCATCGCATCCCCCGGGTGGCCCTCGATCTCGCCACCCAGACCTCCAGCCTCTGGCATTTCGGGCGCCTGGTCTTCCGGGAGGCGGGGCCCCACCCCGAGGCCCGGGCCGGGCTGTTCTTCCGGGTCCGCTACCGGGATCCCGCCTCGGCGGATCGCTTCCGGGCGGCGGTCCGGCTGTTGGGCGACCACGGCATCGGCGGCGACCGCACCGCCGGCCACGGGCTGTTTGTGCCCCGCTTCGAGCCTGCCGATCCCCTCGGCGATCCGGCGGCCCCTGCCTTCGTCACCCTCGCCCCCGTCTACCCGCCTCGGGATCAAATCGAGGCCCTCCTCGGCGAGGCCGCCCGATACGGGTGGCTGACCCGCAGCGGATGGATCGGCGGGCGGCTGGCCATGCCCTACCGCCGGCGCGCCGTCCGGATGCTGGCCGAGGGCTCCCTGCTCACCGGGGACCCCCGGGGCCTGTGGGGGGCGATGGCCGACGTCACGCCCCGGGAGACGCCGGAGGCCCTCCCGCACCCGATCTACCGCTACGGCTTCGCCTTCCCGATCGGCGTCTCGAAGGAGGCCCTTCCCGAGACAGGAGCGTAGACGATGGGGATCCTGGAGCGTCGGATCTATCGCGTGGAGCTCCTCTCGCCGGTGCACATCGGCAGCGGCCAGCGGCTGGGCCCGGCGGACTTCGCCGTCCTGGACGGACGCCTGTGGCGGTTCGATCCCGAGCACCTGACGGCGGCCCTGGCCCGCGACCCCCGGGCCCTGGATCGCTACATCCAGGAGGGAGCGGCGGCCCTGCGGTTCTGGAGCGAGGCCGACCGCCGCCCCCTCGCCCGCTACGTCCGCCCCTGGTCCGGCCCGCCCCCCCGGGAGATCCGCGAGCACATCGCCGATGCCCTCGGGCGGCCGTATCTGCCGGGCTCCTCCCTCAAGGGGGCGATCCGCACCGCCCTGGCCTTCGCCGCCCTCCGGGCGGCCTCCCCGGCCCAGCGCCAGGCCTGGCTGGATGCGGTGGCGCGAAGGGCCGAGGAGGCCCGGAAATCCGGGAGCCGGGCCAGAGAGTCCGCCGACGACCCCCTGATGCAGGCGCTGATGGGGAAAGAGCCTCACGAGGACGCGCTGCGGGCCCTGCGGGTCTTCGACAGCGGGCCCGCCCCCTCCGACGCCCTGGACGTCGGGCGGATCCGGGTGGCGGTCCACGAGCCCAGCGGGGCCCTGAGCTGGCTCCAGGCGCCGGGGAAACACGTCGCGGACCCCGGGCAGGCCTTCGAGATCGTGGCGGAGATCCTCCGGCCCCATCCCCGGGCCGCCCTGCGGGTGGAGGTGGAGGCCGACGCCTTCCTGCTCGGGCGGGACGTCCTGGGGCCGGAGGAGCGGCGGGCGCGGGTTCGGGAATGGGCGCGCGCCTGCAACGCCTTCGCCCGACACGTCGCCGAGGGGGAGCTGCGCTTCGGGGAGCGCCTGGGCCTGGCGGCGTGGGCCGCCTTCTATCGCCGCCTGCTGACGCAGATGGAGGCGGAGCCCCAGGCGATCTACCTGAACCTGGGCTGGGGAGGCGGCTGGCGGAGCAAGGCGGCGGCCGAGGCCATGGGGGCGGAGGCCGTGGGCCGGCTGCGGCGCCTCTTCAACCTGGGCAAGGGGGATCCCTTCCCCAAAACCCGGCGGGTGCTCTTCGAGGACGGAAAGCCCACCCTCCCCCTGGGATGGATCCGCCTGATCCCGGAATGAGGCCGGGCGCGCCCGGCCTTTTCGCGTCCGTGGAAGGAGGAGGCCCATGGCGTTGCTGATCCTGTGCAACATCGGCGCGCGGGACGTGATGTGGGAGGATCAGGAGATCCGGCCGGCCCGCGAGGGAGGCGAGCGCCTCCTTCGGGAGCTGGAGCGAGATCCCGGGCAGGCGGCGCGGCTGCGCTTCCCCATCCTGGAGCCGTGCCTGCGCTATCTCCTCTCCCGCCATCGCGCGGAGCGTCCCTGGCAGGTGATCCTCTTCGGCACCGATCAGCCGGATCCCAAGCACCGCGGCTCCGACACCCTGCATTTCGCCGAGATCATCGCCCGCCATCTGCCGGGGCGCCTGCGGGAGGCCGGGTTCCGGGAGGACTTCCGGGTGGAGGCGCGGCGGATCGAGGGCATCAACCCCGCTCTGTATGACGAGGCCTTCGAGGCCTTCGGGCGCCTCCTGCCCCCGCTCCCGGAAGGGTTTCAACACGCCTACGTCATCCTGGCGGGCGGCACGCCGGCCTGCAACATGGGGCTGCTGCTGCAGGGGATCCGCCGCTACGGCGAGCGGCTGCGGGCCCTCTATCCCCCTTACGGCGGGGAGCCCCACGAGCTGCGGGTCGGCCACCAGATCCTTCAGGCCTTCCAGGAGGCGGCCGTCCGGGATCGGCTGCAGGAGGGGGATTTCGCCCGCGCCGAGGCGCTCCTGCGGGACCTCGGGGCCCCGCCGGGCCTGATCGCCCTGGCCGCCTACGCCGCCCGGCGGATGGAGTTCGACTTCGAGGGGGCCCGGGAGGCCCTGGATCAGGCGATGAGGGAAGGGGATGCGGCGACCCGGGCCTTCATCCAGCAACGGCTGCTCCACGATCTGGACCCCCTGCTCGGGCCGGGGGATCCTCCGCGTCGCTGGGAAGCCCTGTTGCGGGAGCTCTTCTGGAACGCCCGGGCGGCCTATCGGAGCGGCCGCTACGCCGACTTCCTGGGCCGCGTCTACCGGTTCCAGGAGGCCCTCCTCCGTTATCTGGTGGAGACGCTTCTCGGCCTCCCCACCGACCTCGCCCGGGAGGTCCGGGAGGAGACCCGCCGGCGCTGGGAGGAGGGGATCCGGGGGAACCCGGCGCTGTTGCGTTTCCTGGAGCAGCAGGAGGTGGAGGGGCAGCCCCTGGACTGGCGGCAGATCTCCCGGCCGACTTACAAAGCCCTGCTCGCCTTCGCCATCGAGAAGGGCGGGACGGACGCCGAGGGCCGTCCGCTGGTCCCCGAGGGAGAGCGAGGGCGCTACCAGGCGCTGCTCAAGCAGGTGAACCAGCTGGATCCCCTGGTGGAGCGGCGGCATCGCACCATCATCGGCCACGACTTCGTGGGCGTCTCGGAGGAGGACCTGCGGGCCGCCTACGCGCCGTGGCGGGAGGGGAAGGTCGACGATCCAGTAGAAGGGCTGGCGCGCATCCTGGAGATGCTCCGGATCGAGGCGCGGGACGATCCGTATTCCGCCATCGCGGACTTCATCCAGAGGCGGCTGTCTCGGGAGTAGGGGGGCACGCCCATATCCGATCCCGTTCGGCCCGGCCATGCCGATGCTTTATCTCACCGAACAGGGTGCGGTCCTGGGACGCGAGGGGGACCGCCTGGTGGTGCGCAAGGGGGAGGAGGTTCTCCTCAGCGTCCCGGCTTTCAAAGTGGAAGGCGTATGGGTCTTCGGGGGCGTGCAGTTGACGACCCCGGCCATCGGGCTGTTGTTGGCCCAGGGGATCGAAGTGTGCTTCTTCACCGTGGAGGGGCGTCTGAAAGGGCGCCTGACGCCGATCCTCTCGCGGAACGCCCTGCTCCGGCTGCGGCAGTTTGAGCGCTATACGAACGAGGGGTTTCGGCGGGAGATCGCCGCGCGGATCGTGGCGGCCAAGCTGGAGAACGCGCGCCGCCTGCTGTTGCGCTACGCGCGCGCCTACCCCGGTCCGGGATGGGAGAAGCCCCTGCAGGCCATGGAGCGGCGGATCGCCCAGGTCCAGGAGGCGCCGGACCTGGAGACGCTGCGGGGGATCGAGGGGAGCGGCACCGCGGCCTACTTCGAGGCCTTCCGGGAGATGGTCCGGGGGGAGCTCCGTTTCGAAGGCCGTCATCGGCGCCCGCCTCGGGATCCGGTGAACGCCATGCTGTCTCTGGGATATGCGCTGCTGACCGGGGAGATGATCGGCAAGATCGCGGCCTGCGGGCTGGATCCTTACATCGGGTTCTATCACGAAGTGCGACATGGTCGCCCGGCCCTGGCCCTGGATCTGGTGGAGGAGTTCCGGCATGCGGTGGTGGATCGGCTGGTGCTGAGCCTGGTGAACCGACGGGCCTTCCGCGCTGAAGACTTTGAGGAGCGGGAGGAAGATGGAGCGGTGCTGCTACGGCCGGAAGCCCTGCGGCGATATCTGACAGCCTATGAGGCGTTTATGCGTCGCTCGCCTGGCGAGGGGGCGTCGTCCTGGCGGGAGCGGCTTGACGAGCAGGTCCGGCGGATGGCGCGGGCGGTCTGGAGCGGGTCGCTGTATACGCCCTTCCGCATGGAGGCGTGAGGCGTCCGGTCCGGGCGGGCGGCCCGCCTCCTGTCGCATCGCCGGCCCAAGCGGGGATGTGGGGCAACTGCTCGCAGTTGCCCGACATGCCGAAAAATCCGAAACGCCATGGAGGGTGAAGATGCCGTATTGCGTGGTCGCTTATGACATTCCGGATGATCGGCGGCGGCTGCGCCTATCGCGGGTCCTGTGGGGGATGCTGGACCGGGTGCAGAAGAGCGTGTTTGAGGGGGAGCTGGAGGAGCATCAGTTGGACCGGCTGGAGGAGCGGATCCGCCGGGTGGTGGAGGCCCGCGAAGACGCCATCCGGATTTACCCGCTGTGCCCCGCGTGCCGGCGACGCATCCGGCGCATCGGCCCATCCCCCCTCCGGGCGGACCCGGACGTTTGGGTGATCTAAGGCGTCCGCGAATCCCCTTTATCCCGCAAAACCCGGGGGGATTCGCGGAAATTTATGAAAACAAACCGAAAGAGGCACCCATATATCGGGCCTGATGTCCTCTGATCCGCCAGATATGGGGGCTCCCGGAAGGGGCATCGGAGCGGGTTTCCGCGAATCGCCCGGGGGGCCGATTCCCGGGGGGGATTCGCGGCCTCGACGATGGCCTGGGAAACATCCTTGACAAACCGACGAGAAGATGGTAGAAATAGAACCAGAGACCGGAAGGGGACAAGCGAACCGGAGGATCCGGCTCATAAGAGGGAACCCTTGACGGAAAGAGGCTTTAGGGCTCTTGCAGAGCCGAGACCCGTTCTCAGGGGATTGCGACACGATGCTCTCCGTTGGATGATAGCCCGAGCAGGCCATCCAGCTTGCAGAGCCGAGACCCGTTCTCAGGGGATTGCGACGATCTGGACGAACGCTGGAGCCGGTGGCCGCGGCACACGGCCTCGACTTGCAGAGCCGAGACCCGTTCTCAGGGGATTGCGACGCGGTCATACCACTCCTCCTTCAGCCAGCCGAAACCATACACCTTGCAGAGCCGAGACCCGTTCTCAGGGGATTGCGACGTGCGAACTCAGCCGGGGACACCATGGGAACCCCCTTGGGTTGGCTTGCAGAGCCGAGACCCGTTCTCAGGGGATTGCGACGGCGCTTATTCGGGAGGTGATGGATGATCGCGTCGAATTCCCTTGCAGAGCCGAGACCCGTTCTCAGGGGATTGCGACTGCGCGAGGTCGAGCGCGAGCGCGAGCGGCGCGAGCAGGCTTGCAGAGCCGAGACCCGTTCTCAGGGGATTGCGACGGCGCTTATTCGGGAGGTGATGGATGATCGCGTCGAATTCCCTTGCAGAGCCGAGACCCGTTCTCAGGGGATTGCGACGTTGCCAGCGCCATTTGCTCCTCCCCCGCATACTGCATGCAACCTTGCAGAGCCGAGACCCGTTCTCAGGGGATTGCGACACGCGGTTCACGGCGGGTGCCTTCAACCGCTTCGATCCGCCCCTTGCAGAGCCGAGACCCGTTCTCAGGGGATTGCGACATTCTTGACGGGAATCGCGGCCCGCGCCAGGGCAACCGGGCCTTGCAGAGCCGAGACCCGTTCTCAGGGGATTGCGACCCGAAGGTCTGGCGCAGGAAGCGCAGCGCCAGGCCCGGGCTTGCAGAGCCGAGACCCGTTCTCAGGGGATTGCGACGGTATTCCAAAGCGAACTTATACGCGCGCCCATGGACGACGCTTGCAGAGCCGAGACCCGTTCTCAGGGGATTGCGACAAAACTCATCATATTGCTTGATGCTGATCCGCATGGTCCGAGCTTGCAGAGCCGAGACCCGTTCTCAGGGGATTGCGACCCGGAGCAATCACTCCGGAAGTGAGGGTGATTTCGATCACCCTTGCAGAGCCGAGACCCGTTCTCAGGGGATTTCGATGTAGGGGCGACCCGCCGGGTCGCCCCTACGTTTCTCGCGTTACGTCGGCTGCGGGAGTGAGACATCCGGCCGGATCCCGAGGACATCCGCCAGGCGCTGCAGGACGGGCAGATCCGGGACCTGTGCGGCACGCCGTGGATCATGCCGGCGGACTGCCTGGAACGGAACCTGAAGGCCATCGAGGGCCTGCTTTCCCGCCCGAAGGCGTAGAAGGGCCGCTCCTCGAACAGAGCCGAAACCCGCTTCCGGGGGATGGCCCCTAACCGCCCCCTGCGCTCGACCCCCAACGCCCCGCGTAAAATCCGAAGGGGTCCCCTCGACGCCCCCTGAACCGGCCTGAGATGCGGCCGCCGCGCGACGGGATCCCTAAGGGACCTCAAGAGAGGAGCCGGCATGGGCGCCATCCTGCTGATCACCGGACGGCCCGGCGCGGGCAAGACCACCCTGATCCGAGCCCTTGCCCGCGCCTTAGGGGAACAGGCCGGAGGGTTCTACACGGAGGAGATCCGCGGCCCTCAGGGCCGCCTCGGGTTCCGGTTGGTCACCCTCGACGGCCGCGCCGCGGTTTTCGCCCACGTGGACTGGGCGGGGCGCGCCCCGCATCGGGTGGGACGCTACGGGGTGGACCTGGAGGCCCTGGATCGCCTGGGGGTGCCGGCCCTGCGCGCCGCCGTGGCGGAGAAGGCCGTGGCCCTGGTGGATGAGATCGGGAAGATGGAGCTGCTCAGCGCCGCCTTCCGCCAGGCCCTGGAGGAGGCGGCCGCCGGCCCCCGCCCCCTGATCGCCACCATCACCGCCAGCCCCCACCCCTGGGCCGACGCCTTCAAACGCCGTCCGGGCGTCGAATGCTGGGAGCTGACGCCGGCCAACCGGGAGCGCCTGCGGGAAGGGGCGCTGGCGTGGCTGCGGGCCCACGGCCTATATGTCGTCGAATGAATTCGACCTCCAAGGGCGCTACGCGCCAAGCGTCGGCCTTCGCGCCGATTGAAATCGGCCTTCTGGGGCGCTTACGCGCCAGGCGTCGGCCTCCGCCGACGCAAAACCCCTTCTCGGTCGGCGCAGGCTCTCACGCCGATTGAAATCGGCCTCTCCAGGCGCTTCACGCCAGGCGTCGGCCTCCGCCGACGCAAAGAGGCTTTTTCCGGTCGGCGCAGGCCGACCATTGGCCGAAGGCCTCTGGAGGCCGAATTCATTCGGCGCGCAGGCCGACCACCGGCCAAAGGCACCCACGCCGATTGAAATCGGCCTCTCAAGACGCTCCGCGCCAGGCGTCGGCCTCCGCCAACGCAAAACCCCTTCCCGGTCGGCGCAGGCCGACCGTCGGCCGAAGGCCTCTGGAGGCCGAATTCATTCGGCGCGCAGGCCGACCACCGGCCAAAGGCGCCCACGCCGATTGAAATCGGCCTCCCAAGGCGCTCCGCGCCAAGCGTCGGCCTCCGCCGACGCAAAACCCCTTCCCGGTCGGCGCAGGCCGACCATTGGCCGAAGGCCCCTTGAGGCCGAATTCATTCGGCGCCCCAGGCCGACCATTGGCCGAAGGCCCCTGGAGGCCGAATTCATTCGGCGCGAAATCCATCTCGACCTACGATCGGGCTTCGGCGAGGGCCTCCTCCAGCACGTCCATCCCCCGCCGCACGAGCTCCGGATCCGCCTGGGCGCCCATGTGGCCGATGCGGAACACCTTCCCGGCCAGCGGCCCCAGGCTCCCGCCCACCCCCATCCCCCGCGCCCGCAGGCGGCGATCCAGCTCCGGCCAGGGCAGATCCTCCGGGACGTAGACCGCGGTGACGGTGGGCGAAGACCATTCCTCCCGTCGGGGGAAGAGGCGAAGCCCCATGGCCTTCAACCGCTCCCGGCAGTAGGCCGCCACCTCTTCGTGGCGACGGAAGACGTTCTCCAGCCCCTCCCCCAGCACCCGCCGACACGCCACGTTCAGGGCTGCCAGCGCATGCCAGGACGGCGTGTAAGGGAACCAGCGGTCCTCCAGGGCGGTGCGGAAGGGGCCCAGGGCATCGTAGCCCGCATAGTCCACCTCCCGCACGATCTCCCAGGCCCGCTCGCTCACCGTCACGATCCCCAGGTCCGGCAGCGCCGAGAGGCACTTCTGGGTGCCCACCAGACACAGATCGATGCGCCACTCGTCCACCCGCAGGGGGACCCCCGCGGCGCTGGAGACGGCGTCGACGTAGAAGAGCGGCACGTCGTAGCGATCCACCAGCGCCCCCACCTCGGCCACCGGGTTGAGGATCCCGGAGGGCGTCTCGCAGTGGACCATGGTGACCATCTTGGGGCGGACCCGCCGGATGGCCTCCTCCACCCGCGCCGGGTCGGCGGCCTCGTCATGGGCGAACCCGACCACCTCCACCTCGGCGCCGATGCGGCGGGCCATGTCAGCGATGCCGTAGCCGAAGACCCCGGTGGCCACCGCCACCACCCGATCCCCCGGGCGCAGGACGCTCTTGAGCGCCCCCCAGAGGACCACCATGGCCTCCCCGGTCATGATCACCACCGCGTTGCGGGTCCCCAGGATGGCCCGCAACTGCTCCTGGGTCTCCGCATAGAGCTCGTAATATTCCGGCTCCAGGTCCGCCGAGCCGTAGTCCTCCTGATAGGCCGCCCGGATCTCCGCCGGGACCGTCGTCGGCCCCGGGACCAGCGGGATGGCATAGGTGCGCATCAGAGACCTCCCTCATGCGCGAATCCGGCCTCTGAGGCCCAGAGTATATCATCCGTGCATTCGTGGCTCCCATTCGCGGACGGCCCCTTTCGCCGGCCGCCCTCGGCCGCTCGGGCAAAGGATGCCGCATTCCCGATATAATGGGCCTTGCGGAGACCGAGCCGGCCGGCGGGGCTCTTCCCTGCAGGGGGTCGGAGCCGGGCGTGCGGAGGAGGCCGGACATGGCATCGGGGGGCCTTCGAAGGCGACGTCAGGCGTCTGTGGCCGAGCTGTTCCCTCCCCCGGGGCAGTGGACGGAGGAGGATTACTTCGCCCTGCCGGACACCCATCGCTACGTTGAGCTCTCGGAGGGGGAGCTGATCGTGCCGCCGCATCCCACAAACCGCCACCAGGTCGCGGTGCTGGAGCTCGCTGTCCGCCTGAGGGAGTTCGTGAGGGCGCGCGATCTCGGCGAGGTGCGCATCGCCCCGCTGCCCGTGCGCTTGTGGCCGGGCAAGATCCGCGAACCCGACATCTTCTTCTTCCTCAAGGCGCATGCCGACCGCATCGGGGAACAGGTCTGCGGCGTGCCGGATCTGATCATCGAGGTCACCTCCCCTTCCACAAGCCGTGTGGATCGAATGGAGAAGTTTCAGGAGTATGCCCGGGCCGGAGTGCTGGAATACTGGATCGTGGACCCTGAGGCACGGACGGTGGAGGTTTATACGCTGCGGCGCGGCGCCTACGTCTTGCAGGGCAAATGGGGGCCGGGGGAGACGGCCGCGTCCGGCCTCCTGGAGGGATTCACGGTGCGGGTGGAGGAGGTGCTCGGAGATTGAAGGACCCCTCTCCCCCGGGCGCCGGGCGGCCGCTCCCCCTCACCACGCGCTCAGCTCGGACATCTCGTGCTCGTAAAACCACTCCCGAATGAAATCAATCTCCTCCGGATCGAACATCGTGAGCAGCTCCATCCAGACCCATTCCGGCAGCCGGCGCAGCCACCGGATGCGCTCCCGCTTGCGCGCCCCATCCCGAGCCCGGGCCGCCTCCTCCTCCATCGCGTCCCAGTCCCCCGTGAACAGCACGGCGCAGGCGGCCACCAGCCAGTAATCGTTCATGACGAGGTCGTATTCGTTGCCCTCCGGATCCTGCAGCCGCATCAACAACTCCCCTCCGAGGGGCGGCGGCAACGGGATCTTCCCAAGGCCCCGCGTCGGAGCGGTGATCTCCGCCACCGCCTCGGAGATCCGCTCCGCGGTGATCGGCATCACCCGCCCCCGCTCCGCCAGGAACTGATAAAGCCGCGCCGTGGTCCTCAGCATCCGGCGCTTGCGGGCCAGGGGCACCTCCCCGACGTAGAGATACCTCAAGCGCCTCATCCAGAGGCTCAGATGATGGCCCGCCACATCGTCCGCGGACTTCATCTCCAGGTCTTCCATCCCCAGGAGGAAATCCTCCACATCCTCCTCCACCTCCAGGACCTGCCGGGGGTGGACCTGTCGCAGGAAGTCGTTCAGATCCTCCAGGGGGAGGAGCGGACGCTCGAGGGTGGCATAGAAGGCCGCCAGCCGCTCGAGGGCGCGCGTCGTCGCCGTCCGCGAACGGGCCTCCGGGGGGAGCGCCTCGGGATCCCGAAGCCACTGCGCCAGGGGCTCCCGGAGGTCCTTCGGGATGACCGCCACCTGACGGCGCCGCCGGCCCACCCGGGCCTGACCGATGAAGAGCAGGCCGTGCGCTCGCAGTTGCCCCAGGATCGATCGGGGCGGCTCGTCCTCCCAGAACCACCCGTCTCCGGCCATCGCGCCGAACTCCCGCTCCAGATCCGAAAGGGGCCCCCAGCCGCCCCGCTCCAGGACCCCGGCCAGAGCCAGGCGGGCGTCCACCGGCAACCCCCGCACGATCTCCCGAAGCCGCTCCGGATCCTTCAGACGGGAAACGATGCGGGGGATCCAATCCTGCTTCTTCCCCTGCTTCTTTACGCCCAGATTCCGGGCGATGGCGCCGAGCCAGGGGGCCGGCAGCTTTTTCAACAAGTCGGCCAGAGGGGAATCGACCCGAATGGCCCGACGGTCATACTCCTCCCGCCGCTCCTCGCTGATCCGCCAGGCAAAATAGGGGGTGAGCTCAAGCGGGATGTAGCCCGTTCGCTCCATCAGGAGGAGCGCCTTCCGCTCTTCAGGGCTCGCCCGTCGAGGGTGCAGGGCCATCCCGTTCCTCCTGTCCGCATCGTCCGATTGGGGGGATCCACGCCGCCGGCCGCCTCCCACCCGGATCCTCTGGGGAAGCGCCCGGAAAGCCTTCCGAGGGGAATCCCAGGGCCTTGTCGAACCGCCTGTCGCCCTATTATAATTACAGTGGTCTTGCCCGGGTGGCGGAACAGGCAGACGCGGCGTCTTGAGGGGGCGCTGGCCCCTAAGGCCGTGCGGGTTCAAATCCCGCCCCGGGCACTGCCCCAACCCCGGCCCTGCCGCCGGGGTTTTTTGTAAAGAGCGTCCGTCCGGTTCATCCCTTCAGCGCCCCGGCCAGCAGACCCCGCAGGAAGAAGCGGCCCAGAAAAACGTAAACCAGCAGCGTAGGCAGCGCCGCCAGCAGCGCCCCCGCCATCTGAACGTTCCACTCGACGATCTGGCTGCCCGCCAGGTTCTGCAACGCCACCGTGATGGGCTGCTGGGCCGGCTTGTTCGTCACCGTCACCGCAAACAGGAAGTCGTTCCAGATCTGCGTGAACTGCCAGATGGCCACCACCGCGAATCCCGGCTGGGAGAGGGGCAGCATCACCCAGCGGTAGATCCCGAACAGAGAGGCCCCATCGATCTTGGCCGCCTCCACCAGCTCCCCGGGGATCGAGGCGTAATAGTTGCGGAAGATCAGGGAGGTGATGGGGATGCCATACACCACGTGAACCAGGATGAGGCCGGGGATGCTGCCGTAAAGGCCGATGGATTGCAGGAAACGCACCAGGGGGATCAGGATGCTCTGATACGGGATGAACATCCCGAAGAGGATGGCCGGGAACAGGATCTCCGACCCCCGGAAGCGCCATTTGGAAAGGATGTAGCCGTTGACGGAGCCGATCAGGGAGGAGATCAGCGTGGCGGGGATCACCAGATAGACGCTGTTCATGAAGTTCGGCGAGAGCTTCTCCCAGGCCTTGGCGAAGGCGGCCAGGGAAGGCTGCGTCGGCCAGTTCCACATCCGGGTGAGGTCGGCCTCGGCGAAGCTTTTGAGGCCGGTGAGGAACAGGACGTAGACCGGCAGCAGATAGAAAACGGTGAGGCCGATCAAGGCCAGGTAGATCAGGACGCGGCCCGCCTTCATAGCTCGGCCTCCCGGCTCAGGCTGTAGCGCAGATACGGGATGATGAGGGCCGCCACCATAATCAGCATCAGCGTGGCGATGGCCGCCCCCTGGGCGAAATGGTTCCCCCGGAAGGTGGTCTCGAACATGAAATACGCGGGCATGTCCGTGGCGAAGCCCGGGCCGCTGCCGGTCATGGCCACCGTGAGGTCAAAGATCTTCAGGGAGATGTGCCCCAGCACGATCAGGGCGCTCAGGGTCACCGGCCGCAACAGCGGCAGCACCACATAGCGATAAACCTGCCACTCGCTCGCCCCATCCACCCGGGCCGCCTCCCGCAGCTCCTCCGGGATCCCCCGCAGGCCGGCCAGATACATCGCCATGGTGAACCCGGAGAGCTGCCAGGTGGCCGCGATGACCACCGGGATCAGCGCGACGGGGATCCCCACCTGGATGGCCCCCACCTTCACGCCGAACATGATCGTCGGATCCGTGAACCAGCGGGGGAGCGGCCCCGCGTAGCCCGCTTGCCGGAGCAGGAGGTTGATCCCCGTCTGCGGGTTGAACAGCCACTGCCAGGCGATCCCGGTCACGATGAAGGAGATGGCCATGGGGAACAGGAAGACGCTGCGGAAGAACGCCTCCCCTTTCACCCGCTGATCCAGAAGGAGCGCCGCGAAGAAGCCCAGCAGGACCGCCCCCAGCAGGAAGAAGGCAGTGAAAACCACCGTGTTGCGGATGTCCGCCTGGAAGCGAGGGGTCTGGAACAGGCCAACGTAATTGCGGAGGCCCACGAAGGTGTAATCCGGCAGCACATCGTTCCAGCGGGTCATCGACACGTAGACCGTCCAGCCGATGAACCCGTAAACGAAGATCCCCACCGCCAGGGCCGAGGGAGCGATCAACAGGACCGGCAGCCCGGCCTCGATCCGACGCCGGAGCTCCCACGCCCGTTCCCGCCATCGGGGAGCCGGCACGGCACGCGCCGCCGGCCGGGAGGCTTCCGCCTCGAGGGCCGGATCCCTCTCCCCACGCCTCATCTCCCACCTCCTGACCTTCCGGAGAGCCCGGATCGTTCATCGAGGATCGGCTATGATTATATCCCTGAGCGTCGAGCGCTTGAGATCCCGAACACGAGCCCGGGGATGTGGCTCCGCTCTCTCAGCCTGACCCAGTTCCGAAACTACGCGCGGCTCGAGTGGCGTCTCGAGCCGCGGGTGATCATGGTCTACGGGGGGAACGCCCAGGGGAAGACCAACCTACTCGAGGCCATCGCTTACGCCGCCACCGGCCACTCCTTCCGCACCGGGAGCGACCGGGAGCTGATCCACTGGGCCGCCTGGCGGGATCCCATGCCCTTCGCCCGGGTGATCGCCGAGTTCGTGCGCCAGGATGGCCCGGTGCGCCTGGAGATCGCCCTGGTCGCCGAAGGGGGAACCCCCTCCCCGGAGATCGCCTCCCTCCGCAAACAGGTGCGGATCAACGGCGTCCCCCATCGGGCCCTGGACCTCTTCGGACAGGCCGCCGTGGTGGTGTTCACCCCCCAGGATGTGGAGGTGGTGGGCGGACCCCCCGCCGAACGACGGCGGCTGATGGATCTGCTCATCGCCCAGACCTCCCCCGCCTTCGCCCGAACCCTGGCCGCCTATCAGCGGGCCCTCGCCCAGCGCAACGCCCTGCTCCGCCGCCTTCAGGAAGAGGGCGGGGATCCCGGCCAGCTGGACCTGTGGGACGAATCGGTGGCCCGCTATGGAGCGCCGCTGATGGGCCAGCGGGCCCGCGCCCTGCACGCCATCGCCGGCTACGCCGAGGAGATCCATCGGACTCTCAGCGGCGGGGAGCCCCTGATGCTGCGCTACATCCCCGGCCTGGACCCCGCCCAGGTCGAGGGGCAGATGGCCCTGGACGCCCTCCTGTGGGGTCAGGGATTGGCCGAGGCCG
Organism: Thermoflexus hugenholtzii; assembly: GCF_018771565.1. Lineage (NCBI taxonomy): Bacteria > Bacillati > Chloroflexota > Thermoflexia > Thermoflexales > Thermoflexaceae > Thermoflexus > Thermoflexus hugenholtzii. Next base: position 771,916 of record NZ_CP076326.1, on the reverse strand, counting down.
AGCTGGCCGAGATCTTCCGGAAGGCGCTGCTCCGGGAACGGGCCGCGGATATCCGGCGGGGGAGCACCCGGGTCGGCCCCCACCGGGACGACCTGCGCTTCATCGTGGACGGCGTGGACATCGGCCTTTACGGCTCCCGGGGACAGCAGCGGACCGCCATCCTGGCCTTCAAGCTCGCCGCGGCCCGCTGGCTGGCCTCCGTGTTCCGGGAAAGCCCGCTCCTGCTGCTGGATGAGGTCATGGCGGAGCTCGACGAGGAACGCCGTCGCTACCTGCTCCGGGTCCTGGAGGATGCGGAACAGGCCATCCTCACCACCACCGATCCCATGCTCTTCGCGCCCGATTTCCGGGAGCGGGTCCGGCGCTTCCACGTGCAGGCCGGCTTCCTCCGGGAAGATCCGGATCCGCCCGGCATCGGGTAAAGCGGACGCCGCTCTCACCCTGTTGCTTGCCGAAAGGCTCGGGCGGATGTAAACCCGGCATGGAGGCTGCGATGGTGGGGCGGAGCCTGCCAGTCTATCTTTACGGCATCCACGACCCGGGCCCATGGCGGGAGCGGTTCCGCGCCGCGGGCGTGACCGGCTGGGTGATCTTCGAGGAGACCATCGGGGCCGACCCCGAGGATCTTAGCGGCCGCGGATCCATCTATCAGGAATGGGCGGACGCGGGCTTCGGGGTGATCGTGGTCCTCAACCACGGCCGCTATCCGAACGGCACCCTCCCCTCCTCCGACCGCTACGAAGCCTTCGCCCGGCGCTGCGCCCGCTTCGTCGCCGCCTCGCCGGGGGCGCATATCTGGATCATCGGGAACGAGCCCAACCACCCCCAGCAACAGCCCGGCGCTCGCCTCGACCCCCGCGGCGCCGTCTGCGAGGCCGCGGAATGGATCACCCCGGAGCGCTACGCCCGTTGCTTCCAGCGCTGTCGGGAGCAAATCCGCAACCAGCCCGGGCACGAGGAGGACTGGGTGATCCCGGCCGCCGTGGCCCCCTTCACGGCCATCCTCCGTTACCCCGGCAACCCCACCGGGGACTGGATCGTCTACTTCCACGATTTGATCACCGCCCTGGGGGAGGACCTGGACGGGATCGCCCTTCACATCGCCGGCCAGAGCGCGGACCCTCAGGCCCTCACCGGGGACCTCCGCTGCCCGCCGCCCTATGAGGCCCGACGATGGGGCTTCCGCGCCTATCAGGACTTCATCGAGGCGATCCCGCCTCACCTGCGCCATCTCCCCCTTTTCATTACCGAGGCCTCTATGGGGGATCAGGGCGGCCGGCCCATCCCCTGGCCCGACGCCGACACCGGCTGGATCTCCGAAGCCTACGCGGAGATCCACCGCTGGAACGCGGATCCGGCCCATCCTCCGATCCGCTGCATGGCCCTCTACCGCTGGCAACGCGTGGATCCCTGGTTCATGGAGGGCAAGGCGGGATTGCTGCGCGATCTGGACCGCGCGCTCACGGCCCGCCTTCGATGGGATGTGGGGCTCCAGCGATACCCACGCATCACCCTCCGGATGGAGACGCCGCTTCGCGATCGGCCGGAAGGAGAACCCATCGGGCGGGCGCTCCCGACCGGGCAGGCCGCCTTCGCCGTCGAGCGGACGGAGGACGGCCGCTGGGTCGCCCTGCTCCTGCCGGATCAGGGGCGGTGGGGCTGGGCGCCCCGGGAAGCCCTCACGCTCCAGGGCGATCCCCAGGAGATCCCGGTGCGGCGCGACGGCCCGGTCCGGCTGACCCTGCGCCGGGCCACGGCGCTCCGCCTCGCGCCCTCCCCCACCGCCCCCGCCCTCGCCGAGCTCCCGGCGGGGAGCCGGGGCGTCGCCGAGCTGACAACCTCCGACCGCCGATGGTGGAGAGTCCGATGGGAGGGAGGCGCCGGCTGGGTGCACGCCCTGGACGTCGCCCTGGAAGGGGATCCCGGCCGCGTCCTGACAGCCCCCCACCCCTGGACCGATGCGGACCTCCAGCGCCTGAACCTCTCCCTGGAGTGGATCGAACCCCTGCTGCCCCGCCGGAAGCCTTCCCCATGGCCCCGCCGCCCCCTGGAGGGGGTCCGGTATCTGATCCTGCATCCTCTGGAGATCCCCGGGGATCTGCCCCCGCAGACCCTGGCGGACTTCCTGATCGAGCGTCAGGGACGCCCGGGCTTTCCCTATCATTTTTACCTCACGGCGGACGGAAGGGTTTTCTGGACCCTCCCGCTGGAGGCGATGACGGATCACGCCGGCGGCTGCGGACGCATCAGCGTGGGCATCGCCATCGCCGGATGGCGGGAGGGCCAGCCGCTCGCCCCCGTGCAGCTGGACCGGGCCGCCCGGCTGTGCGCGTGGCTGGGGATCCGCTTCCGGCTGGGACCTGCTCAGATCCGGACGATCGATGAGCTCTTCCCCTCCGCCGGCGCTGTCCCCCTTTCCGGCGCGGCCGTTCGGGAGGCAACGCAGCAGATCCTGAAAGAAACCGGGTTGCCGATCCCCGGGCTGCCGGAGCCCGGCTGGCGCGACCTCCCCTCCCGCTCTCCCTTCCCGCCCCGCCCGCTCTGGGGGATCCGGGAGCTGGTCCTCCATCACACCGGGACCGATCCGGCCGTCCCGGCGGAGCAGATCGTTGCGTTCCAGGTGGAGCGGCTCGGGCTGCCCGGGCCGACGTATCATTTCCTGGTGGCCGGAGATGGAACCCTTTACCGGATCCATCCCCTGACGGCAGCGGTTTCCCATGCAGGGGCCGATCCGACGCGCTCCGTGAGCATCGGGCTGATTGGGGACTTCCGGAGGCAACCCCCGAAGGAGGGTCAGCTCACCGCCACGGCGGAGCTGATCGCCTTCCTCCTGGAGCACCTCGGGCTGGGGATCGAGGCGGTGAAGGGCCACGAGGAGCTGGACGGGACTCCGTGCCCGGGTGGATGGCGGACGGGGATCGCGTGGCGGGGGCTGCTGTGGGCGCAGATTCAGGCGATCCGGCGGCGGCACGGCCTGGCTGTCTGATCTCCTCAGAGGACAGAGCGACGATGGCGTGGGAAGGGATCCTGGCGGCGCTGGCCTCGGCGATTATGCTGGGCGGGGCGCCGATCCTGGCCAAGCTGGCCTATCGGGAGGGCGCGGATCCGGCGATGGTGGTCATCCTGCGCAGCGGGATCGCCGCCCTGGCCCTGTGGGCCCTCTATCTGATCCATCCCCGCTGGCGCCGCTATCTTTACATCTATCCGGTGGGCCTGCTCGGATGCCTCGCCGTGGGCTTCACCAATGCCCTGGGCTCGATCTTCTACTATATGGGCCTCTACCGGCTGGACGCCGCGGTCGCCCATCTGATCTACTCCATGTATCCCGTCCTGGTCGCGGTGATCACCCACCTGAACGGGGAGCCTGTTCCGGGATGGACCCGTCTGCGGATCTTGATGGCCGGGCTGGGGGTGGGGCTGCTGCTGGGCCGCTTCCAGGGGATGCCGGATCTCCTAGGGGTGATCCTGGTGCTGCTTTCCAGCGGGCTCTACGCCCTCCACGTGGTGCTCAGCCAGCGGGTGCTCTACGAGATGCCGGCCCAGACCCTCACCCTCTACGCCCTGACGGCCACGGCCGCCTTCACTCCGGTCGCCGGCTGGGTGATGGGCAACGCCCACGCCTCCGTCCCGACGGCCGCCCTGGGCCCCATCGCCGCCATGGCGGGGGTGCTGATGCTCTCGCGGCTGACGATGTTCCTCGGCGTCAAGCGCCTGGGAGGGGTCCAGACCGCCCTGCTCACGGTGCTGGAGATCCTGGTCACCGTGGGGCTGGCCGTTGGGTTCCTGGGGGAACACCTGACGCCGGTTCAGTGGCTCGGCGCATTGCTGATGATCGCCAGCGTGATGCTGATCGCCCGGGAGAGCCCCCGCGCCCCGATCCCGCGCTGGCGGATGCCCTTGCTGCCTCCCGCGGATTGACCTTCACGCGGCGAGGTCGCCGGCCTCGAAAGCGAACAGCGCGGGGATCCCACCTGTGTGCAGAAAGATGATCGGCTCGCGCTCCCCCAGGGCTCCCTTTCGGAGCAAATCCAGCATCCCGGCGAAGGCCTTCGCCGTGTAAACCGGATCCAGCAGGATCCCCTCCAGACCCGCCAGCTCCCGCAACGCCCGGTTTCCCTCCGGGGAGGGCAGGCCGTAACCCGATCCCGCGTAGGTCCGCTCAATCAGAGGCGCCTCGCTCGTCGGGAACCGGTGGGGCTCGCCCAGGCGGGCGCAGATCCGCCCGGCGAGGCGGGCGATGGCGGCCGGGAGGTCCTTCCACAACCCCCCGATGTCGATGCCCAGGGGGCGCAGCGGAGAGCGAAGCATGGTCAACCCCGCCCACAATCCGGCCAGCGTCCCCCAGGTTCCCACAGCCGTCACCACCCACGCGGGTCCCAACCCCTGCTCCTGGGCCTGCCGGTGGAGCTCCAGAGCGGCCCGCACGTAGCCCAGCCCGCCCAGGACCGAGCGTCCACCCACGGGGATGAAGTAGTGACGACCCACCCACACCCGGGCCAGGATCCGAACCAGAAAGTCCGTCCACGCGATGGAACGGGGGCCTCCCCCCTGGCCGAAAGGGAAGAAGTGCATATGGGCGCCGAGCAACTCGTTCAACAGCAGGTTGCCGCTCCAGCGCGAAGGACGGGGAGCGAAGTAAAAGAGATGGGGCTCCAGCCCCAGGCGCCGGGCGGCGGCAGCCGTGATCCGGGCGTGGTTGGACTGCAGGCCGCCGTAGGTGACCACGCGGCGATGGCCCCGGCGGAGGGCGTCGGCCAGCAGATACTCCAGGGGACGGGCCTTGTTGCCCCCCAGCGCCGGCCCGATGGCGTCCTCCCGTTTGAGGTAAACCGGCCGGCCCAGCGCCGCGCTCAGGCGAGGGAGAGGCTCCAGCGGGGTGGGCGCGGCGAAGAGCGGCACTCGAGGGATCGCCTCCAGACGACGCGCCAGCTCCTCCGCATCCATCGCGCGGCTCCCCTCTCCGAGCGCATCGCTCCTACGCTTCAACCAGGGACCGGGCCAGGCGCTTGCCCAGGGCGATGAGGGTGAGCACCGTCGGCCGTCCCAGCGCCTCCGGGAACACGCTGGCGTCGCAGACGTAAAGCCCCCGCACTTCCGTCCGCAGGTCCGCGTCCACCCACTCCCCGATGCGCACGGTGGCGCTCGGATGGGTCCCCCGCATCGGGGAGACGAAGATCGAGGCGGGATCCGCGCCGGCCTCGGCCAGGATGCGTCGGGCGATGCCCACGGCTTCCTGCAACCGGTCCCGATCCGTCGGGGTCAGCGGCTTCGAGAGGGATCCATCCGGGTGGAGGCGGCCGGAGAGCGCATCCCGGAGCTTGATCATCACCCCGAGCATCTGCCGCCAGCGCGGCCAGGTCGCCACATGGCGCAGGCCGCTCATCCCCGCCACCAGCGGATACAGCAGCCAGGGATCCATCAGCGTGCTGAACATGACCTCCAGCCCCGGATCCTCCCAGGACCAGGTCATCGGGGGATCCGAAGCGTTCCCATCCGTCCGGGATCGGCCGTAGACGATCACGGTGAGATCCATCGCCAGCCCCTCCCCGATCCCACGGAAACCGGAGGCCTGCAGGATGCGGGGGGTGCCCAGGCCCCCGGCGGCCAGCACCACCTGATCCGCCTGCGCGATGAAGGGCTGCCCCCGGATGCGACCCGCCACCCCCACCGCGCGGCCTCCCTCGAGGAGGACGCGCTCCACGAACGCGTAGGGGAGGAGGAGCGCGCCTGCCCGAACCGCCTCCTCCACGAACTCCGCGGCGCTCCATTTCGCCCCGCAGCGGCATCCGAGGAGGCAGTGGGCGCCGCACCGGAAGCGCGGGGCGCGCTCGGGGCGGATGAATTTGGGCTGAGGGTAGACGGCGTAGCCGAGGGCGCGGGCCGCCTCCGCCAGGCGGGTCGAGGCCGCGCCGCGGTGCTCCGGGGGCAGCGGGGCGATCCCCAGCTCCTCGATGGTCTCCGCAACCTCCTGCCGGAGATCGATCCCATATTTCGTCCGCAGCCAATCCGGCGGCGGCGCGGCGCAGCCGGCGAACATGCCGGTGGCCCCGCCTACCATACGGGGGGCCACCACCTGGATCCCCTCCGGGGTGAAGAAGAGGCCGCCCCGCTCGGTGTAGCGGAGGGCGCCCAGATGCGTGCCATACAGCGGGCGACCCCGCTCCGGGCCGCCGCGCTCCAGCAACAGCACCCGCCGGCCCGCTCGGGCCAGCTCCCGGGCCACCGTCGCCCCGCCCGGCCCCGTGCCCACCACCACCACCTCCGCCTCCCACCGAAGCATCCCCATCCCGGACCCCCTCCCGAAGATCCCTGTCAGAGCGGCTTCCGCCGCGCCCCTCGCGCCATCGAAGACCGAGGTTCGGGGCGAAAGCCCCCACGTAAGCCGAAATTCATTTCGGCATCTGCATTGCAGGAACATCCTCCGCCGCGACCGATGGCTTCCGCTGCGCTCCCCTGGCGTCCCCGTAACCGATCGCCTCCCGGATAACCGCAACCGCCTTCATCCTCAGTATATCAGCGAGGGTGCCTCCGCAGCCGGGGATCCTTTCCCTGACGGATCCGAGCTCCGTCCCGACCGGAGAGCGGGCAAGCCCCGGACCGGGAAGCGGTCCGGCGGGTGTGTCCCGATTTTGTCGGGCCTGGCCGCCTTGTAGGACAACTGCGAGCAGTTGTCCTACGATCTTGGGACACACCCGGTCCGGCGCGGGGCTTGCCGGTTCGGACGGACGTTGCTATAATTTTCGATGACGGGCGAGTAGCTCAGGTGGTCAGAGCGCACGGCTCACATCCGTGAGGTCGGGGGTTCGAGTCCCTCCTCGCCCATCCCGCCGCAGCCGCTGGGCTGCGGCGTTTTTTGTTCAGGCGGGGGCCCCGGCGGTTTTGGAGCCCCGCCGGATGCGGCCCTAAAATCCTCAAGGGATCCATCGGGTTGCGCTCAGGAGGCTGAACGTGAGCGATCTGGGCAAACGGCTGGGAAACCTCCTCCTCTTCGCCGTGCTGGCGACCGGCCTCGTCGGCGCCGCGTTCCTGACCGGGTTCGGCGTCGCCTGGGGGATGACCGCCCGCGTCCCCCACGCCCTCCCCACAACCCCAACGACCGCTGCGCCGGCCGCTCCTCCGCAGGACCTCCAGGAAGCCTTCGGCGTGTTCTGGGAGGCGTGGAAGCTGATCCAGGAGGAATACTACGGGGAGATCCCCTCCCCCCAGACCGTCGCCTACGGCGCCATCCGGGGGGCCCTGCAGACCCTGGGGGATCCCTACACGTCTTTCATCGAGCCGAAGATCGCCCGCATCCTGGAGGAGGACGCCTCCGGGCAGTTCGAGGGGATCGGGGCCATGGTGCGCATGAACCGGGACAACAAACTGGAGATCGTGCGCGTCTTCGAGGGCTCCCCGGCCCAGAAGGCGGGCCTCCGCGCGGGGGATCTGGTGATCGAGGTCAACGGGCAGTCCATCGTCGGCTACAGCATCTACGAGGCCGTCACCCTGATCCGGGGCCCGGCAGGCACCTCGGTGACCCTCACCATCGAACGGCCCGGCCAGCGCGATCCCATCCGGGTGACCGTGACCCGGGCCCGCATCACCATCCCGGTGGTGGAAGCCCGCATGCTGCCCGAGGGCATCGCTTACCTTCGCCTCTTCGACTTCAGCGCTCAGGCGACCCGACAGCTCCGGGATCAGCTCCGCTCCCTGCTGGCTCAGAACCCCCGCGGCCTGATCCTCGACCTGCGCGACAACCCCGGCGGGTTCCTGGACCAGGCGATCCAGGTGGCGGATCTCTTCCTGGATGAAGGGATCGTGGCCTACGAACGGACGAAGGACGGCGAGGAGCGGGTTTTCCGTTCGAAGAACGGCGATCCGGGCGAGAAGATCCCCATGGTCGTGCTGGTGAACGCCGGCAGCGCCAGCGCCTCGGAGATCGTCGCCGGCGCCCTGCAGGACCGCGGACGCGCCCTCCTGATCGGCGAGCGCACCTTCGGGAAGGGATCGGTCCAGCTCTCCCACACCCTATCCGACGGCTCGGAGCTCCGGGTGACCATCGCCCGCTGGTTCACCCCGAAGAACCGGGCGATCCACGGGGAAGGGTTGAACCCCGATGTGGAGGTAAAGGTGGAGCCCGGGGCGGAGGCCGGCGGGGCCGATCCCCAGCTGCAGCGCGCGGTGGAGGTCCTGCTTCAGGGGCGTTGACCCATGAGCGGCCGACGCGCCTTTGGGCTGGCGGACAGTGGGGTCCTCCTCGCCCTGGCCGGATGGATCGCTCTCCTCTACTGGCCCTTCTGGTCCGGAGACCCGAGGGCGCAGGCCGCCTTCCGGCCGGGGGACTTCACCGAGCACCACTACCCGTTCGCGGCCTACGCCCACCGACGCCTTCAGGAGGGGCAGCTGCCCCTCTGGGATCCCTACACCCTGGGCGGCCATCCCTTCGCCGCGGACATCCAGGCCCAGGCCTTCTATCCGGTCCGCTGGGCGGTCGCCTTCCTCAGCCAGGGACATCCCCTGAGCGCCCGAGCTTACGCCGCGGAGACGATCGCGCATCTGATCCTGACCGCATGGGGGGCCTACGGGTTCTTCCGCCGCACCGCCCGCGATCGCGCGGCCGCGGCCTTCGGCGCTTTCGCCTGGGGGCTGAGCGGGTATCTCACCGGCTACCCCCTTCAGGATCCCCCCATCGTCGCCAGCCTGGCGTGGCTGCCCTGGCTCCTGTGGGGGCTGGCCGGGCTGCTGGAGGGAGCTCCCCATCCCGGCCGCTGGCGCGCCCTGGCGATCCTCGCCTGGGCGATGACGTTCCTCGGAGGGCACACGCAGACCACGCTCTACGTCTATCTGATCGCGCTCTCCTTCGCGGGGGCTCAGCTGTGGGCCCGGCAGGCCGGGCGCGCCCGGGGAGCGCGGGAGCTGGCTCGGGTGATCCTGCTGGGCACCGGGCTCACGGCGGCGCCGCTCCTCGCCACGCTGGAGCTCATCCCCTGGACGGAGCGGCCGGAGTGGACCTTCCTCCAGCGGGCGGGCGGGTTCGAGCTGTGGGAGCTGGCCGGTGTGCTCTGGCCGCATCTGACCCTGTGGTCTCCCCTTTATGTGGGGATCCCTACGCTGCTTCTGGCCCTCATCGGCCTCGCCGCGGGGATCTCGGAGGGACGGCCTTTGCCGGTCCTGTGGGGAGGGCTGGCGGGCATCGGCGGGCTGTGGGCGCTGGGAGGAGAAGCCGCCCTGTATCCGGCCCTCGTCCGTCTCCTGCCGGTCCTGGAGCTCTTCCGCAACCAGGAGCGGGCGGCCCTGATCCTCGCCTGGTGCCTCGTCGCCCTGGCGGTGGAAGGCTGGCCCCGTCCGCCCACTGAATCCCTCCGGCGCGCACTAAGATGGATCGTAGGGGGCACCGGGTTGCTGCTCCTGGGGGCCCTTCTGCTCATCCAGGCGCAGGACATCTCGCAGTGGCCTCGCCTCCATCGGCTGCTCGCCCAGGCCGGGTGGCCGTGGGCGATGGCCGCGGGCGCGCTCCTCCTCCTGCGCGGCTGGCCCCGCACCCGCTGGGCTCTCGTCGCCCTGCTGGCCCTGGATGTAGGCTCCGTCGCCTGGCGGACCGCGGAGGCGGGCCATCGGGTCTGGCAGGATCCGGAGGCGGTCAACGCGCCCCCCATCACCCCGGATATGCTCCCGGCGAGCGGGTCTCCCTACCGGGTCGACACCCGGGGGCTGGCCACCGGGAACTGGACCGCCCGGGTCGGCGTGGAGGACCTTCATGGCTCCGTCACGCTGGCCCTGCGTCCCTTCCTGCGGTTCCGCCAGGAAGCGCCGGGGGAGCGGGTCTGGGCGCTGATGGGCGTGGGATGCTACCTCCAGCGCACCGATGAGCCGCCCCTTCCCTTCCCCTCCCGCCCCGTTCGATCCCTCACGCTCGGGGAAAAAGCCGTCGAGCTGCGCTGCCTGGAGGCCCCCTTCTCCCGCTTCCATCTGGTGTATGAGGCAGTGGCCTTCGATGAGGAAACCGCGTTACGCGCCCTGCGGGACGCCGCCTTCGACCCTCTGCGGACGGTGATCCTGGACCGCCCGTGGCCGCTGCCGGGGATGTCTGCGCCCTCGACGCCGCCGCGCCTGACGGTGCAAGCCTGGGCCCCCGAGGCGCTGCAGCTGGAAGTCTGGACGGAGAAGCCCGGGTTCCTGATCATCGGGGACGTCTGGTATCCCGGCTGGCGGGCGTGGGTGGATGGACAGCCCGCCCCGGTGCTGCGGGCCTATACGACCCTGCGGGCGGTCCCCGTGCCCGCGGGGGCCCACGTCGTGATCCTTCGCTACGAGCCGCTCTCCGTGCGCCTGGGCCTGGCCCTCTCCGGGATGGCGTTTGCCCTCCTGTGCCTCAGCGCCTTCCACGGAAGGCCGTGAGATACCCGATCCCCGCCTAACGGGGGAGCGGGAGAAGGATCGATAGATTCCGCTCATCGTTGCACTGGGGCCCGTTCTCTGCTCCCAAGATCTGCCCGGAGAACGGATCGAAGGTGAAGGCAAAGGTGTTCCGGAACCCCAACGCGAACACGCTGTCCAAGTTCGGACCATCACCATCGTAAAACGGGTTGTCGCGAGGGATCGTTCCGTCCGGATTCAGGCGATGCATCTTGCCGGCCGGATGTTCGAGATACTGGGCAGGGTTCCCCAGGCAGAGATCCCCGATCGTCACGTAAAGACGCCCATCCGGCCCGAATTCCACGTGGCCCGAGAAGTGAAAGGGGCACGAGGGGTCAAAAGCCACGCGCATCAAAACCGTTGGATCCACGCCACGGCCCGATTCGTCCCGATACCGGACCAGACGCCACTCCGGCTGGGGCCGAGCGGATGTGTAAACCAGATACACGAACCCATTCCGCTCAAAATGGGGATCCAGGGCCAGTCCCACCAAGCCACGCTCCCCCTCCGTGCTCACTGTCAGGGTCAGCCAGCGCTGGAGGGATGCGCCATCAAAGGTCCACACATGCGCTTCCTGGTTCCCACCGAACCCGCCTTTCTCAGCGATGAACATCCGACCATCCGGCGCGAAGGCCAGCGCGGTTGGCACAGAGGAGAGGGAGAACATACGGGCCACGCTCGCCCCTGGAGGGAGCATATGAAGATCAGGGAGCAGATGGAAGGGAAAGCGGACGGGCTGTTCAGACGGCAAGCCGATTCGGCCGGAGGGCTGAACCTGGCACGCCGAAAGAACCAGGAGAACCAAGAGGGGGATCGCCAAGGGAAGCGCCCTCCCAGGGCTCCTGCTGGGCTGTCCTCTTGCAAGGAGTGCTAAAGTTGCCATGTTTCCCCCCATGCGTGCAGGCGGGCCCGGTAATCCGGTCGCTCGTAGCGATCAAGGGTGAAGGCGGGCGCGTAGTCCGGGAGCGGCTCCCCCAGGATGTGGGCGGCGAGCAGCTCCCCCGCCCCCATCGCGGCCATGATGCCGAAGCCGGAGAGGGCCCCGATGACATACGCCCCCGCCACCGGCAGCGGGCCGATCAGCGGGCGGTTCTCCGGCGTCCGCACATAGTATCCGCCGTCCACGGCCGGGCGGGGCATGCGCGAGATATAGATCCGCAGCCCGGGGATCAGCTCCGCTAGCCCGCGCAGCACCACCTCGGGAAACAGCGGATCTTCCGGAAGCGGGAAAACCGGCTCGACCGGCCGGGCCGCATAAGGCCAGAGCATCAGGACGTAGGGGCTCTCCGGGCCGCCCTCCGGGCGCAGATGGGCCCCCCCGGGCAACACCCCGAGCAGCTCCGAACGCCCCATCTCCTCCAGCAGATCCCGCTCCTCCTCCGACCACGACAGCGGAAGGGGATCCATCCCGATGATCAACGGCGCGTCCCGGGGGATCACCCGCTCCACATCCGGGAACATCACCTTCCGATGCAGCTCGCAGAACACAGGGAGCTCCACGTCCATCATCCGGGCCACTTCCCGGAGGAAGGGGCCGGCCGCGTTGACCAAGCATCCTGTGGCCACCGTCTCCTCACCCCCCGGGACGCTCAGGCGGACCGCCTGCACCCGTCCGCCCCGAACTTCCACGCCGACCAGACGGGCGGATCGGAAGGCGACGCCCCGCGCCCGGGCCTGTTCCAAAAGCAACATCCCCAGACGGTGGGCGCTTAACCAGCCGCACCGGCGGACGTGGAACACGGCCACCGCCCGCTCGGTGAGATACGGAAAACGACGGCGGATGAGGCCAGGATCCAGAAACGCGTCCACACCATCCGGGAGGCCCTCGAACCCTTCAGGGGGCGAGGGGAGATACGGTGGATCCCCCGGGGAGCCCGTGTGGCGACGGACCGGCCCCGCCCCTTCCCGGGCGGTCTGCTCCGCCGCCCGCAGCAACCCCTCCGCCCGGCAGGGATCCGTGGTCACGTAAAGGTAGCCCCGCCGGTTCAGGCGGAAGGCATTCCCCGTCGCCCGGGCCAGCTCCTCCAGGAGATCAATGCTCCGGTTCATCAGGCGGACCATCGCCCCGTCGGGCCCCGGCCACCAGTTGCGGTAGGCCTCGGTGGACTTGTCGCTGGTGAGGCCCAGCGGGGGGCCTGAATCCACCAGGAGGATCCGGAGGGAAGGCTTCCGAAGGCTCAGATGATAAGCGGCGGAGATCCCCGCGATCCCCGCCCCGCAGATCACCACATCGGCTACCCCCATCGTCCGCTCGCCATGGAGAGAGGCTTGGGAGCGCGGCCCGCGCGTGCCTACCCTCCGTTCCGCCGGCCGCAGGTGCAGTTCTCGCCGCCGGAGCAAGGCTGCTCCGCCTTCTGCTGGAGGGCCTTCAGCTCCTCCAGGGGCTGGAGCTGCTCCTTCGGCACCTCGTGGATCTGATCGCCCACGCGGACCAGGGCCGCCTCTTTGAGGGGGAGCACCTCCACCACCACCCCTTCCCCGTAAGGGGTCATCACCGCCTTGCCCTTCTTGGGCAGCTCCTGCTTCGCCCGGACGTATTGCTCGTATTCGTAGATCAGGCAACACCGGAGCCGCCCGCACATCCCGGTGATGTCCTCCGGGTTCAGGGAGAGGCCCTGCTCCTTGGCCATCTTGATGGAGATGGGGCTGAACTCGGTGAGGAACAGGGCGCAGCACCGGGTCTCGAGGCCGCACGCCCCCATCCCGCCGATGATCTTCGCCACATCCCGGGGCCCGATCAACCGGAGCTCCACCTGGCGGCCCCGGTAGATGGCCGCCAGCCGCTCCCGAAGGGGCTCCAGGTCCACCTTCTCCTCCGTGTGATAGAGGAAGGAGATGTGCTTGCCGTCGAAGGAGATCTCGACCTTCACGATCTTGATGGCAAGGCCCAGCTGGCGGGCGTGGTCACGGGCCACCACCAGCGCCTCGATCTCCTTGCGTTCCCAGTATTTGCGGATGGCCAGGTCCCGGTTGGTGGCCGGCCGCTCCACCGGCCGCAGGGGGCCTTCAATCCGTCCGCTGCGGGGCATCCCCAGGGAGACCACGCGGCCCAACTGCTTGCCACGGGGGGTCTCCACGATCACCCAATCGCCCACCTGCAGGTCGTAAGGCCCTGGGTCAAAGTGATAGATCTTGCCGACCGGATGGAACCGGACGCCCACCACCCTTTCACCGTCTGGGATCATCTCCGCTGCCATCGCGCCGCTCCATAAAGGGGTGCTTTTGAGATCTGCGTTCCGGATCGGAATGCGCCTCGCTTCGGGTTATTCGACGGCGATCCATTCCAGGCCGGGGATCACCATCCGCCAGCGGACGTCGAAACGCCACAGCCCGGCCTCCCGGGCGATCCGGAAGGCCTCCTCCATCTCCCGGCGGAACACCCGCCGGTTGATCTCCGCGTAGCGGGGGTCCGTCTTCGCCTTCCAGGCCGGGTAATACTGATCCATCAGGTTGACATAGGTGTCCCGGGAGAGCCCGGCCAGCCAGCGCATGATTTCCCGGGTTTCGTCCAGGAGGCCGGGCATCACCAGATGGCGCACCAGCACGCCGCGCACCGCCAGGCCGTCCTCGTCCACCCGGAGCTCGCCCACCTGGCGATGCATCTCGGCGATGGCCTGGCGGGCCACCTCTGGATAGTTCGCCGCCAGCAGATACTTCCGGCTCCGCTCGGGGGTCCATAGCTTGAAATCCGGCATGTAGATGTCCACCAGCCCCTCCATCACCCGCAGGCTCTCCAGGCTGTCGTAGGCGCTGGTGTTATACACCAGAGGGACCCGCAAGCCCATCTCGATGGCATAGGGGAGCGCCTCCACGATCTGCGGGACCACGTGCTCCGGGGTGACGAAGTTGATGTTGTGACAGCCCATCTCCTGCAGGCGGATCATCAACCGGGCCAGCTCCTTCGGTGTCAGCTCCTCCCCCTCCCCCAGCTGGCTGATCTCATAGTTTTGGCAATTCGAAACTGCAACAAATGACGCGACATAGGAATGATCCGGGTCTGATATTTCGAGATTATACACCCAGCCCTTATAACTCTTTCGACGGATCTCCCGTATTGGTATCAGATAGAAATCTCCAGCATCCCGGTAGAAATAGCGACGAAGACCTTTCTTAGGGATTTTCACGATGAATATGGGAGATTGCCTTATCTTTCGACCTTCTATGCGACTTATTGGCGGTCCATTCCATTTATAAATCGCAGGGATACTGTTCAAGCGAAGACCAACTTCAAAGATGCCGAAAGCCAGATTCCTGGACACGGTTGTTAAGACCTCATAGGAACGCTCCGTGTGACCATCCCCTGTTAGCAGCCCCCTTAGAAAGTAACGCAACAGAAGATCGGAAGATCGAAGCAAATGAAGAGGAACGCGCTTGCTATGAGAGTTAAAACCGCACAACTTGGCAAACAATAGAGCAAGGGAGGTCTTCCCAACTTCTACAGTGATCGTAGTTCGTCGCCGAACTTGTCGAGGTTGAACTCCGAAGCGGCGCTTCAAGATCTGGACGACACCATTGGCTAACCTGCCCTCATGAAGACCAAACGAAAAGATTAATCGATATGATTGTAGTCGATCTCGAGATTTCGTTACGTGCCCTTCTGCACAATATATACCCAAAAGCCATGCGAGATCCGGAGTCAAAGGTATATGGCTGGGTATGCCCGGTCGCTTCTCCGTCTTAAAACGCACCGTCTTCCCTTCAACGACCAAATCATTCGTCGCGAATGTTTCTGCATTTAGCAATCCACGTCGCCACATTCCACGAAGTTTACGCACATAAGCAGGATGATAACCAGTCAAAAGAGCCAGATAATTTGAGGAGATCGGTTGAGAGAATAGGGAGATCAATGTCTCCATTGGTAAACGATGAGTCATCTTGCGGAAACGGACCTTCTCCTGGGAAAGGATCCCCTGAACCTCCAGGCACTCCACCGGCTCCCATCCGATCCGCTTGGGGACCAGAAGCCAGTGCTCGCGGGTCAGCTGATCTGCACGGATCTTCCGCACCTGATCCGGCGCCGAGGGATGGACCGCAAACACTTCGTGGTTCGGGGTCAGAAGCAACGGCGGGCAGTAGTAAGGCTGAATCTGAATCAGATGGCCTTCGAAGGGATGCCGGAAGGCCTTGCTCACACAGGCCAGCCGACCGAGACGCGTGAAGACCCTCAATGGCTTCTCGAAGAAACGCACCTGCCCGCCAGCGTAATCCAGCTCCCGATCCCCCCGTTCGTAGATCTCCCGAATCG
This sequence comes from Thermoflexus hugenholtzii, assembly GCF_018771565.1. NCBI lineage: Bacteria > Bacillati > Chloroflexota > Thermoflexia > Thermoflexales > Thermoflexaceae > Thermoflexus > Thermoflexus hugenholtzii. The sequence goes on along the minus strand of NZ_CP076326.1, from coordinate 756,276 downwards.
GCAGCGGCCCTTCCTCCGTGGCGATCATGGTTTCCGGCGCCACGCAAAAGACGCAACGCAAGTTACACCAGGAGAAGAAAATGGTCCCGGACCCCCGCCAGCCGCGCAGGACGTCCTCCTCCCCGAAATGGGGGAAGGCGCTGGCCACGCGGGCATAGCGCCCCACCCGGCAGACCCCGAAGGCGTTCTCCAGGCGGTTCACGCCCTTGCACAGGCGCGGACAGACCCGACAGGAGGGCCCCAGGTGGGAGAGGGCCTCCTCCACCTTCTCTTTCAGCCGGCCCTCTTCGTAGGTCTTCAAGTAAGCCGGGACGAACTCGCGGCGGGGGATGACGAAGCGGCCGTTCCCATGGACCTCCGGCGGGATCACCCAGCGCCCCATCCTTCCCTCCCCTCGGAAGACGAGAGCGCCGCGTCCAGGAGCTCGGAGAGATGCCGGACCTGCACGGCGAGTCCCGACCGGCGGGCGCCCCACTCCAGCTGGAGCAGGCATCCCGGGTTGGCGGTGACCACCACGGAGGCTCCCGTGGCGGCGATGTCCGCCATCTTCCGCTCCAGCAGCCGGCGGGACATGGCCGGATGGGTCAGGTTGTAGATGCCGGCGCTGCCGCAACAGCGCGTCGCGTCGGGCAGCTCCCGGAACGTCGCCCCTCGCAGCCGCAGGAGCAACGCCCGGGGTTGCCGCCGCACTCCCTGGACGTGGCTTAGATGGCATGGCTCATGATACGTCAGGCGGAGACCTGAAGCGACCGGCTGAAGCTCCTCCGGCCAGATCGCCTCCAGCCACTCGGTGAGGTCGCGGACGCGGGCGGCGAAGGCCCGCGCGCGATCCGCCCACTCCGGATCCTCCGCCAGCAGATGGGGGTATTCCTTCAAGAAACCGCTGCACGCCGCGCAGTCCGCCACGATCGCATCCAGCGGCCCCAGGGCCTCGAAGGCGGCGATGTTGCGACGGGCGAAGCGCCGGGCCGCCTCCCGCAGGCCCTGATCGTCCTGAGGCGCGCCACAACACGCCTGATCCCGCGGAACCACCACCGCGCACCCCAGACGCTCCAGCAGACGAACGCTGGCCCGCACCACGTCCCCATACACTGCGTTCATCACACAGCCCAGAAAGAAGCCCACCCGGTAACGAGCCCCCGCCGGGGCCGGGCGATGGCGCAGCGCCCGGCGGACCGGAGGGGCGGGACGCGGAACCAGGTCCAGCAGCTCCCGCAGCGGGGGGAAGAAACGGAACAGCCAGCGGGCGAGGGGGATCAGGCCCAGACGCCAGGCCCAATGGAGAGGCACAGCCGCCCACTCGGCCGCCCGGGGCGAGCCCAGGGCGCGCTCCAGCAGCAGACGCAGCCACCACGGCCGCGGGCGCTGGGCCGCCGCAGCCGCCCGCCCGGCCACGATCAGCTCCCCGATGGGAACCCCCGCCGGGCAGACCGTGTTGCACGCCCGGCAATCCAGGCAATGATAGAGATGGGCCTCCACGGATTCATCGAGGGACAGCCGGCCCTCTTCCACCGCCCGGAGGAGGGCCAGGCGCCCCCGCGGGGATTGCGCCTCGTGGAGGGTCTCCTGATACGTGGGACAAACCGGGAGGCAACGGGCGCACCGGATGCAGGCCAGCAACGCCTCGTAATCCGGCCCCTCCGCCAGCGCCACCCGAAGACCGGGGATCGGCTCGAAAAGGCGAACGGAGAATTCCGTCATGCCACACCCCCTTTCGCAGCGATCGTGTTACTCTGGATCCCTACCGGATCCGGACCCGGAAGGAAAGCACTCCAGCCACCCTGAGGCTTGACAGGTTGTCCTCATGATGTTAGGATCTGGTTAGTTTGCTGCTGGTTTGAGAACGGAGAAGAGAGGAGGCGGAATGGTCCGCCGGATCCCGATTGGGCTGCTGATCTTCGGATTGACATTCTGTGGGAGCCCTTCGCCCTCCCCCACTCCGTTGCAAACGGCGGAGGCCATTGGGGTCCCCTCCCCTTTGTCGGCCCTTCCATGGCCGCTCGTCTCCCCCTCCGCGGAGCCGGCTTCCTCGCCATCCCCGACGGCCTCCGCGGAGATCTCGGCGACCGCCACCTATCGGCTTTATCTCCCAGGAGTGTTTCGCCAGTTCGTCCCGAGCAGCCCTGACGAATGGACCCAGCACGCCCATGATGCCCAGCGGACCAGCTACACCTCCCAGGTGGTTCCCCCTCCCTGGCGCTGGAAGTGGGCATGGAACGGGCCGGATGCCCAGGGCCGGGTGAGCCCCGGCAAGTTCCCCCTCCCCCGCAACAGCCAGCCGGTCACCGGTGGGGGGCGGGTCTACATCGCCGCCGGCGATCGCGGCGTCTTCGCCCTGGACAACGCCACCGGACGAGTGCTCTGGAATCGCAACCCGGGCGGCGCGCGAGTGAACTCCACCCCCGCTTATGACCCGGAGACCGGAGCCCTCTTCATCCTCTCCACCAATGGCGTCCTTTATAAGCTGGATGCCGCCACCGGCGAGATCCGGGGCCAGTTCCCTACAGGCGCCTCCAGCGATCTGCCGCTCCCGCCGGCGCTGTTCGGGGATCGTGTGTTCATCGCAATGGGGAACCGGGTTTACGCCCTCAACAAGTTCACCCTCTTCCCCTTCTGGTCCTACGACGCCGGAGCTCCTGTGCACACCCCGCCAGCCTACTCTCCCTCCTGGGATCGAGTGGTGGTCGTTTCCCAGGATCTCTACGTCCATGCCATCCAAAACACCGATGGGAGGCGGGCCTGGCGGGTCAAGCCCACACCCCGCCAGCCGGGGGATCCCGGCTCCTCCTCCAACAACGCGGAGGTCAAAAACGGGTGGCCGGTGATCGCCGAGGGCCATGGCCTGGTCCTCATCAAGCTGCGCCTGGACTGGGAGGCGATGTGGAAGCCGTGGAGCCCATGGCCGGGCGATAACGCGACGATGCGGAGCGGGCTGGCCGCCCAGCCCCAATATCAAGCTCTGCTGGCCCTGCGCCTGTCAGACGGCTCCCCGGCCTTCATTGCCAACGTCGGCCACGGCGGGTTCGGGGACGGCGGCTATCTCCCCATGGGCCCCCAGCCGGTCGTCAAGCGCTTCCCGGACGGCCAGGAGGTCGCCTACGTCGTCATGCGCGGATCCCCGTGCCTGCAGTCCCCATGCGATGGGCGTTACGATTCCCGGCTGGGGGAGATGATGCTGGATGATACCACAGTCCCGGGCTACCGGGCCGGGGACGTTCGCTTTATGCAAAACACCTTCTTCCCCACCGACGAACAGGCGAATCTTTCCATGGCTGGGGACTTCATCTTCGGGGCTCACTGGATGTTCGGCCTGGCCCATCAAATCGTGGATCGCTCCCCCTCCCGGGGAACCAGCAGCAATCCCATCGTCACCCGCAACCTGCCCCACATCATCACCTCGGCCAGCAACTGCGGCTTCAGCCCCACCCACTACTGCCCAGGTTCTCTGGTTCAGGACGGTGATTCGCGAACTGTACCGAGCGGCTTCTACATCTACTACAACCAGGGAAGGGTGTATGACCAATACTGGTCCGAATACGCCGCCTGGGTGATCAGCAACAACACCATCTATTTCGTCAGCACGGATGGCGCAGTGGTCGCGCTGGAGCACGGGGATCCCCTCTCGGTCTCCTCGGGCTCCTCTCCAAGCCTTCCGGACGCCCGCGTGGAAACCTCATGGCCGGAGAAGGAGAGGCCTGCCGAACGCGCTCCGAACCTGAATCGACCGATCCCCGCTTCGCTCGCGGCGATGCACGTGGGAAAGGTCCGGGAGGTGGAGGGGGTCATCCGCTTCGTGTTCAACAACGGGAAAGCCGTTTACCTGGGATTCCAGAACCCACATCAAGGCGCGTTGAAAATCCGCATCCTGCGCCCCTACTGGGATCGCTTCCCGTTGCCGCCCGAGCAGATGATCCGGCCCGGCACCGCGATCCGGGTGCGCGGCCAGATTGACTGGTATCAGGGAGATCCGCAGATCCTCGTAGAGCAACCGGATCAGATCCGTATCGTGGACTCCCTGTGGCTCACGGATCTGGCGTTCCTCCTCCGCACCGGGGTCACACGCCCATAGCGGATCGAGGGAAGACCCCATCAAGGCGGGTAAACCGCGTCCAGGGGACGATAGGCCACCCGATAGTCATAAAACGCCCGGACGGTCTCCCGGCCGGCCTCCCCGATCCGACGCGCCTCCCCGGGGTCCTGGAGCATGGCGATCACCGCCCGGGCGAAGCCCTCTGGATCGTCCGCGATCCAGATGTTTTCCCCATGGTGAGCCCTCAGCCCCTCACAGCCGATGGCGGTGCTCACCACCGGCATTCCCCGGGACCACGCCTCCAGGATCTTAACCCGGATGCCACTGCCCGCGTGGAGCGGGACGATCACCACCGCGCTCTGCCGCCAGTAGGGGGTGGGATCGGCCACAAAGCCCGACACAACCACCGAGGGATCCCGGGTCGCCCACGCCTGCAGATCCGCGGGAGGGCGGGCCCCCACCAGAAACAGCCGGGCCTCCGGCACCGCCGCCCGCACCCGCCCCCATACCTCCCGCAGAAACCACCGGATCCCCTCCGCGTTCGGCGGCCAGTGCAGCCCCCCGATATGCAACACCCCCATCGCCCCGGGCTCCCGGGGGATGGGAGGGAAATCCTCAGGATCCAGGGCGATGGGGACCACAAGGATCGGCAGCTTCCCACCTGCTGCCTCCTCCAGCGCCGCCCGGTCGCTTTCGCTCACGGCAACCACGTGATCGAAGGCCCGACAGATCCTCCCCTCATACCGCCTCAGGCGCTGGGCCTCCTGGGCCGCGAGGAACCGCAAGGGTCCCGGCGGCATCGCCCGGGCCAGCCGCTCCGCAATCTGCCAGACCGCGTTGTGGGCATCCAGCACCCGCCGCGCCCGCACCGGAAGCGCATAGGGCGCCATGTTGAGCTGATCCGCGTGGACCGCGTCGAAGGATCCGGCCATGTCCAATTGTTCCAGCAAGCGGTAGAGAGCAGGCCGGTGATCCCGGGCGATCACGAAGGGCTCGCCGGTGACCATCGCCCGCAAGAGGGCGATCCCATCCCGAAATCCGGAGCGGGGGAGGAGAACCGTGTGGATCGCCTCGCAATAGGGGCGCAACGCCTCAGCGGACCGGGCCTCTCCGTCGGAGCGGACAAAGGAGACCAGGGTGATGCGATGATGTCGGGCCAGATAACGCAGGGTGTAATGCGTCTTGATCTGCGGCCCGCTGGCCAGCGGATAGGGCAGCACCTGTGTGAGCATCAGGATCCGCACGGGCTCTCTCCTTTAACGAAAGGGCTATGAGCGCCGCCGTAACGCCCATCCGCCGATGGCGCTCAACCCGATCACTCCTCCGCCCATCAGAACGATCAGGCGCAGCGCCTCGGAGTCCGGCCGGGGCTGACCCGCCGGCAGGTTCGGATCCATCGTCCGCGGGACAAAGGGGGTGGGGGTCGGAAGCACCCGCCCTCCGGAGGGCATCGGGAGCGAGGGCGTCGGGGTAGGAGTGGGCACCGGCGTGCGCCGAACCGGTGGGGCATCCGTCAGGGCCGTGCTATACCAGACTGTATAGCGGGCCGCGTCCGAGTTATACATATTCTCCGGGTCCCGTTCGAACCATACCAGGTGCAACCGGCGACCCTCCGAAACCGCCAGCCGGGTCCATTCCGGGAAATTCCGCCCTGTGGAGACCAGGAAGGGGCCCTGCCAGGTGGTCCCATCCCACATCAGATGCCAGACCCCCAGCTGGCCCTCCGCCCCCACCGCCCCCACGCCCGCGAAATGCAACCGGCCCAGGCTGTCCGCAGCGATGTCGTAGTCATCATACGGGATCTGAGTCCAGGGCCGGGCCTGGAAGCCGGGAAGCAGGGTCGGCGAGGTCCAGGTCTCCCCATGATCGCGGGAGCGTTGAAAATAGACGCCGGGTCCCTCTGCCACCCGCCAGACCAGGAGGAGCGTCCCCTGTCCATCCTCCCCGATCACCGCCTGCTGAGGGGTGCCCACAGTGGCCGTGATCCACACCGGTTCCCTCCAGGTGCGGCCTCGATCCGGCGAACGGGCCAGGCGGACGCCGGCGGGCTTCCCGCCGCCTACGAAGAGGCCCTCGCTCTCCTGCCATGTCACATACAGCCAGCCCCCCTTGCCGATCCAGAGATGAGGCTTCAGGGAATCATGTCCCGGAGATCGCGCGAGGTTCACCGGGGATGACCAGGTTTCCCCATCATCGTCGGAGAACCGGTAAAAAATATCCGCGCATCCTTCGCAGGAAGGAGCGGTTACGATCTCCGACCAGACCACATGGATCCGGCCCTCCGAATCCACTCCCAGCTCGTTGTAATAGGCCACGCCAGATCCGCTGAGCCGCCGGGGCGAGGCCCAGGCTTGCGCTGAGGTCGCTTGAGCCATCGGGGCCTTCGAGAAATACAAAATTATCGGCACCCGGAAGGTCGCCAGCACATCCCCATATCGATCCAGCGTGATGGAATTGCGGACCGCATAGCTTTCGTTGTTCACGATCGGAACGGCCTGAACATCCACCGGAGTGGACCACGCGCTTCCTTGCCACCGGGTCAGCATCAATGCATCGAAGGCCGTTTGCCCACGGCGTGTCCCTCCGGCCCAGACCACGATGACGTTCCCCGCGTCATCCGCGACCACATCGGGGAACCAGGCCATCCAGTTCGGATCCGAAAGCCGCACCGGCTTCTCCCACCGGACCGCCTCGCCCTGTCCGAAGGCGGGAGCGAACCTTCCGGTCCCCAGAGCCAGGAACAGCCCGGCAAGCAGAGCGATCCACCCGGATCGAAGCTTCCAGCTCTTCATGGCTGCACGCTCCCTTCTCCGGATCGAAGCATCGTGCACTCCCGGGGCGCATACAGGCGATAAGGGCCGAAAGAGGCGATCGGCGGACAGCTTTCCTCTACCTCCCGATACAGCTGCACCCACCGCCCGAACGCCCCCACCAGCACATAGTCCGGATCACTGGCCTCCCATCGATAGACGGCCGAGGGCGGCGGGCCACCGAACCAGATAAAGCGGGAGGCGACATCCAGCAGGGGCTGAGGGGGCTGATGGTAGCGATGATCCGTGAGGACCATCATCTCCGGCTCCCACGTCTCGATCCGCGCCGCCTCCGGGATATGGGCGCGTAGATAGCGGGCCATCTCGAAGGCCGAGCCGTCACCGCCCCGGGCCACCCGCGCCGCCACCACCCCGGCGGAGCCGAGCAGCAGAACCGCCAGCCAGGCGGTCAGGGCCGCGGAAAGGCCCCACGACTTCTTTGCCTGCCTCCGGAGGTCCTCCAGCATGCCGCCGGCCCCCAGGCTCAGGAGCGCCAGGCCCGGGTAAGCGTAGCGCAGCCAGCCGTTCGAGGCCGTCACCAGCCATCCGATGTTGAGGGCGGCCAGGATCCCGATCATCCCCCAGCGATACCCCTCCGGCGTCCGCCGGGCGCTCCGCGCCGCCACATACAGGAGGAGGGGGAGGAAGGCTCCGTCGAAGACAGTGAGCAGGCTGCGGGCGGTCGCTCCCATGCGCGGCGAGGGGAACACCATCACGCTCCCGCCGGCGATGGTCCGCAGCTCCGTCAGGCTCCGCACCGGATCCGGGTTCAGGAGACCCCACAGGATCCCCTGCCAGACCCCCCAGAACCCCAGCGCCAGCCCCGCGATCGCCAGATTCCCCGCCCAGGTCCGCTCCCGATAGAACGCCTTCCCCAAGATCGCCATCGCCAGCAGGCCGGGGATGAGGAAGATGCCCCACTGGTTCTTGGTGATCAGGGCCAGCCCGAATCCGATCCCCGCCAGGAGGATCCCACCCCGCCGGTCCCGGGCCATCCGCGCCCAGCCGATCAGCCCCAGGGCCAGGAAGGCCATCGCCGGCACCTCCCCCAGCACCTGACGCCCGTAGGCCACGGTGTCCAGGCTCCGCGTGAACACGAACCACAAGGTGGCGAAGGCCGCCCCGGATCCCGGAACCCAGCGGCGCGCCATGGCGAAGAACAGGCTGGCCGTGAGCAACAGGTAACCGGTCATCACCCAGCGCGCCGGCCACAGATCCACCCCGAACACCTGGAAGGCGCCGGCGATCGGCAACAGCACGGTGGGCCCGACCCCCAGGATCGGCCCCGAGAACCGGAAGCCCTCGCTGCTGTAATCGGCGTATACCCCCCAGCGGACCAGCGCTTTGGGCACATGCAGGTGAGAGCCCTCGTCGAACCAGGTCGGAGGATAGAGCGCTAACCGATAGAAGGCCAGGGCGCTTAACCCGATCCCGCCCATGACCACCAGGAGCACACGCGCGAGCCGGCTCATGGCGCTCCCCCCGGGCTTGCGCCTTCACGGGCCATCTGAACCACAAAGACTGCGGCACGCGGGCGCTGGAACACGGGGATCAGCCACGGGATCCCCTCCAGCGAAGCTCCATCCGCCCCTACGATCACCCGAGTGATCCCATAGCGCTCGATCAGCGCCCGGCGCGCGGGCTCTCCCATCGCCGGGCTGTAGAAAGCGCGAACCTGCTCCCGGCGCTCGAAAAACCGCAGCGTCCCGGTCCAGTGAGCGAGAAAGGCCCGGCAGCCGGTCCACATGGGGACGAAAGCCCCCACCGGCTCGGGGGCCATGACCACTCCGTCCGCACAGCCATGCGCGGCCACCCAATCCAGCGCGGCCACTTCATCCCGATGCAGGCTGTAAGGAGGCTGCCCCCGGCTCAAGTCCAGGATGCGCCATCCCAGCAGATAGAGGTTCGCCGGAAGAGAGAGGATCAACGCCCATCGCATCCCCCGGGAGAAAGTCAGCGCGGGCCGCCGCCGGACGATGCGCTCCACCCCGCGCACGGCCCAGTAGGCGATGGGAACCTGCCATCCGTTCAGGAGATGGATCTGAAAGCTCAGGGGTAGATAAGCGAGGGGGAGATGGACCAGGAACCACACCCCCATCCACGCCTCCACAGGCGTCCAGGCCCGCCAGCGCCGGGGATCCCCCAGACCGACGAGGGCCAGCAGGAAGGGAAGGCCCAGGAGCAGGAGGAGCTGCAGCGGGGGCGGCGTGAACACCCCGGCGTTGACGAACTGGGCCAGCACCTCCCGCCACGTGGGATCCTGGCGGGTCAGCCAGGCCATGTAAAGCGCCCCCGGAGCCGCCATCCCCAGCACCAGCGCCGCGTGAGCGCCCTCCGTCCATGGGAGCGAGCGGCGCGTCATCAGCCGCCACAGGAGCCACCCCCCGAGGACCGCCCCGACGGTGAGCAGGTCATAGGTGTGATGCAGGCTGAGGGAGAGGGCGAGCAAGCCGGCTCCCAGGCTGGCCCGCCAGCGGCCGCCCGTCATCCCCTCGAAGGCCAGCAGGAGGATGGCAGCGATGGAGGCCAGCGCCAGCAGGAAATGGGGATAGGCGATGGCCGAAAAGAACGTGTTGGGCTCCGCGATGGAGGGAACATAAGGGGCCATCAGGGAGGGGAACGGAAGCCATCCCTGCAGACGCTTCACCACCGGGTGCAACCAGGCGAAACCGCTCCCCAGCACGGCCATGGCCAGCATCGCCCGGGCTTGCGAGACCGTGGGAGCCACCCGGCGGTAGAGAAGGCCCAGGACGGCCACGGCCAGCCAGATCGAGAGGGCGCGCAATATCTGATATATGGCCTCGTAACCCAGCCCGGTGATCCGGGAGACGTGGGCCAGGAGCCACCAGAGCAGATTGAAATAGGTCGCCGGCGTGGGCTCGGGAGTCAGCAGGTTGGGCGCCAGGAAACCCTGCTGAAAGGCCCGCCACCACGCGAAATACTGCACGTGATCGCTCACGTTAAAGGCGAATCCCATAAAGCGCCGCTCCGGGCCGACGGCGAGGTAACCGGCGACGTAAGGGAGGCTGGAGACCAGACCGATCCCGACCGCCCACAGCCCCAGCTCCAGCCCCCATCGATGCTTCCTGGCCAACCATCGAATTCCATCGATCATTTGCATCTCCATCCGATGAGATCTCCTCAGGGTCCCCGGAACAGCCCGAACCCCCCGGGTCCGTAGACCCAGCGGTCCCCCGGGGTCCACGCCCAGCCCGGCAGCTCCACGCCGTCATATGCCCACCACCGCCAGGGCCGGGATCCCGGAAGGACCCAGCGCGTCAGCTCCGGCTCGAAGAGGACGATGAACCCTGTCCCCTCGGATTCCAACCGCACCCAGACGCGCTCCTCCCGGGGGCGCTCGGCCGGATCCTCCAGCCCGAAGGGGAGCACCGGATATTCCGGCGCATAGAAGTCGAAGAACCGCCACTGAGAGGCCACGATCAGGGTTCGGTCCGGTGGGAACTCCGCGCGCAGGAGGGCGAACCGGCCCGCCATGGTCGCATCATGGCGGCGCAGCGTCGAGAAATTGAGCAATCGGATCCCCTCCGGGCCCAGGGGGCGCTCGGGGGCGGCCAGGAACAGGACGACATTGAGGGCCAGGCCGGCGAGGCCGAGCCTCCACCCCCTCCGCCCGTCCCGCGCAGCGAGGGCCGCGGCCAGGAGAAGCAATGCGGGGAGGAACACCAGCACCAATCCCTGTTGCCCCATGTGGATGAACGTGTAGAACATCAGGGCAGGCGCCACCCAGAGCCCCCATCCCACTGCAGCCAGCCATCGTTGGGGGAGCCGCCGGAACAGTGTGAGAAGGGCAGGAAGCCCCCCGATCAGGGGCAAACCGGCTCCGGCAACCCCATAGGCGGTGTAAGCGGCCAGCTTGCCCAGGTTCCGCTGGAGCGCGGAAAGGCCTGCGGGCCCGAAGACCAGCGTGGAGGACCAGAAGTGGGCATTGTATGCCCGCGAGATCTCCAGGTAACGCCCGGGCCCTCCGCTGAGCGCCAGCAGAGGGATCAGCCACAGCAAGGTCAACCCGCCCAGGCTGATCAGCGCCTCCGCCCGCGCCCGCCATCGCTGGCTCTGGAGCCCCCAGAGGAAGATCGGGCCGAGGAAAAGCAGGTTCTGCGGTCGAAGCCCCGAGGAGGCAGCCAGGGCCACGGCGAGGGGGAGATGCCACCGCTCCCCTCGGGCGCACCGCCCCGCCAGCCACACCACCAGCAGCACGAATCCGGCGTCCAGGGCGTGGGGGAGCGCGATCTCCCCATAGAACCAGACCAGCGGGCTGCTCAGCCAGAAGAGGGCGGCCCATTTCCCGGCCCCACGCCCGATCCACTCCTCCCCCAGCCGATAGAGCAGGACCGCGGCCATGGCGGTGCCCGCGACGCTGAGGGCGACCAGAGCCGTCTGGGGATCTCCGAAGATCCGGCGGCTGATCCACCCCAAGCCCACATACAGGGGATAGCCGGGGACATGCGGTTGTCCCCGGGCCACGTCGAAGCGGTCCAGAGCGAGGGCGAAGTTGACCGAATCCCAGTGATACAGCCAGCGGCCCCGCAGCGGCCACCGGCTGGCCACAGCCAGGAGGATCAGCCATCCCTCCGGCCGTCCGATTCCCCGGAGGGCTGCCGCCCCCCACCGCTGAAGCGCTCTCCCCACCGCGGTCGCCGTGGAGCTCATTGGGAGCCTCCCGGGATCCCTGGCGCCATCGTCTGAAGCGCGGGCCCGGCGGGGCGGATCAGCCGCCAGAGGCCGAACCCCCAGACGAGAACCAGCGGGATCAGGCTGGAGAGGCCCCGCAGGCCGAGCAACACCCCCCAGTTCCGCGCCAGGTCCCCCTCCCGCCAGCGGGGCCAGACGTAGTCCACCAGCGGGAACCGCTGATACTGGGGGAACTGCTGGCCGGCCAGGCTCTCCAGCATCACCATCCCAATGCTCCAGAGCACGGAGAGCAGGAACAGCCCGCCACCGACGCGGCTCCGCATCCAGGACGGCGCGATCCAGCCCACCCCCAGGGCCAGGAACGGCACCATCGGGAGCAGATACCGAGGCCCCACCGCATAGCCTCCGTCCCACATCACCGAGGAAGCGTTAAAGGCGATGAAACTGAGGACCGCCCACGCCGCCAGCCATCCCTCCGCCCGCCATCCCGGATCCCGGATCATCCGCCATATCCCGGGGAGGCCCAGGAGCAGAAAGGGGGAGCGGAAGAACAGCCCCCGATACGGGCTGAAGGTAATCCCCCACAGCGCCTCCAGGGAAGGCCCGCGCAGGCTGAAAAACCCCTGTCGGTGGACATCCTGCCAGAGAGCAGAGTAAGCGTAGCCGAGCTGGAAGGGGGATCCGAACACCACGGCGTTATGCCAGGCGGCGAGGAGGGCCGGCGGGAGCCCCCCTAAAGCCAGCATCAGCACCTGACGTGCAAGACAGCGAGGTGACCCTCCCCATTCCCCGATGCTATACGCTGCGATCCCTGCGGCGATGAGGATGACCGGATACTCCGAGATCCCGGCGTAGGCCAGCAGGAAGCCCAGGAGGATCCGCCCGCCATCCCCGAGCAAGCCCCTCCGGATTCCCCAGGCCATGGCGAAGGCGGCCATCAGCAGCGCGGCCACGAACTGGTGGGCCACGAAGAGGTTGGCGTATGCGAAGGCCGGCGTGCCCAGACCGTAAGCCAGGGGGACGATCCATGTGGCCGGATGCGTCCCCCATCGCTGGCGCAGCAGCCCATGAAGCCAGAGGGCGATCGTCGCCGAGGGCAGCGCCACCACCAGCGCGCTCAGGATCACCAGGGCGATGGCGAACCGGACCTTCCAGGGGGAAACCCCGGTGCCGGCCGGGTTCAGCGTGGCCCGGAAAGCCGGGGATCCCTCCAGATACCGGGCGAGGGGTTCGGCCAGGGGGTGGACCAGCGCGCGGTGCAGGAGCGCGTAAAGCGGGACGGCCGCGAAGGCCAGGCCCGGCGCCTTGTCGCTGTAATAGTGCCCGTCCACGAGGGCGTAATCCCCGGTGTTCTCCACGAACGCATCGATGCGGAACGTCCCCTGCTCCACCAGGGCCAGCACCAGATCCAGACGGGAGTTCTGGTTCCAGTCCGCCCACCGGGGGAACGTGTAGATCGCGCTGAGGAAGAGGAGGAGGGCGAGAAACCCGCCGGTGGGGGTGAGGAAGGCCCGGGCCCAGCGTAGCCCTCCTTCGGGGAAGATCACCGCTCCATAGGCCTCGGCCGGCCCCGGACGCCCCATCAACTTCATCCCCAGCCATTTGAGGAGCGTGGTGAGCCACACTGCGGTCTCATAGCAGGCCGCCGGGATCGGCCCATATGCCCGGCGGAGGAAGCGGGCCTTGCTGGCATACAGCCAGCGCCGACGCCAGCCGTCCATCCGCCGCGCCGTGGCGCTCCCCAGATGGATCACCCGGGCCTGAGGGATGACCACGACCGCCCATCCCGCCCGTCGGGCCCGCCAGCACCAGTCCACCTCCTCGGAATACATGAAATAGCCCTCATCGAGACCCCCGATGGCCTCCACGACCTCCCGGCGGACCAGGAGACACGCCCCGGAAACCCAATCCACCGGCATCGGGGATTCCACCGGAGGATGGAAGGGGAACGAAGGACCGAGGAGCCGGCGCCCCAGAGGGCCCGTCAGCAGGAGCAGCTCGGTCCACAGGGTGGGGAAATCCGCGGCGCACCCCTGAGGGCTGCCGTCCGGGTTCAGGAGGCTCCCCCCCGCCATTCCGACCTCGGGATGCCTTTCCAGGTAATCCACCAGGGCCGTGAGGGAACCCGGGAGGGGGATGGTGTCCGTGTTCAGCAGCAGGAAATAACGTCCCCGGGCCTGCGCCATGGCCTGGTTGTTCGCGGCCGCGAACCCCCGGTTGTCCGGGTTGCGGATCAGCCGGACCTCCGGGTGCGCGGCCCGCAGCCACTCCGCCGTGCCATCCTGGGAGCCGTTGTCCACCACCCATACCTCGTAGTCCACCCCCTCCAGCGCCGCCGGGAGGGCCTCCAGGCAACGGGCCAGGAGATCCCGCGTGTTATAGGTGGCCAGGATCACGGAGACCGTCGGCCTCATGATCGAAGGCTCCGCATGCGGGTGGCGTGCAACCGTTGCAGCCGGAGGCTCCGGTAGTAGTGGCCCATGGCCACGGCCGCCCCGGCGAAGATCCAGCCCCACACGGTGTAGCGATACCCGGCGATCGTCTGGGTGTAGGGGAAGGGAAGGAACCAGTCCCCCAAACCCATGGCCAGCAGCAGGCCGGTGAACCCGCCGATCAGCCCCGCCGCCAGGGCCCGGGCCTGCGCGTCGGAGACACCGGCCCAGCGCCAGATGCGATAGATCTCCCGACCCAGGGCGATGAGGAACCACAGGAAGAAGGCCATGCCGACCAGGCCGGTCTGGGAGAGCACATCGAGATAGTTGTTATGGGTAGCCATCGCTTGATCCGGAAAGTAGGTCATGTAATACGCCGCATAGCCGGCTGGCCCCGTCCCGAACAGCAAGTGCTCCCGGGTGACCTGCCAGTTGCGCGCCCATGCCTGGAGCCGGGTGCTCCCGCTGGTCTCGTAGTTGTAATCGAACACCCAGAAGCGGAGGGGTTCCCAGTAAAGCAACCCCAGGATCAGCAGAAGCGCCACAAGGAGCGCGAAGAGCTTGCGGGAGCGCAACCAGGCCACGACCAGGAGGGCGGCGATGGGCGGGAGCCATCCGCTGATCCAGGAGATCCCCGGGACCAGGACATACCATCCCCAGATCCCCAGGAGAAGGCCCAGGCCGATGCGGAGCCCCCACGGCATCGGGCGGAACAAAAGGAGAGCGGCCCCGAAACTGAACAGCCAGAGCGGGAAGAGGCCACCGGTGTTGAGAAACGGGAAAAGCGGCCGCCCGGCCACGATCTGAATCGCCCCCAGGACGCCGGCGATCAGGAACATCCCGACCAGCCGGTCCACCTGCCGGGGATGGCGCAGATGAGCGGCGGCCAGCCAGAACGCCAGAGGGGAGAGCCACATCACCCCCAACCCGCCCAGGCGGGCCCGGAACAGAAACCACGAGGGGATCATGGGATCCCGCCAGATCTCGCCCCAGAAAAACGAGATCAGCGAGACGATCATGAACCCAAGGACCGGCGCGGTGGCGGCGGTCTTCGGCCAGCGCTCCCGCTCCCGTTCGAAGGCCAGGCGGAGCAGCCAGATCCCCCCGAACAGGCCCGTGAGAAGCAGGCTGGCCACCAGCGGGCTCTGGGATCCGGTGGAGAGGGTGAAGGGGATGAACAGCGAGGCGAAAACGATCAACTCCACCGAATAACGGCTGAGGAAGAGCAAGGCGGGGAAGGCCAGAAGGCTCAGCCCCCCCAGGGCCAGCCACCGGCCCCGCGCGGTAAGGACCAGAGCGCCCATCAGCGGGGCGAGCAATAGCCCCAGCCCCATCCCCCATCCAGCAGGGGGGATCGACTGCAGACGCCGCAACGGATGCTCAATGACGCGCAACAAGGCCAGCCCGCTCACCGATCACGTCCTCCACCAGTTGCAGGTAACGATCCCCGAGGGACCGCCAGTCATAGGCGCGGACAGCCTCCCGAACCAGGCGGCTCTGTCGGGCCCGCCGCTCCGGATCCTCCAGCAAGGCCAGGACCTCCCGGACGAATCCGTCCGGCGTGTCTGCGACGAGGAGGGCTTCCGGATGTGGGAGATCGAGGCCCTCGGCCCCTTTCCGGGTGGAAACCACCGGCGTCCCCAGGGCCATCGCCTCCAGGATCTTCACGCGCGTCCCCCCGCCGAACCGTAGCGGCACGGCCAGCGCCCAGGCCCGCGCCACCCAGGGCCGCACGTCCTCTACGTAGCCGGTGTAGATCCATCCGGGCGGTCGGGGAAGGGCCACCCCCTCCGGGGTCCGGCCGGTGATGAAGAAACGCGCGCCCGGGCGTCGCCGGCGGATCTCCGGCCATATCGCCTCCGCGAAGAACTCCAGGGCATCCCGGTTCGCCCAGTAGGTCGGCGCCCCGGTGAAGATCAGCGTATCCGGCTCCGGGGTCTCCTTCACCCCCGCGTAGCGCCCCAGATCGATCCCGTTGGGGATCACGGCCACCCGCGCCCCCGGGGCGATCCGCCGCAGGATCTGCGCCTCCTCCTCGGAAACCACGGTGCAGGCATCGAAAGCGGCGAGCAGGCCTCGCATGAAGCGCGCATACTTCCACCACATCATCGCCCGCCGTGCCCGCCGAATCGGATCCGAGGCCATGCGCACCTGATCCAGGAAGAGCCCGCTCTCCACCTCATCGAGGATCTTGGGGACGCCTTCCAGCGAGCGGACATACATGGCCGAAGGCAGCTGGGAGGCCAGGATCAGATCGAAGGTCCGCTCCTGACAGAGCTGGCGCACCCGGGCGTGGACCTCGGGCTGCTCCACATCCACCAGCCAGCGGGGGGTGGGAGAGAAGAAGCCGCGGATCGCCCGCCATCGGGTCGGCCGGAACTCGGGGCGGCGGAAGACGAAGAGGGCCTCACAGCGGGCCGCCAGATCCTCCCGATAGCGCTCCACCTCCGCTTCGGGATCGGCCAGCACCACCAGGGTCAATCGGTGATGCGCCGCCAGCGTGTCGAGCAGCTGCGACAGCCGGATCCGCACCCCCTTATCCGGCGGCAGGGGGAACCAGCCCATCACCCAGAGGATGCGGGCCATGCAACCTCCTTTCCCATCCGCCCCACCGGAGCCTCGACCTCCCGGGGCCCCCACCGCCCATGGAGGAAATCATGCAACCCCTCCCAGATCGCCTGCGCCCGCTCCGGTTGATCCCTTCGCTCGTAGCGCCGCGCCAGCCGGATCGCACCGTGGAAGGCGTGGGCGAGGGCCAGCCAGCGCCGCACGCCCCGGGTGTGCTCCCGAAAGAAGAGCATGCGATTGCGGGTCATGTAATAGAGCGCGCCCGGGGAGAGGTCCTCGGGGTCCATCGGGGCCTTGTGCCACATCTGCGCCCGGGGATCCACCCAGATCGAGAAGCCTGCGCGCCGGGCCCGTTGACACCAGTCCGTCTCCTCCCAATACATAAAGTAGCGCTCGTCGAAGCCACCTACCGCCTCCAGGGCCTCCCGGAGCAACAGGATCCCACATCCGGGGACGAAATCGACCGGATGGGGCTCCCACCGCGAAGGTTCCGCGCGCCTGGCCTCCCGGTGCGTGGTGTAAGCCCGCCGCCAGTGGATCTCCCCACCCAGGGCCCAGATCCCCTGAGAGGGCGGCCACGCCCACACCAGAGGTCCCACCGCTCCCACCCGGGGCGCCACGCGCGCGGTCTCTCGCATCGCCACCAGGCACATGGGGTCCACCAGCGTGTCGTTGTTCAGCAGGAACACGCCTTCCATCCCCTGCTGTTGCGCAACGCGGAGGGCCAGGTTGTTCCCGGCCGCATAGCCCAGGTTGCCGCCCAGCTCCCATACCTCGACCTCAGGGAACGCCCGGCGGATGGCCTCCGGCGTCCCATCCGTCGAGCCGTTGTCCAGGGCCACGATGGCCTCCACCGGGCCCTCCAGCCGCCGCACGGATTCCAGACAGGCCAGGGTGTCATGCAGGCGGTTATAGGTCAGGACGGCAACGAGGATGCCTCCCACAGATTCCCCCTCAAGCGGATTCATGGAGGACGGCTTCCTGGAGCGTCTCAGGCGTCCGGGCCCTCCCCGCGATCTCCGCATACAGCGAGATCCAGGCGGACATCGCTTGCTCGAAGGAGAAAACCGGGCCTGCGTGCGCGCGCAGCTGCGCCAGCCACTCCGGTTCCCGGACGGATCGGATCAGCGCCTGCGCGATCGCCTCCGGATCGCCGGGAGGGACCAGCCATCCGTTGACCCCGTGATGGACCACTTCGGGGATGCCCCCCACCGCGCTGGCCAGCACAGGGACCCCAGCGGCCAGGGCCTCTATCACGATAAAAGGCGCTACCTCAAGCCAGCAGGACGGAAGAGTTAACCAGTCCGCCTCTGCAAGGGCCTCCCGGAGCCGCTCTCGAGGGAGGACCCCTGCCAGCCGGATGGCCGGGTCCCCGGCGATCCGCTGCTCCAGGAGCCTCGAATACGCAGGGAACGCCTGAGGGTTCCCATAGATCGTCAGCCGCAACATGGGAGCGCCCGATGCGCTCAGCCGGGCTTTCGCCCGCCGAAACCCTTCGATCAGAACGTGGATCCCCTTGTGAGGGGCGATCTGACCAATATACACCACGTGCACTTCACGCGGGCCTCCCCGCTCCCGGCGCGGGATATCCGAGCTCAGATCAGGGGGGACGAAATTCGGGAGGACGGAGACCCTCTCCGCGCGCATCCCAAAGGTCCGATAGGTCTGAACCAGAAACCGGGAGGGGCTGTGGATGGCGGTCGCCTGATTCAGCGCAGACATCGTGGCGCGCAGGCGCGCCGCCATCTCCTGGGCCCATGGACGGAAGAACGGCCAGGGGCGCAGAAGGCGCCCGGCCTTCCGATGGGGGCGCTCCACGCCCAGCGCGGCCAGGGCCTTTTCCATCCACCGGTAGCGCCGGCCCTGACTGAGCCAGCAGTAGGCGCAACCGGCCGGGTCCTCCGGCCCGGGGCAGACCTGCCCGCTGGGCCGCAACAGGGTGTGATGGGCGCAAAGGAACCAGAAATCGTGCAATGAGACCACGGTGGGAATCCCTGCCTGGGCCGCCGCCCGCAACGGCGCAACCGTCAGCAGATAGCCGCTGTTCAGGTGGAAGAGATCCGGGCTGCGGCTATGGAAATACGCCCGGAACCACAGCTCCATCGCCGGGTTGTCGTAACGATCCCGCAGGCCCGCCGGGCCCCTCCGCCAGCGCACCGTCAGGCGATACACCGGGAACCCCTCCTCCCGATCCACCTGGGCGGTGACCCGGGGGAAAGGGCCGTGCTCGATGCGCTCCACGCTGACCACCTCCACCCGGTGCCCCTGTCGGTGGAGCCCGCGGGCGAGGGCCTGGACGAAGAACTCCACCCCGCCGATGTTGCGCGGAGGATAGTGCGGCGCGGCCAGGACGATGAACATGGCTTACCCCACCTCGCCGGCCACAGGAGTTCGATGGACTATCTGACGCAGCAGATGCCATTCCGCAGGGCCGAGGGCGCCCAGGGCCCACAGGGCTAGGCCATACACCAAAGCGCCGAGGGGCAGCATCGCCCCCAGGGGGAGCCCCCGTGCGATCTCCAGGGCCAGGCCCATCCCCGCCGCGGCCAGGGCCGGCTTGACAAAGAGCCTCCAATCCGCCATCACCCCTCGCCACAGCCGGAGGAGGAATCCATACTGGCCCACCAGGAGGGCCTCCGTGAGCAACGTGACCCACGCGGCGGCCATCAACCCGTAGCGCGGGATGAGCAGGAAGTTCGTCAGGATGTTAAAAGACGTGCTTACGATCAGGGAGCGAGCCACCATCCACTCCCGATCCCGCACCAGGATCACGTAGCCCAGATACTCCGAAAGGAACATCAGGGGAACGACGCCGATCAGAACGCGGAAGGCTGGGACCGAGGGGACAAAAGAGGGCCCGTAGAGACCCGGGATCAGCCGATCCCCCAGCACCCATCCCCCTACTGCGAAGGGGATGGAGATCATCCACAGGTAACCCAGGGAACGTCGGACCACCGCGGCCAGGGCCTCAGGATCCCGAAGAGCGGCCATGGAGGGATAGAGGGCCAGGTTCGCCGCGTTGGAGAGGATGGCGATGGAGAAGATCAGGTTATACGCCGCGTTATACCAGCCGACCACCCCCGCCGGCCACCACAGGCTGAGCAGGATCGTGTCCACTTTGTAAGAGAGATTGACCGCCAGGCCGATGAGGCCGAAAGGCAACCCCGCCCGCAACAGAGCGGGCCACAATCGCCACTCCGGACGCTCCAGGGCGAGAAGGCCCAGGGAACGGCTCATTCCCAAAGAGAGCAACAGCGCTCCTGTGGTCCCGATCAGGGAGGCCCCGATCAGGGCGTAAAACCCCCATCCCTTCCACAAAGCCAGCGTCCCCAGCCCAACGAAGATCAGCTGCTGCAACACCCCCGCAGCCGAGACGATATCCAGCCGGCGGATCCCCTGCAGCGCCGCCTCCAGAGGCCCCTGGAAGGCATACAGCACCAGCGAGAGGGCGGCGAGGGCGATCCCCCCGAGCAACACCGGAGGCTGCCCGTTCCAGCGGGCCACACCCAGGATCAACCCGATGGTCCCGATGGAGAGCAGGAAGCGGAGGGCCACCGCGTTCCCCACCAGCACCCCCCCGCGGCCTCGATCCCGGGCGATCTCCCGCACCAGATAAGGGGCCAGCCCCCAATCGGAGAAGACCGCGAAGGCTGTCACATAAGCCAGGGCCGTGGCATATTGACCGAAAGCCTCCTGCCCCAGGCGCCGCACTACCCACACCGAGAAGGCGAAGGCGAGGGCCTTCACCGTCAGGCGCCCGAGCAGAGAGAACAGCGTGTTGCGGAGCACCACCCGTGCCATCCCGGTCATCCGGCCTCACCCTCTTTTCCCTCCTCTTCCGGCTCCTGCGACGTCGCAAGCGCCACGGATGTTTCCTCCGCCGGTCCGTCGAGGAGCTCCTGCAACAGCTCCGGATCCACATCGACGAAAGGCATGGCGGCGGCCTTTGCCTTCGCGGGCTCTACCTCCGCTGCCGGGGCGGTCTCCTCCAGGAAAACTCCTTCCAGCTCCTCCGGCTGGAGGCCCAGGAAGGGCCCGCGCGCTTCCTCGCGTTCCATCGGGGGGACCTCCTCCGCAGCAGATGGAGCCGGCGGTTCCGAGGCCGGGCCGGGCATCGAGACAGGAGGCGGAAAGAGCGGCCTGGAAGGCGTCTCGAGAGAAGCGGCCGGCGGCTCGGGAGATGCCGGCGATGGGGCTGGCTTCTCCCAGGCTGCCGTCTTGGCCGGGCGAGCCCGCCGCCGCGCCCACCAGCCCCGGATCCCATGGGCGAGCCCTCGGGCTTCTGCGCGCTCCCGATAGCGGCCATAGCCATACCCGTAACCATATGCGTAACCATACCGCTGGCCGAGCTTCCGCCGGGGGACATCGTTGACGACCAGACCCAGGATCCGCTGGCCCCGGAGGACGTAACGGGCCTGCCCAACCATCCGGCGCGGGGTTTCCCCATCCCGAACCACCAAGAGGGTTCCATCCGCCGCCTGGGCCAGGAGCTCCAGCTCGGCTGTGAACAGCGTCGGCGGCCCATCCAGGACCACCATCTCATAACGTTCTTGCAGTTGCCTCAGCATCGCCTGCCAGCGGGGCGAGCTCAGCAACCACCCGGGGTCCCGCGGGATCCGTCCCATCGGGAGGATCGTGAGGCCGCCATCGATGGGGATCAGGAGATCCTCCAGGCGAAGCTCCCCCCCTTCGGCCTCCAGATAATCCACCAGCCCGTGGGAGATCTCCTGAGGGGAGAGATGAGCCACCGTTCCCCCGCGGAGATCGGCCTCCACCAGGACTGTGCGCACACCGGCCTCGGCCAGGGCCGCCGCCAGGTTGCTGGCCACGAAGGACTTGCCGTCCTCCGGCGTCGGGCTGGTGACCAGCACCGTCCGGGGCCCCTCCCGCCCCAGGAGCTGGAGGACCCGGAGGCGCAGGGAGCGGATGCTCTCAGCGTCCGGGGAATCCGGGGCGCTGCGGACGATGAGGGGGTCCCTCCGGTTCCGCCAGTGGGGGATAGCGCCCAGGATGGGGAGGTTGAACATCGTCAGCCCCCCATCCCATTGCACCGCCCGGCCCATAAACAGCTCCAGGGCCATCAGCACGCTGAGGCTGAGGATCAACCCCACCCCACCGGAAAGCGCCAGGTTCCGCAGCAGGCTGGGGGAGACCGGTCGGGAGGGCGGGAGCGCGGGCTCCAGCACCCGGAGCGTGTTCACCCGTCCCTGGTTCATCACCCCGATCAGCTGGGCGTAGGTCTGCTGATAGTCCCGTTTCAGCTGCTCCAGGGCCTGGAGCTGATCCTGGGCCTCCCGGAGCTCCGCCGCCGAAGTCATCCGGGCCATCTGCTGGCGCAGCTCCTGGATCTTCCGATCGGTGTCTTCGATCTTCTTCTGAATGTCGTTCAGCTGCGCCTGCAGGAACTGCTCATCCGCCGCCGTCCGCGCCCCCGGCGCCTGCTCCATCAAGGTTTGCGCCAGGGCGTTGGCCAGCGCTGCCGCCCGTTCGGGGTCGAAGTCGTAGACGTAGATCTCCAGGAGCGAGGCGTTGAACACCACACGGGTCTCCACCGCCCGGGCCAGGGCATCCGGCGAGAGGGTCAGGTTGAGCCGCCGGATGGTCTGCTCCAGAACCGGCCGGCGCCGGGCCATCTCCCCGTAGATCTGGGCCAGGGTCCGGCTGAGGCCGATCTCCTGGGGGTCCGGACTGGGGTTCATCAGGCTGGAGCCCACCATCAGGGTGACCCGCGCGGCGTAGACCGGTCGTTGCTGCCGGGTGTAGACGTAACCGCCCAGCCCGGCCAGGAGGGCGCACAGCACCGGGAACCACCACCAGCGGCGGAGGGCATCCAGATAGGGTTGCAAACGCTCCATGGGAGGCTCCCCTCACCGCCGAGCCCGGAAGAAGGCCACGGTCCGCTCCAGTCCCTCCTCCAGGTCCACCCGCGGCCGCCAGCCCCAGGCCTGTTCCGCCCGCTTGGCGCTCAGATAGATACGGAAGGTCTCCCCGGGTTTCGGCGGGCCATAGATCGGCTCCCGACGGTAGCCGGTGATGGCCGCCAGCATCTGGAAGATCTCGTTCACCGTGGTTCCCCGCCCGCTCCCCAGGTTGAAAACCTCCGCATCCCCGTTCTCCAGGGCCATCCGGTTCGCCTCCACCACGTCCTCCACATACACGAAATCCCGCATCTGCTCGCCCGTGCCGTTGATCACCACCGGCTCGTCCCGCAACATCCTCCCGATGAAGATGGCCACCACCCCGGCCTCCCCCTCCGGATCCTGTCGGGGGCCATACACGTTCGGGTAGCGCAGGACGGTATAGCGCAGCCCATAATGGTGATGGAACAGCGCCAGGTATTGCTCCACGATGAATTTGGTGACCCCATACGGGCAGAGCGGGCGGATGGGGTGAGCCTCATCGCACGGCAGGTAAACCGGCTCCCCGTAGACCGCGCCCCCGCTGGAGATGTAGATGAACTTCTTCACCCCATACTGCAGGGAGAGGCGGATCAGGTTGAGCGAGCCCAGCACGTTCACGTCCGCGTCATACATGGGATCCGCCATGGAGATCCGCACGCTCATCTGGGCCGCATGGTGGTTGACCACCTCGGGGCGCTCCCGCTCGAACACCTCAGCGAGAGCGGGGCTGCGGATGTCGACTTCGTAGAAGCGCGCCCGCGGGTTCAGGTTCTCCCGTCGGCCCGTGCTCAGGTTGTCCACCACCACGACTTCATGCCCATCGGCGATCAGCGCGTCCACCACATGGGAGCCGATGAAGCCCGCCCCGCCCGTGACCAGACATTTCATGGCTCAACCTCCTGGAAGTCCTGGGGTTGTGAGGAAGCCTTTGAGGGATGCGGGCAGAAGCGGTAGCCCACGCCCCACACCGTCACAATGTATCGGGGGCGGGAGGGGTCCGGTTCGATCTTGTTCCGCAGATGTCGGATGTAAAGCTTGAGGTAATGAGGATCCCAGCCCTGATCCGCCCAACCCGCCTGCAGCAAGGTCTCATGACGAACGACGCGGCCGGCGTGCTGGAGCAGACAAGCCAGCAGCCGGTATTCGATCCGGGAGAGGCGAACCCGTTGTCCCTGAACCCGCACCTCCTGCAGGTTGAGATCGATGACCAGGTGATCGTCCGCATAGTAGGTCAGCGCCCGCTGATGCCCCTGCCAGGCCTGCCGGCGCAGATGGGCCTGCATGCGCGCCTGCAACTCGATCAGGGCGAAGGGCTTGGGGATGAAATCGTCCGCCCCCATATCGAAGGCCCGCACAACGTCCTGATTCGAGCGGACTGCGGAGATCACGAGGATAGGGCTGGAGGTGGCCGCCCGCAGCTGCTGACAGAAACGGAAGCCGTCATGATCCGGAAAGACGAGCTCGGTGAGGATGAGATGGGGGGTCACCACCGGGAGCATGGCCAGGGCCTCCGTGGGCCCGGAAGCCACATACACCCGCATCGGTTCCGCGCTCAACGCCTGCTGAAGCAGCTGCCGCATCTCCGGACTGGGGTCCACCACCAGAACCCGCAGCGCCGCATCGCCGTTGAAACCCCCTCTCGCCGGCTCCTTTCGCGTCCCATTCACCATCGCATATCCCTCCCTTCTATCTTGGGGACCCAGGGAGAACCGGACCGTGTCCCACCCCCAGGACCGCCCCGTCTCTTCCTCTTACACTTTACCCAACAGAAGTTGGAAAAGGTGAAGATTTTCGTTTGAATTCATTTGGAAGGCGGCATCGGCGAGGGGGTAAGCCGGACGGATCGACGCTGCGGGATATGCTGCCGAACTTTGGAGAGGAATAGAAGACCCGGGAGGCCGCCGGAGGTCTCTCCCCGGCTCTCAAGGGAGGAGCGGGATTTTAGATCATGAAGCGCTCATCCTTCACATTGAAACCGGTAACCGATCCCCCACTCTGTGAGGATATAACGAGGGTGACGAGGATCGGGCTCGATTTTCTGACGGAGATAGTGAATATACAGTTTGAGGTTGTCCACATCCTCCGCGTATTCAGGGCCCCAAACCTGGGTGAGGAGATAACGGTGGGGGAGCAGACGCCCGGGGTTGCGCATCATCACGCTCAACAACCGGAACTCCAGGGGGGTGAGCGATACGGGGCGCCCGGCCACCGTCACGGTATGTTGATCCAGGTCCAGCACGATCTCCCCGCACCGGTAAACCCCCTGCTCCGGCGGCGGCTGGCGCTGGGCTCTTCTCAGGAGGGCCCGGATGCGGGCCAGCAGCACATCCGTCTCATAGGGCTTGGTCACATAATCGTCCGCTCCCACCTCCAGGCCCCGGACCACATCCGGGGTCATCCCCTTGGCCGTCAGCATGAGGATCGGGACCTCGGAGACCTGGCGGATCCGCCGGCAGACCTCATAGCCGTCCATCCCCGGCATCATGATGTCCAGGATCACCAAATCCGGTCGCTCCGACTCCAGCATCCGCAGCCCTGTCTCTCCATCCAGGGCCGCCAGAATCCGATATCCGGCCCCTTCCAGGCGCTTGCGGAGCAGATCGATGAATCCCCGATCGTCATCGATCACCAACAAAGTAGGAGACATCGGGCGATCCTCTCCCTTTGCGGTCTGCATATCGGGCATTGAAGATAAGAGCCATCCGGATCCCTTCATGGCTCACCCCGAACGCCAATTATTTTGAGTTGAGTATAAAGGAGGATCGCCACTCCGGATATAGGACTTTCGTCCCCCCTGGTCGGTTCGCCGGAGGGGGCGATCCCGCTTACCATGGGATCCCTGGCCGGAGCCCGGGCCGGCAGGGACCTGCTCGGGCTTCGGACTCCGATGGGACCTAAGAGGAGCGTCGGGATGTCCTTAAGCCGCCGGATATGGATCTGGATCCTTCTGCTGGGGCTGATCGGGATGGCCTTCGCCTTGCGGCTGCACCGCATCGCCGTCCAGAGCTGGTGGTGGGACGAGGGCTATAGCACCTATCTGGCCCGCCACGGCTTCCTCACCGCCATCCGCATGACGGCGGTGGACATCCATCCCCCGCTTTATTACCTTCTGCTCTCCCTCTGGGGATCCTTCACGGGCTATACCGAGTTCACCACGCGCTTTCTTTCCACGATCTTCGGCATCCTGATCCTTCCCCTGCTTTACCGGGCGGGCCGGGAGGGGGCCGGGCGCGCCGTGGGGTTGCTCGCCGCCGGCCTGGCCGTCCTGGCCCCCGCTTATGTGTATTACTCCCAGGAAACCCGGATGTATACCCTCTTCGCCCTGGAATATCTCATCGCCCTCCTCCTGCTGGCCCGCCTGATGAAAACCCGGCGCTGGCCGGCTTCGACCCTCGCCGCCATCGGGGTGGCGGAGGCCGCCATGATGTATACCCACTATTTCTCGGTGGTCGCGGTGGCCTTCCTGAACCTGACCGCCCTTCTCCTGCTCCTGCGCCAACCTATCGAAGATCGTCGATGGAATTTCCGACGCTGGGCGCTGACCCAGGCGCTGGTGGTGCTGGCTTACGCCCCATGGCTCCCGCCCGCCTACCGCCAGACCGGCCAGCACAGCGATGAGCGGGCCACGTTCCCCACGCTGCCCGAGTTCCTCTCCCTCACCTGGCACTTCTTCAACATCGGCATCCGGGAGGTGCTCGGGAAGACCGGCGAGCCGCCCCCCCGCCCCGGCTTCGTCGGGGCCTCCGCCGCTTATGGGCTCGCCTTCGCCGGAGCCCTGGCGCTGGCCCTCTGGAGCCGGCGACGGGACCTCCGCCGCGTCCCCGCCGCCCCGGCGCTGTGGCTGGCCGCCTTCGCGGTGCCGCTCCTGCTGGTCTTCGGCATCACCCGCTGGAAGCCCATCGTCCACCCTCGCTACATCCTGATGCTCACGCCGGCGCTGCTGCTCACCGACGCCTTCCTGATGGTGGATCTCTGGCGGGCGCAGGGCCTCCGACGCGGGCCCGCTCGTCTCCTCGCGCTGGCCCTCGCCGTGGCCATCGGCGCCACCTTCCTCCAGGGGCTGTGGATCGTCTACTATGACCCCGCCTTCTTCCGGGAGGACGTGCGGGGGGTGGCCGCTTATCTCACCGGGGTGACAACCCCGGACGACGCCATCGTGGTGGACTCGGAGGAATACACGCTGCAACAATATTACGCAGGGCCTTCCCCCATCCAGGGGATCAAGATGCGGGGGCGGGAGGCGGAGGGGCTGGCGGAGCTCCGGGCGATCACCGCCGGCAAACGGCGTGTCTTCCTCCTGCATTGGTTCCGCTCGGTGACCGACGACAAGCGCTTCATCCCCTTCCTTCTGGAACACGCCGGACGGCTGGTCGATCACCGGGAGTTCCCGGGATACACCCTCCGGGTGTATGAGCTGGAGCGCCCGGTGGCGATGCCGCCGCTGCAGCCGGCGGCGGTGAACTTCGGGGATCGCTTGCTTCTGTCCGGCGTCTTCTACGAAACAGAGGGACATGCCGGCGAGGGGATCGCCGTCGCCCTCCGCTGGCGCATGCCGGCTCCGATCTCCGAGAACCTGAAGGCGGCGGTCAGCCTCCTGGACGCCGGCCGGCAGCGCATCAGCGGGATGGACTGGATGCTGATGAACGACCTCCACCGCTACACCGCGCGCTGGACCCCCGGCGAGGAGACCACCACGTATTTCGTGGTCCCGATCCCGCTGGGCGCGCCGCCCGGGCCCTACACCCTCACCGTCACCCTCTATCGAGAGCCGGATCTCAAAGGGCTGGACATCCTGGACGAGGCCCGCAATCCGGGAGGGCGGAGCCTTACCCTGGGCGCCGTCCGGGTGGATCCGCCCCGGATGCAGGTGGACCCCTACGGCACCATGTCGGGGATCCCTCAGCTCCCCGCCCCTGTTCCCCTGGGGGACGGCCTGGAGCTGCTGGGCTTCCAGCTTTCCACCTCCACCGTGGCACCGGGGGAGCCCCTCCATGCATCGCTTCTGCTCCGGGCCACGCACTCCGGCCTGCCGGATCGACCGCTGACCCTGGAGCTCCTGCGAGGAGAGGAGATCCTCGGGCGACAGCAAGGAGATCCGGGCTACGGCCGCTATCCGGTCTCCCGGTGGATCCCGGGCCTGCCTGTGCTGGACCGCCGGACTCTCTGGGTCCCCCCCGAGGCGACGGCGGGGAAAGCCGAAGTGCGCTTGCGCTGGGGAGAGGGGGCTTCCTTCTCGCTGGGAACGGTGGAGATCGCGGGGCGCCCGCGTCGGTTCGAGGCCCCGCCCTTCGACATCCCGGTGGGCCGTCGGTTCCCCGGCGTCGCGGAGCTGGTGGGGGTCACTCTGGATCGGACCACTTTGCGGGAGGGGGAAAGCCTCAACGTGAAGCTGGTCTGGCGGGCGCTGAACGAAACGCCCATCGAGCGTCCCTACGTGGTCTCGGTGCAGGCCCTGAACGCGGAGGGACGCCTGATCGGTCAGGACGACCGGCCGCCGGCGGACGGACGCTCCCCCACTACCTCATGGGTCTTCGGGGAGTTCATCGAGGATCCGCATCCGGTGACCTTCCGGGAGCCCCTGCGCGGGGAGGGCCGCCTCATCGTCGTGATGTATGACCCCGAGACCATGCAGCGCCTGCGAGCGGAGGACGGAAGCGACCACATCCTCCTGCCGGTGCGCATCCAGGGGTCTGCGGTGCCATAGCGGCAAGGGCCCCGCCCCCGCTTCCGGCTCAACGCTCAGGACGCAGCCTGCGTCCCCTCAGGCGGAGGAGGAGAGATCCGGGCTTCTCCTCTCAAAGAACGCGCGTTCCCGTAGCGCTCCAGGAAGCGCTCGCGGGAGATCCAGAACTCCACCCGCTCCAGCTGATGCAGGCGCTTGCCGCGCAGGCTGGCGGGGTTGTAAGCCTGCATCAGCATCCACACGTAAAGATCATCCATCCGATAGCGGAGCCATCGCCAGCCGCTCGCCCCCCGTTCCACCCGAAACACCTCAAAGCCCAGGTCGCGGATCAGCCCTCGCATGGGATCGATCAGCGAGGTCTCCCCTCGGAGCGCCCGGGCCTTCCGGGCCTCCGGATGGCTCTCCATCCACTGCGCGATCAGCCGGAGGGAAGCGATGGCCTGCCGGTAGAACTGCAGACCCCAAGCCAGATCCGGACCCTCCGGGGGCATGCGGGGGATCCTCTCGTTCCACAGATGGAGCTCAAGGATAGGCTCTCCTCGGCGAAGCTGGGTGCCATCGCAAAGCACGAGGTCACGCGGACATGCGCCGATGGCCACCCGGAGCAGACACCGCGGGTCATCGGTGAACTCCCGAACGCCATGCGCGCGCCGCAGAAGAGGATCCAGCTGGTGGACCAGGGCCTCCACCATGGTCTGCATGGTTCAACGCCCCCCGGCGATCAGGGTGATCCCCAGCACCACCAGCGCGGTCCCCAGCCATTTCGACCACCCGATGGGCTCGTGAAAGATCAGCCAGGCGGTGAACACCTGGACGCTGGCGAAGCCCAGCCCCATCGTGAGGCCCACCGCGACGTGGACCGGGAGCCAGCGAAGGAGCGCGGTGTAGGTCAGGACGCTCAGGAAACCCGCCAAGTTGCCCAGGACCTGCCAGGCCAGGAAAGCGGTCGCCGTCGTGCTCTCCGCCGAGCGCTTGAATCCAACGTTAGCGACCACAACCAGGCCCTGGTAAAGCAGGACGAGCAAAGGGATCCACACCGAATGGAGCAGGCCGGACATCGCGCACCTCATCCGAATGGATCGGTTCATCCTTCGCCGGGTTGAGGGGGCCGGGGAGGTTTTTCACGCCTCGGGTCATGGGGACGGGTGTTCTGACCGGAGGAGGGCGCGCTGCCACTCGGCCAGGCGCCGCAACGCTTCCAGGCGTTCCCGATCCCCTACCCGGGCCCGGGCCACCGCCTCGTGCAGGATCCGGATCGAACGGTCATAGAGGGCCCGGTCTACCGGGAATGGATGGCGATCCTTCCCCCCGTGAGCGAAGGCGAAGCGGGCCGGGTCCCGGAACGACAGGGGGGTGCCGTAGAGCAGCTCCGCCAGGAGAGCGAGGGCCCGGATGGTCTTGGCGCCAACCTGAGGGAGGCCGAGCAGCTCCGCGAACGAAGCCGGTTGCGCCTCATAGGTCTTCACAAAGATCGAGGCCAGATGATCCGGGTGGATGTCCCGGAGCAGGATCTCGTGGTGAGGCGGGAGGCGCAGGCGTTGCAGGCGCCGGAGCTCCTGGAGCAGCCGCCAGGGCTTCTCGCGGGAGAGCTCAGCCACCGCATGTCGGGCCGCCTCCGCCTCCGCCGCGACCATGTTGAGAGGACGGGTCCGCTCATCGCAACAGACCGCGGCGTGGGGTTCGTTCACGAAGTCCACGACTGTCTCGCTCAGCCAGTGATACCGGCGCGCATAGCGGTTCTCCAGGTTCATCCCTTGCTGGATCACCGCCCACCGTCCCTCTCGATCGAAGACCATCACGTGATGGTAGATCTGGTAGCCATCCTGGAGGGCGTGGTTGTCGACCTTCGCTGCCATCCGGCTGGCCCGGATCAGGGTTTCGGGGTCGCTTCGGAGGTGCGCGGCGGCGGCCGCGATCTCCTCCGGCGTGCGCCGCGAGGCCCTCCCCTTCCCTCCGGCCACGAACAGGCCCAGCTCCCGCCCGGCCTCCTTCAGGGCTTCCTTCAAAGCCCCGCAGACCACCGTGGTGAGGCCGCTGGAGTGCCAGTCATAGCCCAAGACGCAGCCGAAGGCCTGGAACCAGTAAGGGTCGCTCAGGCGACGGAGCACCTCCGCCGTCCCGAACTCATCGACCAGAACGGTGATGATCTCCCGGGCCAGGGCGGTCATGCGAACGAAGAGCCAGCGAGGCGCCCGGCCTGTATGGAGCGGAAGATCCGCGAACCCGGTGCGCGGCATAAGCCTTTCGGCAAAGATTCAAGAGGGAGAAGGGGTCCTCTGAAGCCTTTTTGCATGCAGGAAGCGCGCGAAGTCTAAAACCTCCAGCGCCATATCCTCCGGGAGCCGGGCAATGAGCTCGGCCATCCGTTCGGAAAGGGGAACCCACTCCCGGGTTCGGGCACGCCAGATCACAATGAACTGATCCCGATGTAAAGGAAGAAGCGCGATCGTTTCCCCATCTTCGTTAACAAACTCTATCTCGCAAACACTTTCTGAATGACAATGCACAACTGTGCCCTGCATGCCCGCCCGTAACCCATGCTCCGGGAGATCTACGATTAACTCAATAACATCGAACAGATCTGGCATGATTATTCGCTCCTTTCTATTCGTGAAACTTTTCGCACATAAAGGGTCAATAACTTTGCCTCTCGACTCCCATGGGGAATCAGCCAACCGGTTCGCACAATCGCTTCCTGCCCCTCAACGCCCCGGATCCGGAGATCAACCGTATAACGCTTTCCAAATCGGTCTTCTCTATGAAGAAAAGCCTCTCCATCCAAAGCTTTTTCCATGATTTGCTCCATCAGAAGTTGATAATTTTCCTTAGTAAATCCCAGCTTTTCCTTGAATCTTCTGGCCTTGTGACGCCCCCAGGGAGATTCCGGATCCAGGGCATACTCCGTTAGCTTTCGAGGATCAATCACTATGGAATCAGCCACGT
Organism: Thermoflexus hugenholtzii; assembly: GCF_018771565.1. NCBI lineage: Bacteria > Bacillati > Chloroflexota > Thermoflexia > Thermoflexales > Thermoflexaceae > Thermoflexus > Thermoflexus hugenholtzii. The sequence continues at coordinate 725,257 of NZ_CP076326.1, read as the reverse complement.
CAGCAAGGCGCATGTTGCTCCCCTAAGCCAAATTATAATGCAACCGGTAAAACAGGAGATGGGTGCTCCCGTAATCCCGGCGGTCGACCAGATCCAGGTGATGGAGGGTCAGCGTTTCGAACTCGCGCGGGTGGATCTGGACCACGACCCGTCCCTCCGGGGCGATCCACTCCGGCCGGGCGTCCAATTGCTCCAGGGTGCGGCGCCACCAGCCCCGATACTGTGGGGGCGCGACGTAGATGAAATCAAAGGCCTCTGCGCGGGCGGAACGCAGAAATGTGAAAACATCTGCCCGCACCACCCGGGCCCGGTCCGCCAGGCCGGTCTCCCGGAGGTTTTCCCGCAGCACCCGGATCGCCCGAGGATCCTTCTCCACGAACACGGCCTCCGCCGCCCCGCGGCTCAGGGCCTCGATGCCCACGCTCCCGGTGCCCGCGAAGAGATCGAGGACCCGCGCCCCGACGATGCGGGGACCCAGGATGTCGAAGAGGGCGGTCTTCACCCGATCGGTGATCGGCCGGGTGGCGGAGCCCGGCAGGCTCTTCAACCGGCGGCCCCGGGCCGAGCCCGAGATCACCCGCATCAGTGCCCCCAGTCTCGCAGATATCGGAAGTCGATGCCCACCGTGCGGGAGGTTAGCTTGGCGATGATCGGCGTCCGCCGCTTGAACTGGGTGTCGCGGACCATCCGCCACAGGCGGCGGACGGTCTCCGCATCGAAGCCCAGGCGGATCACCTGCTCCGGCGTCATGCGCTCCTCCACCAGCAGGTAGAGGATGCGGTCCGCCTCATCGTAGGTCACCCCCAGCTCGCCCTCATCGGTCTGGCCCAGCCAGAGATCCGCCGTGGGAGGCTTGCGGATGATCTCCTCCGGCACGCCGACGGCGCGGGCCAGCTGGCGGACCTGGTTCTTGTAAAGATCCCCCAGGGGGGCCAGGGCGTAAGCGCCGTCGCCGTAGAGGGTGAAATAGCCCAGCAGGATCTCCGTCTTGTTGCTGGTGCCCACCACCATCCCGCCCCACGCCGCCGAGAGGTCGTAGAGGATGATCATCCGCATGCGGGCCATGACGTTGCCTCGCCGCCGGGCGTCCATGTCCGGGAACCGCTCGAAGAGCGGCTCCACCATGGGCGTGATCTCCACCGTTTCCGAGGGGACGCCCAGCTGCTCGATGACCAGATGGGCATGCAGCAGGCTGTCCGGCGAGGAGGTGCGATAGGGCATGCGCACCGCCAGCACGTTCTCAGGGCCCAGGGCCTCCGCGGCCAGGAAGCACGTCAGCGACGAGTCGACCCCTCCCGAAAGGCCGATCACCGCCCGCCGCATGCCGAACTTGCCGATCTCATCCCGGATGAACCGCACCAGCACCCCGCGCACCAGCTCGGGGTCGATGCGCATCCGCTCATCCACCCACTCCCGGATCCGCTGTGGATCCGGCACCCCATCCCGCTCGATGATCTTCCAGGATCGCATCCCGCTCACTCCCCCAGGATCTGCACCACGATCTCACGCTGACGGGGGCGGACGTCGAAATCGATCAGCACGATCTGCTGCCAGGTCCCCAGCAACAGACGGCGCTCCCGGAAGGGAACCGTGAGGGAGGGCCCGATCAGGGAGGCCCGCAGATGGGAATGTCCGTTGCGGTCCCCCCAGCGCAGATTGTGACGGTATTCCCGGTCCGCCGGGACGGCCTCCTCGAACCAGCGCTGCAGATCCTCCACCGCCCCTGGTTCGAACTCCATGGTGGTCAGCCCGGCTGTGGAGCCGGGGACGAACAGGGCGACGATGCCCGCTTCCAGACCGGAGCGCGCGACGGCCTCCGCCACCCGCTCCGTCAGATCCACGATGTGGTTGTTCCCATGCGTTCGCACCGTCAGGCGCTCGGTGACCACCATCTCCCTCACCTCCCCCTCGGTCAGGAGGCGCCCTCCTCCGGGCCCATTCGCTCCATGCGTCCCAGGAGCCGCAGGCTCTCCAGATCCTCCAGATCCGCCGGGCGATGCCGGCGGAACAACTCCCGGACATCCCGGAACTGCTCCGGGGTCGCCTGGCCCAGCATGCGAGCGATGTCCGCCAGATCCTGCAGCCGGCCCGCCTCGAATTTCATCAGGATCAGGTAAGGCAGCGGCATGATCGGAAACCCGGCCTCGTCCCGATTCCCCTGGGCCGCCTCCAGGGCTTCCTCGGCCCAGGGATCGTGCAGCTCCAGCACATCGAGGCGCCATCCTTCCCGGGAAACCCAGGAGAATCCCGGGATCGCCAGCTCCCCTTCATACCGGAAGCCGGCCGCCTGCAACCGCCGTCGGGCCTCCGGCCCGTCCGCAGCCCGGATGGCAATGTCCAGAGCCCGGGTTGCCCGCTCCGGCATATAATAGCGGGCCGCCATGGCGCCAACGACCGCCCACGGGATCGGATCGAGAACCGCGCGCAGGTCAGGAAGGCCGGACAAAGGCGACCTCCGGGCGAGGAGCTCCCACCGGCTCCCGGCCCCCGGCCGGGCGCGCCGGAGGGCCATCCGGATTAAGGTTTTCCGAATCCGGGTTCGAGGATCCATGCTTGCCGCGCGGACAAGGTTTCCCTTCGCTCCGTTAGGGCGTCTGGATCCGCATATCCAGCGGGACCATCTGGAACCAGGTGTTGCCCGGCTTCAAGGGGATGGGCTGCCCCTGGGCGTCCACGAAGCGGAGCATGTCCTCTCGCCGAAAGCGTTGCCACTGCCCTTCGAACATCCGCCCGTCCCGGAAGATCTGGACCGGCCCGCTTCCCCAGATCTGGATCTCAATGGAGTAGTTGCCCAACCGGTCCTCCAGGATGTCCGTAGTCTGGTGATGGGCGTAAACCACGACCACGTTCGCGGCGGAGAGCTGGCGGCCTGTGAGGGCATCCATATGGGGCTGGCCAGCCGTCCAGCGAAGCCAGCGTCCGGACCCGGAGTCGTAGCGCCAGGTGACCGGCTCCACGCGATAGGGGATGATCAGCGTGGAGACCGGCCGGCCGCCGGGTGGGGGCTGTTCTGAGAACATCATCCCCCGCAGGTTCGGACGGGTGTTGATCCCGCGACGGGTGGCTTCCTCCCAAAGCCGCCGGGTGCTGGTGAAGAGGGTATGCTCCAGGGCCACGCCTTCGCGAGGGATGCGCCAGAAGATCGGGGCTCCGACCCCAAAATCCGGGCTCAGGGCCCGCTCGAAGAAATCCGAGTTCCGGATACGGGCGTTGACGCCGGCGCTGGCCCCGGAGTAGGCGAGGATGGCCTGGAACATCGCCGGGATTTCCAGATCGATGAGCCGGGCGCTGCGCACGGAGCCCACCGGCTCGGCGTCCTGGCTCAGGAAAACGGCGGTGAAACGCGTCACCCCGCCCTCCGCATAGTGTTCAAAGACCAAATCGGCCAGATCCACCCCGGACTGGGGTCGGACCACCGGAGGGTAGTTCGAGATTTTGATGGCCAGGGGCCGTCGGTTCAGCACGGCGGGATCCGGCACGCGCAGGCCGGTGAGGGGGTTCACATCGGGCGGGAGCTCGTTCGCCCATACCAACGGAGTGGGGGTCGGCGAAGGAGCAGGAGAAGAGGTGGGTTGGGGTCGGGATGGGGAATCCGTGACGATGAGGGGAGGTGGCATGGTCGGCGTCGGAAGCCGGACCTCCCCCGCCGTCGTGCGGAAGGCGCAGGCGTTGAGCCCTACCACCCCGAGGATCATGAGCCATCGAGGCGGCCGCATCCTGAATCCCATATCTCCTCCTCCTGAAGGATCTTCCCATGTCTTGAAGTATAAACCGGGCGAGGCCGGCCTGTCGCAGCGCGAGGTGGGAGATCTTTCCCACAAACAAAACGCTGGGGGCCCGGCCGGCGTCCGCCGCGCCAGCCCGGCCCCCAGGCCCCTGTGGGGAGGGCGGCCGTTCATTCGGAGGACGAGGAGGACGACCCGCTTTCGGACTTCTCCTTTCCCTTGTTCGCGGACTTGCGGCTCTCGGTGATATACCAGCCATCGCCTTTGAAGATGATCCCGGCAGGGGAGAGCACCCGACGCACGCCCGGGTGGCCCTCCGGGCAACGCTCCAGAGGAGGATCGGTGAAGCGTTGCTGTTGCTCGAAGCGGATGCCGCAGACCGGGCACTCGTATTCATAGATGGGCATCGGCCATCACCTCCTGCGTCGGCAGGCTGTCAGGCGATCCGGGAAAGGGACAGGGGCGGGCCGAGGACCCGCCCCTGTCGGATTCGGGCTTCGACCCGGGATCAGAACTCCTCGGACGGCGTCGGCGTGGTCTCCTTCTTCTTCTCCGGCACCTCGGTGACCAGGGCCTCGGTGGTGAGGATCATGGCCGCGACGCTGGCGGCGTTCTCCAGGGCGGTCCGGGTCACCTTGGCCGGGTCGATGATGCCCGCCTCCACCATGTCCACGTATTCGCCGGTGAGCACGTTGTAACCGATGTTCGGGTTGTTCTTCTCCTTCTGGAGGCGGCGCACCATCTCCACCACCACCGCGCCGTCCTCGCCGGCGTTCTCGGCGATGCGGCGGAGCGGCTCCTCCAGGGCGCGGCGCACGATGTTGATGCCCGTCTGGACGTCGCCATCGGCCTTCAGGCTATCCAGGGCCTTAGCGGCGTTCAGCAGGGCCACGCCGCCGCCGGGGACGATGCCCTCCTCCACCGCGGCGCGGGTCGCCGACAGGGCGTCCTCCACGCGGTGCTTCTTCTCCTTGAGCTCGACCTCGGTGGCCGCGCCGACGCGGATGATGGCCACCCCGCCGGCCAGCTTGGCCAGCCGCTCCTGGAGCTTCTCACGGTCGTAGTCGCTGGTGGTCTTCTCCATCTCCGCCTTGATCTGCTCAATGCGGCCCTTGATGGCCTTCGGATCGCCGCGCCCGCCGATGATGGTGGTGTCATCCTTGGTCACCACCACCTTGTCGGCCCGGCCGAGGTCGGAGATGCGCACGTTCTCCAGCTTGCGGCCCAGCTCCTCGCTGATCACCTGCCCGCCGGTGAGGATGGCGATGTCCTGGAGCATGGCCTTGCGGCGCTCGCCGAAGCCGGGGGCCTTCACCGCCACGGCGTTGATGATGCCCCGCAGCTTGTTGAGCACCAGGGTCGCCAGGGCCTCACCGTCCACATCCTCGGCGATGACCAGCAAGGAGCGGGTCTCGCCCTCCTGGAGAAGGCGCTCCAGGACCGGGATGATATCGGCCGCGGCGGAGATCTTCTTGTCGTGGATCAGGATGTAGGGGTTCTCCAGCACGGCCTCCATGGTCTCGGGGTTGGTCACAAAGTAAGGCGAGATGTAGCCCCGATCGAACTGCATCCCCTCCACATACTCGGTCTCAAAGGGCAGGCCGGTCTTGGACTCCTCCACCGTGATCACGCCGTCCTTGCCCACCTTGTCCATCACCTCGGCGATCAGGTTCCCGATCTCCGGGTCCGCCGAGGAGATGGCAGCCACGTGGGCGATGTCGTCCTTGCTCTGGACCGGCTTGGCCATCCGCTTGATCTCCTCGACCACGGCCTTGACGGCCATCTCGATGCCCTTCTTCAGGAGCATCGGGTTGGCCCCCGCGGCCACGTTCTTCATCCCCTCCGTGACCATCACGTGAGCCAGGACTGTCGCCGTGGTCGTCCCATCGCCGGCCACGTCGTTGGTCTTGGTGGCCGCCTCCTTGAGGAGCTGCACGCCCATGTTCTCATAGGGATCGGGCAGCTCGATCTCCTTGGCCACCGTCACCCCGTCGTGGGTGATCGTGGGGGCCCCCCACTTCTTGTCCAGCGCCACATTGCGGCCTTTGGGCCCCAGCGTGGTCCCCACCGCGTTGGCCAGGATGTCGATGCCGCGCTTCAGGCGGCGGCGAGCCTCCTCACCGAAAACCAGCTGCTTGGGCGCCATCTCCGATCACCTCCTTCTCTGGGATTAAAGGTTGAGGGCGAGAGGTTTTTCGCCCCTACTCCTCAATGATCGCCAGGATATCGCTCTCCTTGAGGATGAGGAGCTTCTTGGTGGTGTCCACTTTGAACTCGGTGCCGGCGTATTTGGCGAAGAGGACGCGATCGCCGACCTTGACCTCCATCGGAACCCGCTTGCCGCTCTCATCCACGCGCCCCGGGCCCACGGCGATCACGCGGCCTTCCTGGGGGCGCTCCTTCGCCGTCTCCGGGAGGATGATGCCGCTCGGGGTCATCTCCTCCCGCTCGATGGGCTCCACCACCACCCGATCCGCAAGCGGTCGAAGTTTGAGCTCCGCCATCTCTGCCCTCCTCGGGGAACTCAGATTAGAATTAGGGGGTTGAGAGACCGCTCACTTCACCTTGACTTTAATCGTCCGCGCCTTCACCGCCTCGGCCTTGGGCAGCCGCAGGGTCAGGACCCCATGCTCGTATTCCGCCGTGGCCCTGTCTGCGACCACCTCAACCGGGAGCACGAAGGAGCGGGTGAAGGCGCCGAAGCGACGCTCCTGACGCACCCAGGATCCCTCCCGGGCCTCCTGCTCCTCCCGGAGCTCCCCACGGAGGGTGACGGTGTTCCCGCTCACCGTCACTTCCAGATCCTCCGGCCGGACCCCGGGGACGGCGGCTTTCACCACCACCTCGTCCTTGGTTTCGTAAATATCCACCGCCGGCCAATCAGCGGAGCCGAAGAAGAGGGAGGGACGGGCGAAGGCCTCGTCCAGGATGCGGTCAATGGCCCGCCGAAGGGAGAGGACCTCCTGGAAGGGATCCCACCGGCGGATCTCGCCAGCCATCGCAGGCCTCCTCGTGCCGTTCCTGGGATCGGGGCGTTCCGTCCCCCTATCGTAATTCGGCCGTGTTAGAGCCGCGCAAGAGCCGCATAAGAGTTTCGTAAGAGCCTCAGGCTGCCCGCCGGGCCAGCGCCTTCACGCGCAGGTTGTTCACCACATTACGAACGCCGCGGACGGAGCGGGCGATCTCCTCCGCGCGCTGGCGCGCGGCCTCATCGGGCACCCAGCCGGCCAGCGTGACATCGCCCTGGACGCTGGTGACCAGCACCCGGGCGCGCGGCGGGCTGAGGTCCGGATCCGCCGCCAGGCGCAGGCCCAGCTCGGCCTCGATCTCGGGATCCGAGATCAGATCGTTCTGCACTTCCCGCACTCCCGGCACCGCCCGGGCGAGGGTCTCCGCCATACGCTTCATGGAAGTGGAAGGCACCACCCCCTCCAGGATCACCCGTCCGTCCCGCGCGCAGATCCGGATCAGATGGAAATTCACGCGAAGGGGATCATAACGGTAGAGACGCTCTTCCACCTTCGCCTGCAGAGTCGCGTCGTCCATCACGTCCAGATCCATGGGTTCCGCTCCGGCTGGGAGTGAGGAGAAGGTCTGGAATGATGAACGCAGGATGCGCGCCGGTTCGTCCTCCCCGGCCTCCGTTCAGAAGACCGGAGGCCGGGGAGGAGCTCGATCGGCCTCAGACCTGGCGGTATTCGCCCTCCACGACCTCGCCCTCGCCCGAAGGCCGGGAGCGGCCCGAGCCGCCGGTCGCCGCAGCCCGCTGATAGACCGCCTGGCCGATGGCCAGGGCCGCCTGGCGCAGCTCCTGGGTGAGCTGCCGGATGCGGGCCGTGTTGTCCGTGCCCATCGCCTCCTTCAGCTGTCGGATCAGGCCCTCCAGGCGCTCGCGGTCCGCCGGGCTCACCTGATCGCCCAGCTCCCGCAGCGAGCGCTCCACGCTGTAGATCATGTTGTCCGCCTCGTTGCGGGCCTCGGCCAGCTCACGCCGGCGCCGGTCCTCCTCGGCGTAGCGCTCGGCCTCCTTGAGCAGCCGCTCCACCTCCTCCTTGGACAGGTTGGTGGAGGCGGTGATGGTGATCTTGGCCTCCTTGCCGGTCGCCCGATCCCGGGCCGAGACGTTCAGGATGCCGTTGGCATCGATGTCGAAGGTCACCTCGATCTGCGGCACGCCCCGCGGCGCCGGCGGGATGCCCTCCAGGCGGAACTGGCCCAGCAGGATGTTGTCCGCCGCCATCGGCCGCTCGCCCTGGTAGACCTTGATGTCCACCGCCGTCTGGAAGTCCTCGGCGGTGGTGAAGACCTCGGTCTTGCGCACCGGGATGGTCGTGTTGCGCGGGATGATCACCGTCATCACCCCGCCCAGGGTCTCCACCCCCAGGGAGAGCGGCGTCACGTCCAGGAGCAACACATCCCGGACCTCACCGGCCAGCACGCCAGCCTGGATCGCCGCGCCGACGGCCACCACCTCGTCCGGGTTGACGCCCTTATGCGGCTCCTTGCCGGTGAGCTCCCGGACCAACTGCTGCACCATGGGCATGCGGGTGGCGCCGCCGACCAGGATCACCTCGTCGATTTGCTCCGGGCGCAGCTTGGCGTCCCGCAACGCCTGCTCGAAGGGACCCTTCAGCCGCTCCACCAGATGGCGGGAGAGCTGCTCGAACTTGGCCCGGGTCAGGCGCATCTGAAGGTGCTTGGGCCCATCGGCCGTGGCCGTGATGAAGGGCAGGTTGATCTCCGTCTCCATCAGGGTGGAGAGCTCGATCTTGGCCTTCTCGGCCGCCTCCTTCAGGCGCTGCAGGGCCTGGCGGTCCTTGCGCAGGTCGATCCCGTGCTCCTTCATGAACTCCTCGGCCACATAGTCGATGATCACCTGGTCCCAATCATCGCCGCCCAGGTGCGTATCGCCCGCCGTGGCCTTCACCTCGATCACGCCGTCGCCGACCTCCAGGATCGACACATCGAAGGTCCCGCCGCCCAGGTCCCAGACCAGGATGATCTCGTTCTTCTTCTTGTCCAGGCCGTAAGCCAGGGCCGCGGCCGTGGGCTCGTTGATGATGCGCAGCACCTCCAGCCCGGCGATCTTCCCCGCGTCCTTGGTGGCCTGGCGCTGGCTGTCGTTGAAGTAGGCCGGCACGGTGATCACCGCCTGGGTGACCGGCTCGCCCAGGTAAGCCTCGGCGTCCTGCTTCAGCTTGCGCAGGATCATCGCCGAGATCTCCTGGGGCGTGAACTCCTTGCTCACCGCCGGGATGAACACCCGGGCGTCTCCGTTGGGCCCCTCCACCACCTTATAGGGAACCCGCCGGATCTCCTCCAGGACCTCGTGGTAGCGCCGGCCCATGAAGCGCTTGATGGAGAACACGGTGTTCTCCGGGTTGATGATGGCCTGGCGCTTGGCCGGCAGGCCCACCAGGCGCTCCCCGGTCTTGGTGAAGGCGACCACCGAAGGGCAGAGGTTGCCGCCCTCGGCGATGGGGATCACCTTGGGCTCCCCGCCCTCCATCACAGCGATCACCGAGTTGGTCGTCCCCAGATCAATGCCGACGATCCGCCCCTTCTTGGCCATCGGAGACCTCCTCCGCAGGATTCATCGGTTCCCCTCCTTCCGAATGGGAAACGCCCACCAGGGGGGCAGGTCGCCGGATCCGCATCTGCGCCGACGGGAAGGGCCCACGCTGAGCCAGCGCCGTCGGCGCTGTGGGCGACGGCAACCGGGCGTAATCACACTGGCACGGCCCTCCCTGGGCGCATCCCAGGCAACAGTAAGCGTGCCGGCCCACCCGGACCGGCTGCCAGTCGAACTCAATCCCGCAGTTCCGGCAGACCCACGCCACGGATCCCCCCTGTTCTCCACGGCCCTCATTTTAGGCCGCTTCTATTAGAAGATCATTAGAGGAACAAAGGCGTTCCATCAGCCACCGCTCCCGCCGTTCTCACGCGGGAGCAGGTGGAGGGGGAATTGCGAACCCAGGGGGCTCTCCCGGATGGCCTCCTGAAGGGCCTCCAGGGGGAGGATCCCGGTTTCCTGAAGGACCACCCCCAGCGCATACAGGGCGGCGTAGCGAGCTCCTGCCGGTTCCCGGAAACGCCGGAGCCGCACCTCCGCTCCGGTCTCCGGGACCGGCAGAGAGGCCTCCAGCCAGAGGATCCCCCGACGCATCCCTCGGATCCGATCCTGCTGATGGGAGAGGCCATCCTCGGAGGTGATCACCACCGCATCCGGCTCCTGGACCCCCGGATACAGGATGGGATCCGCGGAGAGGATGAGCTCCGCTGTGGAGAAGCCTACCCCCACAGTCACCGGATAGCTGCCCCGGCGGGCCACATGGAGCCCGGCTGCCATCGCCGCGCGGGCCAGGATCATCGCCGCCTGCTGTACCCCCTCCCCGGCGGAGCCGCTCAGGACCAGGGCCCAGCGTCCCCTCAGGGTAGAGTGGAACTTCGTCTCCACCGGAGGGAGATCCAGCAACCCCGGACCGCGGGGACCCGGAGATCCGTCTGCCGCCTCAGGCAGGCGGAACACAGGCCGGGGGGGACGCTCCCAGGTCCCGAGGGCCAGGCCGGCCTCTTCGACCAGGGCCTTCAGCCGCAGGCCCGGATTCCACTTCACCCCATATTCCACACAGAGCTCCAGGACCTCCACCAGCGCGAACCCCTCCGTCCTCATCGCCCGGTGGAGGACTTCGGAGAAATCCCCTTGCCCGAGGACGCGGGCCACGAAGGAGGCCCCGGCGTCGAACGCCAGCTGGCAGAGATCATGGGGAGGCAGCCGCACGCCTTGCGGAGTGATCGCCGTGCGGAAGCCCCGGGGGGTCAACCCGCTGGGCTGGCCACCGGTCATCCCGTAAAGCATGTTGTTGTGCACCACCACGGTGAGATCCACATTCATCCGCGCCGCTTCCAGGATGTGTTGCAAGCCGATGGTGGCCCCTCCATCTCCGACGTAAACAATGACCTTCTTGCCGGGCGGAAGCCCCATGGCAATCCCCGCCGCCAGGGCTACCGCCCGCCCATGAAGGCCATGGACGGTGTGGGTGGCGAAGTGGCCATCCACGATGCCGTGACAGCCGATGTCCGTGACCAGGATCACATCCAGGGGATCCACCCCCAGGATCTCCAGCGCTTTCACCGTGCTGCGCACCACAAAGTGGTGCCCGCAACCCTTACAGAAAGGCAGATCCGGACGGGTCAGGAAGGCGCTCATGGGGCCAGGACCTCCCGAACGATCTCCTCCGGACGCACCATGCGCCCGACCGCGCCCACCCGGCGGACATGGTCAGGGGTCCGCCACCCGAAGAGCAGACGGGCCAGCTGGCCCTGGGCGTTTTCCTCTGCAATCACCACCCGGGGATATCGGGCCAGCACTTCATAGTAGATCGCGGGGATCGGCAGCAACGTGCGGATGAGAAGCAGGGAAGCCGGCACGCCCTGGGCCCGCAGGATCGCCGCGGCCTCCCGGGCTGCTCCGCTGGTGATGTCATAGCTGACGATCAGCGCCCGAGCCCCCTCCTGCTCATCCAGTTCATAGAGAGCCGGCGTGAGCGCCTCGATCTTCTCCCCCAAACGGCGTGTGTTGGCGATCGCCTCCTCGCCAGCCGATCGCAGGATCCCCGAGCGATCGTGCGTGGAAGCGTTCAACCGCACCGGATGGCGCTCGTTGCCCACCGGGAGGAAGGGAGGGACCAGGCCATCCCCAGGATCATACGCTCGATATGGGGCGGATCCCCGATAGAAAGAGCGGCGGATGGGCTCGATGGGCGAGAGACGGCGCAGGTCGAAGCTGTGTTGCGTCATCACCATCTCTTTCGAGCTAAGAAGAACCACGGGAGTGCGCAGGTCCACGGCGGTTCGCAAAGCGATCGGCGGCAGTCGCCAGCAATCCTCAAGATCCGCGGGGCAGAAAACGGGGAGCGGATAACCCCCGGAGATCAGGCCGTCCAGAAGCAGCACGTCTCCCTGCGCGCCGACCGTAGCCGTCCCTGTGGAGGGCCCCAGCCGCTGGACCAGTATGATCAGCATGGGGAGCTCCATCATATAGGCCATGTTGATGGACTCCATCATCAACGCGAAGCCCGGGAAGGAAGTGGCGGTCACCGGTAAAAAGCCGGCGGCGGAGAGGCCTGCCATCCATTGAAGCGCGGTGATCTCATCCGGAGCCGGCAGGGCGACGGGAAAACGCTGGCTGGCGTACGAGAAGATGAGGTTGGCAGGAGTGATGGGATAACCCACATAGACGTCCGCTCCGGCCTGCACGCAGGCCTCAACGATCAAACGGGATCCGTCCAGGAGAACCCGGTGCGCGCGATCGGCCTCCATGGAAGCCATCTCCTTTGTGGAAGATCCCCACTCCCCCAGCGCGCCCGATCCCCTGAAAGGATCTTCTCACAGACGGCCGGAAGCAGCAAGCTCCATGGGGAAGGACTCCCCTCTTGCTATGTTAAAATGATTGACGAAACAGGCCTGCTTCACCCGCGGCCTCATCGCGGGAGGATACGCCAGGCCGGCCTGGCCTTCCATTGATCCGGAGATCTGTCGTGGCGCGACCGCGAACGCAATATGTGTGTCAGAAGTGCGGGGCGGTGCACCCGAAGTGGATGGGGCGCTGCCCGGACTGCGGGGAGTGGAACACCCTGGTGGAGATGTCCCCCGCTCCCACCGTGCGGGCGGTGGGCCTCGCCGGGAAACCGGGGGCCCAGCCGGTGCCGCTTCCGGCGGTGGCGGCCGCTGAGGTAACGCGCTGGCCGCTGCCCATCGGGGAGTTCGCCCGGGTGCTGGGCGGCGGCGTGGTGCCCGGCTCCCTGGTCCTGGTGGCCGGCGATCCGGGGATCGGGAAATCCACCCTCCTGATGCAGCTGGCCGATCGCATGGCCGGCCCCGATTTCCCCGTCCTCTATATCTCCGGGGAGGAATCCCTCGGCCAGCTGAAGATGCGCGCCGACCGCCTGGGCCTGCACAACCCCCATCTGTATCTCTTAAACGAAACCCGGATGGACGCCCTGGCGGATCACATCCAGGGGATGCGCCCCCGCCTGGTGATCGTGGACTCCATCCAGACCGTCTACGTGGAGGAGATCCCTTCCCCTCCGGGGAGCGTCAGCCAGGTGCGCGAGTGCGCCGTCCGGTTTCAGGCTATGGCCAAGAACCTGGGGATCACCATCTTCCTGATCGGCCACGTCACCAAAGCAGGGCTGATCGCCGGGCCCAAGCTGCTGGAGCACATCGTGGACACCGTCCTTTACCTGGAGGGGGATCGGTATCACGCCTTCCGCCTGCTGCGCAGCGTGAAGAACCGGTTCGGTGCCACCTCGGAGGTGGGAGTCTTCGAGATGCGCGGGGATGGGATGGCCGAGGTGCCCAACCCCTCGGAGCTCTTCCTGGCCGAACGCCTCATCCAGGCCTCCGGCTCCGCCGTGGCCGTGACCATGGAGGGCACCCGCCCGCTGCTGGTGGAGATCCAGGCCCTGGTGAGCCCAGCCCCTCCCGGGGCCGCCCGACGCACCGCCAACGGGGTGGATCCTTACCGCCTCCTGCTCCTGGTCGCCGTGCTCACCAAACGGGTGGGCCTGCGCCTGCACGATCACGACCTCTTCGTGAACGTGGTGGGGGGGCTGCGGGTGGACGAGCCGGCCGCCGACCTGGCCATCGCCATGGCCATCGTCTCCTCCGCCCGGGACCGCCCCCTCCCGCCGGACATGGTGTTCATCGGGGAAGTCGGGCTATCCGGGGAGCTGCGGGCCGTGGGACATATGGAGCTGCGCCTGGCGGAGGCGGCCCAGCTGGGCTTCCGGCGCTGTCTCCTCCCCCGAACCGCCCGACGCCTGCGGGAGGTCCCCCCGGAGCTCACCCTGTTACCCGCACGCACCCTCGCCGAGGCGATCGCTGTGGCGTTCCCCGGATGACCGCTCATCCCAGCATCTCCCGCAGCTCCACGGCGTTGATCACGGCGTGTCCGAAGGCGTCGTTGTTGAAATACGCGTAGACCTCATGGCCGGCGCGCAGGAACCCCCGGATGCGCTCCGCCCAGGCCGCCAGCGCTTCGCGAGCGTAACGCCCCGCATAGAGGGCCGTCGATCCGTGAAACCGGATATACACCACCGGCCCGGTCACCCAGAGCGGAGGGGAGAGCTCCGGCATATCGAACAGACAGAAGGAGAGCGCGCCTCGGGCCAGCACCTCCCGCACCGGCTCAATCCACCAGCGGGGATCCCGAAGCTCGAACACGTGAAGCATATCCGAGGGGAGGAGGGCCGCGAACTCCGCCAGACGGCCGGGATCCGGTGGCCACCCGGGAGGAAGCTGATAGAGGATCGGCCCCAGGCGATCGCCCAAGCGCCGAGCGCGCTCCAGAAAGCGCGCGAGGGGATCCGCGCAATCTTTCAGCCGGCGGACATGGGTGAGATACCGGTTGGCCTTCACGGCGTAGCGGAAGCCTTCCGGGGCTTGGTCGCGCCAGCGATCGAAGGTCGCCTCGGAGGGCAGACGATAGAAGGTGTTGTTGATCTCCACCGTGTCGAAATGAGCCGCGTAATAGGAGAACCAGCGGCGCTGCGGGAGATCTTCGGGGTAGAACACGCCGCGCCAGTGGGGGTAAACCCACCCGGACGTCCCGATCCAGCAACGGGGGCCCATCAGCGCTCCCCCAGGATGATGGCGCTGCGGTCCGCGCCCCGGGCCACGGCAGGGGCTTGAAGGGCCGCCTCCTCCAGCGCCTTCATCCGTGCGGCCAGCCCTTCGATCTCATCGAGATGGAGCCGCAACGTCTCCGCCAGATCCAGCAAGGCCTGGATCAGGTGACGTTCAAAGGCATGGCGGAAGGCAGCCAGCGAATCGAAAACGATGCGCTCGACCTTCGCCCCGTGCTCGCTCAACCACAGGGCCGCCGCCGGGCTGTGCGGGACCTCTTTCACGAAGACCAGGGTTCGCTTCCGTGCCCGGACCGCCCGCCCCCACTCCAGCCCCATGGGGGAGGCGTAATCCATGCCCAGGATGAAGACATACAGATGCGCGGCCTCCACGGCCTCCAGCGCGGGGGCGAGGGCCTCCCCCGGTTTCGGGGTGTGCCGGATCTCCCATCCCAGCCGGACCGGGAGGCCGGCCACCACCTGCCCGACCACTTCCCGCTCCGCTTCCAGCTCCGGACTGCTGCTCACAAAGAGCCGGATGGGCTCGGCCATGGCCTTGTTTCAGGGTGTCGCCAGGGATTCATTCGGCGCCCCCCACCACCGGTGGGAAGAGACGAACCACATCCCCGGGCTGAAGAGGCGTATCCAGCGTGGCCTGGACTTCGTTGACGAAGACCGCGTGGATCAACTCCAGAGGGATCCCCAGCGCCGCCGCGATATCGCGAGGGGTGCCTCCCTCCGGGATCTCCACCGGGATCCCTTCATCCCGGATCCCGGCGGGGCGGTAGCGGCGCAGGATCGCATGCAGCTTCGCCGTCACCTGCATCGGGGCTCACTCCAGGACCGGTCGGATCCCCTGATGCACCACGCGCCCGCCGATGGTCTGGAGGATCTTCTGAGGGTCCTCCCACCGGCCGGTGCGCTTCTGGAGGGCCTGGGCGATCTGTCGCGGGGTCATGGGCTGGTTGCCGTTCACCAATAACAGCCGGAACACCGCATCGGTGAGCGGGGTTTGGGGCGTGATGAAATCCGGCTGGCGGCTGCAATGCTGCAGAAGGATATGCCACAGCCCGTCCACCCGCCGCACCTCGGCGGTCTCCGGATCCACCCAGTCGATCTCCGTCTCCTCCGGGTGAGCGAGGAAGCGCTCCCGATGCTCCAGGCAGAGATGGCTCATCAAATACGCCCGCAGATCCTGGCCCTTGCGCTTCCACCAGTCCAGGTCGATGTGGAAAGGGGTATCGAGGGTAGGTTTGATCAGGCGCTGCAGCGATGGACCCGGACGGCTGCTCATGCCTCTTCCTCCCGCCACCGCCAGTATCCATCGCCCAGGTAGAGGCACCCGGGCAGGCTCATCATCTCCTCGAAGAGCGGCTCCGGCGGCGTCCGGATCAGCAGGTTCACAGCCTGGTAAAGCGTGCGGGCGTGGACGGTGCCCTGAGGGGTGAGCTGGGCCAGCGATGGAAGCAACTGCTGGGCCAGAGCCCGGACCGGACGGTTCCGCCAGCGGGTCCACAGCTCCTCCAGGGCCGCCGGATCATCCACAACGATCAGGCTTTGGTCGTCGAACTCGCCCGGGATCTGCCGGCGGAGCATCTCAAAGACCAGCTGGCCCTCCTCCGCCCGAACCACCCGCACCCAGTCGCGCCGGCTGCGGCCTCGCAATGCCACCCGGATCACACCGGGCTCTGGGGAGCGTCGGAAGGCCACCAGGCAACCCGGCTGGACCTGATAGGCCTCATACCATTCCTTGAGGCCGAAAACGTATTTCCGCTCCCGAACCACCCATCCGGGCCAGCGTCGGCCGCTGACCGGATCCTCAAACTCAAAACGGATGCGATGGGTTCGGCCCAGGGGGAAGACCTGGCCGGTGCGCCGGGTGAGAGGGGCCGTTCCACTCCGCAGATGGGGATACGAAGCGACCCAGATCACCTCATCGGCCTCCCCCAGGCCCGGCCGGATCTCTTCCGGATCGCTGAGCTCGTCATCGATCTCCGCCGCGATGCGGCGCAGGGCCTCATCGAGGCGCGCGCGGTCCCCCCCATAGGGTCGACCCTGCAGGCGGGGCGGCGTCTCCTGCACCTCCGGGGGTTCCATCCGCCGCAGGAACCACAGGAACTGACCTGCTGGGCCCACCTCATCGAAGCGAGGATCCCGGTAGAGGGCCGCGTTCAGGGAGAAGACCCGCAGGGGCAGGGGAACATCCGCCGGGAGCTCCAGATGCGGCAGGAGCTCCTCCGGCGAGAGAGGCCCTCCGTTGTGGACATCGAGGACCGCCTCCACCAGATTCAGGTGGCCCTCATGGAGCTCCACCAGCAAGGCCCGAGGGAACCAGTGATCCCCTACCCGGACGAAATCCGGGCTGGCCTCCAGCCGCGCCCGCAGCTGCTCCCGGATGCGCTGCCCCCACCGGTCCCAGATCTCCTCCGGGCGCAGCTCCTTCTCATCAGGTCCCCGCCACCCGTCCAGATCGTTGAGGCGATGTGGAAGCGGATACTCCGCCGCGAACTCCCGAACGGTCCCGTCCTCTTCAAAGCGCACCTGGATCACCTTGAAGGGGCCGATCTCGGGGTTATGGCCCTCGCGGATCCCCACTACCGTTCCCACTGCGAAACCCATGTGTGGGAAGAAGAGGCGTTCCCCCACCTCATAGCGATCCCGGGGGCGGAAGGGACGGGTGCCGGCGAGGGCGGCACGCCGGCGCTCCTCAATCTCCTGCAGGCGCTGCCGGATCAGGATGCGAGCCAGCTCCTCATCGGTGCGGGGAAGCGGATCCTCCAGGAAGCGGTTCAGCAACGCCTCCAGATCCGCTTCCGTGATCTCCATGTGCTCCCAATCCATCGGGCCGGGCCATGCCATCGCCACCGCTTGCTCCTCACAGATCCGCCTTGAAGCCTGCGATGCGGCGCTCCTCCAGGGACGAGGACCCGTGATCTTCAAGTCGAAGCGCCGAGATCCTACAAGATTATAGCGAGGCCGAACGGGAGCAGCAACCACATGGGCTTCTATGCGCCGCGGCTTCCTCTCCGGAGCCCGGAGGGCGATGAGGCCAGAGGGACGAGATTTGCATCCGCGAAGGGTCCTCGCTATAATCATTCCAAACAACCGAATATAGGTGCCGCTCTTATCCAGAGTGGGTGGAGGGACCCGGCCCGATGAAGCCCCGGCAACCTGCCCGCCGTAGCGGGCGGCCGACCGGCGAACGGCCGCGCGGGTAAGGTGCCAAGTCCGGCAGAAGCGTTCGCCGCGCTTCTGGGAGATAAGGGTGGCCTGACGCGAGGCCCCTTTTCCCAGAAGGGGCCTTTTTGTTATCCCTACAGGCCTCGCCTTGCTCCTCCCATCCGTCTCAGAGGTGGTCGAAGGATCGCATCATCTTCTTCCGCAACGGATAAAGGAGGTGCCGGCGATGGAACTGCAGACGGAAACCGGATGCGCCACCTCGCTGGAGATCCGCGGCCCATCCACGCGGGCGGTGCATGGCGGCGCGGAGCGCCATAACCCCTACCACGCGGTGGTCCCGCCCATCGTCCAGACCGCCACCTACGCGTTCCGGGACACGGCGGACCTGATCGCCTTCCAGGAGGCCCGGCAGTGGGGCGCGGCCGGCGGCCGCGTGGATTACGGGCGCTACGGGAACCCCACCGTCGCCGCCCTGGAGGCCCGGGTGGCTGCCCTGGAAGGGGCGGAGGCCGCGGCAGCCTTCTCCTCCGGCATGGCCGCGGTCACCGCCATCCTCTTCGCCTCCCTGCGCAGCGGAGCCCACCTGATCGTCACGGAAGACGCCTACCGGCGCACCCGCCAGTTCGTGCTCCAGTTCTTGCGCCGCTTCGGCGTGGAGGCCACGGTGGTGCCCATCGGGGATTTCGAAGCCCTCGAGGCCGCGATCCGGCCCAACACCCGGCTCATCTTCACGGAGACCCCGACCAACCCGTATCTGCGGGTGATGGACCTGGAGCGGCTGGCGGAGATCGCCCGTCGGCGCCGCATCCGCACGGTGGTGGACGCCACCTTCGCCACCCCCATCAACCTGCGCCCTCTGGATTACGGGATCGACCTCGTGATCCACAGCGCCACCAAGTATCTCTCCGGCCACAACGATGTGATGGCCGGGGTGGTGGCAGGATCCGCCGACCTGATCGCCGGGCTGCGGGAGATGCAGGCGATGATCGGGGGCATCCTGGATCCCCACGCGGCTTATCTGGTCCTGCGGGGCCTAAAGACCCTGGCCCTGCGGGTGCACCGGCAGAACGAGAACGGCATGCGGGTGGCCGAGTTCCTCAGCGCCCATCCCCGCATCCGCCGGGTCTGGTATCCGGGGCTGCCCTCCCATCCGGATCACGCCGTCGCCCGCCGCCTGATGCGTGGGTTCGGGGGGGTGGTCACCTTCGAAGTCGCTGCGGATCGCGAGGGCACCTCCCGCTTCATCGACGCCCTGCGCATCCCGTATATCGCGCCCAGCCTGGGCGGGGTGGAGAGCCTGATCGAACAGCCCGCCCTGATGTCCTACTATGAGATGGACCCCGAGGAGCGGTCCGCCATCGGCATCACGGACAACCTGGTCCGTCTCTCGCTGGGCATCGAGGACCCGGACGATTTGCTGGCCGACCTGGAACAGGCCCTGGCCCGCCTTCCTTAGCGGGCCCTCGACCGGGGAAGCGCGCGAGGGCATAGGCCGCGTGGATCCTCGTCCCGCGCGGCAGCCGGATGCCGATCCCCTGGATCCCATGTGAGGAAGAGCCTCCAAGCCGCCGGATGTGGCAAGAGCCTTGATGATCATCGCCGATGAAACGTCCACGCTCGCCCGCTGGAGGGGAATCCTCCGGGCCGTCCGCCGGGACGGGATGCCGGCGCTGTTCCTGATCGGCGCGACGGCCCTCTTCTTCTGGCCCCTCTGGATCGCCGGATACCGCTTCCCCAAGGGAGGCGGCGATCTGTGGGGGCAACTGTATCCGGTCTGGTCCTTCGTGGCCGAAGAGCTGGGACGCGGCGTCCTTCCGCTGTGGAACCCCCGAATGCTGGGAGGGGACCCCATCTTCTCTGAGGGGCAATATGGTTTGTTCAACCCCCTCAACTGGCCCCTCTTCATGGCTTCCCCGATCCCACCGGGATGGGTGCTGCTGCGCGGTGCCTTCAGCCTGTGGCTGGCCGGAGTCGGGATGTATGTGTATCTGCGTCGTTCGCCGATCTGGAGGCTGGGACGCTCCGCAGCCCTCACCGGCGCCCTCGCTTATATGTTCTCGGACCCATTTGTGGTCCACCTGGGCCACCCTCAGTTCAACGACGCAATGGCCTGGCTCCCGTGGGCACTGGCCGGTGTGGACCAAGCCGCGCGGCGAACCCGCAGGATCCCCCTCGGTGCCCTCCCCATCGCCCTGCTCCTCCTTTCCGGGCACGGTCAGGCGGCGCTGTATGGGATGCTCACTGTAGGGCTTTACGCTCTCGGACAGGCGGCAGCGGGTGGATGGCCTCGGGGCTTCTACCGAATCGGACGGCTGGCCTTAGCCGGGCTGCTGGGCATCGCCCTGGCTGCCCCCTCCCTCCTCCCCGGTCTGGAGCGGCTCCCCCTGACGGATCGAGCCGGCGTTCCCCTTGAACAACGGCGGGGGTATGAATTCCCACCCGCGATGCTCATCGATCTCCTCAGCCCGCTCTTCCACGGGCGGGGAGCTGACCAGTTCTGGCTTCCGGCAAATCGAGTGGAGAGCGGCTACGTGGGATCGGTGACCCTGTATCTGGCCCTGCTGGGGCTGTTGGGGACCTTGCGGTTTCGTCGGACGTGGGCGCTGATCGGCCTGGGCACGCTGGCGCTGCTGTTCTCCCTTGGCTACCAGGGGCCGCTCTACCCTGCCCTGGCTCGGCTCCCCCTGTTCTCGGAGACCTGGAAGACCGCCCGGGCGATCTATCTGGTTTCCTTCGCGCTGGCCATCGCCGGGGCCATGGGGGTTGAACAGCTTCGACGTTCGTGCCCGCGGACCCTCATTCTCTGGGCCCTGGCGTTGTCGATGGGCGGGCTGGTGCTCTGGGGGGTCGCCCCGCGCTGGGCTGCGGAAGCCCCGGAGGGGCCCGCCCGGGCGCGCGCCGTAACCGGGCTGCGTTTCGCCGCCTTCCTGGCGTGGGGAACCGCTCTGTCCGGCTGGGCGATCTCACAGGGGAGGACATGGCTTCGTCCCGCCCTGCCGCTGCTTTTGACCGCCGAGCTGGTAGCCCTGGGAGCCACCGCCGAAGCGGAACCCTCCCCGCCTCACCGGGATCCTCATCCGCAGGCCCTGCGCTTCCTGCGGGCGGATCCCGGCTGGTTCCGGGTGGATGTGGATCCGGCGGCGCGCGACCTCTGGCCCCCCATCGCTCTGCAGATGGCCGGCTTCGAGGTCCCCCAGGGAACAGGCAACCCGATGGAGCTCCGGGAATTCAACATCCTGCGCTGGTGGATCCCCTCCGCGACCCATCCTGCTTACCGGATGCTGGGGGTCAAATACATTGTGGTCCCCAAAGGGGCTCCTCCCGGCGGCGAGGGGATCTGGCCTGTTTTCGTGGACGACCCGGCTATCGACATCCACCTCCACACCGGAGCCCTCCCCCGAGTCTGGCTGGTTTACCGAACGGAGATCGTGGACCACTACGGCGAGGCGCTGAAACGGGTGCTGGACGAACGCTTCCGTCCGGAGGAGATCGCCGTCGTCCAGAACGGGCCGCGGCTCAACGGGGAAGGTCGAGGACGGATCGGGGTCGCTCGCTACAGCCCGAACGAGGTCATCCTGGATGTGGAGACGGACGCTCCCGCCCTGCTGGTCCTCTCGGACACCTTTTACCCCGGCTGGCAAGCGACAGTGGATGGCCTCCACGTTCCCATCTACCGGACCAACGCCGTCTTCCGGGGCGTGGAGGTGCCCCCGGGACGTCACCGGGTGACGTTGCGGTTCCGGCCGGGGAGCCTGCGGATCGGCCTGGGGATGGCCATGGCAGGCGGGCTGATGGGTCTGGTCCTTGGGGTCGCAGGAAAACGAAGTCGCTGAGGGCCGAATCCCATTTCGTCCCCCCGGAATCGGACGATCCTCACCCTCCACACCTGAAGAAAAGCACTTCATCCCCCTGGGCGCTTCGGAATAGGATCAAAGCGGGTGATCCTTTTTGAGAGGGGGCATCCATGGCATGGTATCTGGTGGAAACCCGCTACTGTCCGATCCTGAAGACCGAGGTGGCGTTGCTGGAGCAGCGGATCTACCCCCGCAGCGATCATCTCTCCGACATGGCCTATCGGGTCCTTGCCCGTCGTTGCTCCCACGATCTGATCTGCAACGCCAACGATCACATCCATTGTCGCTGGGCCTACACGAACCCGGCGTGGGATCCCTTTGAGGAGGGCACAGACTAAACCGGGGGGGAGCGGCGCAGTGGGAGCATCTCACGGATCCGGGCCGACTCCTCCGGTGTGAAGGGCTGCAGCATCCACCAGGCGAGCCCATAACCGAGGGCACCTAAAGGCAGGGCGAGGACCGGCGTCGTCCTCCAGAGGGCGGCCATGAGGCCACCCATGACGACACCCGCCAGAAGCGGCCGCCCCAGGATCTCCCCCCAAGGCAACGGCCCCATCCTCCGCCGCAGGTCGTAATAGAAAGCGAGCCCCTCGACGATCTCGGACAGGATGGTGATCACCGCCGCCGCCACATACCCGAAGAGCGGGATCGCCAGCAGGTTCGACAGAGCGTTGAACCCCAGGGCGATCAGGAAGGCTTTGGTCTGGTAACGCTGTCGGCCCAGGGCCACCAGCACATAGTTGATCAGGCTGTTCATCCACCCGATGGGGATGGACCAGATCATGATGCGCAGGGCGATGGCCGCATGGGGGAGATACTGGGCGCCCCCCAGGAGATATGAGAGGGGCTCGGCCAGGAAGGTGAAGAGCACCGCGGTGAAGACGGCGATCGCTGCCAGACCTTTGAGGGTGAGGATCACCGAACGCCGCATGGCCTCTGTCGAGCCGGCCGCCTGCCGGGAGATCACCGGGAACACCGCGAAGGTCGTGTAGGCAGGGATGATGTTCAGCGCGTCCAGCCACTTGTAAGCGGTGCTATACCACCCCACCTGCACATCCCCTTTCAACGCCTGGAGGATGGGGACATCGATCTTGAAGAACAGGGTGGCCAGGAGATGGTTCAGCATCAGAGGGGCGGATTCGCGGATCATCTCCCGCCGCAGGGCCGGATCGTCCTCCCAGCGTGGGCGGAAGAAGGTCCGGAAAGCGATGCCGCTGAGCAAGGCCAGGGTGATCCCGTTGACGACCACCGAGGAGGCCGCGAGCCCGACGAACCCCCCGCCCATCAGGAGGATGGGCACGCCGAAGCTGACCTTGAGGAGGACGGTCACCACCGTGAGGGCGGCCGGGATCTCCGCCTTCTCATACACGTAGAAGAGGGCGGTGACGCCAGTGGAGAGGCTGGCGGGGACCTGGGCCAGGGCCAGCAACAGGATGGCCAGGGCGGTGTCGCCGCTCAGGCGGAACAGCCCCATCCAGAGCCCGGTGATCGCAAGCAGCAGCGGCAGCCAGGCGGCAAGCAGGACCAGACGCAGGGCCGAGCTGTTGACGAAATAGCGGTTCACCTGATCCCGGCGCCTCGCCCCTTCCCGCGTGAGCCAGACGTTCAGGCCGAAGTTCGAGAGGATCTCATACCAGCCCACCAGGACGATGGCGAAGTAATACTTCCCCGCCGCCTCCGGGCCCAGGATGCGCAACATCAGGGCGGCGAAGGCGAAGTCGATGGAACGGGTGAAGAGGTTGAGGGCCATGGCGGTGAGGCTGTTCTTGAGGACGCGGCGGGCGGTGGAGTGCTCCAGCTCCTCCCGATACAGGCGCCCCCAGAGCCAGAGGGCCGCCAGGAAGATCATCCCCATCCCACCGATGAAGGTGGTGAAAAAGCCCAACTTCACCGAAAGCGGGCTGTAGCGGAACCGCACCGTCCAGCGGCCCGGAGGCAGGATCACCGCCCGGAACAGGCCGTTAGCAGCGTAGATCTCCAGCGACTGCTCCTCCCGCTCGCTCCCCCCGATGGGCCGCCGATATGCCACCCAGCCCGGGAAGAAGGTGTCCGCCAGCACCAGCCAGGAGGGTTCCTCCACCGCCGCATCCACCCACACCTCGTTGATCCCGTAAACGGTGACCGTCGCCGGGCGCGACGCCCCCCGCTCCCCGAACCGCTCCAGCTCCGGGACCCGACCATCTACCACCACGTAGAAGCGGGGGTCGAACTGCCGCAATGCCCCGAAGGGGTCCCGGTGGAAGACCGTGGCGGTCAGAGGCAACGTCCACGCCCGGGGCATGGCGCCCTCGTTGCGGTAGACCCGCACTTCCCCTTCGTAAACCTTCGTGTAACGGGGCGAGGGGATCTCCTCTTCCGTGACCACGTATTTCACGTTCAGGGCGTCCAGCAGCGGGGAATCCAGGGCGGCCGGATCGGTGAGGGGCGCGATGCGGTTGAAGGGCAACTCGTGCTGGAGCTGGATGGTCGACATATAGGCCACGTAACGCTTGAGGATGATGGAATCGTATCCCCGCACGTCCTGCAGATCATACAGCCAGGGGCCGTTGGCGTTGAAGGTCTTGCGCCCGTGCGGATCGAAGGTCGTCAGCCGCCACGGACCGGGATCCTGGCGCAGGAACCGAACAACCGGCGGGACGAAGTCCAGCCAGCGGGGATCGGCGGCAGGATAGAACCCCGCCCCCGCCTGAAGCAGGTCCAGGGCCAGCATCCCGATGGGCAGGACGCTGCGAACCGGACGGGGTTGAAACAGCCGGAGGGCCAGGCCGCTCCCCAGGGCCACCCCGCCGAAACGAAGCAGGTTCCAGAACTGATACGAGAAAAACGTGCGGCCGTCCGGGAAGGCCTCCGGCGCCTTGGCCAGGGCATGGAGGGCCCGCTCCGCGAGGGACAGGGCGGTTTCCGGCATCCCCCAGCGGGCCAGGACCAGGGCGGCCAGGGTGAGCGCCCCCACTCCCATCCATCCCAGGGCCATCCACCGCACCGCCTTCCCCTCCTCCCGCAGCGCCACCTCAAATCCCGCTCCTGCCAGACCCGCCATCGCCAGGGTGAAGGGCCAGATCCAGCGGAAGGGCGAGTGGAGCTGGTTGATGCCCGGCAGGCCGTAATACAGCAACGCATACGTGGGCATCCCGAAGGCGAACGAGAACGAGAGCGCCGCGAGGAGGACCAGGAACAGGATGGGAACGCGGGAGCGGGCGAGGGATCGCCAGCGGAGCAGCGCGAGGAGAGCGAAGCTCCACGGCAACAATCCCAGATATGCCCCTCCTTCCACATAGTTCTTGATCCCCCAGTGGCTGGTGAAGGCCCCGTTCGGGTTGGGCTGGCCGTAGGCGTTCACCGTGAAGGGCACCCAGGCCCCGCTGAACACATCCCGCACCCCATGGTGGCTGGGGTTCCCGTAGAAATCCGGGATCAGGAAGACCAGAAGATGGCGCCAGGGATACGCCCAGCCCAGCACCTGCTGCAGGGTCGCCGTCCCCTCGCGGAAATTCTCCCGCACCACCTCATACAGCGGCATCCACTGGGCCGCCCCCAGGGCGAACCCCAGGCCCACCGCCAGGCCGGTCCATCCCAGGGTCTCCAGCGCGGCCCGGATCCGGGCCCGGGCACGCCACGCCCCCCACAGGCCGTAGCCCAGGCCGATCAAGACGGTGTAGTAGGTGATCTCCACGTGCCCGGCCAGGATGTTCATCCCCAGGGCGATGGCCGCCAGCAACGTCCAGGGGAGGGCCGCCGGGCGGCCGAGCAGCGGACGCCGCTCGATCATCCCGTGAAGGGCGGCGAGAAGATAGGGGAGCCAGGCCGCGCCGGCGATGATCATGGGGAACACCATGCTGACCACCATGAAGGCGCTCAGCTCATAGGCGACCCCGGCGAAGGTCGCTGCGGCCCGGCTCAGGCCCCAGGCCCGCGCCAGGGCATACATCCCCAGGCCGGCCAGGAACAGTTGCAAGGCGTTGAACAGCGCATAGGCCTGGGGGAGGGGGAAAAGCAGGAAAAGCGCGGTGAACGGGTAGAGGGCGGAGTGCTGCCCGTTGGCCAGGAAGGGAGCGCCGGCGAACAGATATGGGTTCCATAGGGGAAGCTCCCCCCGCCGCAGGGCCTCAAGGAGAAAGCGCTTCCACGCGTAGTTCTCCAGCACCAGGTCGGAGAGCAACGCGTTGTGAGGAACCCCGATCCCGAAAGCGGTGGCCGCCGCCCGCCAGGGCTGCCATTCGTAAAGATTATCCGCCGGGAGGATGGTCCGCGACCCGGTCAACGTGGGACCCAGCAACAAAACCGGCAACAGGGCGAAGATCCCCATCGGCCCCAGCCGGGAGAGCCACCTCATCCCTCGTCGCATCCTCTCATCCGCCCTCCCACGCAGGATCCCATCGCGGGTCCATTATACCCGGGGCGGATCGACCGGCCCGCCCGAAAGTTGCAGGCCTCCCTCGCTTCGCCTTATAGTGAGTGAGCACTCACTCCATGGAGGCACCGATGGGGCCACGGAAGGCTCCGGAGATCCGGCGGGCGCAGATCCTGGAGGCGGCGGCCCGGATCTTCGCCCGGCATGGGTTTCGGGGAGCGACCACCCGGCAGATCGCCCGGGAGGCCGGGGTGGCAGAGGGCACGCTGTTCCGCTACTTCCCGACCAAACGGCATCTCCTGCTGGCGATGTTTGAGGCCCTGACCGTCCAGCCGATTCAGCGCCACCTGCAGGCGCTGCCGGCCATGGAGCCGCAGCGCTGGCTGGAGGAGTTCCTCCGGGAGCGCCTGGTCGCGATGCGCGCGCAACTGCCGCTCATGCAGGCCCTGTATCAGGAGATCCGCACCGACGAAGCCGTGCGCCGGGCCTTCCTGGATCAGATCGCGCAGCCGCTTCTGGAGGAAGTGCGCCGCATGCTGGCGGCGGAGCTGGGTCAGGGACGCTATCGCCCGCTGCACCCCGCCCTGGTGATGTGGGCCATCTGGGGCGCCCTGCACGGCGTGACCGTCTTCGGCATGGAGCTGGATCCCGAGCTGGCAGCCCTCCCGCCGGAACAGATCGCCAAGCAGCTGGCTACCTTTGTGCTCCGAGGCATCGAGGATCCTTCCCAAACCTGAACTCCAGGAGGACGCTTCATGAAAGGCCGCGTTCGATGGCTCCTCGGCGGATTGCTCTTCCTCGCCCTCATCGGGGCCGGGGCCTTCTTGGCGCAAGCCCGGGGGCGTTCCCCCGCCCTGCCGGAGACTGCGACGATCCGGCGGGGGACCCTCCGAGTCACCCTGAGCGCGGCGGGGAAGATCCGTCCCCGCGCCCAGGCCGTGCTGAACTTCGCCACCGCCGGCACGGTGGCCGAGATCTTCGTTCGGGAAGGCGAGGCGGTGCGCAAAGGGCAACCCCTGGCCCGCCTGGACACCACGGATCTGGAGCTGGCGGTGCGCCAGGCGGAGGTCGCCTATCTCACCCAGCAGGTGGTCTACAGCCAGACCGTTCAGGGGCCGAAGCCGGAAGAGCTGGCCGCGGCCCGCGCGGCGGTGCGCAGCGCGCAAGCCGCCCTCCGGGCCCTGGAGCAGGGCCCGGATCCCACGGATCTGGAGATCGCCCGGCTGAACTACGAGGTGGCCAAGAACGCCATCTGGCAGGCCCAGCTGACCCGGGATAAAACCGCCGGCTCTCCCCTCTCCGCCCCCATCGACGTCGACCTGGCCCGGGCCCGGGTGGGACAGGCGGAGCTCCAGGCGGAGATCGCCCGCCTGCAATACGAGAAGATGAAGGCCGGGGCGCGGCCGGAGCAGCTGGAGGCCGCTCGAGCCCAGCTGGCGCAGGCTCAGGCCAGCCTGGCCCGGCTTCAGCCGGACGCTCTCACCGTGGAGCGGACGCGGCTGCAGCTGGAGCAGGCCCGCCTGCAGCTGGAGCAGGCCCGCCGCCGCCTGGAGCAGGCGACGCTGCTGGCTCCCTTCGATGGCACCGTCATCGCGGTGAACATCGAAATCGGCCAGGTGGTCGGGGCCGGCGTCCCCGGCGGGGCCATCGTCCTGGCTGATTTGAGCGATCTCTATCTGGACCTGACCGTCGATGAAGTCGATGTCGTGCGCCTGAAGGAAGGGATGCCGGTGGAGATCACCCTGGACGCCCTGCCGGGCCGGTCCTTCCGCGGGCACATCGACGCCATCGCTCCCGCCGCCACCGAAGCCGGCGGCGCCGCCACCTATCGAGTCCGCGTGGTGCTGGATGAGCGGGATCCCGTTCTGCGCGCCGGCATGAGCGCCAACGTGGAGATCGAAGTGGAGCGCCGGGAGAACGTGCTCCTCGTGCCCAACGCCGCCGTCCGGCGGGATCGGGAGACCGGGCGGGCCTTCGTGTATCGGGTGGTCGGCGATCGGGCGGAGGAAGTGGAGATTCGCCTGGGCGCCCAGGGGGAGACCGAGAGCGAGGTCCTGGAGGGGCTTCAAGAAGGCGACCGCGTCGTCCTGGGCGAGGTGCAACCGGCTTCTTCGTTCCGGATCTTCCTCCGGCGCTGATCGGATCCGCAAAGAAGGGGATACCGGGATGCGAGCGGCGTTGTGGAGGGAGAACATCCAACAAGCTTTCGAGACTCTGGCCACCAACCGTCTGCGGGCGGCCCTCACCCTCCTGGGCATCCTGATCGGGGTGGCTGCCGTCATCGCCATGGTGGCCATCGGCCGCGGGGTGCAGAACTACATCCAGGACCAGTTCGCCGCCCTCGGCACCAACCTGATCTTCGTGATCCCACGAGCAGCGGCGGAGGGCCCATCCGCAGGGGCCGCGCTGCAGGACATCTCCTCCCTCACCATGCGGGATGTGCGCGCCATCGAGCAGGAGGTGCGCGGCCGGGTCACCGTCGTCGTCCCGGTGATCCAGCGTTTCGGGCCTCTGGAGAGCGAGGGCCGCGAGGCGGTGACGGTGATCCTGGGGACCACCCCGGGCTACGCCCCCGCCCGCAACTGGCCTCCCCAGCACGGCACGTTCCTCGAGGAGGCCCATCTCCTCAACCGCTCCCGGGTGATCGTGCTGGGCCTCACCCCGGCCCGCCGCCTCTTCCCGGACGTCCCCAACCCGGTGGGGCGGACGGTGCGCATCAACGGGGTTCCCTTCCGGGTGATCGGGGTGATGTCGGATAAGGGCGGCAACGCCTTCGGGGACTACAACGACCTAGCCTTCATCCCGATCACGGTGGCCCAGGAGATGCTCTACGACGCGCGGGATCCGCGAACCGGGGAGCCGCTGGTGACCGGGATCATGCTCCAGGCCACCCGATCGGAATACACCGACGAGATCGTCCGACGGATCACAGAGCTCCTGCGGGAGCGGCATCGCATCCGCTTCCGGGACGAGGACGACTTCGCCATCCTGACCCAGTTCGAGCTGGTTTCGATCTTCGGGCAGATCTCCGGCGTGCTCACGGTGTTCCTGGGGGCGCTGGGCGCCATCTCCCTGATCGTGGGGGGCATCGGGATCATGAACATCATGCTGGTCTCGGTGACCGAGCGGACGCGGGAGATCGGCCTGCGCAAGGCCGTGGGAGCCCGTCGGCGAGACATCCTGCTCCAGTTCCTCACCGAGGCCATCCTGATCACGATGCTCGGCGGCGTCCTGGGCACCGGGGCCGGGATCGCCCTGGCCTCGACGATCAACGTCCTGAGCGGCGGAGCGGTGCGGGCGGCGGTGGGCCTGGATACGGTGCTCCTGGCCGTGGGGGTGAGCGCCGCCGTCGGGCTCTTCTTCGGCCTCTACCCGGCCTGGCGCGCCGCCCGGCTCGACCCCATC
Source organism: Thermoflexus hugenholtzii (assembly GCF_018771565.1). Classification (NCBI taxonomy): domain Bacteria; kingdom Bacillati; phylum Chloroflexota; class Thermoflexia; order Thermoflexales; family Thermoflexaceae; genus Thermoflexus; species Thermoflexus hugenholtzii. The sequence continues at coordinate 696,114 of NZ_CP076326.1, read as the reverse complement.
GTCGCCCTCCGCGCCGAATGACGGGGGGAGCGACCGCATCGTTCGGGAGGACCGGAAGCGATGATCGCGCAATTTCAGGAGAACCTGCAGACAGCCCTTCAAAGCCTGCTGGCCAACAAACTGCGCACCGCCCTCAGCCTGCTGGGCATCCTGATCGGGGTCGGCGCCGTCGTGGCCCTGCTGGCCGCCGGCCAGGGCGTCCGGGACTACATCCAGCGCCAGGTGGAGGCCATCGGGCCCAACGTGCTGTTCGTCTTCCCCGGCGGGTTCTCCCAGAGCGGCCTCACCCGGGCCGCCGCCCAGCAGTCCGGCCTGCTGCGGCCCGCCCTGACCCTGGGGGATGCGCGGGCATTGCAGGATCCCGCCCGGGCGCCAGACATCGTCATGGTGGCCCCGGTGGTGGCCCAGACGCTCCCGGTGGCCTCCGCCAGGGAGCGGATGGTCACCACCGTGCGTGGGGTGACGCCGGAGTATCAGGTCGCCCGGAACTGGACGGTGGCGCGAGGCCGCTTCCTCACCCCGGAGGACGAGCGGACTGCGGCCCGGGTGGCGCTCCTGGGCGTGGAGGCCGCCCGAAGGCTGTTCGGGGAAGCCGATCCCGTCGGGCAGCTGATCCGTATCCGGGATGTCCCCTTCCGGGTCATCGGGATCCTGAGCCGCAAAGGAGGCACCTCCTTCGGGAACGACGATGAGGTGATCCTCATCCCCTTAAGCGCCATGCATCAGTATCTCTACTCGGTGCGGGGGCGCAGCGGGGAACCCGGCCTCTCGGCCATCGTGCTGGTCGCTCGCTCCCCGGACCGCATCCGGGCGGCGCAGGAGCAGGCCACGGCTGTCTTGCGAGAGCGCCACGGCATCCGCTTCCGGGAGGATGAGGATTTCACCGTGGTCTCCCAGGAGGAGATCCTGAGTCTCTTCGGCAACCTCACCTTGATCCTGACCGCCTTCCTCTCCGCCATCGCCGGGATCTCCCTGCTGGTGGGAGGGATCGGCATCATGAACATCACCCTGGTTTCCGTGCGGGAGCGAACACGGGAGATCGGCCTGCGCAAGGCCGTGGGGGCCCGGCGACGGGACATCCTGCTCCAGTTCCTGATCGAGACGGTTCTCCTGGCCCTCATCGGAGGGTTCCTGGGGGTATTGCTGGGGATCGGGGTGGCTTTCCTGATCTCCACGCTGGCTGGAGGGGCGTTCCGGGCCATCGTGACCCCGGAGGCGATCCTGCTGGCGGTGGGGATCAGTTCCGCGGTGGGCCTGGCCGCTGGCCTCTACCCGGCCTGGCGCGCCGCCCGGCTCGACCCCATCGTCGCCCTGCGCTATGAATGAGGGAAGAAAACCAGGGATCGGGGATCTCCGGCTTCCCCCGACCCCTGGGTCCGGCTCCGCTCACCGTTGTGGGGCTGGCTGGAGATGCGGGAGGATCTGCCGGAGCAGGCGCTCCCGGGGCTGGTAGCCGACGATCCGCGCCACCTCCCGCCCGTCCTTGAACAGGATGAGGGTGGGGATCCCCATCACCCCATAGCGCATGGCCAGCTCGGGGTAATCGTCCACATTTAACTTGCCCACCTTCAGGACCTGGGCGTATTCCCGGGCGATCTGGGCCACGATGGGTTCCAGGGCCTTGCACGGCCCGCACCACTCCGCCCAGAAATCCACCAGCACCGGTTTCTCGGACTTCAGGACTTCCTGCTCGAAATTCTGTGCCGTGATGGTCACCTCATGCTCACCCATCGGTCGTTCCCCTCCCCTGGGGTTTTCTCGGATGCGCAGTCCTGCGGGCCTGCGCCGCGCCTCAGATGACGCCCCTCGACTCGGAGGGCTCCTCCTGCAGCACGACTACCGTCACCGGGCCCCGTCCCGCGACCTCCCGATGGGACCCATCGCAGAACGGGAAGTTCTTCGACTGAAAGCACCGGCACAGGGTGACCCGCTCGCCGGGCCGAAGACGCACCGTTGTCCGCGGATGATCCCCCCACGTGGTCTCATGGTCGGCCATCGCGAATCCCTCCGGCGCACATGGATGGAGTCCATCCGGTGGACGTATTGAGTGTATGCGCAAGGCGGAAGGGCGTCAAAAACTCAGGCCGAGGGACGCCTTCTCTCAGAGGACCCGACGGGGAACAATGTGGAACTCCTCGGACCGATCACGCCGTTGATCCGTGGCCGAAAATGGAATCCAGGGCCCGCTGGGCAGCAGGCGGCACCGTCAAAGCAGGTTCCAGTCCGTCCATGGCCTCCAGGACCGGCAGGAGCTCCGTCCTATGTCCCCGGGCCGCGAGTGCCTTCAGAACGTGACGGGCGCCCTCCCGCAGCCAGGGAGAATCCGAATGATGAACCAGGGCCTCCAGCAAAGCCTGCAATCCCGTCTCATCGAGGCGGAGAAGCCCTTCCGCCGCCAGCCAGCGGACCCCTGGGTTGGGATCCTCGAGGAGAAGGCGGATGAACAGTGGGGCGGCGCGGGGATCCCCCAGGTCCCGGAGGGCTTTGACAGCCTCCCAGCGTAACGAGTCTTCCTCTTCCTGGAGGACCGCGATCAAGGCTTCCAGCGCCGGAGCGCCCAGGGCGGCCAGGGCCTCCCGGGCTGCGCGCACCCGATCTGGATTCGAGGAGCCGAGATCCCGGAGGTAGCGCTTGATTTCGGGATCAGCGGATGCCTGTGGGCTCATCGATTAGCCTCCTGTAAAGAGATAAACCGGGAAGGCAAGGCTCAGCGCAGATATAGCCCCAACAGGAGAAGCCCCAGCAGGGCGAGTCCCCATCCGCCCAGGAGGATCCATCCCCCCATACGCCACAGCTCGGAGGCCTGCGTCCGGCGATGGAGCGCCCACCCGGCCCCACCCACGGCCACGAGCAGCAGCAAAACCAGGGCTTTGGAAAGAAACAGGGGCTTCGGCCACCCTGCCCAAGTCCGCAACGGAAGCTCCTGCAAGAAAGCTCACGCGGGAGGCCCTGGGGGCTCCGGAGGGGATCCGCGCGGTTCACGCGGTTCCGGCGCGGCGCTCTCGCTGTTCTCCGTCAGGCCGCGTCGGAACTCCCGCACGCTCTGGCCCAGCTCCCGGGCGATAGCCGACAGCCGACCCGGCCCGAACAGCAGAAGGGCCAGGAACAGAATCAGAAGCAGCTCTTCCGCGCCGATGCGGATCATCGAAGGGTCCTCCGAAACAAGGATCGACCGGTGGGGGGCCGTATCCATGCCCCCCACCGGCCAACGTCGCGCCCTTCAGCGGGTGGGACGGATCCGGGCGACCTGGTTGGCATACCAGAGGTCATCCCAGTGTCCGACGGCCACCGCGCTCACCCGATCGCCGACCCGGAGGTCCTTCACGCTGGGGCTCTTCAACCCCCGGATGCGGAAGCGGGTGCGCTCGTCGGTGACCAGGGTGACCTTGCCCTTCCCGGTGTCCACGACCAGCTGGTTCCCTCGGATCTCCGCGATCACCCCGCGCACGCTCCGCACAGGTGGGCGCACCCCGATGCGCAGGGCCTCCACCTTGCCATCCGCCCGCTTCCCCACCACCAGCACCCGCCCATCCGGATGGAGATCGTTCCATGTCGGCTTGCGGATCCCAACTATCAGCAGGACCGTCTTGTCAGTTCCGACGACCTCCACCGTCTCTCCCTTCGCGGTCTTCACCGTGAGTGTCTTCGCCGCCGGATCCACCTTCGCAATGGTCCCCCGCAGGATCACCCGGGCGGGAGCGCGGGCGGCGTAGGCGACCCGGAGGCCGGCCGTGCCCGCCCACCCGCTAAGCAGAAAACCCGCCGTCAGCAACGCGCCGATCCACATCTTCCACCGTCCCATCTCTTCCTCCTTTTCACCCCTCGATCATTCGGATTCCGCAGCGATGTGGGAGACCGGGGGATAATGGACACCCATCATCCCCTTGCCTTCACTTCTTGATCGGCATGCCATCCGGTCCGATCACATACCACAGGTTGTTAAACCCCTGTCCGTTCGTGTCGCCGGGCTTGGCGTCCCCGGAGAAGTAATAGAGTGGATGCCCGTTATAGGTCACCTGGGTTGTGCCATCCTTGCGGCGGATGGTGCCCAGCAGGGCGGCGTTCACCCCGGGGCCTGCGAGGGGCTTGCCTGCAGTCAGGAAAGGCGGCCACCGCTGGGCGCACTCCGCCTCGCACGTGCTGGTGTTCCGAGGATCGTTCATGAACACATAGAGGGTGAAGCCCTGCTCATCGGTCAGGAACTTCCCCAGCGCGGCGCTCTGGCCGAGCTTCACCGTGACCGCCTTGCTGGGGGTCGGCCGGGGCGTGGGAGTGGCCGTGGGCGCGGGCGTCGGGGTCGCCGTCGGGGCCCGCGTCGGCGTGGGAGTGGGCGCCCGCGTAGGCGTCGAGGTGGGCGCCTTCGTGGGAGTGGCCGCTGGCCGAGTGGGGCTTGGGGTCGGCGAGGGCGTGGCCCGGGCGCAGGCCGCCAGGGCCAGCATGACCACGGCAAAGCCGAACCGCCGGATCCCATCATGCGCCATGGGCTTCTCCTCCTTTCAGCCGGATTTCCTGAAAAGAACTTACCCTGCAGGCAGGCCCGCTGTCCTGAAGAGCAGCTCAAGCCAAGCTTAAGGAGACCTTAAAGACGTGGGCTGCTTTTCCGGATCCGACCGGCTATAATTTGAAGCAGGGCCAGAGACGCGGAGGAGCGGAGGAGGCGATGCGGGAGCCACCGGTCTTTAAGCGCTGATGTTCCGAAATAACAGCCTGAACTCTTATGCCCGAGGTAGGAAAATGGGTTACTCAGAATACGATTTCAAATTCGCAAAAACCATATTGAGCCAACACTTTCCAGAATTTATAGATGAGATCGAAGATTCGATTAGGCAGCTACAATACCTGCTATCCTTAGGTAAGACGAAGTTGGGAAGAGGAGCACGTCCAACTCCTGCACAAATTTTGGAAGAGTTGCTCGCTCGGAAAGGCTGGCAACGCCAGCAACCCGTTACTCCTCAACATAAACACCTAAAGTTTGATCTTAAGAAGAGCAAGGTTGCGATAGAAATACAACTTTCAGATCCATCTGATTGTTATAACGATTTTTTGAAATTTTTGCTTGCCTATAATCTTGAGGTTATTGATGTTGCGGTAGAAATCGTGTATGATGATAGTATAAAAGGAAAGAATCTCCCTCATTTGAGTAAGGTTCAACGGGATCTGGAAACCTATCGACGTGTCCTCCCATGCCCAATCTGGGTAATCGGGTTGAGACCGGAATAAATCTTGATCGGACGAGGGGATGCGAGAGATGGTCCCGCTGGTTGGGATCACGCGGATGAAGCTGCAGGAACCCCCAGGCTCAGCATGCGCTCCCCCTTCGATCCGGATGGGCTGCCGGCAGGATCAGGGTGAAAGCGCTCCCCGCCCCCGGCTCACTGGCTACCTCCAGACGCCCTCCATGGGCTTCCACGATGGTCCGGGCCAGGAACAGGCCCAGCCCCAAGCCGGGCCGTCCCTCCTGATGCCCCCGATAGAAGGGCTCGAACAGCCGGGGCAGATCCTCCGGCGGGATCCCCGGGCCGGTGTCCTGAATCCGGATCCATACCTTCCCATCCCCGCTCCCGGCCTCCATCCGCACGCATCCCCCAGGCGGCGTGAACTTCACGGCGTTGTCCACCAAGTTGTCCAGCGCCTGAGCCAGCCGGTCGGGATCCGCCACGATCGAGGGGAGTTCGGACGGAACCGCATCCTCCCAGCGCAATCCCCGCTCCCGGGCCATCCCGGCCCAGAGGAGGATCCGCGCCCGCAGCCAGCTCCCCGGATCCAGCGGCTGGGCGCGAAGAGAAAGCGGCTCCCGCGTCTGCCGATAGGTCTGCGCCAGATCGTCCAGCAACCGGGTCAGATCTCCGGCGACCTGGGACATCCCCTGGAGCAGCTCCCCCCGCAAGCGAGGATCCTCGGCCGCGCCGGCCTGAAGGGCGTGCAGCGCCGCCTGCAGGGCGCCGATCAGCCGGCCGAACTCATGGACGATGCTGCGCAACAGCAGCCGGCGCGCTTCCTCGAGCTCCGCGCGCCGGGTCTGGAGGCGATTGAAGGTTCGGATGAGCTGACGGACCTCCTGAGGCCCGCTCTCCGGCAAGATCATCGCGGGCCCCTCCAGGGGAGACTCCGCGATGGCCCAGGCCACCGCCTGGAGGGGTCGGCTCAGCGATTGCGCCAAGATCAGCCCCAGCAGCCCGCTCACCGCCAACCCGATCCCCAGGGCTCCCAGGATGAGCCGCCGCGCCAGCCGCAAGCCCTCCACCACATCCGGGAGACGCCGGAGCAAGCGGATGTAGCCCAGGCGCACCCCACTTTCATCCGCCACCGGGACGACCACATCCAACACCACGTCGGAGTCAGAGCCTCGGAGAGCCGCGTGCCACACGATCTCGCCCGCGCGGGCGCGCTCGGGCAACGCCCCCTCCTCCGCCTGTCCCAGAAGGCCCCTCTCCTCCGGCCCCGCCAACAACCGCCCTGAGGGATCCAACAGCAGCACCTGAGTGGGCTGTCGGATCTCCAGCGCCCGCAGGAAGGCCTGGGCCGCCTCGGGATCCCTCCAGATCTCCGGGAGGACCTGCCCCAGCCGGGCGATCAGGATCCCCTGGTCGATCATCTCCTGGGCCAGCGCAGGCAGGAGGATGCGCTCCTCCACCAAGCCGATCAGCATCAATCCCAGGATGGGAGCCATCACCAGGAACGGAAGCCAGACGCTCCACAGGAGACGAGATCGAAAGGTGCGGAACACGGCCGTTCTCCTTATCCCTGGGGCACCAGCTTGTAACCCACCCCCCGCACGGTCACGATGCGCCGGGGATGCTCCGGATCCTCCTCGATTTTCTCCCGCAGCCATCGGATGTGAACATAGAGGGTCTCGGGCTGCCCTTCATATTCGGCCCCCCAGACCTGCGCGAGCAGCGTCTCCGTCGACAGCACCCGATTCGGGGCCAGCGCCAGCGTGTAGAGGAGGTCAAATTCCTTTGGGGATAAAACGACGGGCCGGCCAGCCACGGTGACCGTGCGGCCCTCCGGATCGAGGACCAAGTCCCCCACGACCAGCCGACCCGGCGGCGGAGGGGAAGCGGATGCCCCCCGCACCCGGCGCAGGACCGCCCGGATGCGGGCGATCAACACGTCGGTGTCGAACGGCTTGGTGATGTAATCATCCGCCCCCAACTCCAGCCCGACCACCTGGTCCAGCTCCCGGCGCCGGGCGGTCAGGAACACCACCGGCACCCCCAGAACCTCCCGGAACCGCCGCAGGGCCTCCAGGCCGTCCATCCCCGGCAGGCCGATGTCCAGGAGGACCAGGTCAGGGCGCTCCCGGGCGGCGACGGCCAGGGCCTCCTCCGCGCTGGCCGCTGTATGCACCCGGAAGCCCGCCTGCTCCAGGCTGAAGGCCAGGCTGCGCCGGAGCAACGCGTCATCGTCCACCAGCAGGATGCGCGCGCCCATAGATGCCCCTCCACACGAGATTGTAATCCCATCCTGGAGCGGTTAGCAGAAGGAGATGATCAATGGCCCGTTCAGGGGGGCCAAAATGGCCCAAACGGGGGATGACAACTCCCCCCACCCCTTGTGAAAATGTTCGTTAACCCCGGGGGCTACCCGGACGCGGAAGGATCCCTCGCGGGAACGCCATAGGGGCGCAGCCAGGAGGAATCCGATGGAGGGAATCCACCGACGGGAGCGCGACGCATGCGGGATCGGGTTGCTCGCCCGTCCCGGAGGCCCGGCGGATCACGAGCTGCTGACGATGGCCCTTCAGGCCCTGGACCGCATGGCCCATCGCGGGGCCACCGCAGATGATGGGCGGACCGGCGATGGGGCAGGGGTGCTGACCGCCCTCCCCCGCCGCCTGTTCCTGCGCTTTCTGGAGGCTCAGGGCCTGCATACGGCGCCCGAACGTCTGGCGGTTGCGATGCTCTTCCTTCCTCTGGATCCCGCCGCTCAGGAGAAAGCCCGCGCGCTCCTGAGGGCCGCCTTTCAGGCGCAGGGATTCACCCTCCTGGCGTGGCGCCCCGTGCCGATCCGCGCGGAGCTCCTCGGCCCTCGGGCCCGGGCCACGTGCCCGGCCATCGTTCAGGCCCTGCTGGCGGACGAACGAGGCGACACCCCCGAAGGGATCGACCGTCGGCTGTATCGCGCCCGTCGCCGGAGCGAGCGGGAGGCGGCCGCCGAAGGACTCTCCCTCTATGTCGCCTCCGCTTCCTCCCGCACCATCGTTTACAAAGCTCTGGTCCTCTCCCGAGATCTGCCGCGTTTCTATCCGGATCTGGAGGACCCGGCCTTCGAGACGGACTTCGTGATCTTCCACCAGCGTTTCAGCACCAACACCCTGCCCGCCTGGGCCCGGGCTCAGCCCTTCCGCACCCTCTGCCACAACGGGGAGATCAACACGCTCCAGGGAAACATCCACGGGATGCGCGCCCGGGAGGCCCTGTTGACCTCCCCGCTTTGGGGGGATTCCATCGAGGACCTGCGGCCGATCATCGATTCCGAGGGCTCGGACTCCGCCATGCTGGACAACGTGGTGGAGTTCCTGGTCCACTCCGGCTACGACATCCGCCACGCCCTGCGCATGCTGATCCCGGAGGCATGGGAAAAGTCCCCCGAGCTCGATGAAGCGGCGCGAGGCTTCTATGCTTACCACCAGGGCCTGATGGAACCGTGGGACGGTCCCGCCGCAGTGCTGTTCACCGACGGCCGCTTCATAGGCGCGCTGCTGGATCGCAATGGCCTGCGCCCGCTGCGGACGCTGCGGACGGTGGATGGCCTGCTCTACTGCGGCTCCGAGATCGGGGCCCTGGAGATCCCCCCCGAACGGATCCTGCGGCTGGACCGCCTGGGGCCGGGTCAGATGCTAACAGCGGATCTCCGCACCGGCCGGGTGCAGGATCCCACCGCCCTGCGGGCCGAGCTCAGCGCCCGGCGTCCCTACGCGGAGTGGGTGCGCCGCCATCGGGTGCGTCTCCCGGAGGCCCCCGCCTATATCCCGCCCTCCGAACCAAAGGCGCTCCTCCGGCGACAGATCGCGTTCGGCTACACGGCGGAGGAGCTGGCCCTCCTGCTTCGCCCGATGGCCTGGACCGGTCAAGAGCCCATCGGCTCCATGGGCGATGACACGCCGCTGGCGATGCTCTCCGGATGGCCCCGCCCCCTTTACAATTTCTTCAAGCAACGCTTCGCCCAGGTGACGAACCCGCCCATCGATCCCCTGCGGGAGACCCGGGTGATGTCCCTGACCGTGCTGCTGGGCGCCCGCGGCAACCTGCTGAACCCGGATGAGGAGGCCGCTCGCCTCATCGAGCTCCCGGGGCCGATCCTCACTCCGGCTCAGGTCGCCGCCCTGCGGGCCTTGCCAGATCCCCGCTTCCGCTCCGCCACGCTCCCCATGGTGTGGCCGGTGGCTGCGGGGCCGGAGGGATTGCGACAGGCCCTGGAGGAGCTGTGTCGGGCCGCCGAGCAGGCCGTTCGGGAGGGATGCGCCCTGCTGATCCTCAGCGATGAAACGGTCGACGCGGCCCACGCCCCCATCCCGGCCCTGCTGACCGTCGGCGCGGTGCACCATCACCTGATTCGGACCGGTCAGCGGACCCAGGCGAGCCTGATCGCGGTCTCCGGGGAGCCCCGGGAGGTCCACCATTTCGCCTGCTTGATCGGGTATGGCGCCTCGGCGATCTGTCCCTATCTGGCCCTCGAGACCGTCGCCGCCCTGGCGACGCGCGAAGGCGAAGGCGGGCGCGCCGGAAGCCCGGAGGAGGCGATCCGGCGTTACATCCAGGCGGTCGAGAAGGGCCTGCTCAAAGTGATGGCCCGCATGGGGATCTCCACCCTGGATGCCTACACGGGGGCTCAGATCTTCGAGATCATCGGCTTGCAGCGGGAGCTGGTGGAATGGGCCTTCGCGGGGACCCCGGCGGTCTTCGGCCCGGTCGGCCTGGAGGAGATCGCCCGGCGTGTGGAGATCTGGCATCGGGCGGCCTTCGCCTCGGAACGCCCGGAGCTCCCCTCCCCGGGGTTCTACAAACACCGGACGCGCGGGGAGTTCCACGCCCTGAACCCGGAGGCCATCCGAGCGCTCCAGGAGGCCGTTCGGACCCCTGAGGCCCTGGGGGAGGGTTTCCCTGAAGCCTATCGCCGCTACCGAGCCTTCGCCGCCCATGTCCATCGGGAGTCGGTGGATCTGCGGGATCGGCTGCGCTGGGAGAGCGACCGCCCGCCGATCCCGCTGGACCGGGTGGAGCCGGAGGAGGCGATCCTCCGCCGCTTCTCCACCGCGGCGATGTCTCACGGCGCCCTCTCCCCGGAGGCCCACGAGGCCCTGGCCATCGCCATGAACCGCCTGGGGCTGCGCTCCAACAGCGGGGAGGGCGGCGAGGATCCCGACCGCTACGAGACCGAGCGGAACAGCCGGGCCAAGCAGGTGGCCTCCGCCCGCTTCGGCGTCACGCCGTATTACCTGATCTCCGCCGAGGAGCTCCAGATCAAGATGGCCCAGGGCTCCAAGCCCGGCGAGGGCGGGCACCTGCCGGCCACCAAGGTGACGGCTGAGATCGCCCGGCTGCGCTTCGCCCAGCCCGGCATCGACCTGATCTCGCCGCCTCCACATCACGATATCTACAGCATCGAGGACCTGGCCCAGCTGATCTACGACCTCAAGGCCATCCACCCGCGGGCCCAGGTCTCCGTGAAGCTGGTCTCCACCATCGGGGTGGGGGTGATCGCGGCCGGCGTGGCCAAGGCCGGGGCGGACATCATCCTGATCAGCGGCCACGCCGGCGGGACCGGGGCCTCGCCCTGGTCCTCGATCAAGAACGCGGGAATGCCGTGGGAGGTCGGGCTGGCGGAGGCCCACCGGATGCTGGTAGCCTGCGGGCTCCGGGACCGCGTGCGGCTGCGCGTGGACGGGGGCCTGCGCACCGGACGGGATGTGGTGATCGCCGCCCTCCTGGGGGCGGACGAGTTCTCCTTCGGCACCGTTCCCCTCGTCGCCCTGGGATGCGTAATGGCCCGGGTCTGCCATCAGAACACCTGTCCGACCGGGGTGGCCACCCAGGATCCGGAGCGCCGGGCGAAGTTCGCCGGGCGCCCGGAGCACGTGATGGCCTACTTCCGGATGGTGGCGCATGAGGTGCGGGAGATCCTGGCCTCGATGGGCTACACCCGGTTGGGAGAAGTGATCGGGCGAACGGATCTGCTGAAGGCGGTGGATGATTCGGTGGACTGGGAGTCGGTGCTCCGCCCGGCGACGCCGCCTCCGGCCGTTCCTGCCGTCCCGCGGGTCTGGTCTTTCGCCCTCAACGATCAGATCGTGCGCGACGCAGTCCACGCGCGGATGGAGGGCCGGCCGGTGCGGGGGATTTACCGGATCCGCAACGTGGATCGCGCGGTGGGGGCGCGGCTGGCCGGGGAGATCGCCCGGCGGTATCGGGAGGCCGGGCTGCCGGAAGGCACCGTCACCTTATTGTTCATCGGGGAGGCTGGCCAGAGCTTCGGGGCCTTCGCCCATCGGGGCATGCGGCTGATCCTGATCGGGGCCGCCAACGACGGCGTAGGCAAAGGGCTGGGGGGTGGGGAGCTCATCGTCCGCCCGCCCCATGACCTGCGGGATCCGTCCCCGGTGCTGATCGGCAACGCCGCCCTGTATGGGGCCACCGGCGGGTGGCTCTTCGTCGCCGGGCGGGCCGGCGATCGCTTCGCGGTGCGCAACAGCGGGGCGTGGGCCGTCGTGGAAGGCGTGGGGGATCACGGCTGTGAGTATATGACCGGCGGCGGCGTGGTGATCCTGGGCCCGGTGGGGGACAACTTCGGGGCGGGGATGACCGGAGGCGTGGCCTATGTCCTGGACGAGCGGGAGGAACTGGAGCGGCGCTACAACCCCCAGCTCGTCCGCATCGAGCCGGTGGAGGATCCACAGGAGATCGCGTTCCTGCAGGCGATCCTGGAGCGGCATGCCCGGCTCACCGGGAGCCCGCGGGCACAGGGGCTGCTCGCCCGCTGGCCGGAGCCCCTGGCCTGCTTCCGGCGGGTGCAGCCCCGGGGCCTGGCCCGGATCCTCCTCCCTCCGCCGGACGCACTGCCCGCGGCGGAGCTCACCATCCCCACGTCCCTCGATTCACAGAGAATCCCCTTCCGGGTCTCAGAGCACATCGAGGCTCTATCTCGCTGAGGCGGGATCTCCTCGAGAACTCCTAAACAAGAGGCCGGGCGGCTTGATCGCCGCCCGGCCCCGGTCTCTGAACCCCCAGGTTTCTCACGAGGAGCCGGCAAACAGATAGCCCGCGAAGCGCTCCAGCATGGGGACGCCGCGCACCTCGTTCTCCAGGAGGGGGGTCATCCCCCGCACCAGGCCATCGAAGAGCGCCTCGATCTCCTGGAGATAGCGCCCCTGCATCTCGATGCGGTTGCGGACGAAGTCAGGCGTGTCCTCCCCCAGGAAGGACCGATCGATGAGGCCGTTGACGATCACGCCGCCCACCGGGATGCCGAAGTCGTGGAACCAGTGGATGAAGCGGCGGATCACCGCGATGGGCAGCGCCTCCGGCAGGGTCACGAAGAAGAAAGCGGTGAGCTCCGGGTCGGTGATCAGCCGGCGCGCCCGCTCCATGCGGTCCCGGAAGCTGATCAGGTAATCCATCAGAGGGTCCGGCTCCTCCTTCTTGGTGAAGGAGAGCAGCTTGCGGAGGGCCTGGGCCTCCTGACGGGACTTGATCATCTTGTTCACCCAGAGGGCGTAAACTTTGGACATCCCGAGGAGCCGGCGGGCGTTGGCTGTGGGGGCGGTGTCGAACACATAGACCTCATATTCGTCCCGGAACATGAGGTCGATCATGTTCTCGAACATCGCCGACTCCTCGAAGGCCGGGTTCATGGTGGCCGATTCCACGAACTCGTCGGCCCGCGTGGAGATCTCGGCGAACTTGAGAAACCACTGGATCTTCTCCCGGATCTCCCGCTTGGAGCGCTCAATGGTGTCCTTGGTGTCGATCTCATAAGCCCACAGGTTCGGCACCCCGGCCACCGGCGTCGGCTTGCCGAAGACGTTCTGGTCCAGCAGCCCGGAGAGGCTGTGGACCGGGTTGGTGGAGGCCAGGAGGGTGCGGCGGCCCTGCCGGGCGAACCAGAGGGCTGTGGCCCCTGCCATCACCGTCTTCCCAACCCCGCCCTTCCCGCCGAAGAACACATACTTCAGGCGAGGATGTTCCCGCAGGAAGTCCACCATCGTCTTCTCGATGCGGATCATCCCTCTCCCCTCCCGGATCGATCTCACGCCTTCCCGTTTCCGAAGAGCAGCTTCGCCACCCGGGCGATCATGTCCAGTCCGGTGACATCCCGCTCCAGCTCGGGCACATAGGCCAGGACCTGGTCGCCGAAGCGGGCGCGGATCTCCTCCAGATGCCGCCGCTGCATCTCGATGCGGTTGCGCAGATACTCGGGGATGTTCTGGCCCAGCAGCTCCGTCGGAAGGACCCGGTTGACCACGTAGCCGGAGATGGGCACGTCGAACCGACGGAACAGCTCGGCCGCCTTCAACGTGTCCAGGATCACCAGCTCCTCCGGGATCAGCACGAAGAAGAAGGCCGTGCGGCGGCTGTCGGTGAGGATGCTGGAGGACATGTTGATCCGCTGCCGGATATACTGGAGCTCCTCCAGGATGCGGTCCTCCTCGGTCTGCTGGCGGCGGATGCGGGCCACCATCTCTTCATACTCCCGCATCTCCTCCCGCAGCTTCGTGATCTTGGTGATCCACTCATCGTAGACCTTGGCCATGCTGAGGTAATACAGAGCATGCCCCAGGGGGACCAGGTCGTAAATGTAGTAGTCGTAGCGGCCCTCCACCACAATGTCCACCACGGCGTCGAAGATGGCGCTCTCCTCCATCGCCGGCTCGGCGGAGGCCGCCTGGATGTAGTCCTCGATCTCCGGGGGCACCTGATCCAGGCCATACATGTCCAGGATCTTGCGCCGGATCTCCTCCTGATACTCCTTGATCCGGCGATCAGCGTCGATCTCCTGGGCCCAGAGGTTGGGCATGATCTCCACCGGGCCCTTGCCGAAGATGTCCCGCTGGAAGATGTCCGAGAGGCTGGCCTGGGGGTCGACGGAGAAGACCAGCACCTTATAGCCCTGCCGGGCCAGCCAGTAAGCCGTGGCGGCGGAGAAGGTGGTCTTGCCCAGCCCGCCCTTGCCGCCGAACATGATGTAGCGGCGCTCGGGGTTCTCCCGAAGCAACTTCGCCAGCGCGGTGGCCATCCCGGTTCACCTCGCGTAAGGGATTCGCTTGACCTTCAGAACATCGCGTCCGCCACGTCCCGCTCCCGGAGCATGCGGCGCTTCCAGGTGCTGATTTGGGGCACCACGTAGGGCAGGATGCGCAGGCTGTAATAAGGCGGCAGGATGGGGACGCCGATGAGGTCGCCCATGGTGATCAGGATGAACAGATGCTCCATGCTGGCCCGGGTTCGGAGGGCGTAGCGAGCCATGTCGTGGGCCGCCATGCCGTAGGTCAGCTCCTGCACGAAATTCACCACCCGACGCAGCAACCCCTCACGTGTCTTCTGCTCCGCCATGTCTTCACACCTCCTCAGAGATCCCTCACGGCAACGATCCGGCATCGGGATCGATGCCGCAAGCCGTCCCTCACAGGCCGTGCAAATGGAAATCGTGCTCGTCGGTGAACTCGCGCTCCCGCAGGACCCGTCGCTTCCACGTGCTCAGGACCGGGACGACATAGGGCAGCAGGCGCAGGCTGTAGTAAGGCGGCATGATGGGGAGGCCGATGAGGTCACCGAAGAGAGCAGCGATGAACAGGTTCTCCGTGGCGGCCCGCATCTCCAGGAGATGCTGGACCACATCGTAGGCGGCGAAGCCGTAGAAGAACTCCTGGAACGCCTGACGCCAGGCCCGCCAGCGTTCCCTCAGCTGCGTCAAGGAAAGCGCCATGCCGCCTGCCCTCGCAGGATCTTCCCCCCGGGTCCTGATCCCAACAGGAGGGCACAATCACAACCCATTATATCAAAAACGACCCATATGGGCCAGGGCGACGTTCACCCCCCACCCTTGCGCCCGGTTCCGGGCCCCGTAGCCGGCCTTCGGGGCCTTCCGGTCTTTTCACCCTCCCGTAGGCGAGGCGGTGGAGGCGCAGCGGCGCTGCAACCCCACTTCTCCCGGAAAGTCCCGGCCTCTGGAGATTTGACCTTCCAGGAAGCTGGAAGGTTTAAACTCCTTGTAGAGCGATCCAGAGGGAGGGAAAGATGAATGCGGTGTGGCATGCGCGCATTGGGGGGATGCATTGCTCGCTTTGCGTGGAGTCCATTCGCAAAGCCCTCACCCGCCTCCCGGGGGTCCTGGAAGTTTACGTGAGCATCGCCCACGGGGAGGCGCTGATCCGCTACGAGCCGGCCCAGGCTTCGCCAGCGGATTTCCTTCGCACTCTGGAAGCCCTGGGGTTCACCGTCCACCCGGCGGAGGAGCAAGCGGCCATCGCGCAGGAGGAGCGGGAGCTCCGGACAGCCCGTTCCCGGGCCCTGGGGGCAGGGGTGGCGCTGGCGATGGCCGCGCTGATGGCCGGGATGAGGATGGGAGGGTCCATGAAGCCCGGATGGATGGTGGGACAGGCAGCAGTGGCCCTCTTTCTGGCCCTGGGGCCGGCCCGGTTCGTCCTCCGAAATGGGTGGGAATCCCTGCGCCGCGGCATCCTGAACCAAGACGTCTTAGTCTTGGTGGCCGCGACGGCCGGCCTGATCGGCGGCGTGTTGGGATGGCGGGATCCTGCCATCCCGGGCGATGTGTTCCTGGGGGCAGTCGCCTTCATCCTGGCTTTCCACACCATTGGTGGCTACCTCTCCGTGAAGGTCCACGCCCAAGCCTCCTGGGCTGTCCGCCGGCTCCTGCGTCTCCAACCGGAGATCGCCATCCGCATCCGACCGGATGGGGCTGAGGAGGAGATCCCGGTTCGATTTCTCCAGAAGGGAGATCGCATCCGCGTGCGGCCGGGCGAACGGATCCCCGCGGACGGCGTGGTGGTCGCCGGGAGCTCCACCGTGGATGAAAGCCTCCTGACCGGGGAACCGATGCCCGTCGTGAAGAGCCCGGGGGATGAAGTGATCGGAGGAGCCATCAATGGCGAGGGAAGCCTGATCGTGGAGGTCACCCGCGCGGATGAGACGATGTTCCTGCGCCAAGTGGCCCGTCTGGTGGCGGAAGCCCGGGCGATGAAACCCGGGATCTTGCGGCTGGTGGATCAGGTGCTGCTGATCTATGTGCCTATGGTGTTCACCGCCAGTCTGTTCGGTTTCATCCTATGGACCATCGGGCCGCTGACCTGGGGAGGGGAACCGGATCCGCCTCGAGGCTTGTTCGCGGCCCTCACGGCGCTGATCATGGGATATCCATGCGCCCTGGGGATGGCCACCCCGCTCGCCCTCATCCGGACCACCGGGTTCGCTGCCGCTCGAGGGATCCTGATCCGATCCGGGGAGGCCTTCCATCTGCTCACGCGGGTGCAAAAGGTTCTGCTGGATAAAACAGGCACGCTGACCGAAGGGCAGCCCATCCTGAGCATGATTCATCCCATGCAGGGGGAGAAGGAGGAAGAGATCCTGCGCTGGGCGGCCGCGGCCGAACGGCCCTCGGAACATCCGCTGGCTCGGGCTATTATGGACGCCGCCCGAGCCCGGGGGCTCACACCTCCGGAGCCGGAGTTCTTCCAGGCGATCCCCGGACGTGGCGTGATCGCCCGTGTGGAGGGCCGGCCGGTGATCGTGGGGACCCCCGACCTCTTGGTGGAACATGGGGTGGAGATCCGGCCGGCCATCTCTCTCTTATCCACCGTCGATGCGGATCAGACGGCCGTTCTGGTCGCCGTAGAGGATCAGGTCCGAGGCCTCCTGATCTTCGCGGATCGCCTCAAGCCGGAGGCCCCTGCTGTGATTCAGACGCTCCGTTCGATGGGCGTGGAGCCCATCCTGGTCACTGGGGACCGCGCCTCGGTCGCCCAGGCTGTCGCCCAGGCGCTGGGGATCCATGAGGTGTATGCGGAGGTGAGGCCGGCCGGGAAGGTAGAATTGGTGCGGGCGCTCCAAAAGCAGGGGCAGCGTGTCGCCTTCGTGGGGGATGGGATCAACGACGCGCCGGCCCTGATGCAATCCGATCTGGGGATCGCGATGGGGACGGGGACCGATATCGCCCTGGAGGCCGCAGATGTCGTGTTGATCCGTAAAGATCTTCAGGCCCTTGCGGACGCGTTCCGGCTGGCCCGGGTCAGCTATCGCCTCACGGCCACCAACGTCGGACTGGCCTTGGCCTTCAACGGCATGGGGGTGATCGCCGCCATGAGCGGGCGCCTGGATCCGATGTGGGCGATGCTGGCGATGGCCCTCAGCGTCTCCGCCGTTCTGTTGCGATCCTTAACGATGCGAGCATAATCCGATCCGATTGGGGAGGTTGGTGCGATGACAGCTCGAGGGAATCGTCCGCTGCGGCGGATCGGCGAGCTGGCAGCGGAGCTGGGGCTGAACCCGCGGACCCTGCGGTATTACGAGGCCATCGGCCTGCTTGATCCCTCCTGTCGGACTTCCTCCGGCTACCGGCTTTACGGGGAGAAGGAGAAAGAGCGCCTGATCTTCATTCGCAAGGCCCGGGCTCTTGGGTTTCGCCTCGCGGAGATTCAAGAGATCCTCGCCCTCTGGGAAGCCCATCAACCGCCATGCCGGCGGGTTCGGGAGCTGCTGGATCTCAAGATCGCGGAGATCGATCGTCAGATCCGGGCGCTGAAGGCCTTCCGCCGGGAACTCCGGAGGCTCCGCCAGCGCGCGGGGATCCCCGCCCGGAACGGACAGATCTGCCGGATCATTGAGGGGGTCTCTTCTCCCAGCCCCGTGAAGGCCGGCGCCCTGCTCGAAAGGAAGGCTCGGAGCTCACGCTGAACGTTTCGGGACAACCGGAGATGGGGCTGGTCCCTCAGCCGGATCCGGCTATGGAAAAGGAGTTCCCTGCCTCCGGGGCCCCGGGGAAAGTCTCCCCGGGCCGAGTGGGAGAAGTGCTCGCTTTCTTCCTCCGGCTGGGCTGCACCGCCTTCGGAGGCCCAACGGCCCACATCGCCCTCATGCATCACGAGCTGGTCCGTCGCCGGCGATGGGTCACGGAAGCCCAGTTCCTCGACCTTCTCAGCGCCACCTATCTCATCCCCGGCCCGAACTCCACCGAGATGGCCATCCACCTGGGGTTCGTTCGGGCCGGCTGGCCGGGCCTCGTCGCCGCAGGGGCGGCTTTCATCACCCCCGCCATGCTGATGATGATGGCCTTGGCCGCCCTCTATGTCCACTTCCAAACTACGCCGGACCTCGCCGGGATCCTTTATGGGGTCAAGCCGGTGGTCCTGGCCCTGATCGCCCAGGCGATAATCGACCTGGGACGGCGGACAGCGCGGGACCTCCGCGTCGTCCTTATCGGCCTGGCCGCCGGGGCGCTGTATCTGCGCGGGGTCCACGAGCTCCTGCTGCTGCTGGGCGCCGGGCTGGCCATGCTTGCCCTTCGACAGATCCGCCGACCCGAACCTCCCCTGATCGGGGCCGCCGGGCTGGCCCTCACCCCCCTCTCCGCCTCGCCCGTCCCGTTCCATCTCCTGTGGATGTTCCTGCTCTTCCTCAAGATCGGGGCGACCCTGTATGGGAGCGGCTATGTGCGGGTGGCCTTCCTGCGGGCGGATTTCGTCGCCCGCTTGGGGTGGTTGACGGAGTCCCAGCTGCTGGACGCCGTGGCGATCGGTCAGGTGACCCCGGGGCCGGTGCTCACGACAGCCACTTTCATCGGCTACCTGCTCGCAGGCATCCCGGGGGCGCTGCTGGCCACCCTGGGGATCTTCCTCCCTTCCTTCGTCCTGGTCGCCCTGACCGGCCCGTGGATCCCTCGGATGCGGCGCTCCCCGACCCTGGCGGCCTTCCTGGATGGCGTGAACGGGGCCTCCCTCGGGCTGATGGCCGGTGTGCTGATCCAGCTGGCCTCCGCCTCCTTGGTGGACCCCCTCACAGTGGGGATCGGGGCCCTCAGCTTCCTTCTCCTGATTCGAACCCCCATCCACGCGACCTACCTGGTGCTCGCCGGGGCCGCCCTGGGCTGGCTGAGAAGCCGGGTCTAATCCTCGGAGCGTGAAACCACCGGCAGCCAGATATAAAAGGTGCTCCCCGGGCAGCGAACCTCGTCGTATCCCGGGCTCTCCACCCAGATCCGCCCTCCGTGGGCCTCGATGATCCCCCGCGCCAGGGGCAACCCCAGCCCGGGGCCCGCACCTTTGAACTTGATCGCGCCCGTGGAGTGCCGCTCAATCGGCCCCACCCGGTAGAACTTCTCGAAGATCAGGGCCTGATCCTCCGGATCGATGCCGATCCCCGTGTCCTGCACCGCGATCTCCACATAGTCCGTGGAGCCGCCGGCCTCCTCCGCCGGGACCCGGCGGGCGCGCAGGGTGATCGTCCCCCCGTCCGGGGTGAACTTGATGGCGTTCTGCACCACGTGACGCAGGGCCTGCACCAGCCGGGTCAGATCCCCGTAGATCACCGGCAGGTCCTCCATCGGCTCCACGATCAGCTTCTGCCGTCGCTCCGCGATCGCCCCCTCCAGCGGCTCCACCGCCATGCGGACCAGGGTGGGGATCTGGATGGAGATGGGATAGATGGAAAGGGCCTCCGCGTCGATCTGCGAGATATCCAGCATGGCGCTGATGATCTCCTCCAGGCGCAGGGCGGCACGGCGGAGGCCCTGCAGGATGCGCTCCAGGGAGCCATCGGGCTCGTCCTGCCCGCTCAGGGTTTCCGCCAGCAGATCCGCATACCCCCGGATGTGGGTGAGGGGGGTCCGGAGCTCGTGGGAGGCGATCTCGATGAAGTGGGTCTTGACCCGATCCAGCTTCTCCAGCCGTCGGGCCGCCCGGGCCAGGTCCTCGTTCAGCTCGGCCATGCGCGCGTTCAGGCGCCGCAGATCCTCCACCAGGCGGATGTTCTGCAGCACCGCGGCCGTCTGCTCCGCCATGGAGGCCAGCAGATCCCGATCCGCCGGGCTATAGGCCTCCACCCCGCTGCGAGCCCCCAGGGCCAGACACCCCAGGAGCACCGCCTGCGCGCGGATGGGGACGAAGAGCTCGACGCCCAGGCGCTGCAGCCAGCGCCGCTCCGCAGGATCCGCGCGCTGGAACGCCTTTCCGAAGTCGATCTCATACTGGGTGAGGGAACGGCCCTTCTGCCACGCCTGCAAGATTGGGCTGTCAGGGGCGAAGCGGCCCGGGTCATCCGGCGCTTCCCCCAGGCCCCGGATCACCCGCGCCTGCAGCGACGCGTCCGGCTGTTCTTCGAATAGCAGGAGGACCCCCTGCCGGAGCCCGAAGGTCTCCTGCAGCACCGTGAAGGCGGCCTGCGCCAGCGCCTCTACATCCAGCAGGTTGCTGATCGTTTGACCATATCGCCGGACCGCGGCAGCGGGCTCGTCCACGGCGGGCAACAGCCGCCGCCGGAGCCACCTGTGCAACGGCCATCCAATCCACCATTGCGCCAGGACGATGGCCAGCGCGATCCCTCCCCACTCCAGCCCCACCGGGACCACCCCAGGCAGGGACGCCCGCGCGGCCGCTGCCCCCGCCAGGATCCCCAAGACCAGACCGATCTGCAGGATCCCGCTAAGCCCCCACGTTAGCAGGGATCGCCCGACCTGCCGCAAAGAGGGCAGCTCCAGCCATCCCATCGGGAGCGCCAGGATCGTGACCCCGATCCCCCGGACCCCCCACCCCAGCGCGATCCAGTCGCTCCGAGGGGTCCAGGCCAGGCCCTCGCCCAGGGCCACCAGCCCCGTCCCCAGAAACTCATAGGCGACCCGGTTCCGATGGAGAGGCCGGTGGATGTGAAGGTAGGCCCATCCCAGCCATCCCAGCCCCAGGGCCGTCCCGATCCCCCAGATCCCCTCCCGGATCCCCCAGGACCACAGGACCGGGTCGCCGGGGATGCGCCTGGCGTTCCACCACGCGGAAAGCGCCGGGCCGGTCTCCGGCCGATAGGGCAAGGTTGCCGCGATCAGCGCGACCCCCGCCCCCAGACCCATCAGCAGGATCGCCCAGCGGGGAAGCCGGCGCTCCAGGAACCGTCCGATCCACAGGAGAGCTCCCATCGGCAAGAGGGAGAGCACCACGCCCGCGAGGTTCCAGGCCGTGAACCGGATGAGCGGGGGAACCCCCTGCCAGATGGCGACCGCCCATAGCCCCTGCCACAGGACCCCCAGCCCGCTATAGACCCAGGCCTCCCCCGGCAACCCCTCTTCCCTTCCCCAGGCCATCCGGGCCAGGAGCCCCATCTGCCAGACCGCCCACCCCAGGGCCAGGATCACCCCGATTTGCACCCCACTCAGGACCGGAAAACCGGGCGTCCAGTTCACCATGTTGTTATCCCAAACCCCTTTTGGGAAATCCTTGGGAAATCGCCGCCGAGATGCGCCACAGCCTACTTCAGGATGTAGTAGGTCCCGCGCTTGTCGCCGATCTTGAGCAGGATCCCCCGGCGGACCAGGTCCGCGAGGTCCAGGCGCAGGGTTTCGGGGGAGACCCCCGGGCAGAGCTGCTGGTATTCCCGGTTGGTGATGCGCCCATGCTCCCGGACATACTGCAGCGCCTTCAGCTGGCGTTCGTTCATCGGAGGCTCCCCCGCCGGGATGGGAGGGCGCTCCTGCCGGTTATACAGGATGACAGTGAACGAATAGGGCGTCTCCTGGAACTTCGGCTGGGGGTGGCCCGCCCGGACCATCTCCTCGATCATCCGATCGATCCCCAGGCCCAGCTCCTCGATGTAGCCCCAGTAGAACAGACCGGAGACGATGCGCGGGTTGCGGGAGTAATGCTCCTCCACGATGTTGTCCAGGGTGATGTGACCCGGCAGCCCGCCCGGGCTGATCACCTCCAGGCGGTCGGCGAACTTGCGGATCTCGATGCGCCGGCCCCGCAGCCGGTAATCCCGATGGCACACCGCGTTCACGATGGCCTCCCGCACCGCGAAGGGCGGATACTCCGGCCGCTCCTCCCGTTCCAGGCCGCGCACCACCGCCCCCAGCTGCATCTCCTCCCAGACGACTTCCCAGGCCCGCTCGATGACGCGCGCCAGGGGACCTCCGATCTCCTCCCGTCGGGCATAGCCCGGGAGCCCGCCCTCGCCCTGGAGCCCAACCCCGGGAAACTTCACGAAGACCACGCCGCTCTGGGGGAGGAACCGCTGCGGTTGCTTGCCGAACAGCAGGATCCCGGCCACCGTGGGCCGCCCATCCGGGGTCAGCGCCCCGATCTCCACCAGGAGATCCTCCACCGTTCCGCTGATCCGCCGGCGCTGGCGGGCCTCTCGCTTGCTCACATATTCCTCGATCATCGCCTCATCCAGGTCCTCGCGCCCTGCGCCGGGGACCACCTCCGCCTCGTAATCGCCGACGGCTTTGGTGGCCGCCAGCTGCTGGATCTCCCGGCCTTCCAGGGGGCGGTTCTCCGCGCCCCGACGGATCAGCACGCGCCCGTCGGCCAGGCTGTGGAGCTCCGGACTGCGGGGGACGTGGAGGATGATCACGGTCCGGCCATCCACCTCGCCCTGCTCCCACCGCGTCTTCACCGGAGGCCGGCATTGGGCGAGGGCGCGGCGGAGGGCGTCCTCCACTTCCTGCGGATCCACCCCCACCGCTCTCCCCTCCGGATCCACGCCGATGAGCAGGGCCCCGCCATCGGTGTTGGCGAAGGCCACCAGCGTCTCCGCCATGGCCTCAGGATCCGGTTCCCTCAGGAAGGCCTGCAGCGCGCCCGGCCTGCGCCACCCCTCTCCCATTCCATCCCCTCCGGCCTGCCAGACCTCTGGGTTCGATCCCACGGCGCCGCGCGTGGGAAGGAAGAGCCTTCCCCGCTTCCCCCATTATAGCCGCCCCGCATTCGGAGCGTTCCGCTGTGAGTGAGGAAGGGCGGAATCCGACTATGGCGCCGGGATGCCGTTGCGGGCGTCGTCCTTGCAGGCGCAGGCGGTTTTGCGCTCCCCATCCCGCGCCAGGGCTCCCTCGTAAAGGGCGAAGCTGGGAAGCGCCTCCCATTCCCCCAGCCGGAACGGCTGCCCGGGGGCGATGGGCACCCACTCCCCGTTCAATCGCCGGGCGAGATGCACGTGCGCGGCGTCCGCGAACCCGCCTTCGCAGGAAGGATGACCCAGAGGATCCCCGGCCCGAACGCGAGTCCCCGGCGGGATCCGGCCCTCCGCGGCGATGTGGAGATACACCATCACCCAGCCGGTCTCCTCATGGCCGTCGCCATCGGTGTCCAGGACCACCACGCCTTCCCCGGTGCGCACGATGAGGCCGTCCGCGGCCGCCCGCGCCCAGTAACGGGAGGGGGCGCAGCCCTCCACATCCGGCGGCGCGAAGTCCAGCGCGCCCCAGGCCGCGCCGTTCCCCCATCCGCCGTGCGGCCCGCCCGTGAAATACCACATCTCCCCATCCGCCCACGGCAGCCGCCACGTTGGCTCTGGAGGAACGGACACGGGAGGCTCCTCCCGGAACGGATCCCCGAACAGGGCCCGATAGACGGCCGGGAACCCCCGGGAGCTCACCGCCCGCGCCCAATCCTCCGGAGCCCGCACGGCGGCCAGGAAGGCCTGCACCGCCACCGTTCCGGCGTTCAGCCCCTCCGCCACCCGAACCCGCCGCCCGTCGGCGAACCGGACGGTCCACATCCAGCGGCCTTTGAAACCGTAATAGCCATCGTTCAGGCGATCCGCGGCCCAGTTCAGCTGCCGGTAGAGGCCCTCCGCGCCCGGCCGCTCCCATCCCATCGGATATAAGCGGGCCCGGTCATCCGCCGGCTCCCCCCGAACCCATCCGCTCTGCATCTCCAGCAGGGTGAGCAACACCCGCGGCCCCACGCTATGGTTCCGCGCCACCTCCTCGACAATCTGGGCTCCGGTCCGCGTTCGCCCGCCCACCGTCTCCTGATAGCGGCTCAGATACCCCCCGAAGCGGCGGATCGCATCCGCAACGGAGAAGCGGAGATACGCCGGCCCGTAGACCAGCTCCGAATCCGGGATCAATTTCTCCGATGGACCCCTTTCCTGAACGCCGAGGGGGATCCAGAGGGGCTGGCCCACCGCCAGCCGCTGGGGGTCCACGCCGGGGTTCAGCGCCTGGATCGCTTCCACGGTGGTCCGGAATTGGGCGGCGATGGCGCTCAGCGTATCCCCGGGCTGCACCAGATACAGCTCCCGATCGGGCCAGACCCCCGGACGCGGGGGATCCGGCGTGGGCGTCCGGGGAACCGGCGCGGCGGGGCCTCCGGCTCCGGAGAGCGCCCTCTCCGGTTCGGGCGGCGCGGACGACGGCCGGGCGTCCTCCCCCCGACATGAGATCAGCACCAGCAAGAAGAGAAGGAGAAACCCCCGTGAACGCCCGGGCCTGTGGGCCTCGCGATCTCCTCGCCTGCGCAAGGGATCCTCCATCCGTTTCCGGGAGCGAACGGCATGGATCGAGGTCGGATGACGCAAGGTATACCCGGATCCTCCGGGGCGGGCAACCCCGGCTTGTCCGCGTCCGGTCTTGCCCCTAAGATGAGAGACGTAAGCGCGCATTCGGAGGGAGGAAATGGCCCGGCGTCTACACGGGATCACGGACGTGCCCGGGATCCGGGTGGGCCACGCGCAGGATCCGAAAGCCCTGACCGGGGTGACGGTGGTGCTCTGCGAGCGGGGCGCGGTGGCCGGGATGGATCAACGAGGAGGAGCTCCCGGGACCCGGGAGACGGATGCCCTCCGGCCGATGCACCTGGTTCAGGAAGTGCACGCGGTGGTGCTGGCCGGCGGCAGCGCCTTCGGCCTGGACGCCGCCTCCGGGGTGATGCGCTACCTGGAGGAGCGTGGGGTGGGCTTTGAAACCCCTGGCGGACGCGTGCCCATCGTTCCGGCCGCCATCCTGTATGACCTGGCCATCGGCGATCCGCGGGTTCGCCCGGACGCCGCGATGGGTTACGCGGCCTGCCAGGCCGCCACCGACGGCCCGGTGCCGGAGGGGAACGTAGGGGCCGGGACCGGCGCCACGGTGGGGAAGATCCTGGGCATGTCGTATGCGATGAAGGGAGGGATCGGGACCGCGGCGCTGGAGATCGGCGGGGGCATCCGAATCGGCGCCCTGGTGGCGGTGAACGCTCTGGGGGATGTGGTGGACCCCCACACCGGGAAAATCCTGGCGGGCGCCCGACGGCCGGACGGCGCCGGGTTCGCCGACACCATGGCGGTCCTGGAGGCCCTGGCCGGCCAGATCTCTCTGAGCTTCCGCCGGCGGGTCCCGGAGAGCACCGTCATCGGGGTCGTGGCCACCAACGCGGCGCTGACGAAGGAGGAGGCCAACAAGGTCGCCCAGATGGCTCACAACGGCCTGGCCCGCGCCATCCGGCCGGCGCACACCATGGTGGATGGGGACACCCTCTTCGCCCTGGCCACCGGCGAGAAAGAGGTCGATGTCAGCATCGTCGGCGCCTTCGCGGCAGAGGTGGTGGCCGAGGCCATCGTCCGGGCGATCCAGGCGGCCGAAGGGGTGGCCGGGATCCCCGCGTGGCGGGATCTCGCCGGGGAGACCTCTGATCCCACATAGCGACGGCACCAGGAGGACCGATGGCTCGTTTCAATCGAGGTGGACTAGAGATCGCCGGCCTGCTCGTCCTTGCCGTGGGGCTGGCGGCGCTCCTCAGCGGGACGCAGGGAGCGCTCACCTTCCGGGGGATCTCCGACGGGCTGTTCTGGGTTGGCATGCTCTACATGCTGATCGCCGCCTTCCCGGCGGTGGCGGAGATGGGCGGGAACATGGCCGCGCCCTGGCAGGCCCTCCGGGAGCAACGCCCCCTTCCGGATGTCCTCCGCGAGCAACGCGCCCATTACGCCCCCTGGATGGCGGTCTCCTGGCGCTTCGGCCTGGCCGCCCTCCTCTGCCTGGCCCTCGGGCTCGGGCTGGGCCTGCTATGATCCCACATCCCCTTTCGAAGGGCTTCCGGGGGACCCCCAAAGCCTGCGGGTTCCCGGAAGCGGCCCATTGAGGTTAAAATAGAACTAACCCGGCCGGCATCCAGGGACCTCTCCATTTCGGTTTTTTAATTCGGAAGCGCCTGTTCCCACCCCTTGGGTTCGGAGGGGGCTTGGCGCAGGCCGGCGGGGGATCGAGCCGTGAGGCTTCTGCGCGTGAGGGAGGACGCGATGAGCAAAGGGCGGATTCTGATCGTGGAAGATGATCCCGACATCGCCAACCTGCTGAAGACCTACTTCACCTCCCTGGACTACGAGGTCCAG
Source organism: Thermoflexus hugenholtzii (assembly GCF_018771565.1). Classification (NCBI taxonomy): domain Bacteria; kingdom Bacillati; phylum Chloroflexota; class Thermoflexia; order Thermoflexales; family Thermoflexaceae; genus Thermoflexus; species Thermoflexus hugenholtzii. Next base: position 669,808 of record NZ_CP076326.1, on the reverse strand, counting down.
ACGGCTGCGCGGGGCCAGGAGGCGCTGGAGAGAACGCGGCAACAGCTCCCCCACTTGATCCTCCTGGACATCGTCCTCCCGGACATCGACGGCTACGAGGTGTGCCGCCGCCTGCGCACTCACCTGCGCACCCGTCACATCCCCATCCTGTTCCTCACCCAGCGGGACGAGCGCAGCGACCGCATCGCCGGGCTGGAGCTGGGCGCCGACGATTACATCACCAAGCCCTTCGACATCGAGGAGCTGCGCCTGCGGGTCCAGAACGCCCTCCGACGGGCGGAGCGGGAGAGCCTCACCAGCCCCGTCACCGGCCTTCCCAGCGGGCGCCTGATCGAGGACCAGCTGCGGGAGCTCCTGCGCCGCTCGGACTGGGGGATGCTCTACGTCGGGATCAACGGCCTGGAGGCCTTCAAGGAAGTTTACGGATTCGTGGCCGCCGACGAGGTGCTGCGCTGGACGGCGATGCTCATCGGGGAGGTGGTGGATGAGCTGGGGACCCCGGAGGATTTCATCGGCCACGTCGGCGGGGACGACTTCGTAGTGATCACCCGGGCGGACCGGGCGGAGGCCATCGCCCAGGCCCTGCGCCAGCGCTTCGCGGAAGGCGTCGGCACCCACTATGCCTTCCCGGATCGCGAACGGGGCTACCTGGTGCTCACGGACTCCGAGGGGAACGAACGGCGTGTGCCTCTGATGTCTCTAGCCATCGGCATCGTGCGGGCCGGCGACTCGGTCTTCCACGACATCCGGGAGCTGACGGAGATCGCCGCAGAGGCCCGGCGCCGGGAGATGCTCCTGCCCGGCTAACCGGACGCCTGAGCCCGAATCCCGGAGGGGAGCGGCGATGGGGTGGGCGCGTTTGCGGAGATTCCTGGGAGGAAGATCCCCTCGCCCCGCGGCGGCCGCCGCGGAGGCCTCTTTCCTGGATCGCTGGGCGGAGCCGGTCCTGTGGGTGGAGGCCGGCAGCGGTCGGGTGTTCCTGAACGCCGCCGCCCGGGCGCGCCTGGGAGATCCTCCGCCGGCCTCCCGACAGGATCTGGAAGCCCGCCTCCAGCCCCTCGGAGTCCTGGAACGCTGGCTGCGGGGCTCGTCGGAACCCGCCCTCGTGAACGGGCAGCGCGTGCATGCCCGCGTCCTCCCCCTCTCCCTGGACGGACATCCCGGTCACTTCATCGTTCTGCAGATCGCCCCGGAGGCTCCCGTCCCCTCCCCGCTCATCCCTCAATCCCGTGAGCTGGCCCTGGTGACGGGGATCGCCCGTCTGCTCGGCGCTTCCCTGGATCTGGAATCCACCCTGGACGCGATCCTGTTCGCGATCCGGCAGGTGATCCCCTACGACCTGGCGGAGATCCATCTGTGGGAGCCTGGAGAGCGGCGCCTGCGCACCCGAGCCCGGGATGGGGATCCCCAGGTCGTGGCCCAGCTGGCCCAGGGCAGCGACCTCCATCGCCCGGAGGAGGGCCTCACCGGTTGGCTGTTCGCCCACCGACGCCCCCTGCGGATCGAGGATCTCCAGCGCTTCACCGAAGCCCGTCCCCGCGCGCCGCTGGCTGCCCTTCCCTTCCGGGCTTTCCTGGGGATCCCCCTGCAGGCGGGTGAGGAGCTGGTAGGGACCCTGGAGCTGTGCGCCTATCGGCCGGGCGCTTTCACCGAGGACCATCTGCGCTTGCTGGAGGCCATCGGCGCCCAGGCCGCCATCGCCATCCACAACGTCCGCCTCTACGAAGCGACCCGCCAGTATGCGGAAGGGCTGGAGACCCTGTTCCGCATCGCCGCCATGAGCGCCATCTCCCGCTCCCTGGAGGAGTTCCTCCGCCCGGCCGTCGCAGAGCTGGCCCGCTGGTTCCGGGTCGAGCGGGTGGTGGTGCTGCTCTACGATCCGAAACGCCAGGAGCTGGCTCCCCATCCCGCGGGGGTCCACGGGCCGTGGTCGCCGGAGGACCTGCGTTTCCGGCTGCCGGTGGGCGATCCTGTGTTCGCGGAGAGCGTGTTCCGCAGCGGGCGGCCCTTCCGCTCCAACCGGGCGCCGGAGGACCGTCGGGTGATCCCGCCTTACCGGGAGCTCATCGCCCGGTTCGGGGTCCAATCGGTCCTCTCCATCCCCCTCATGGCCCGGGAGCAGCCCATCGGCGAGGTCCATCTGATCAACCGCCTGGAAAGCCGCTTCACGCGGGAGGACGAACGGCTGGGGATGGCCATGGGGGTGATCCTGGGGACCACCCTGCATAACCTCCAGCTGATCGAGCGGGCCCAGCGCCGCGCCGCCCGCATGCGGACGCTGATGGAGATCGGGCAGCGCATCGCCGCGACCCTGGATCTGGACACGTTGTTTGAGACGATCCGGGAGGAGCTCGGGCGGATCCTGGACGCGCGGAATTTCTACGCCGCCCTCTACGACCCGGAGAACGATGAGGTCTCCTTCGTGTTCTACGTGCATCGGGGGGAACGGCTCACCGAGCGGCCGAAGCGACGCGGCGGCCGCGGCCTGACCGAGTATGTGCTCCGAACCGGCCGGCCCTTGCTGCTGCGGGGAGATGTGATGGAGCAGGCCCGCGCCCTGGGCATCGAGCCCGTTGGGTCCCCTGCCCGGCTCTGGATGGGCGTGCCCATGCGGCGGGGCGACCGCGTCATCGGCATGATCGCGGTGGAGCACGAGGAAGAGGATGCCTTTGACGAAGAGGACCTGGAGCTGCTGCAGGCCATCGCTCACCATGCGGCCATCGCAGTGGAGAACGCCCGGCTTTATGGAGAAGTGCGGGAACGGCTGGAAGCCCGTATCCAGCAGCTGCTGGCCCTCAACCGCATCGGGCAGGAGCTGAACGCGAACCTGGATCTGGATCACATCCTCAACCTCGTGCTGGGCTCCGCCATGCAGGTCACCGGGGCGGATTACGGGATGATCCTGCTGCATGACCCGCAGCATGATCTCCTGCGCCCGCGCCTCCTGCGCCACCTCACCCTGGAGCATCTGCAGGCCCGAGGCCTCGACCGCCAGCGGCCCGGCGAGGGGTTGATCGGCCAGGCCTTCCAGACCGGCCGGGTCCTGCTGGTGCGGGATGTCCGACAGGATCCCCACTACCTCCCGGGGACACCGGACACCCTGTCCGAGGTCGCCGTCCCCATCTGGTATGGCACCCTGGTGGTGGGCGTCCTGGATCTCCAGAGCCGCCAGGTGGACGGCTTCCGGGAGGAGCAGATCGCCTTCCTGGAAGCCCTGGCCGCCCAGGCCGCGGTGGCCATCGGCAACGCGTTGCGCCTGCAGGAAGAAGCCCAGCGGAGCGAGCGCTACCGCCAGCGCATCGAATTGATGCGCGGGATGCTGGAGGTCAGCCAGGCCCTGCGCGCCGAGCACCCCCTGGAGAACGCCCTGGACGCCATCGCCCACACCATCCGGGAATCCCTGGGATTCGAGCGCGTCCTCATCAGCCTGATCGAAGGAGAGCCACCCGTTCTGCGTCGAGTGGCCCAGGCCGGGCTCCCCCTCCCCGTTTTCGAGCGGATGCGCCGGATCACCCAGCCCTGGCGCAACATGCAGCAGCTCTTGCGGGAGGAGTTCCGCCTGGGGACCTGTTACTACATCCCCTACGAGCGGCAACCCGAGAACCTCACCGACCTGCTGGACACCTGGACCGCTACGCCGACGCGGGAGCCACGGCCGGATCCCACCCGCTGGCACCCGGAGGACCTCCTCATCGTGCCGATTTACGGAACGGGTGGGCACCTCCTGGGGATCATCTCGGTGGACGAGCCCCGGGATGGGCGGGCGCCGACCCGCGAGATCGCAGAGATGCTGGAGCTGCTCGCCAGCCAGACCGGCATCATCATCGAGAACGCCCGTCTGTATGAGAGCCTGACGGCGCGGATCGAGGAGCTCACCCGTCTCAACGAAGCCAGCCGGCTGATCGCCGCGCGCCTGGAGCCGGGCACCCTTCTGGAGGCCATCGCCCAGGCCGCGGCGACGCTGAGCCGGGCGGCCTGGGCCGCCGTGCTGGTGCCCGGACCGACCGGATCCCCCCAGATCCAGGCCCGCTTTCCATCCGAGGCCGCGCCCACAGGCCCCTCTCCGGAGGACCTCCTGGACCCGGCGTGGGTCGATCAGGCGTGGCGCTCGGGGCGGGCCCTCTACCTGCGCGATCTGACGGAGATCCTGGAAACCGAAGGGGAGGGGATCCGCTCCCTGCTCCTCCTTCCGATGCGCACCGCCGGACGGACGGACGGGCTGATCGCCGTGGCCCACCCGGACCGAGGGGCCTTCGACGAGGCGGAGCAGATCCTGCTCCAGACCCTGGCGGAACAGGCGGCCGTGGCCCTCGAGAACGCCCGGCTCTACGAGCAAACCCGACGCTTCAGCGAGGAGCTGGAACAACTGGTCCGCGAGCGCACCGAGGCGCTGGAGAAAGCCCTAACGGACCTCTCCGCCCGCCATCGCCAGCTGGAGTTGCTCTATCAGGCTACCTTAGCCCTCACGGCCAGCCTGGAGCTGGAGGCGACGCTCCGACAGGCCCTTTCCCTGCTCACCGAGGAAGGGGAGACCGCCGCCGTGATCCTGCTGGATCCGGAGTCCGGCCGCCTGCAGGTGCGGGCCGGGGTCGGTCCGGGAAGCGCCCATCTGCTCGGGGCCTCGTGGTCCCTTCGGGAGGACCCCGGGCTGGTGCGGGACGCCATCCGCCAGCGGCGGACGCAATGCCCGGAGGCGGTCTCGCCGGAGCGCCTGCCTCCCGCCTGGCAGAACCTGCGCCTGCAGTCCGCCGTGGCCATTCCCCTCGTCCTGGGCTTCGATGTGCTGGGCGTCATGGTGCTGACCCATCCTCAGCCCGGCCGCTTCCGCATGGAGCGCATCCAGCTGCTGGAGACCGTGGGAGCTCAGATGGCGCAGGCCATCCACAACGCGGCCCTCTATCACCTGATCACCCAGCAGGCGGAACAGCTGGGCAACACCCTGCGGGCCGCTCAGGAGGAGGCCTCCAAGCGCCAGGCGATCCTGGAGTCCATCGCCGAGGGCGTGATGGTGGCCGACGCCCGGGGCGAGGTGATCATGATGAACGCGGCCGCCGAGCGCATCCTGGGCCTGCGCCGAGAGGAGGTCCTCGGCCGTCCCATCCGCCACTTCACCGGCCTCTACGGCCCGGCCTGGCAGGAATGGATGGCCTCCCTCCGGCGCTGGCTCTCCGCTCCCCATGGCCAGCCCCCCACCCTCTTCATGCGCCACGAGCTGGAGCCGGAGGGCCGCTTCATCACCGTCCACGCCGCCCCGGTGATGATGGGCACCGAGTTCCTGGGCATCGTATCGGTCTTCCGGGACATCACGGCTGAGGTGGAGGCCGACCGCGCCAAAGCCGAGTTCATCTCCACCGTCTCCCATGAGCTGCGCACTCCCATGACTTCCATCAAGGGCTACGTGGATCTGCTGCTGATGGGGTCCGCAGGCCCCCTCTCCGAGATGCAGCGGCGCTTCCTCCAGATCGTCCGCGCCAACGCCGATCGTCTGAAGATGCTGGTCGACGATCTGCTGGACATCTCCCGCATCGAGAGCGGGCGTCTCCAGCTGGACCTCCGGCCGGTCCCCCTGGAGGCCGCCGTGGAGGCCGTGATCCTCTCCCTCAAAGCTCGCCTGGATGAGAAGCGCCAGCAGCTGGAGGTCGACCTTCCGGACGCCCTCCCGCCCGTGATGGCCGACAAGGACCGCCTGATCCAGATCCTGATGAACCTGGTCAGCAACGCCCACAAATACACGCCGGAGGGAGGGTGGATCCGGATCCGCGCCCGGCCCCAGGGGGAGATGGTCCGGGTGGAGGTCCAGGACACCGGCATCGGGATCCCGCCGGAAGCCCTCCCCCGCATCTTCGAGCGCTTCTATCGGGTGGACGACCCCCGCGTCCAGGAGACGCCGGGGACCGGCCTGGGCCTCTCCATCGTGAAGGCGCTGGTGGAGCTGCACGGTGGGCAGATCGGCGTGGAGAGCGAGGTGGGCAAAGGCTCCACCTTCTACTTCACGTTGCCCATCGCCCGGCCGGCCGTGTCCCTGCCGGAGCCGGAGCCGGGCGCCCGACCTGCTCCCCAGGCCCAAACCGATGGAACCGCCCCCATCCTCATCGTGGAGGACGACCGGCACATCGCCGATCTGCTGGTGCAGCACCTGGAGCGGGCCGGCTACCGCACCCTGGTCGCCCACCGGGGCGAGGACGCCCTCCGCCTGGCCCGGGAGGAGCGCCCTCAGCTGATCACCCTGGACATCTACCTGCCGGACGTGGATGGCTTCACCGTGCTGGAGCGCCTGAAGGCGGATCCGGCCACTGCGGAGATCCCGGTGATCATCGTCTCCGTCCTGGCCGACCGCCAGCGGGGGGTTCGCCTGGGGGCCGTGGACGTGCTGGGCAAGCCGGTGGACGCGGACCGGCTGCTGGAGGTCGTCGCCCAGTATGCGCGGCGCCACGCCCGCATCGTCATCGTGGACGACGATGCGGGAACCCGGG